>DATAXN010000049.1:0-44495 GCA_036273015.1 Bryobacteraceae bacterium | reverse complement strand
GTCGACATGGCCCTTCGGGCCAACAAACCAGATGAAGACGCTGACAGCAGATGTGGGGCGGGGCTTCGGCCCTGCGGCTGGGCTTTGCCCGGCCCGGAGCGTTACGCATCCCGGGGAGAGAGCGTCTTCAGGGGAGCGGCAAGAAGCGTTCCTCAGCAGGGCACCGCTAGCTGTGCGTCTCCACCAATTTCGGCGGAGCCACATCCAGCCTCGACCCCAGGGTCGCATAGTTGAGCAGTGTCGCCGCCACCCCGCATCCGGCGATCACGATTGCCATTGGCATTGCCGATGAGTTGTCGATCATCCCCAGCACGATCGTCGTAGCCGCAGCGATCACGAACTGATTCGTGCCCAGCAGCGCGGACGCGGTGCCCGCCATATTGCCGTGCCGCATCATGGCGATGGTGTTTCCGTTCGGAAAAACGAAGCCGGTCGCGCACATATATACGAACACCGGCGCAAAAATTCCCACCAGACCGCCGAAACCCGTGGCAGCCGTTGCCAGCACCGCGATTCCTGAAACCAGCTGCACGATATTCGAAATCCGCAACACCCGCCAAATCGGGATCTTGTGCGACATGCGTCCATTCACCTGCGATGCGCCGATCAGTCCCGCCGCAATAGCCGCAAAAAGCCATCCAAACTGCTGCGGCGGCAGCTTGTACATATTGATGAACACGAACGGTGCACTGGCGATGTAAGCGAACATGCCGGCGGAACTGAACCCGCAGACGAGCGAAGCGCCGAGGAACGTCCGGTCCCGCAGCAGGTGCGCATAACCGGCGATGACCTGTTCCATATGCAGAGACCGTACATCCTCGGGCGCGAGAGATTCCGCCAGCCGGAAATGCATCGCCAAAAGCGTCAACGCGCCGAGCGATGCCTGCGTATAGAAAATGGATTTCCAGCCAAACCACACCAGCAGATATCCGCCGATGAATGGCGAAATCAGCGGCGATACGCCCAGTACCAGCACCAGCATGGAAAAGATGCGGCGCAGATCGACCGGCGGAAACAGATCGCGCACCATCGCGCGCGAAACCACTGCGCCGCCGCACGCGCCGACGGCCTGCAATAAACGGAATACCGAAAGCACATTCACCGACTTCGAAAGAGCACAGGCTATGGACGAAAACACAAAAATCGCCAGGCTGACGTACAGCGGCGGCTTGCGGCCAAACCGGTCCGTGATCGGCCCGTAGAGAGCCTGCCCCAGCGCATATCCGAGCAGAAAGGTCACCAGAGTGATCTGCACCTGCGCGGTCGTGGCGTTGAAGACTTTTTCGAGTAAGGGCATCGACGGCAGGTACATGTCGATGGAGAGCGGCGCGAAAGCCTGCAGCACGCCCATCAGCACGATGAGCTCGAAGTAGCGGAAGCGGGTCCGCTGCTGAGGGTGGGCAGGCATTTTCACTGTGTATCATACGCGGCAGCTCAGTGGGGCGGACCGGCAGTCTGCGCGGGATTGCCCATCCCGCTCTTCTGTCGAAGCCGCAAAGCGCTTAATTGTCCGACGGCAGCTCGGCGCGGTCCACTACCAGGACGTCCACCGGCACTTTTCTCGACTCCACCTTCAGCCCCAACTGTTCCTGCAGCGCCGTGAACAGGGAAGGCCTGTCCGGCGTTGCCGAGTCCGCGCCGATCTGCGTGTCGTCCGGAGTCCATCTTAAGTGGATGTCGAATTTGCGCGTTTCACGAGTCATATCGACGACCGGCCGCCCCAACAGGGCTGACAGCCTGATCGTCAGCGATGAGACAGGAGAAGCAACGATATCGATGAAGCCACGACCTCCGTTCCCGCCGGAGTGCCGGTTCGGGTCGGATAGCTGCGCCTTGATCCCGCCCTTCGCCACTATAAGAGCGTAGCCCGGGAGCTCCCGCGATTCGCGGTGAAACTTCAGTTGAAAGCGCTCCGCCAGCAGCGGCTGAAGCATCGCGAGAAGTTCGGGCTCACCGGCGGGATGGTCGGCCTTTGCGACGATGTCGTATCGGACATCGTCGATCCATTTGGGGCCGCCGAGAATCTGGTCTTCCGCGATTGCGTATGCATACCGGATGCACCGTTTCAGAGTGACGTTGTATACCCGGAGCCTGCCCTCGCGTCCGTCTTCGCCCGAACTGCCGGCGGCATCCGGGAACGCTGGTTTGATCGTCGCCACTTCAAATGACGCCGCCTGCAGCAGCAGTGTGGTGAACAGCAGCGCGCTGAAAACAATTTTCATTTCAGTTCTCCGGAATTCAGATGTAATACGCACGACCAGCCATCCCGGTTCGCAAACAAATTCGCGACGCCTGACAGCGGAGCGTCGCCGCCGGCATTCAGTAGTACAATCTCGCAGGTAGCGTTCGGCAATAGAGGGAACCACCATGACACCCACAACTTCTCAAAACAGATGGCGAGCGGTCCTCGCTGCGGTCCTTTGTGCAGCGGTCGCGGCTCTGATCGCTGTCGTGATCACTGTTGCGTCGCCTGCAACGCTGCACGCCCAGGCGCCCGCCGCCCGGGGACGCGGCAGCGTCCCACCAGGCGATGCCCTGTTCACATCGGCACAAGCGGTCGGAGGGAAAGCGGCATATGAGCGAAACTGCGCCGGTTGCCACGGCCCGAACGTCGATGACGGCTCCGCTCCTCCGCTCCGCGGCGCGGCTTTTCTCGGCAAATACGCCGGGAAGCCCGCGTCCGATTTATTCACCTATGTAAGCACAAAAATGCCCCCGGGCAATGCTGGAAGCATTAACGGCGTCGATTACGCGCGGATCATCTCCTGGGTACTTCAACAGAATGGCTATGCGACCGGACACAAGGAGTTCGCATCGGATGCCGCAGCGCTCGCTTCCGTGACGATTTATGCTCCGCCCGGAGGACGCGGCGGTGGGCTGGGTGGCGGCTTACCGCCCGGCGTGACGCTGCCTCCGGCTCCGAAGAAGGCGAACCCTCTCGACAAAATCACTCCCGTCACCGACGCGCTGCTGCAGAACCCGCCCACAGGCGAGTGGCTCACGTGGCGTCGCGGTTTCGACGATCAGGGTTTCAGCCCGCTGAAGCAGATTACGAAATCGAACGTGAACAATCTGCGCGTCGCGTGGACCTGGACGCTTTCCCCCGGCGCCAACGAAGCCACGCCCATCGTCCATGATGGCGTGATGTTCCTGCACAGCCCCGGCGACAAACTCGAAGCGCTCGATGCCGCCACCGGCGATCTGCTCTGGCAGTACGCGCGGCTGTTGCCGCCGGGCGTTAACGCCGGCAACAAGCGCGCCATCGCGATTTACGGGAACAAAGTCTACATGGGGACCTCCGACGTACACGTCGTCGCGCTCGACGTGAAGACCGGCAGGGTGGTGTGGGATCAGCCGCTGACCGAGGGAAGGGGCTTCGGCCTCTCCGGCGGTCCGCTGGTCGCCAAAGGCAAGGTGATGATCGGAACCAGTGGGCGCGTCGGCGGTAAGAATTACATCGTCGCGCTCGACGCCGAAACCGGCAACCTCGCCTGGCGATTCAACACCATCGCGCAGCCCGGCGAGCCCGGTGGCGACACGTGGAACGATCATAAGGCCGAGGAGCGCAACGGCGCTTCCGTCTGGATCGCGGGAAGCTACGACTCCGCGCTCAACCTCGCGTTCTTCGGCGTAGCGCAGACTTACGACACCGCTTTGCTGGCGAAGCCCGTGCGGCCCGGGGTCAATACCGACGGCCTGTATACGGACTGCACCCTGGCCATAAATCCCGATACCGGCAAGCTCGTCTGGTATTACCAGCACCTGCCTAACGATCAGTGGGACCTCGACTGGGTCTTTGAACGCCAGATCGCGCGAGTGCCGGTTAACGGCGTGGTGCGTCCGGTGATCATGACGTCCGGCAAGCAGGCTACCTATGACGTTCTCGACGCCGAAACGGGAAAATACATTTACTCAAAGGACCTCGGGCTCCAGAACATCGTTTCCTCAATCGATCCCGTCACCGGCAAAAAGACCATCAATCCGCAAACATTGCCAGGCGATGGTAAGACGCGCTTTGTCTGCCCCCATGTGGACGGCGCCAAGAGCTGGCTGCCGGGCTCATACAATCCGAACACGAAGATTATGTATGTCCCGTTGATTGAGGCATGCATGGATCTGGCGCCGTTGACCGAGGGCGGCGGCCGTGGCTTGTTGTCTACCGGATATCGCCCGCTGGTGCGGCCTCGTCCGGATTCGGACGGCAAATACGGCCGTGTGGAAGCCATCAACATGCTGACGCGCGAAGTGGTGTGGACCGAGCGCCATCGCGCGCCGGTGTCGAGCGGCGCGCTGGATACGGCCGGCGGGGTGATCTTCAACGGCTCGATCGACCGGTTCTTCCGAGCTTACGACGATCAAACCGGCAAACTGTTGTGGGAAACGCGCCTGACCGATGTGCCGAGCAATGCCCCGATTTCATATACGGTGAACGGCAAACAGTACATCGCGATCGGCGTGGGCAACGGCGGCGCACAGGCAACGGGGTTCACGGCGCTGGTGCCGGAAATCCGGAACCTCGATCGTGCTCCGGCGGTGTGGGTGTTCCAACTGCCCTGATCGGAGTTGTTTCGCCGCTCATACGAAGCAGTCCGGACCGGACTATGCCGGAAATTGCCCTCAACGATCTCCTCATACGCGAAATCACTGCCGGGGACGCGACCGCGGCGGCCGGTTTGAGTGAGGAACTCGGTTACCCGGTATCTCCGGACACAATGAGGCAGCGCATCGAATTTCTGAACCGATCGGGAGGCCATGTTGTCTACATCGCCTGCCTGGCTGGCGATGTCGTTGGCTGGATCGACGTCAGGGAAACTCATCATCTGCAGGTAGAACCCTGCGCTGAAATCGGTGGGTTGGTTGTTGCGGGCGGGGCGCGTGGTGGCGGGGTTGGGCGCTGTCTCATTGAGCGTGCGGAACACTGGGCTATGCAGCGAGGACTGGAGAGAGTCATTGTGCGTTCCCGACTCGAGCGCGAAGCTGCTCATCGTTTTTACCTGCGGCAGGGATATGCGCGAACAAAGACCTCCGCTGTATTCACAAAGAACCTCGGTTAGGATTTTCCGAACCGCGACGGTAATGGCGCGGCAAGAAGCCGTTCTCAGCAGCCCGCCAGTGTCCGCAGTTCCTGTTCACTCGGCCTGGCGTTCGGAATCATCCGGAGCGTTCACGTTCCCCCGGGATTCCCACTCCGCAGCCACAAGCACGCTCTTTGCCGGAACAGGCTTCGGGTCGGCCATCTGGAACACGATATACCGTATAAAATAGGCGAATGCGGTTTTTCCTGATCGGACTTTGCCTCGGTTGTATTGCAGGTTTTGCCGCGGCGCAAAATGTGCCTCGTGCCAAAGACGGCCATCCCGATCTGACAGGGATATGGAATCCCGACGGCAGCTACTCGGGCGATTTCACCAAAGCGCTGAAAGCGGGAGACAGGATTTCCATGCTGGCCGGCGCCGAGAAGATCATGAAAGACCGCAAGAAGGGCGACGACCCGGCGAACAGGTGTCTCCCTATGGGCGTACCGCGCCTTTCGACCTACCCTCAGAAGTTCGTACAGACGCCGTCGCAGCTCATCATACTCGATGAAGGCGACATCCACACGTTCAGAATTGTCTATCTCAACGGACGGCAGCATCCCGCGGAGGTTAACCCAACCTGGTACGGCGATTCCATCGGGCGTTGGGATGGTGACACGCTTGTTGTCGATACAGTCGGATTCAACGACCGAACCTGGCTCGACGCCGCCGGCCATCCGCACACCGACCGGTTGCATATAACGGAGCGTTACAAGCGGCCAGAAATGAATACCATGTTGCGAGAGGTGACGGTGGAGGACCCGGGCGCCTACGCAAAGCCCTTTACGCTCGAAGGAAGCTTTAAGCTTCTTTCGAACCGAGAAATTCGCGAACGCTACTGCTACAAGAGTCCTGTAGATAAATAGCGCGAAATCGCCGCGCTATTTTTGCTTGTCTTCGAGACCAACCCCGTGAGGCAGCGCGATCAGGTGCTGTGCGTCCTGATTCTGACCGTTCTCATCCTGGTTTTCATTGCAGACGGTTTCCTGAATCTCCCAGTTTGGGGCAAGAGCCGATTTCTCAACCACTTTCCACGGACGCGTATAGGCGCCCGGATCGTCGATGGTGATCTCATCGGCAATTCGGCCCAACTCCGGCCGTGTCAGCCGCTCGACGATATGGAGTTTGTTCGTCCGCGGGTGACCGTCGGCGTCGAGCCATGAATGATTGTTGCGACCGTCGCCGAATCCGAGGCCGACCGTATCGATCACCAGTGTGTCGCCTTCCCAGTGGCCGATCGAATCACCCCAATAGGTTTCTTTTACCGTGGGATCGTGAGGACGTCCATCGAGGAAGATCTGGCGATAGCCGTGAACATTGCCCTCGTAGAGCATGAGCATGAGTTTGGCTGTCTGGACGATCTGCCAGGGATAGGGGGCCATGCGAGGTGTACCCATAGGCAGGCAGAATCCCTCGGGATCGTCCTTGCTCGCGTCCTCAACGAAGCGTTTGTGAAAGAGCTCCTTCGCCCAGGGCTGCATGGGAACGTCGTTGGGCTCGAGGTCGCGCGCGATGTTGTGGGAATAACCTTCGCCCGATTTGCTGGGCGGATCGCCGGGGGCGCGGCCGGGTGGTGAATAAACGCCGGAGAAATCTATCTTGCCGTCTTCAGTGCGCGGCGTCGGTTTGCCTTTGGGCGCCGTCGCCCTGCCGGCGCCCGACTGCGCGGAGAGTGGCCTCGGGGTCATACTCAGCAACGCCGAAATGGTGGCGAGCGCCAAAATCGAACAAAGTGTCTTTTTGTTCATGATCGGCTTCTATTCTCTTTTGTCAGCCGAAGATCCGGCGAACAGCCTCGTGCCGTTGGCCAGTTTGACGGAGCGGCCATTGCAGGTGTTGCTGCCGTCTTTGGCCCGATAACCGTCGATTACGACCTGATCGCCGGCTTTCAGCGAATCCCGCTTCCAGCCCATGCGCATCAGCGAACTCGGATTGCCACCCTCGCACGCCCACGAACCTGCCTTGCCGGTTTCATCCTTCGCGTCGATGTGAATGTAGATATGCGGGTTCATCCAATCCACTTTGGTAACGGTTCCGGTCAGAACGACGGTCTTCTTCTGATCGAACTCAGCCTCGAACGAATGATGAGCAAAAGCGGCTGTCGCAGTCAGCAGGGTTAGCACGGCAATCAGGGTCTTCATAAAAACGAATTCTCCGGGAAAGGAAGCTGAATATCATTATATTACTGCTCGGCTACTCAGAGGATTCCGACTGTTGTTCTTCTTCCCGGTCCACGTGAGTCCACTTGCCGGTGCTCATCTCGAATGTGCTCACAACCCGTCTGTTTGCATCGACGAAACAGGATGGTGTGAGGTTGGGGAGCCGCCGCCGGCTCTTTAGAACGAGTTTCGAGACGCTCAATCCGGCGAAAGAGATTCAATCTCGTCAAGGCGTGGGTTCCTGGGGGTTACGCCATCGAAGAGTGATATCGACATTAGCGTGGCCGACCATCGTTTGCGGACGGAGCATCGCTTTTAATTCTCGGTCGGCATCTTTTCCACGTGGTCGACGACTAACTGATCCACCACCGCCTTGCGGGACTCCAGTTTCAATCCCATCGATTGCACGGCATCCGTCACCGACGTACCGCCCCCGCCGGGATCCGCCGCCACCGGCACGTTGCCCGGCGCCGCGGCGCCACCTGGCGCGGCGCCTATCGGAATATTTACGCCGGCGGATCTCGCCAGAGCCATGATTTCAGCCAGCGAGATTTGGAGCGATGCATCGTAGTTGCCTTTGATCCCGGTCATATCCACAATTTGCCGGCCGCCCCCAGCTCCGCCGCCGAGCTGCGTCATCAGTTGCGTCATCATGTCCGCAAAGCCGGCCATAGTCGTCATGCTGAATTCCAGGTCCATCGACTGAGTAGCCATGTTCACCTTGTACGACATCTTGCCTTTGAGCCCCATATCGACTACCGAACTGCCGGTCGCCATGTCAATTTTTGCGCGCACGGGTCCCTCCGGACCGTCCATCTTCATCTCGCCTGCCTTCAGGGGCGCGCTCTCGTCGATAGCCACCGGCGTGCCGGCTGAAGCCTTCAGCTTCGGGCCGCCCTTGCCCACCACCAGCGCCAGCACCGGATGTTCGGCGCTGGTGCGATGCGTTGCCAGCTTGAACCGCTCTTCCAGAAGCGATTGCAGCATTTGGGGCGCGTCATCTTTTGTCGCTCCGTCCGGCATCTTCGCCACGATGTCGAAACGGGTCGTCGACATCCAGTCGGGTCCGGTGATCTGGTAGGGCTTCACGCCATAGGCGTATGTGATGAGCGACTTCAGATCGAGGTACAGGTATTCGGCCCGGTGCGAGTCGATAGTGGCTCCGATCGGCATTTTCCCGCCGCTTTGCAATGTGGCCAGCATTTTGGCCGGATCGATCGGCGGGGCCGGTTTGATGGTAGCCACCTCGAAAGCCGGTTTCGATTGTCCGAAGGCCGCAATGGCGGTCAATGCCAACCCAATAGCGACTCTTCTCAAAGTTGTCTGCATATTTTCCCCGTCCGTTCCCTTCCTATCTTCCTACGGAGTGCCGATCGCGGTTGTTCCACGATCCTCAGCGGCGCTACTACTGTAGACGATGTACCCACGAAGAATTTGTGGCGCCGGCGATCTTGTCGCCGGTGATTTAGTTGCAGCGCCGCTGCCCTGTGGGGCAGACCGGCAGTCTGCGCGGGATTGCCAATCCCGCTCTTCTTTCCGAACCGCGACGGAGCGGCAGGAAGCGTTTCACAGCAGTGCAAAAAGGCCTCGGCAAAATCACTCTGCGTTCAATGAGTGCGATCGTATCGGGAATCGCCTTCCGCGGCGCTGAGGATAAAGTGCGTGGCCCGGCCACTCGAATCCAGCTGAAACTCAATCGTCCCGGCGGTCGAGTCGAATCTGGTATCGCTCTGCGGAATCAGCGGAAAATCCTTCATGTACAGCTGTCCCTGCAGCACGCTCACCATTTGATCCGGACCGTAAAAGTCCCTGGAGGCAATGACCCCATCGTGAAACTTGTATTCGCCCGCGTATCTGTCCAGCACAGCCGGGCTGGGGTGAGCCACAGCTTTTGCCGTTCCCACCAGATGCTTCGTATCCCGCTCGTCTTCGTTGCACACATACTCAAGCATGTCCCCATCCGCCGCGTAATTGACTGCCACGGAGATTGTCAGTGGCCCGGTCATCGTTTCGGGATCGTCGTAGGTGACCTGAACCTGCATGTGTCCGAAGTCGGTGCGCCGGAACTTCTCGGTCACGCGTAAACGCTCGGAATGGGGATGCCCCACCATGTCGAGCCAGGTTTTGTCGTTGAATCCGGCCGTTTCCACCACCAGAGTGTCGCCTTCCCAATGGCCGACTGAGTAGCCGATCCACGTCGGATTCGGATCTTTCGGCAGTGCGCGCCCGTCGGTGTAGATCTGCCTGTAGCCGCCGAGCTCGTACAGCAGCGCGATCACTCCGCGCGACTGAACGATTCTGTAGAACCGCGTCGATCCGGCGGCGAAAATCGCCTGCGGACCCGCCGGCAGGCAGTGTGTCACCGGATTGTCGTGCCTCAGGTTTACGGCGCGCTGGAAGAACAGCGCCTGCGCGGCCGGACGGAAGATCCCTTCATCCTTCACATTCTGGATCACGTCAAAACGATACGGAGTCAGTTCCGGCCGCCACAGCCCGGACAGATCCGGTTTGCCGCCCGGCATCCGGGGGATGGGCGCCGTCAGGTTCGGTTTGCCATCGGCCGTGCGCGGGATTCCCGGAGTGGGCAGATTCAGCCACTGGGCAAGGACCGGCACGGTAAAGACCACGGCGAGGGTAATAATGCGCATCGGCCTAAAATGATAATCCCACGCGCTGACGGAAACCAGCGGGAATTTGCAGCACCGGCGATCTTGTCGCCGGTGATTTGCCTGCGGTGCTGCTCAGTGGGGCGGACCGGCAGTCTGCGCGGGATTGCCAATCCCGCTCTTCTTTCCGAACCGCGACGGAGCGGCGGGAAGAGTTTTTCGGCACCCGATTGAAATCAGCAGTCCCTTGGAGACATCGGTCGCCGGCACGGTCGTATTGACGACAAGGTTGAGTCGGCTCTTACGGCCCGCGGAAACAATATCGAGATTCCGGAAGGCCTGCCGGGCTTGAGCCTCAAAGGTGTTGTGGCCGCTTCGCCAGCGGAGGGGTCTGTGCCAAACTGGCCCGATACGAACAAAAAGACCCGCCCTGCGCGCTACCTGCGAATAGGGCCCGATCGCTTTTACTCCCGGAACCTGACGACCGCCAATCACGGAAAAACGGTCTCAAGATCACGACCGCCGTAGAGGATGCGAAGTATCGTGACGGTATCGGCGGTGACCAGAAATGCAATCACCGCGCGGCGCTCGAAACCGAGAATCCGCAGGCTGCGGCGCAGATCGTCGCGCGTGATGCCGCGCTCCGGAAACATCGAAAGATTATGGCAACAGGCCCTGACAGGTCCCCTTTATGGGGACCTCAGCTTCGATGCGGTCGATGTAGCTAATCGCGCGTTCAGCGCCGTCGCGCCAGGCGATGTAGTCGTAGATGTCGATCAAATCGCCGAGCGCCTCAGGGCTGAATTCAATCCTGTGGCCCACGCCGCTTCTTCAGCCGATCGGCATGCCGGGCGCGAATGGTGGCGAATACCTGCTCTCCGGGAATGGCACGACCGGGATCGGACTGCATGGCATCGCAGACGCCGATAACTTCCTCGCGCAGCCACTTCTCGACTGCCGCGTCACGCTCCTGTAATGCTCGCAATCCGGCTCGTACGACCTCGCTGGCGGAAGCGTAACTGCCGGATGCAACCAAGGTGTCGATGTAACCAGCCTGCTCGGAGGGGAGACTGAAGGTTCGCTTTTCCGGTGATGGCACGGTGTTAAGTCCTCGCAGGATTACTTAGAAATAGTATGACACCTTCATACCCCTGCTGACCGACATGGTCCGGGCGATTACGGCGCAGCAGATAAGCCGATCGTACATGCCATGATCGCCGATCCAGAACCAGAGCAAGCCGTCCGGAGTCTCGACGGAAAGCATGGACCCCAACGCCTACCGGCTCCTCAGCCACCTCAAACCGCCCCAAGGCTGAAAAAACCCGATGAAATCGCGGACCAGGTGGCCGAAATCGCAAAAAAGCCCGATGAAATCCCACAGAAGGAGGAACCGACCCCTCGAAAAGCAGGCCGCCTGACCTCAAACCACTTCGCATGGCCACAACCCACACTCGAAGTGTCTTAAAACTTTGCGCCTTGGCGGCTTTGCGAGCGCTTTGTTTTGTCTTTGTCAAACCCAATACAATAGTGACGCCCATTTTAAAGAGGAGATCCCAATGCCGGACGACAACAACCCGTTGAACATCACCCGCCGAACCGTAATCGCCTCGGCGACCTTCGTTCCTCTCGCTGCCCTCACCGCTGCCGCGCAGGCACCGCAGACCGCTCTCTCCGCGGATGAACGGAAGACGCTCGAAGCCTTCATCGATCGGCTGGTCCCGAAAGACGAAAACGGCCCGGGCGCGGTCGAGTGCGGGGCCGCGAACTACATCGATCGCGCTCTCGCCGGTGCGCTCGCCGCGGAAAAAGGATCGTTCACCGACGGTCTCGCGCAGACGGAGAAGCTGTCGCAGTCCACGCACAATACAGCATTTGCCGCCCTCGCACCCGAAGTCCGTGACGAACTGTTGACCACCATGGATACCGGCACGGCCACCGGATTTCCGAATTCGCGCGCCTTTTTCAATCGCGTGCGCCGGCTGACGCTCGAAGGCATGTTCGGCGATCCGTATTACGGCGGCAACAAAAACTTTGCGGGGTGGGATCTCATCCGCTATCCCGGCCCGCGTCTCGCCGTTGCGCCGGAGGACCAGAAGATGAGCACGCCGCCGAAGCCTTATCGCCGCTCCGCGTGGGGAACAGGAGCGAAGTAGATGGCCGTCAATCTCAAGCCGGTCGACGTGGCCGTGATCGGATTGGGCGCCGCGGGCGGCGTCGCTGTGCTGCCGCTCTGCCGCGCGGGTCTGAAGGTCGCCGGCATCGAAGCGGGCACGTGGATGGACGTCCACAGCTTCAAGCCCGACGAAATCTATAACAACGTGCGCAGCCTGGTGACATCGGTTCCCAAAGCCAAGCGCGAGATTCCCACCTTCCGCACGAGCGATATGGCAAAGGCGCGGCAGGGCGCGAATGCCCCGATGATGAACGCCATCGGCGGCACTTCCATCCACTATCACGCGCAGAGTTGGCGCTACAATCCCTGGGATTTCAAGGTGCGCTCCGAATCCATTCGCCGCTATGGCGCGAACTCGATCCCCAAAGGGACCACCCTCGAAGACTGGCCCATGACCTACGACGAGCTCGAGCCCTTTTACGATCACATCGAGTACGAGGTCGGTGTCTCCGGGCGAGCCGGCAATATTCAGGGCAGGATCGACCCGCGCGGCAACGTGTTCGAAGGTCCTCGTATGCGCGATTTCCCGATGCCGCCGCTGCGGGACACCGATTTCACCGACATGATGGCGACCGCCGCGAAGAAGCTCGGCTGGAAGCCGTTTCGCGGACCGGCGGCCATCAATTCACAGACTTATGGCGGACGTCCCGGCTGCGCGTATCACGGCTACTGCGATCGCGGCGGATGTCACATCAGCGCCAAGAACTCGACTGCCGTCACGACCATACCGGCGGCGCAGAAGACGAAGAACCTCACCATTTTCGACAAAGCCCAGGTCACGCGGATTGTCAGCGGCAACAACGGCAAGGTCACCGGAGTTTCTTACATAAAGGACGGGCGCGAATACTTTCAGCCCGCGAAGGTTGTGCTGCTGGCCGGTTATACCTATGAGAACGCCCGGCTGCTTCTGCTTTCGAAGTCGAAGGCTTATCCGAACGGTCTTTCCAACAATCACGGCCAGGTCGGGAAACATTACTTCGGACATTGGGATGCGCAGGCGGGCACCGGAGTCAGCGCGCTGTTTCCGTTCGACCTCAATATCTGGTACGGCGCCATCGCTCAGAACGTCACCTTGGACGAATTCGCCGACGATAATTTCGATCATTCCGGGCTCGGGTTCATCGGCGGCGCAACGATCCAGGTCAATACTGAAAAGCATCCGATCGGTGCGGCCGCGATGAACACTTATGGGCGCGCGCCGCAGTGGGGTGCGAAATGGAAAGCGTTCGTGCGCGAAAATGCCGGCCGCTGGGTCTCTTCCTATATCCAGGCAAATACGTTCCCCTACGAGAACACGTATCTCGATCTGGATCCCGACGTGAAAGATCCGCTGGGCGACCCCGTTTGCCGGATCACCAGTGGGCCGAAGGAGAACGAACCGCGTCAGGCTTTACACGCCGGACAAAAGATGGAAGAGTGGTTTCGTGCCGCGGGCGCGATCGAGGTAACCAAAGCGCAGGGAGGCGGCGGACCTGCGACAACCACCCACGCCTTCGGCGGTACCAGAATGGGCGACAATGCCGAGACGAATGTCGTGGATCGCTGGGGCTTCTCCCACGAAGCGCCCAATCTGGGCATTCTGGGAGCTTCCACTTTCGGAACAGCGGGCGCGCGCAATCCGACGCTTACGGTCCAGGCGCTGGCGTGGCGCACCGCCGAACACCTCAAATCGATTTTGTAGCGCCGGCGATCTTGTCGCCGGTGGCTCTTACTCAGAATCATGTATGATGACGCTTAAAACGGGAAGGTACTTGTCTTGAAACAAATAACTCTTTACGCCGCCGCAGGCGCACTCATATTAACTACCGGTATCGGTTTTTCGCAGCCACCAGCCACGCCGGCTCCGGCCGCTCCGATGCCGTCCGTACTGCGGAATTACCAGCCCGTAACGGCGGAGCGTCTCCTGCACCCCGAAGACAACAACTGGCTCTCCATCCGCCGCACCTACGACGGCTGGGGCTACAGTCCGCTGGATCAGATCACGACGCAGAACGTGAAGAACCTAAAACCTGTCTGGATCTTTTCCACCGGCGAAACGAAGGTCCACGAAGCCGCGCCGCTGGTGAATAACGGCGTGATGTTTGTTTCTACGCCCAACAATCAGGTGATCGCGCTCGACGTGCGCACCGGCAACCTTCTCTGGCGATATCACAGACCTCGCCCCGCCGGAGCCGTGGTGGCGCATGACACCAGCCGCGGCGTCGCTCTCTACGGAGACAAGGTCTACTTCGCGTCCGGCGACGCGGTGCTGATTGCGCTCGACGCCAAAACGGGCAAGGAAGTCTGGACAACCAACGTCGCGAATAACAAGGCTGCGTACTACATTTCGCTCGCTCCGCTGATCGCCGGCGGCAAGGTAATGGTGGGCGCCTCGGGCGGTGAGTTTGGCATTCGCGGTTTTGTGGCCGCGTTTGACCCGGAAACCGGCAAAGAGCAATGGCGGACTTACACGATACCTGCGCCCGGCGAACCCGGCAGTGAGACCTGGCCGAAGGGCGACCAATGGAAGAATGGCGGCGGCTCGGTTTGGGTGACCGGCAACTATGACGCGGCGACGAACCTGGCCTACTGGGGCGTCGGCAACGGCGGGCCCTGGATGGGCGACAAGCGTCCCGGCGACGATCTCTATACTTCCTCCACCATTGCTCTTGATGTCGCCACCGGCGCTATCAAGGGGCACTTCCAGTACGATCCCAACGAATCCTGGGACTGGGATGAAGTCTCACCGCCGATTCTTGTCGACTTCACGCGGAATGGACGCACGTTCAAAGGACTGATCGATGTCGCCCGCGACGGCTACATGTGGTTCCTCGACCGCGGCGATTCGACGACAGGCGGACGCATCAAATTTATCGAAGGCAAGCCCTTCGTCTTCCAGAACGTGTATACGAGCCTCGATCCGGAAACCGGGCGTCCCAATGTGGATCCGGCCCACAAGCCTGGAACAGACAAACACGCGGACTTTTGCCCCGGTCTGCACGGCGGCAAGAATTGGCCTCCGATTGCGTTCAGTCCGAAAACCCGCATGATTTACGTGCCGGCCAACAATAATATATGCGGTGAATCCACCGGACTCGACATGGTGGACTATACGCCGGGCCAGGGCTACACAGGAGTGCGGATGGGTCCGGGCGCGACTGTTCCCGGTACCGATCACTTCGGCGAAGTGCAGGCGTGGAACGTCGACACCGGCAAACAGGTGTGGCGGCACGACTATGCGAAGAGTCCGAACTGGGGCGGCATGCTGGTAACTGCCGGTAACGTTGTTTTCACCGGCGGGACCAGCGATCGCAAAATGCACGCGTTCGACGCCACGACGGGCAAACTGCTGTGGGAATTTCCCACCAACTCCGGCATCCTCTCGCCGCCCACTACTTTTACGGTCGATGGGAAACAGTATGTCGCCATCGAAGCGGGCTGGGGAGGCGACTCCCGCGGCATGCAGGGAACGCTGAATCGCGCCTTCCCCGGTGAATTTCCCGAGGTGCCTGAAGGTGGCGCTGTCTGGGTGTTCGCGCTGGAATAAATTTTAGGATCCGGGATAAGGACCGCTGTCCCATCCGAATACCTTGACGCACAGAGTCTGCGTGCGCCTGACGATGCTCCCAATCAGTTCTGCAACCCACTTCATACTTCTATCGTAGGAAGTTTCGCATAAGAGACGTATAAAAATCTGTGCGAATCTGTGAGCGCAAGTACCGGTACTTGTGTAAGTTACGGATTTATTGAGGTTGATTTCCCACGCTTGTGCGCCAGCGTCTCACCGGCACGGTCACCCGCGGCCCGGACCAGCCCCGCCATCTTGGGATGCATCGGTACGATGTCGGCTGAGAGGCCTGCCGATTCGAGTGCCTCGGTCATAACCGGTCCCACAGATGCCACCGCTGCGTATTCCGCCAGGGTGCGTCGGACTTCGGCGCCGACGCCTTGCTCTTCCGCGACCTGAAAAAGATGATCCAGTTGGATCGAGGAAGTGAACAGCACGACGTCCACTTCTCGGGCAGCCAGTCGCCGCGCCGCTTCTTTCAGTGGCTCCAGATCGGCGGGCAGATCCCACCGGTAAATCGCGAATGACGAAACCCGAGCCCCCAAGGCTTCGAGCGCGGCATTCATTTCCAGATTCGGCCGGCCATACTCCTGCACGGCGACGCGCCGCTCAGGGCGCGATGCAACCGCCTCGACGACCTCTCTCCAGGTATTCGGCTCCGGTACGACGATATGCGCCCGCGCGCCGAACTCCCGCAGTATCGGCAGCGGCTTGGGGCCGCGCGAAACGATAAATACTTTCCGCAAACCCGTGGCCAGCCGTTCCGAAGTTGACCCGTCCGCTGCGTGCGCCGCGGCGAGGTCGCGCAGGAAAGCCAAGCCCGCGCCGGTCATGCACACCACCAGGTCGAATTCGCCGGCCTCTAGACGGTCGACGAACTCCAGTGCTCCCCGATGATCGTCCAGCGCGCGCTCCTCAACGGACGGGGCAACGAAAGGATCGCCCCCTTCGCGGCGGATCAGCGTTTCCATCTCCTTCGCGCGCCGGCTTTCCAGACTAAGGACCTTTAGTCCTCCAAACGACATGAACCTCTTTCTATCGTTACATCCGGAACAGCGCCTCCAGATAACCGAACTGCCCATTCGGTCCTGTCGGATAGATTTCCTGCATGACGGCTTTGCCCTGCGCGTAGCCGAGATAAGCGGTGAAGGTCATGTGCCGGTTCGCCCGATACTCGACGCTCGTGTCGTACAAATTGGCCAGCGAACGTCTGCCGGATACTGCGCGGCCCGTATAGCCGAAGGTCCAGGGTTGAAAGGCGCCGCCGCCCGAGTACCAAAGATCGTTCGCGTTGGTGAGCCGCAGCGAATGGAACTCGCTTGAGATCGTCACTTTCGGATGCGGTCTCAGCACCAGCGCGCCGAACGCATCCTCGGTGTTCATCATGTTGAAGAACGGGAATCGCGCATAGATGCGCGGCGTCGGCAGGATCTGGAAGAACGTCTCGTGCTTGTTGTCGTTAGGATTGCCGTCGCCTGTGCTCATTGTGTAACCGCCGCGAATCCAGGGCTTCAGGGCCGGAAGGATGGCAGGCTGGTAACCGCCTTCGAAATCGAGCGCATAGGCACGCTGGGTCTGCGTTCCCCAGCGGCCGGTCTGAAGCGCGCCCCAAGCGACGGCGTCGAGAGTTCCGGCCTTCGTGGTTAAGGCATGGATGCTGTGTCCGCCCCAGGTCTGAATGTGAATGTTCTCCGTGTCGGCTTTGCGGACAGCCGTGGGACGATTGTCGGTCTTCAGGATATGGCGGAAATCGTCATAGTCGATCACGAAGAACCGCGTGTCTGCGGAATGGTTACCGTGACCCCAATCCTTCGTCCAGGCGGCGTAACCGAAGCCGATGCGATTCCAGCCCCACCCGTCGGTCTGAAATACTCCGCGCGTGGGCGTGGATGCGATGAAGGTGAAGCCTGACGATCCCGGCTGCGTCCAGTCGTAGTGGACCCCGTCGAAGCTGCGGCCGACGTCCGAAAACGCAAAGGTCCCGATCAGCCGCGCGCTGATGTGATCGCGCTTGACCGCTGCCAGTGTCGCGTTCTTTGGCGTGAGTTCGGCGCCGTCGTTGAATTCGAAGCGGCCGACCTGAATGCTCTGCGATTCCTTGTCTCCAAAGTGATAGCGCGCGTAAAGCTGTTTTGCGAACGCCATCGCCGCATACTGCTGACTGGTGTTGGCGGCGAAATAGTTGGAACCCAGGCCAAGCGCGCCCTGCGGGGCCGGGGCCGTCGCATTGTTGGGCAGATCGAGCAGAAAGGGAATGGCAATTTCGGCATCGAGGTCCAAAGCGCCTCGCTTCTCCGCGAAATTGAGCCGCAGAAGATCTCCCGAGTATGCGTATTGGTTCTGATAAGTTCCGGTCTGGAACCAATCCCAAACATACTCGCGAAGCCGCAGCGTTGCCGTAAAATCGACGTCGCCCAGCTTGATGGTGTCTGACGGAGTCTGCGCCCCCGCGTGAATGGCCGTTATGAATCCGATTGCAAATATGAGTTTTTTCATCTCAGTCTCCTATGGCTTCCGCGGCTATCAATTCACCCGAAAGCCTCGCCGCAATTTCCTGTTCGGCTGAGTGTTCCTCCGCTTCAGTGAAGCGAACCATAACCGTAAACAGGGAGATCACCGTGACGGTCGCGCCCAGAACCAGCAACGCCTGCGTCCACGGCATGCTCCCTTTGAATAGGAATCCGGCCAGTACCGAGCCCACGTTGCCGCCCGCTCCCACGATTCCCGCAACTGCGCCGAGAGCTTTCCGGTTAACGAAGGGAACCACTGCATAGGTCGCGCCGTTCGACATCTTGATGAAAAGCCCGGTCAGCATCATCGTGCCGATTGCGAGCGGCAGCAAATGCATCTGCGAGAACAGCATCAAAGCCAGCCCTTCGCAGAAGATGGTCCCGCCGAGGAGCAGGACGCGTCCGCGGAGTCCCCAGCGTTTATTGCAACGGTCGCTTACGATGCCGCCCAGTGCGCGGGCAAAGAGGTTCATCATCCCAAACGATGACGCGACAACACCGGCCGCTGTCAGACCCAGATGGAAGTTGTCGGTGAAGTACAGCGCCGCGATGTTGTCGATCGTCAGTTCCATCCCGAAGCAGGCCGCGTAGATAACGAAGAGCGCCCATACTCGCGGATCGCGGCATGCGGCTGCGAAGGCTCCGCTCGCCGCGGAACCGCCTGTCATCTCACCTCGCGCGCGCAAGGCCTTGAAGTCGCCGTCGGCCGTATCCTGGGTCAGGTAGTAATAAGCGACGCCGGTGATCAGCATCAAGACTCCCGGAACGAACATCGCCATTCGCCAGCCCCACCATTGGCCGACGCCGAGACTGACAAATCCGGCGAACAGCAACGGCATGGCCATCTGCGTGACGCCTCCGCCCAGATTGCCCCAACCAGCGGTTGCGGCGTTTGCGGTCCCGACGATATTCGGCGCGAACATGACGGACGTGTGATACTGCGTGATCACAAAGGACGCGCCGATAGCGCCGATAGCGAGGCGAAACAGCAGGAACGTCTGGTAGTCATGCGCCAACCCGACACCCATCACCGGCAGCGCCCCCAGGATGAGCATCCATGTGTAGGCGCGACGCGGTCCGATGCGGTCGCATAGAAAACCGATCAGGGCGCGGACAACGACGGTAATCAGGACCGAAGCGATGGTCAGATTACCGATCTGCGCCTTCGTGAGGTGAAGCTCCTGCCGGATGACGGGCATCAGCGGCGCAAGCCCGAACCATCCGAAGAAGCAGATGAAAAATGCGAACCACGACATGTGGAACGCCCGCATCGGAGCGCTGGAAAAATCGGCGAGCCGGATGCTGGTGGCTTTGGTCCTCAAAGTCATACAGTTCTCCCTTGTTTGCTCAAAAGTGTTCTTTCCGAACCTGCTCCGACAGGGAGACTTGAGTGAGCACTAAGGGATGCCCGTTCGCACCCGCATCGCGATCGAAACCGATCCTCAGACGTTGAGGAGATGCATCAAAATTGCGCGACGCGATCTACCGCGCCATCGCTTTCGCCGCTACTACCGCAATACCGCCTTCCGATTCGGTCGCAGGCTGCTGCTGTCGCGACGTATGTGTCCACCACAATGCGACACCGGTGAATACCACGCCCGCGAGGATATTGCCCAGCGTCACCGGAATCTGGTTCCAGATCCACCACTGCCCCGTCGAGACCGGCGCTTTCAGCATCATTCCCGCGGGGATGACAAACATGTTGACGACACAGTGCTCATAGCCATGCGCGAAGAAGGTAGTGATGGGGAGCCACATCGCAAGAACTTTGCCCGCGGTGGAGCGCGACGCGAACGCTAATATGGCGCCAAGGGTTACCATCCAGTTGCACAGAATGGCTTTGACAAAAGCACTGCCCCATCCCGCGGCGCCGAGCGTCGCGTAGCCGACAGTCTTCTTGACCGCGGTCTGACGCACCAGATCGCCTAAAGCTCCGCCGTTCGATGCGCCGAAACTGGTAATCGCGGCATAGAACAAATACGCATAGAGCAGACTGCCGATCAAATTGCCGGCATAGACCCAAGTCCAGTTACGAAGCAACTTGCCCATACTGAGCCGGCCTTCCAGCCAGCCCATCGGCAGAAGCGCAAAGTTTCCAGTCACCAGTTCCAGTCCGAGCAGCACGAGGATGACGAAACCAACGGGAAAGATAAGTGCTCCGACAATCCCGGGCAGCCCCTGCGAGGTCGCCGTCATTGCCAGCGTGGTCGCGTAGCCGAGGAAGACTCCCGACAGCGCGCCGCGAATCATGAGGTCGAGAGCCGAAAGACCGGCCTTCTTCTCGGCTGCGCGGACGGCGTCAGATACGATTTCGACGGGAGTTACGTAGTCCATAAGTTCCTTTCCAAAATCAGGCCGCGGCCTCGTCAGTTGCCCGATAGGCAGCAGTGAGATCGACCGAGATGATGCCGTCATCCACTCGCGTGGGAAACACCGCGAGACACGAGGGCTCCGACGCCCGCACAGGCATGCCGGTCTCGAGATCGAAGTGACGCCCATGAAGAGGGCACACCACCGCATTCCCCGTTACGATGCCGTCGCACAGCGGACCACCCTTGTGCGGGCAGGCGTTTTCAATCGTGTGGAACCGGCCGTTCAAATTGAAGATCGCGATTTCGAGGTCACCGACCCGCACGGGCCTTCCCTCGCGTGGAGGAATATTCTCCACGCGCGTGATCTTCGTCCATATCCGTTCGGCGGTCATACGAGTTGTTTCTCCCGCACTGTTTCCATAGGCTCAATCTGCACAAACTGTGTTGCGTTGGCGGGACGGTCGCGCTCCAGCCAGGCGTCCCGTGAAAGTTCCTTCGAACGATGCAGCCGATCGAGCAGATTTCGCCTCTCTTCTACCGACGCGTATACCGTTTCCTTGCGAATTTTTTCGATCCCGAGCCGTTCGACAAAATCGTAGCTTCGTTCCAGGTAGTTGCCGTGTTCGCGGTAGTATTGGAAGAAAAGCTCGCCCGCTTCCAGTGCTTCCTCGGTCGTTTCCACGGTTACCAGGAGGTCCGCTTTGCGAACCGATTTGCCCGCCGCTCCGCCAATCACCACCTGCCAACTGCCGTCCTGACCGACAAAACCGAGATCTTTCACCGTTGCCTCGGCGCAGTTGCGCGGGCAGCCGACGACGCCCATTTTGAATTTGTGCGGCGTGAAGAGATTTTCGAGACGCCGCTCCAACTCGATTCCGGTGTTTGTGGAATCCTGCACGCCGAAGCGACAGAATTCCGTTCCTACGCAGGTCTTCACCATGCGGACGCCCTTGCTGTAAGCCTGCCCGGAAGTCATGCCCAGATCGCGCCACACATTCGGCAGATCGGCCTTCTTCACGCCGAGCAGATCGATGCGCTGGCTGCCGGTGACTTTCACCATCGGAACGTTGTATTTGTCGGCCACATCCGCGATGCGGCGCAGTTCATCCGGCGACGTCACTCCGCCACGCATGCGCGGAATCACCGAAAATGTCCCGTCCTTCTGGATGTTGGCGTGTACCCGATCGTTGATGAAGCGCGCCGAGCGGTCCTCTTCGTGATCGCCGCACCACAGCATGTCAAGCATGTAGCTGAGGGCGGGCTTGCAGACTTCACAACCCTTGCGGTTGCCATATACCGCCAGCACCTCTTCCACCGATTTCAGCTTTTGGCCGCGCACGATTTCGCGCAGCCGCTCATAAGAGAACGGCACGCACGCGCAAAGTGTCGTCTTTGTTTCTTCCTGAAAGTCAGGCGCAACGGCGCGCAACAGCTTCTCGCAAAGACCCGCGCAGCTTCCGCAACTTGTGGAAGCCTTAGTGCGCTGCTTCAACTGACCCATCGTCGTGATGCCGTGCTGGTGTATGGCCTGGATGATTTCGCCCTTGCGGACGCCGTTGCAGCCGCAGATCGTTTCACTGTCCGGCATGTCGGCCACTTCGAGACCGAGATCGCTGGGCGGCGGAAAGAGCAACTGGCGGCGCATGGAACTCAGATCAGTACCACTGCGCATCCAATCCATATAGACCAGTTCGTCCTGGATATCGCCGACCAGAATCATTCCGACAAGCTTGTTTTCTTTGAGCAGCAGTTTCTTGTAAGCTCCGAGCGCCGGATCTTCATAGCGGAGTACCTCGACGCCCGGCTCCGCCTCATCGATGGCGCCAGCCGAGAAGATATCCACGCCCATGATCTTGAGCTTGGCCGCCGGCGCCGCGGCTGAGAACACCGGGCCTCGATTTTCCGTGATGGTGGCCGCCAGCACGCGCGCCTGATCGAAGAGCGGCGCGACAAGGCCAAAGGTCTGACCACGATGCTCCGTACACTCTCCGACCGCAAAAATATCGGCGTCGGAAGTCTCCATGAAATCGTTGACGACGATGCCGCGATTCACCGCCAGACCGGACTTCCGTCCCAGCTCGGCGTTGGGCCGAATCCCAGCGGCGATCACAACCAACTCCGCTTCCAGCTCTTCTCCGGTGGCGAACCGGACGCCATCCACGTGGCCGTTTCCGGACAAAGCCGCCGTCTGCCGGGGCAGCATCACCCGGATCCCCATGCCCTCGATACGCCGCTTCAGATATTCGCCGCCCGTGGCGTCCAACTGGCGCTCCATCAGCGAATCCATCAGATGGATCACCGTGACATCGCAGCCGCGCACCTGCAGCCCACGCGCCGCTTCGAGCCCCAACAGTCCGCCCCCGATGACGATGGTCTTCAGCCCCTTGCGGGCTTTTTCCAGCAGTGTCCGGGTGTCGTCCAGGGTACGAAAAACATGGACATTGGCTTTATCGACGCCCGCAATCGGAGGGATGAATGCGCTGCTGCCGGTAGCGAGAATCAATTTGTCGTAAGGCGTTACTTCGCCGGTTTCGTCGATGACGGTGCGCGTCTGCCGGTCAATCTGCGAAATCCGCACTCCCAGGCGCGTGCGGATATTGTTCGACCGGTACCACTCGATATCGTTGAGAACAATTTCGTCGGCTGATTTCTCGCCGGCCAGCACCAGCGAGAGCAGAATGCGGTTATAGTTTACGTGGGTTTCGTCGCCGAAGATCGTGATTTCGAAATCCGGATTTCGTTTCAGAATGTGCTCAACGCAGGCGACCCCGGCCATGCCGTTGCCGACCACAACAAGGCGTTTCATGCGTGCACTCCCGAACGCTCGACCCGCACCGCGCACTGCTTGTAATTCGGCTCGCGCGAGATCGGATCGAAAGCGCTCTGCGTTACTTCGTTTACGTTGGTCTCGTGAAAATGAAAGGGCATGAAGACCTGTCCCGGCGCTGTGATTTCAGTCAGCCTCAACTCAATTCCACGAACGGCGCCCCGCCGCGAAACAACGTCCACCGCTTCATGGCTCCGGAGCCCGAGCCGTTTCGCATCGCGCGGATTCATTTCCAGCCACGCCCGCGGAGAGAGCCGTTCGAGTATCGGCACTTCGCGGGTTTTCGTGCGCGTGTGCCAGTGCTCCACAGTTCGTCCGGTGTTCAGAACGAACGGATAGCCGTTGCCGGCCTGTTCCGGGAACGGCGCCCAATCCGCGCAGATCAGCTTTGCTTTGCCGTCAGCGGTCTTGAAAATTCCGTCGGAGTAAAGACGCGACGCTTGTTTGGGAACCTCGCCTTCCGTCAACGGCCACTGCACCGCGCCTTCGCGTGCGAGCAGATCATAACTGATACCGGAGTAATCGCACAGGCGTCCGCGCGAAACGCGCCGCCACTCGTTAAATGCGTCTTCCGGTCCGGTCCAGCCCGGAAACAATGAATCCCTGCAGCCCAGTTGTTCCGCAATGCCGAGAAAGATATCGAAATCGGTGCGGGCTTCGCCCGGTGGCTCGACAGCTTTGTTGACTTTGCTTACGCGCCGCTCAGAGTTGGTGTAGGTGCCTTCCTTTTCGCCCCAGATGCCGGCGGGGAGCACGAGATCGGCCAGTTCGGTGGTCGGAGTGGGATGGTATCCGTCCTGCACAACCAGAAAATCGAGATTCGAAAGAGCGTGCCGCAGAACACCCTGGTTCGGCCATGACACCAACGGATTCGTCCCGATGATCCACAGCGCGCGGATTTTCTTCGCGACGGCCGCTTCAATGATGTCGGGGTAAGCAAGTCCGCGCTTCGCAGGAAGGCTGCTCTCTTCGATGCCGAGAAGTCCCGCGAATTCCGCTCGGTCCGCCGGATCGTCAAACTTCCGATAGCCGGGCATCCCGGAAGTAAAACCAACCTCGCGCGTGCCCATGGCGTTGCATTGGCCGGTGATGGAAAAGGGCGCCGCGCCGGCGCGGCCGATCTGTCCGGTCAGCAACGCGAGATTGCAGATGGCGTTCACAGTCGCGGTGCCGATCGTGCTGTGATTCACCCCCATCGTCCAGCCGACGAAAGCCGCTTTGGCGCGTCCGTAAAGAAATGCCGTCTTGAAGATGACTTCCTGACTGAGGCCGGTGATCTGAGAAACGCGCTCCGGAGTGTAGCCTTCGAGAAATTTCTCGAGTTCCGCAAATCCGGTGGTGTGCTTCTCGATGTAGTCGCGATCGATGAGATTGAAGTGGATCAGGATATGCGCGATTCCGTTGATCAGCGCCAGATCCGAACGCGGCTTCAGCGGCAGGTGCAGATCGGCCATCATCGCGGTTTTGGTGACACGCGGATCGGCCACGATCAGAGTCTTATTGCGATTCGCTTCGAGGTATTGGCAGAGAATCGGATGATTGTCCGCCAGGTTCGCGCCGATCAGCATCACCACATCGGCCCGCTCCATGTCTTCGTAGTTGCCCGGAGGCCCGTCGCTGCCGAACGACAACTTGTAGCCGGACACGGCGGTCGCCATGCAGAGCGTCGTGTTGCCGTCGTAATTATTAGTGCCGAAGCCGAGTTGAACCAACTTGCCGAGCGTGTAGAACTCTTCGGTAACCAACTGGCCGGTGCTGATCACACCGAGAGATGCTGGGCCATACGTCGACTGGGTCTTGCGAAAACGCTCGACCATTGTCGTCAGCGCTTCCTGCCAGGTTACCCGCTCCAGCTTTCCGTTTTTGCGCAGCAGCGGATACTTCGCGCGATTTTCGGCGCCAATTGTGTAGTGTTCCGATAATCCCTTTGGGCACAGCTTGCCGCGATTCACCGGATGCGAAGCGAGCGGCCGGGATGAAACCGCGCGACCATCCTTCACGCCGATTTCGATTCCACATCCCACGGAACAGTACCCGCACGTGGTTCCGACCCAGCGATCCGGAATCTTTTGTGCCGACGTATAACCGGTGGATTCGCTGCGCGCGAACTTGTAATCCTCGGCGAGGTTGTCGAGCCCGATGAGCCGCTTCCAGTTCATGGTCTTCATGCGGCTCTCGTTTTCATACATCTGGCGCTTTTCATGCAGCCCTCCGTGCAGAGCTGAAGCCAGCGGCGATGTTCTTGGGCACGACACTGACGAAGAAGAGGTAGCGGCCCAACAGTTCCCCGGCGAACGCCGCGGCAAAAGCTGCGCTCACGAGCAGCGGCGCAGTCGCCGCCATCGGGATCACAATACCCGCCGCAACCAAAATCGCGAGCCGCGTTACGAACAGGGCGCGCAGTTTTCCGGCGAGCAACAGCGAGGAGGACCGAAGCTCAAATACCTCCGACTGCGACAGCCACAGGAACTTGCCGGCCTGCGCGATCAACTGTGCCGCGCCCCCAGCCACGGAAGCATAAAGCACGGCGGAGGGCACGCGCGGATCGAGCATGTGCACGAATGCCGGGCCGAGCAGCAGGGCGGTCGAAAAGAACTCGGCCACCGTGTAGCTGCTGAACCACGCCGGGCGCGCGCGCACGATATAAATACGGGCCGAGCAAGTGATGCCTGCAAGGCCCGCGAGCGCCGTTGCAAGACCGGCCGCCAGTCTCGGGACGGAAGATCCTGGGGCAAAGAAGCCCGGCGACCCGAAGAACAACAAACCCGCGAAAACGCCCGCCGCGCCCGCGAACATAGAAAGCGTCAGCACCTCGCGGCTCAGCCACGAACGGCGCAGACCGCGCATGGCTCTCCATGCGTGTATCGGACGTCCGAGGTGCATGGTCGAAGCTCCCAGGCTCATCCCAGCCAGCGCCAGCGAAGCCAATGCGGCAATTTTCAAATCCGTTCCGGCGCCGACTGCATCGAGCAACCAAAGCGCGATAAAGGCTCCGACACAGAGCTGCGTCACCACGAGCATGAAGACCAGAGGCCAGTGCGGATGCTCGGGCTCTACGCGGTTGGTATCGACCCGGCCCAGGTCCGGCACAAGATTCTCCGGAAGGGTAACGCGCGTGGTGGAAATACTGTCATCCGCCGAAGGAAGACCGGGCGCGTTCGCTGAAAGATAGTCGCGACGCCAGTCTGCGATGTTCACAATCTCGATTGCGATCGCGCCTTCGGGGCATGCGTTTACGCACGCCGGAGCCATATTGTCGCTCAAGCGGTTGTGGCACATGTCGCACTTGCCGACCACGCCGCGCGCAGGGTTGTACTGCGGCACTCCGTAAGAGCAATTCCACGTGCAGTACTGGCAGCCGATGCAGGCTTCGGCGCTGTGCACCACCACTCCTGTCGCCGGATCTTTTGTATAAGCTTCCACCGGACAGCCGATCAGACAGGAAGGCTCGATGCAGTGGTTGCAGCCCATCGAGAGGTAGTGGCGCTGCGTCAACGGATAGTAGCCGCCTTCCACTTCGCCCACACGACGCCAGTTGAGATCGGCCGGATTGCCGTTTTGCTCATTGCATGCGACGACGCAGCATTTGCATCCGATGCACTTCGTCATATCGAAGTGAAAACGGTACTGCTCGCCTGCTTCAAGCGGGCGCGACGGGATCAGCTCACGGGGAGCTGATTTGTCGTCAGCACGCGCGATCTGAACCAGTCCCGAGGGCGCTGAGTAAAGCAGCGGGCTGTCCATCAACGGTAGCGTCGTCAAGTAAGAATCCTCTAAAGACACACGTACCCTGCAGGGGCCGCGAGGGCTCCTTGATGCAAACGAGAATCAGTTTCCGTTGCGCAAAAACACTGCGCCGGTCGTAAATGTTGCTGCTGATTGTCAACTCCGCAGGGAGTTTAAAGGTGGGAAGCGCACATGGGTCCCGGGATGGCCCCGGAAAACCCGTTTGTTTCGCGGTCGAGCTAGCCTCAGATTAGCACCGGGCGACCGCGTCTGAGAAAGAAATTTTCTATCGGACCTATTCCATACATTCCGTTCTCTTTAAGATGGAGTTTGTGAGGCGACAGTTGACCGTATCGATGGTTATCCTTTTGCTGAGCGTCTTGCTTAACACCGGTTTTGCCGCCGGTCAGCTTCCGCCGCATTACATCTCGATTCACATCCCCGACGGTGTCGGTTCCGAAAACGTCTTCATCCGTTACATTCTGGCCGGCGAGGACATCGGTGGCTGGGTACAGCCGCGCGCCGATGTTTCTTCGTACGTGATCGGCACTACGCATGAGGGCCAAACCGCTGCCCGGATCAAGGCGGTCCTCTACGCTCCCGGGTGTGCCATCCAAACCATCGATTTTCCGCTTTCGAACTCGACGAATCCGCAGTACTCGTTCCTCTGCCAGCCGTTGAGCAGCATTTGGATCACCGGCAAGCTGACTCAAACCGAGCGGCTCTCCGGACGTGAAGTCAAACTACAGGCAAGGTACATTGCCCGCTGGGCGCAGGATTTCCAGGGGCTGAGTGCCGCGATACCGCTGACCATTCCTGTAGGAGATGCTGCCGATCTCTCGGCGGACAACAGCTTTCAGCTGTCAGTACCCGATCTTTCGAAGGATCCGCTGGCTGGAACATCCGACCATCCAGGAGAACTCCAGATCTGGGCCAAAGACAAAAGCACCGGAGATGACGTTGCACAAGCGATTCCCGCGGCCTCCGCGAGCAGGACGCGGATGGGTGGCCTGAAAATACAAAGCGAATACCCGGCGGATATTGTCTTTGCTCCATGCTCTTTACAACGTCCTCTTGAGCTGATAAATCGGGAAGGATTTACGATCCGGGATTTTGACGGTCCCTGTGGTCGATAGTGATGGTCCACGAAATGGACATTGGAAAAGAACAGCGTGGGGCAGGCCATCGCCATTTGTGGCCTATCCCTCGTGAATATACAGGGCAGACGACGGAAAACGATCGTCCGCCCCACGAAATGGAGTGTCCATCTATTTTGCGGACGCTACACCAGATCCCTGCCGTACGCCTTGCAATATGACAAAATGCCTTGGAGGTTCCCTATGAAAATTCTGCTCTGTGTTGCAGTTCCCCTGCTGGCCATCGTTGCCGGGCAAGCTCAGGCGCAACAGCCGACGCCGAAGCCCTTCGCCTGGGCTTATCCGACGCCGGACCCGCCTCCCGCGACGGCCGCTGACGCCGGTCCGAAGACGGTGCCGGGCAGCACGAAATCCTACACTCAGGCGCAGATCGACGATCAGTTCAAACCGCCGGACTGGTTTCCGCAGGAGCACAGTCCGTTGCCTAAAGTCGTTGAGTCCGGCATCCAGGCGCAGGCGTGCGGATCCTGCCATCTGATGTCGGGCATGGGGCATCCCGAGTCGGCGACGCTCGCGGGGCTTCCCGTGGAGTACATGATTCGCCAGATGGAAGACTTCAAAAACAACCTGCGAAAAGATCCTGACGGCTATACACAATCCGTGCGCGCGGGACGCATGGCTGCGATCGCCGCGGGCCTGCCCGACGAAGAAATGCGCAAGGCCGTCGAGTGGTTCGCAACTCTTAAGCCAACGGTCTGGTACAAGGTGATCGAAGCCGCGACGGTTCCGAGGACCTGGGTGACCGGCGGCCGTATGCGCCTGCCGCTGCCGTCGGGTGGCACCGAACCGATCGGCAATCGCATTGTTACGTTGCCGCAGGACCCGTCCCGCGTCGAATTGCGCGATCCCCATTCCGGATTCATCGCTTACGTGCCGCCCGGAAGTCTGAAGAAGGGTAAAGAACTGGTCGAAAAGGGCGGCGCGGGCAAAACAATCGCCTGCGAGACCTGCCACGGCGAGGGCTTGAAAGGGCTGGGAGACGTGCCGCGGATCGCCGGCATTCACCCGATCTACGTGTTCCGTCAGCTCTATGACATCAAAGCCGGCGCCAACAGCAGCAGCGCGGCGGCGTTGATGAAGAAGGTTGTTGAGAAACTGAGCGACGACGACATGATCGCAATCGCGGCTTATACGGCGTCGCTGAACCCGTAGACAGGTTTCTGAAGCAGGCTTCCTGCCGCTCCCTCACGGTAACGGTTCGGAAAACGTTCTTCGGCGCTGTGGCGCCGTTCGGGGGCGCGGAACCACGGGGTGGACCCGAGCCAGTCCACGGGCTATCGCACCTGCGGAAAGCCCAGGTTCACGCTGCTGGTGCCGGGGTCCGGCCACCGGCTCGTCACGACTTTGCCGCGTGTATAGAACTGAACGCCTTCCGGCCCGTACATGTGCAGGTCGCCGAACAGCGAAGCCTTCCAGCCACCAAAGCTGTAGTACGCCACCGGCACCGGCACCGGCACGTTAACGCCGACCATCCCGACTTCGACGTCGAACTGGAACTGACGCGCGGCGCCTCCGTCGCGAGTGAAAATCGCAGTGCCGTTGGCATACGGATTCTCGTTGATCACACGCAGCGCTTCGTCGTAAGTATCGACGCGCATGATGTTGAGAATCGGCCCGAAGATCTCATCTTCGTAACAGCTCATGCCGGGCTTTACGCGATCGATCAGCGAGGTACCGAGGAAGAAACCCGCGCGCGACGAAGCCGGGTGCTCGCGCCCGTCGACCTCCACCGAGGCGCCCTGGTGCTTCGCCGAATCGAGGTAAGACGCCACGCGGTCCCTGTGCTCTTTCGTGATCAGCGGCCCCATTTCGTTGCCGCTTTCAGCGCCCGGACCGATTTTGATCCGGCTCATCCGTTCCTTAACAGCATCGATCAACGGGCCTGCGGCGTCGCTCACCGCGACTACGACGGAGATCGACATACACCGTTCTCCGGCCGAGCCGAAAGCCGCGGAGACAGCCGCATCCGCCGCCATACCGATGTCGGCGTCCGGCAAAACCACCATGTGGTTCTTCGCGCCGCCCAACGACTGCACCCGCTTGCCGTTACGCGTGCCGGTCTCATAGATCGCCCTGGCCACCGGCGTCGATCCGACAAAGCTGATCGCTTTGACACCCGGATGTTCCAGCAGCCGGTCGACCGCCACGCGGTCTCCCTGCACAACATTGAATACTCCGTCGGGGACACCGGCCTTCCGCGCCAGTTCCGCCAGCAACAGGCTCGCCGAAGGATCCTTCTCCGAAGGCTTCAGGATGAATGTATTCCCGCAGGCAATGGCATTCGGAAACATCCACATGGGCACCATCGCCGGAAAGTTGAACGGCGTGATTCCCGCTACGACTCCGAGCGGCTGGCGAATCTGGTAAACATCGATGCCGCGGCTGGCCTGCTCCGAGAAACCGCCTTTGAGTAAACTCGGGATGCCGCACGCGAACTCGATGTTTTCAAGACCGCGGGCTACCTCGCCCAAGGCATCCGCCAATGTCTTGCCGTGCTCCAGGACGATTGCCGCGGCAATCTCGCGACGATTCGCGTCTACCAGTTCACGCAACCGGAACATGATCTCCGCGCGGCGCGACAGAGGAGTCGCGCGCCATTCCTGAAATGCCGCATGGGCGTACTCCACAGCCTTGTCGACTTCCCGCGTATCGGCGAAATCGACGTGAGCCTGAGCCTTTCCGGTGGCCGGATTCCAAACCGTGCCCTGGCGGCCGGAAGCCGACGCCACCGTCTTTCCGCCGATCCAGTGACTAACGGTCTTCAACGTGATTTCGGATGCGATTGCAGCCATGCTCTGCTCCTGAATGCTTAGTTCTTCAGTATCCACTCTACAGTTTTGGCGCGGGTACACGCGGCTTCGTTGGTTCCGCAGCCGAAGGACCCGGCTGAAGCCGCATATATCGTGGGCTTGATCCGGAAGGATTGATCCGGAAACTTCAGAAACTATTTCTTAGATGCGTCCGATTGGCTGCGTTTGAAGTGAGTTATCTCGCTTGAGCCGCTCGGGACCATGGGGATGGTCTCCAACTCCATGGTGTCGCCATCGCCGGTAACGGTGAAGCGCCGTTTTACAACCTGATTCCCCACAGTCTCCAGTTCAACGAGTTTCGTTCCGTTGAACCACATTGAGACTTTTGCCTTGTGACCGGAACGCTTCATTGCGCATTCCGTACCGGTCGTATTGCAATCGAACTCGACGAGGGTTTGCGTGTCGCCGGCGTTGCTTACGTGTATGGAATTGCCTTTGTCTTTCAGAGTCCAGGTCGATTTGGCTTCCGCATTTCCATCGCTCTGCTGCCATTCGCCCATGAGCTTCGCGCGAATTGCAGAGTCTTCGGCGAGCGCGAGACCCGCCATTAACAGTGCATTCAGAATGACAATCGACGCCCGCAGCACCCCGCCTTTGCGGGGCCACAGTCCTTGCGGCAACGTTCCCAGTCTCATCCGCAACTCCTTTTGTCCTCTATTTGATGCCCCGACCGGGAGGAAGGCAATCCTGTCGAGACTGTATGGCCCTGAACGCCGGTGAATCGGAGCACGGCTTCCATCGCGTGCTCTGTACCACTCCCCTGGCGTGTTTGCGTCTCTCATCGTGAGGGAGGAATATGCGCGGTGCCGTACAACTTTCGGCGGCATTGATTCTGCTGTGCCTTCCCTGCGTGGCGCAGTATGAGATACGTTCAGTTGCCGGCACTGTGACGGACAAAAGGGGCAATGCGCTCCCTGGAGCGGCGGTGCAACTGGAAAGCTCACGTACCCTGGCGGTTATGTCTCACATCACGGATAAGGATGGGGTTTACCGCTTCAATCTACTGAGCAGCGATAGCGACTATAGCTTGAAAGCAAAGTATGGGCGCAACTGGTCCCGGCAAAGAACATTGAGCAAGTTCAATTCGTCGCGGCATCCCACGATCGATCTCGTAATCCCGATCGACTAAACGGCCGCCGTTGCCGACGACATCGCCCGCTCCACCCGCAGGAAACTCGCGTCGAGCCGCAGGATAAACTCATTCACGTCGGACCGCCCGATATTCATCGGCGGAGAAACGCGCAGCACGTTTCCGCTCAGACCACCGCGGCCCAGCAGAATCCGGTTCTCCCGCGCGGCTTCCATCACCTGCAGCGTCGCCGCTGTCGCCGGAACTTTGGTCTTCCGGTCTTCCACCAGTTCGAGAGCCAGCAACAAGCCCATGCCGCGCACATCGCCGATCAACGGATGCTTATCTTTGAGATCGATCAGCTTGCCCCGCAGGTATGCACCGACCTCTTCGGTGTTGCGAAGCAGATTCTGTTCTTCGATATAGTCGATCACCGCTTTCGCGGCAGTGGTGACGACAGGATTTCCGCCGAACGTTGAAATCGTGACTCCCTTCACCGCATCGGCGATCTCCGGACGCGCCACGGTCAAACCGATCGGCAGTCCGTTGCCCAATCCTTTCGCGCTCGTGATGATATCCGGCTGAACATCCCAGTGTTCGATGCCGAACCACTTCCCGCCGGTGCGTCCCCAGGCCGTCTGCACTTCGTCGGCGATAAAGATACCGCCGTATTTCCGAACGATGTCCGTGACGATCCTGAAATACTCCTTTGGAGGAGTAATGAAGCCGCCGACGCCCTGAATGGGCTCCGCGATCAGCGCCGCGACCCGGCCCGAAGTCCCGGTGCGAATCACCTGCTCGATATCCTGAGCGCATTTCACCTCGCAGGAAGGATATTCCAGCCCGAAAGGACAGCGGTAACAATAGGCGTTCACGGCATGCACAACTCCGGCCTGTGGAGGCCCCAGCTTCCACGTCGACTGCCCGGTGATTCCCATGGTCGCGGCAGAGCGTCCGTGATAGGAATGACGAAGCGCAATAACCTCGGTCGATCCCGTGTAGCATCGCGCGGCGAGAATGGCGGTTTCGTTCGCCTCCGTCCCGCTGTTGGTGAAAAATGATTTCCGCAATGTGCCGCCTGGCGTAATCTGAGCGAGCTTACGCGCCAGCTCCACCTGCGGCTCGTTCGCAAACACGGTCGAAACGTGCTGGAGCTTGTCGATCTGCGCGTGTACTTTTTTATTGACCGCTTCGTTGCAGTGGCCGACGCTCACGGTTACGATGCCGCCGAAGAAATCGAGATACTGATTCCCGTCCGCATCCCGGACGTATTGATCCTTTGCCTGCACCACCACAAGGGGCTCTTTGTAGTAATGAAAGACCGCCGGAAAAAGAAATTCCTGTTGAGCGAGAATGATTTCGTCTTTCGTCATTCCGAATGCTCCTTCAACGCGCAAAAACCTGAAAATCGATATTCACCGGATCTTTGACTTTGATCATTCCGCCTCCGATACTGACGGGCTTGATCCCGAAGTCCGTTTGCACGATAACGACGTGACCCGTATATGACTGGCCGTCTCGCCTGACAAACAGGTTGAGCGCCTTGGAGGCGCCATGCAGGGTCAGGACACCATCTACCTTAAACACGTCCGAGCTGACTCTTTCCGCATGCGTGGATTGGAAGGCAATCTCCGGATAACGCGAGGTCTCGAGCGTCATTTCTTCCATGTCCTTCTGGATTGTGGCCTGAGTTCGGTCATCGTCGTGGGGATCGGGCCTCACCGTCATCTTCGCGCTCGCCACTTTGAACTCTACGCGCAGGGCAGTTTCGTCAATCGATCCGGAGGCAATCGGTGCGCTGACCAAATGGTCATGCGCGGCAGCCGACAGGAAGCCTGTTTTCCCGACGCGAATGGTGATCGTGCTGCGCTGGGTATCTATGGCCCTTTCCTGCGCCGAAAGCCAGGCAGCCGTGGCAAACACAATGCCGACCGCGATTGCTCTGACGCCCATCTTCATCTGATTCTCCCATCGTCCCCAATCGAAAATCCGATTGGTTAAGATTGGGTGCCCTGGTTGGCTAAGATTGAGTGCATGGATCGGCGCGACTTTGTCGCAATCCTGGGAGGAGCGGCGTTCTCAAGGCTCGCGGCAGGCCAGAGGCCTTCAGCGGCGCAAACACCAGCGGCCAAAGCGGATTTTACTCTTCAGATCGGCCCGGCTTCGGTTGAGATCTCACCACGGAAAATTATCAAGACCATCGGATACAACGGCATGTCGCCCGGACCCTTGCTGCGCGTTCCCGAGGGAAAGCCGATCATTGTCGATGTCCGCAACGACTCCGGCGCTCCCGAGCTGGTGCATTGGCATGGGCTGCGCCTCGCGCCTGAAACAGACGGCTCCATGGAAGAAGGAACGCCGATGGTGTCAGCGCACGGCCAAAGGCGGTATAGCTTCACGCCGACGCCGAGCGGCACTCGCTGGTATCACACGCACACGACGGCGCAGCGTAACTTAAAACGCGGCTTGTATACGGGACAGTTCGGCTTCCTCTACATTGAACCGAAGACCGAGCCAGGGAACTACGATCAGGAAGTCTTCCTCGCGCTGCGCGAATGGGACCCTTACTTCTCCACCGCGGGCGACGAAGGAGAGGAAGTAGCCTACAACGCCTTTTCCATCAACGATCGATCATTAGGCCACGGCGAGCCGATTCGAGTTCGCGAAGGTCAGCATGTGATGCTTCGCATCCTGAACGCGAGCGCGACCATGCATCGCAGGATTGCATTTGCAGGCCACGTTTTCGAAATAGCGGCCCTCGATGGCAATCCCGTCGCAACCCGAAAAAAGGTTAGTGTTCTGGAGCTGGGGCCGGCTGAAAGAATTGATGCGCTTGTGGAAATGAATCGCCCGGGCATATGGATTCTCGGCGCGACGGACGATCATGACCGGGAAAAAGGATTAGGAATTATTTTCGAATATGCGGGACGAAGCGGAGAGCCGCAATGGCTTCCGCCGGACGATGAACGCTGGGATTACACGGCATTCGGCACAGCACCCGTCGCGAAGCCGCCGGCCCAACGGGTGGAATTGGTTTTCGAGAAAAAATTCGCAGGCAGCCGCTGGGTCGACAAGTGGGCCATTAACGGGAAGTCGTTTCCGAAGACAGACACAATTTCACTTGAGGCCAACCGAAGATATCGTCTTGTGTTCGACAACCGCAGCGACGAGGCACACCCCGTGCACCTGCACAGACACACATTCGAGCTGACGAACGTCGCGGGCGTGGACACGTCGGGAGTATTTAAAGACGTCGTGGTTGTCCAGCCGAAATCCAAAACCGAAGTGGATCTCGTGGCAGACAATCCCGGACTGACGCTTTTCCATTGCCACCAGCAGATGCACATGGACTACGGATTTATGATGCTGATGAAGTACATCAGCTAAGATGAGACTCAGTCGCATTTAGCGCTGCGGCCGACACAAAAAATGTTCAGACAAATGGTCGTACTGATCGCGCTGGCAGTGGTTCCACTCGCCGTGGTATTGCGCGCGCAAGGCAGTTACGAAATCCAGGTTTATGGCTCGGATCTGGTGGACCCCGGCAGCACGATGGTGGAACTCCACAGCAACTTCACCTTCGAGGGTTCCAAAACTGAAATTCTCGGAATGTATCCGACGGAGCATCAACTGCACGAAACAGTTGAGATCACACACGGTTTCACGAATTGGTTCGAAACCGGCTTTTACGTCTTCACCAGCGCGGATGATCGTGTCGGATGGCAGTGGGTGGGCGACCACATCCGCCCCCGAGTGCGGGTTCCGGAGTCCTGGCACTGGCCGGTCGGCGTCAGCCTTTCAACGGAGATCGGCTACCAGCGCGCGGTATATTCACCGGATACGTGGACGATTGAGATCCGTCCGATCGTGGATAAGACAATCGGCAAGCTGTATCTCTGCTTTAATCCGACGCTGGACCGCTCCTTTCACGGGCCCTCGGTTCCCGAGGGAGTCGTATTTTCACCCAACGTCAAAGTCGGTTACGACGTAACCAAAGTGGTCAACGCGGGATTTGAATACTACGGTTCGGTCGGTCCCATCACCAGCTTCGATCCTCTTCGGGACCAAATGCAGCAGGTCTTCGCGGTTACCGATCTCAACGTCAGCCCGAACTGGGAATTTAACTTCGGTGTCGGAGTAGGAATGACCGCGGGCACGGACCACCTGCTGGTCAAGATGATCATCGGACGCCGCTTCGGCGGCCACAAGCCGTAAGAAGCGATTTCTACTTCACTTCTTTTTCTACTTCACTTCTTTTTCTATTTCACTTCTTTTTCTATTTCACTTCGAGCTACTTCACTTCAAGCGCGGCGAGTGTCGGTCCGCCACCCGTCTTCGGGCGCGGCAACAGGCTCGGGCCGGATGCGTGCAGCACCGTCGCCACATCCGTGTGAACGGGGAAGATAAAGCCCAGGAACACGGATTGCATTTCGTCCCAGTTCTGCGGACCCCAGTGAATTTCCTTCGTCGGGTCCGGATTGTTGGGATTGTTTGCCGAATTATCGTAGTGAGCGACGGAAAGGATGCGAGTACCCTTCGGCAGGAGGATGGGTTTGGCGAGATCGTATCCCAACTGCCAATTGAAGTCGAACTTGCCTTTGAAGACTGTTTCCTTTTCGCCCGTCGGATAAATCACGCTAATCTCGAAGTCCTTCCCGCGCAGATGCGCATGCGGCTGGATGTAGACCAGCTTCAGGTCGGAACCGACAGTCGATTCGGATACGACTTCGACGTTCGGATCGTTGGGCGGAATCACCAGATTCAGCGCGGCCGGTGTCCCCGGCGATGTGTAATAGCGCATCTCCGGAGCCTTCTTCGCCAGTACGAGGCCGACTTTCGCGACATCGGTGGCCGGCTTGCCGATAGTGGTGTAGTGCAGCTCGAAAACGAAGTCGGAACCTTTGGGAATCAGCTTGGCCGAACCATCGATATCGAACGTCTGGGCGCCCAGACCGGGATTGTACTTGCCAATAATGTCATTCCCTTCCGATGTGCTGTTCCTGCCCATACCAGTCGAATAAGGAACGCCCGGAACTGCATTCTCCATCCAATGCGATCCCGGAGGACGGACCCACACCTTGCCGTGATGCAGCACCGCGTTATTGGAGGGCCGCATCTCGGCTTCTTTGACCCAAAGGTCTTCCGTGATATTGCCCTTCACGAGAATGTACTGGTAATCGATCGTGCCCGTCGCCGGAAGCTGAAAGGCGTTCGGCATTTCGATCACCATGTCGGGCTTGATATTCCAGCCGGTCTGGAACACTCTGGGCGCCGGCTTATCCTTCGCGTCGCCTTCCGGCGCGCCGTTATCCACCCAAGCCGCCAAAGTCTGAATCTGTGCTTCGCTCAGCCTGCGGTCATTGGCGAAATGGCCGATCTTGGGATCCGCAAACCATGGCGGCATCTTCTGGCTGAGGACCGCGGCCTTGATGGCCTTCGCCCAGGGGCGCGCTTCCGAATAAGTCAGGAGCGACATCGGCGCAATCTCGCCGGCGCGATGACACTGCTGGCAGTTGTTCTGGAGGATGGGAAGCACATCTTTGTTGAACGTCACGGAATTCGTCGCCGCGGCACTTACCACGGAAACGCCGGCGAACATCAACAAGCAGCCGGAAACTGCAATACGAAACAAATGCACAAACCCTCCTGGCGGACCCTTTCCCGCCAACAAAATGGTAGCGGACGGACATGCGGAAAGCAAGGGTCTGTCAAATTGATTAACCTCATAATAATGGAAAGGTTTAGCTCGGCTTTGGTGCGTTACGGCTCATGTGCCGCGGCGCTCTATGCACTCATTGCGATCTGCCATTGGGCGCTGCCGGTAAACGCCACCACGGTTGCCCTTTTCATGCTCCTGCTGGTGCTTTGGGCCGCCACCAAATGGGGGCTGGCCGAAGCCATTTTCACGTCGATCGCCGCAATGTTGGGTTTCAACTTCTACTTCCTGCCGCCGATCGGCGAATTTACCATTGCCGACCCGGAGAATTGGGTCGCCCTTTTCGCCTTCCTCGTTACAGCGATCACGGTGAGTCAGTTGTCGTCTCAGGCTAAGCGCCGCGCCGAGGAAGCCGTGGCGGGCCGGAACGAGATCAGCACCCTCTACGAACTCAGCCGCGCCATGCTGATGGACGAAGCTCGGGATGCCGTCCGCGTGTCGGTCACAAAAACCGGGCAGATCCTGCGTCTCCGCCATATTGCATTCTTCGATGCAGCGGCAAACCACATGTACGGGTCGATTGACGATTCCGGCATTTCGCACGCCGATCTGGTCCGGGTCGCCGAAACCGGTGAAGCCTTTACCGGAAAAGCGGGCATGGGAGAGGAATCCACGGTCATCCCGGTCCGGTTGGGCACCGTGATCGTAGGGAGCCTCGCGCTCCAGGGGGCGCGTCTCAGCGCGACTACCCGGGAGTCGATAGCCAGCCTGCTCGCCATCAATTACGAACGGGTCCGCGCGCTCCATCGCGCTGCGGCCGCCGAGGTGGCCAGGCGCAATGAGGAGTTCAAGTCCTCGCTGCTCGATGGACTCGCACACGATCTCAAGACCCCGCTGACGGCGATCCGCACCTGCGTCACCCGACTGATTTCTCTGCCCCCACGCACCGAGGAAGTGCGGCAGGAGCTTCTCAGCATCATCGACCAGGAATCGGAGCGTTTGCAGAGTTCGATCAGCGAAGCCATAGAGCTGGCGCGAATCGAATCCCAGGAACTGCACCTTCACCGCGCAGCCACCGATATCGCCGATCTCGCCCGCAGCGCAATCGAAGAGACGCGCGACGAGAATCCGGAACGCTATTCCGTCGACATTCCACCGGGCCTGGAGTTGGACATCGACGCCGATCTGGTCCGGCGTGCGCTAATGCAGTTGCTGGAAAACGCCCGCAAGTACGCGCCGCCGGATTCGCCGATTCGCCTTGAAGCCCATATCCTGGATGGCCAGACGTCGATCTCGGTTATGGACCGGGGACCCGGGATCAGCCCCGATGAACGCGACAAAATATTCGAAAAGTTCTATCGCGGACGCCGCGGCGCGGGCGGCAAAGTCGACGGCACGGGCATGGGACTGGCGATCGCCAAAGGTATCATCGAAGCACACGGCGGAAGAATCAGGGCGGAAGGACGCCAGGGCGGCGGGGCGACGATTTCCTTTACACTGCCCTCGAATTCCGGCAAGCCGATCAGTCAAACCCGATGAACACCGCAACCGTACTGGTGGTGGACGACGAGCCGCAATTAAGGCGCGCCATGAAAGCCACTCTGACCGATCTCGGCTATTCGGTCATCGAGGCCAAAACAGGTGAGGAAGCGCTGGAAATACTCCGGCGGGACTCGGCCGATCTGATCCTGCTCGACCTCAACATGCCGGGCATCGGCGGCCTCGAAACCTGCCGGGCCATCCGCGAGAACTCCGACCTCCCGATCATCGTCTTATCGGTCCGCAACACAGAGCGCGACAAAGTTTCCGCACTGGATGCGGGCGCGGACGATTACGTCACCAAACCGTTCGGCATTCAGGAACTGCTGGCTCGTATTCGAGCGTCTCTTCGCCGCAATCCCGCATCGGGAGATGCCGGTCCTCACTCATTCGCCGACGGCGAATTAGCGATCGATTTCGACGCGCGGCGGGTGACCCGCAACGGTACAAGCGTCCGCCTGACGCCGAAGGAATTCGACCTGCTCAAGTTCCTCTTCGAGCACCCCAATCGGCCCATCCCGCACAGGAAGCTTTTGCAGACGATCTGGGGGCCGGACTACGGCAATGAAGTGGAATATCTTCGCGTGGTGGTCAACCAGCTCAGGAAGAAGATCGAAGCCGTGCCTTCCAAACCGAAATATCTGCTCACGGAGCCGTGGGTGGGCTACCGGTTCGCCACGCCGGAAGAACCCGTTACGTAAGCAGCCTCACGCTCGCGTATTGGGTCGTTTGAAATCAATTTCGCCACCAGGTTAAGTATTGCGTGGTGCGATTCCAATAGAGATTGATAGGGTCACATGAATTGTCCTCTAATGACAATCCCTTGCAAGTGCGAGACCGCCGGAGTCCTTTGAGATCATGATCCTGATCATGATCGAGTGAATAGGTTTCCAACTTAGCTGCCATCGGATCGCAAACGGCATCTTGGTATCCACCGCCTAAGCGGAATTCCAAAATCTCCGGACTCTTGTTGGCTGCCCGAAACAGACCGACATAGATTCTGTCGGCGGTGTGGCCGATATATACCTGCTCGATGAGCCCATTGCAGGTAATGTCGCCGGCGACTAGACTCCGGCTGTCCCAATGAACATCTGGCGCCGCAGTAGACAAAGATAATAATGCCTGATTACGTTGGGCAGGGGATGGCGGATGACTTCCGGTCTGTCCAAGCATCGCAATGACCCCGGCCAAACCCACGAGAAGAATTATGAGCATTCTCGGCACGAAGCGAGTATATAGTACAGGTTCGAACTGCTTCCAAGGGTCGAACCGAAATCGACCCGACCAAGTTCACATAGCGTTGCGCCGTGTCAGGGGAGCCTGCCGGATCTCCAGACATCCCCGCCCCGTCGGCAGCACTTTTCCCGGATTGAGCAGTCCCGAGGGATCGAACAAAGTTTTGAAACGCCCGATGTAATCCAGCGAATCCGCCGAGAACAAACGGTCCATCAGTTCGTTCTTTTCCATTCCAACGCCATGCTCTCCGGTGATCGACCCTCCGACCGAGATGCAGTACTGCAGAATTTCCTCGCCCGCGGCCTTCGCATTTTCCAGTTCCGCCGGCACATGCGAATTGAAAAGAATAATCGGATGCAGGTTGCCGTCGCCCGCGTGGAAGATGTTACTGATCTGCAGACCGTGCCGTTCGGCTACCTCGGCAATAAACCGCAGCGTCGGCGCCACCTGCGTGCGGGGCACCACCCCGTCCTGCACATAGTACGAGGAACTCACGCGTCCCACTGCTCCGAACGCGTTCTTGCGGCCCTTCCAAAGCAATTCCCGCTCTTCCGCCGTTTTCGCGACGCGAAACTCGCGGGCGCGGCAGCGCTGGCAGACGTCACGAATCTGCGCTGTCTGATCCTCCACCGCTTCCGTCAGACCCTCCAGTTCGATCAGCAGTACAGCCGCCGCATCCAACGGATACCCGGCACCCGTGGCTAATTCAACCATGCGCAACATCTCGCCATCGAGCATTTCGACGGCCACCGGTGTGATGGCGCATGCAGTGATTTCCGCCACCGTATCGGCCGCATCGGACGGCGAGTTGTAAACGGCCAGCAGCGTCTTCACCTTCTCCGGCTGACGCATCAGGCGCACGATGATTTTCGTCACCAGCGCCATCGTTCCTTCCGAGCCCGTCAGAAGGCCGGTGAGATCGTAACCGGGACAATCCAATTCCTTGCCGCCGGTAGTGTGAATGGTGCCGTCCGGCAGGACAAATTCGAGTCCCAACACATGGTTGGTGGTAACTCCGTACGCAAGGGTATGCGGGCCGCCGGAATTCTCCGAAACATTGCCGCCGATCGTGCACGCGCGTTGGCTGGAAGGATCGGGCGCGTAGAAATAACCGAGCGACTGAACCGCCAGCGTAATGTCCAGATTCACGACGCCCGGCTGCAGGACCGCGCGCTCGTTCTCGATGTCGATCTCGAGAATTCGGTTCATGCGCGAGAAACCAATAATCACACCGCCGGCACGCGGAATGGCGCCGCCGCTCAGTCCCGTACCCGCTCCGCGCCCCACAATCGGCACGCCATGCTCCGCCGTGATTTTGACGATTGCGGCGACCTCTTCCGTGGTCCTTGGGAAAACTACCAGCTCGGGACGCGCCTTGTCGATGCTGCCGTCGTATTCGTAGAGGGAAAGGTCTTCCGGCCGGTCGAGGTACCCGCGCGGTCCCACCAGGTCGATGATTTTCCGTTTGGCATCTGGCGGAAGCGGGCGATTTTCGACCGCCGGTTCAAAGGAGAGACTGGACATGCTCGACCATCTGCTCGGAAGACCAGTTGGCCTCGCCCACGATCTTTTCCACAACCTTGCCGTTGGCGCCGATCAGGTAGCTCTCCGGAATCTGCACCGTGCCGTACTTGGGTTTGATCGTCACCGCCGGGTCTCTCGCGGTCATATACGTAACATGAAACCGCGCCAGAAAATCCTGGTACGCTTTGGGATCCTTGTCTTCACTGACTCCGAGTACCACCAAACCCTTCGACCCGAGTTCCTGCTGCAGCCTGTCGAGCGAGGGGACCTCCTGCACGCAGGGCTGGCACCAGGTTGCCCAGAAGTTCAGGATCAGAAGCTTGCCCCCGAAATCCCGCGCCGTCACGGTCTGGCCGTTGTCGGCTTTGATGCTGAAATCGGGAGCCGTATCGCCCGCCTTGACAACGTTGTCGTGCAGGGATAGATAAAGCACGCTGACGAACGCGCAGAGCATCGCCACAATGCCAGCCTGAATAATGCGATCCAACTTCATAGGTTTCCTATAATTCTATTGGACCAAACGGCATAATCAAACCTTCCGTCAATTGCACATGGTCATCTCAAAAAAGGTCGAATTCTCGGCATCGCACATCTGCCGCTCGGCTCAACTGACCGACGCGGAAAACGAGCGCATCTATGGCGCCGCCGCGAATCCGCTGGGACACGGGCACAACTATGTAGTGGAAGTCGCGATCGAGGGCGATCCCGATCCGGTGACCGGCATGATCCTCGACCTGAAGCGTTTGCGGGAAATTCTCGAAGAGAAGGTACTGAACGTCTACGACCATCGGCTGCTGAATCGCGAAGTCGAGCCGTTTGATCGCAGAGTGCCCACAGTGGAAAACATTGCCATCGACATCTGGAACCGCGTCCACCCGTGGATCGGCGGGCGCGCCCGGCTGCATGCGGTCCGGGTCCACGAGACCGCCGAATTATCTGTCGAATACCGGGGTGAGCAGTGATCGTCCGCCTCAGCAAACGGTATGGGTTCGCCGCTTCGCACCGCCTTTATTCCCCGGCGCTGACGGAAGAGGAAAACCGCGAAACCTATGGAAAATGCGCCAATCCGCATGGCCATGGGCACAATTACGAGGTCGAACTGACGGTCTGCGGAACGGTGGACCCGGTCACTGGCCGGGTAGTCGCCTTGGACTTGCTGAACGGCATCGCCGAGAAGCAGATCCTCGCCCCATTCCGCTATCGGAATTTAAATGAGGAGGTTACGGTGTTTCAAACGGTCGTTCCCACCACCGAAAATCTGGGCGTGGAAGTGGACCGGCGGTTGCGGGCAGCATGGTCCGAGACTTTCGGCGAAGGCGGTCCGCGCCTCGAAAAGGTTTGCATCTGGGAGACGGATCGGAACATCTGTGAAATCAGTACAGGGGCTGTCGCAGACGCAGAGGGATGGGGTTCTGCACGGTCTGAGAAAGACATCCGATGAACAAGAAACGGGCGGTAGTTAAGATTATCTCGACCCAGGAACCGGAAAAGCCGATCGCGCCGCTGATCGGGGAAGTCATCGAGGCCTTAGGGGAAGACACCAGGCGCGAGGGTCTGGTGCGCACCCCGGAACGCGTCGAAAAAGCGTTGCGGTTTCTCACCAGCGGATACACCACGGACGTCAGCAAGCTCGTGAACGGGGCCATCTTTGAAGTGAAGTACGACGAGATGGTGATCGTTAAGGACGTCGAATTCTTCAGCCTGTGCGAGCACCACATGCTGCCGTTTTACGGCAAGATGCACGTCGCCTACATTGCGCGCAACAAAGTCATCGGCCTGAGCAAGCTTCCCCGAATCATCGACGCCTTCGCGCGTCGGCTCCAAATCCAGGAGCGGCTCACGCAGGAAGTGGCGCAGTGTATTCAGGAACTCCTCGATCCGCTGGGCGTCGGCGTCATCGCCGAAGCGCAGCACTTCTGCATGATGATGCGCGGCGTCGAGAAACAGCACTCGGGAACGGTCACCAGCGCCATGCTGGGGGCGTTTCGAACCAATAAAGAAACGCGCGATGAGTTCCTGTCGCTGATTCACGCGAAGTGAATCTACTTTCGGTTCTTGTTTGAATCGTATTCGGCCATGAGTTCCTGAGCGCTCGCGGTGCTCAGCAACGCGGCGCTAATACGCATAATCGCCTGTAGCACTGGCGATCTTGTCGCCGGTGGGCTTCCTGGTGCCGAATGCCGGCGGCAACACCGCCGGCGCCACAACGAGCTGATTCACTCGAACTGAATCTGGGCGGCTTCACCAAATAACCGCTCGAGGAGATCGGCAACTCCGAGCTTCGGCGCCCACCCACGCAGGTATTCGCGATCGAGCCGCCGGGTGGTTGCGACGCCGAGCACATCACTCCATTGATGGTCCGAGACCTGTCCGCCGCGTTTGTACCAAACCAGCTTCTCGAGAATTGTATCTTCGGCGCTTGCTACCCTTAGCCTGCATTTCTCACACTGGATTGGTGAGCCGAGAAAAATGGGGCTGAAAGCCGCCTTGTGGTCCGATTTCGTGACCTGACAAAAATATCGGAGTCGATTTGGGCTATGCGCGAGGGTAGGGGGGACTTTCAGGTGTG
>DATAXN010000048.1:0-26787 GCA_036273015.1 Bryobacteraceae bacterium | reverse complement strand
CATGGAAAAGTGGAAATCCAAAAAGCAGGATTCCCACTTTCCCACGCTCGTTTTCTGTTTCCCAAATCCAAAAACGAAAGGAGAATCAATCCCGCTTGTTACCCTCATCCTTCAGGCTCATCTCAAGATTGGAAAACGCTATGTGTCGGACAGATAGTACCATCGGATTTAGGCCGATGCGCCGATCGATTCCAACTCGTCGGGGCGAACGAACTGGTAACGCTCCATCGTGACGGCGATCTCGAATTGGGGAGCATCGTCCGCACTCGATGGCTGGTGGCTGCGCAGCACTTTGCCCAAACAGCGGATTCGCACCGCGGGGCTGCTGCCCGATAGGGTGATCAGATATTCGATTCGCCCGCCGACTTCCACATCCGTGGGAGACAGGAAGCAGACGCCGCCGGAACTGATGTCCCGAGTCTTCTCCGCGCGATTCACGCGCCGATCACCCAACTGAATAATCTGTAGTGGAAGCTGGAGCCTGTAACGTTGTGCGCGTCGTTGTTCCAAGATGAATCTATACTTTATTCGGATTCCCCTCGGTAATCAATCGGTAATAGTACCTTCGTTAGCTTCTTCAACAGTAATAATTGGCGGGAGTGTATGCGGAGGCGGAAAATTCGGGGGATTCGCCCGGAAGGATCGGATTTCTCTGATTGAAATGGGAACGGAATACTCGTGCATCCCGCTCCCCTGGGAAATGCCTAAACGACTTTCACGAAGACGATAACCAGCGTGTACAGGGCGAGAGATTCGATCAGCGCCATACCGAAAATCAGCGCGAAACGAATCAGGGGAAACGCAGCGGGGTTGCGTGCGATTCCGGCGCAGGCCCCATTTACGGAACTGCCCATGCCCAGCGCGCAGAGGCCCGAGGCAATGGCCATCGACAAACCGGCCGCAACCGGAACCCAGATGTTTCCGCCGGTTGTTCCGCCTGCGGCGCCACCCTGCGCGAACATCGGAATTGCGCAGAACATCAGCGCAAGCATCAGTAAAACAAACTTCTTCATTTGGTGTTACTCCTTCAGTCAATAAAATCGTTTCCCGGAGGTGGTTGCGTTCCAGACCTGGGGGCCGGAGGCCTCACGCGGAAAACGGCATAAAGCCAGTTAAAAAATCGGGTAGATCAATGCTCCTCGGCCACGGCGCCCGCGACGTAAATCATCGTCAACAGGACGAATATGTAGGCCTGAAGCAATCCCACAAAAACGTGGAGTCCCATGAATAAGGCAGGCGCGATGAGATAGGTCAGGCTCAGAAAGACTAACGTCACCTTCTCACCGGCATACATATTGGCAAACAAACGCACCGAAAGGGAAAGCAGCCGGGCGAATGTACCGATGACTTCGATCGGAAACATCAGCGGCGCCAGCCACCAGATGGGGCCCATGAAATGCTTCCCGTAGTTGAGCAATCCCTGCTTGCGCATGCCCACCCAGTTGAAATAAAGGAAGGCGAGCAACGAGCATCCCACCGGCACATAAATCACCTGCGTGGGACTGATGAAACCCGGGATGATGCCGATCAGGTTGGAGAAAATCAGGAAAATAAACAGAGTTTCGAACAGCACGACGTGCTTGTGACCGTCATGGCCGACCTGTCCTTCCGCCTCATCCGAAACGAAGCCGTGAATCAGCTCAAAGATATGCTGCGTCGCGCCGGGGCGCGAAACAGATAATCGACCGCGCAGGAAGGCGAACAGGACGATGAGAACCACAGTGACCAGAATCTGCATCACCATGAAGTCCGCCCATGGTTCTGCCGGATCTTCCGGCTTCAAATGGAACAAATTGAGCAGCCAAATGGCAAGGCCGGCAAAGTACTCGTTAAAGAGTTTCGTCAACCAGGCTTCATGAGTGACCATAAGTGAAGAGTTCGTAGAGGATTTCCAACATCACAGCAGCCGGGCACACAAGGAACCCGCAGAGCGCCGCCACAACATTAAATCCGGATAGTCGAAGTATAACAAAGGCCACCAGGACGAACAAAGCGAACTGCAGGAACAGCACCGCCCCGGCCGCTTTCCGTGGCCGCGCAGGCTCCGCGGCAACCGCCTTTCCGAGGCGATCCACAAAACGCTCCAGCAGCCGGAAATTGAAGTACGCGGCTGCCGCGCCCACGAGGAATGCGGAGCCATAAGCGACCCCGCCGACCCGCCAGGCGGCACCAGAGCCAATCAAGCCCAGCACGGCGATCAGCGGTGGGATGCGGGCGATGCCCTTATCGAAATCGACCGCCATTTACGTGTCTTTGTTGAGCTCGCGGAGGAGTTCGATGAACCCGGCCAGGCTTCCCACAAAAAGGAAAATGTATCGTATCCAGGTCAGGTGAAACAGCACATCGAGACCATACCCCATGGCAAATCCGACGAAGGTCGCGATGGGAAGCAGCAGGGCAAGGTTGATATATTTGCCGATTCCGCGTGTGTCGCCGGGTTTCATTTTCGCGGGCAAGGGAAGCTTGATCAGATCTCAACGGCCGACGGCCCGGCCAGCCCGGCACGGAAAGGATCGTCTTCCGCGAGCTTCCCGCCGCGGATCACCTTATCCAGTTCCAGAAATTCTTGAATGATCGGCTCTTCGGATTGGTAGAGCTCCGCAAGGGGACCGAAGAACGCAACCCGCCCCTTGTGGAGAAACACCACTTTGTCCGCCACACGATTCAGCAGATCCAGATCGTGCGTCACAACCACTGAGGTCAACTGCAGTTCCTTCTTCAGCCGCAGCATCAGTACTGTCATGTGATCGCTCATAATCGGATCGACCATTGTGGTCGGTTCGTCGTAAAGAATGCACTGCGGCTGTGCCGCCAGCGCGCGCGCAATGGCTACCGCCCGGCGGTAGCCGGTAGAGAGATCGCCCGGATAGGAATCACGCGCATCCCACAGATCCACCATTTTGAGCAACCCCGCGACGACGTCTTCCTTATTTTGAACGTCATAGTCATCCCGCAATTCCAGCGAAAACAAGACGTTCTCAGCTACGGTCAGCGAATCGAACAGCGCGCCCGATTGGAAAACCATCGTGACTTTGCGCCGGATGCGGTTCAGTTCGCTTTCGGAAAATCCCGTGATGTCCTCGTTTGCGACAATCACCTGTCCCTGATCGGGCTTGAGGAAGCCCATGATGTGCCCCAGCGAGACAGACTTGCCGACCCCCGAGCGGCCGATGATGGCTACAGTCTGGCCAGGATCGACATAAAAATTCGAATCGACTAAAACCGGCTTGTCGAACGTCTTGTATACGTGCCGGAATTCAATGTAATGGGGAAACTGCTGTTCGGCCATCGTTAACTTTTACCCGCGTAGAGCCAATTCATCAGGATGGTAACATTGATATTTAATTCTCTCGTGGTTTTTCAGAACAATATCTTGCGATCTTGTTTTATACTGATGCTGGTTGCGCCCGCTTTTGCGGCGTCGCCGGTGGTTGCACCGCAAGGTCATATGACAACCGTAGTACGAGCTGATCTCAAGACCGGCCGTTTGGTCCGAAGCGTCGTGATGGAGCCTCGCGTCGCTGCCCGGAATCCCATAGCTGCGCAGGATCTCGCCCCACAGGATCTTAAAGACACCATCGATCGCATCGCCGATGAACAGGGAGTCGAAAATCATCTGGTGCACTCCGTGATCCAGGCCGAGAGCCGTTACAACGTAAATGCCGTGTCTCCCAAAGGAGCGCAGGGAATCATGCAGCTCATTCCGGCCACGGCGCGCCGTTTTGGCGTCTCCGATACCTTTGACGCCAAAGATAACATTGAGGGCGGTGTTCGATACCTGCGCTTTCTGCTCGACTACTACCATGGTGATTACCCCAAAGCGATCGCCGCCTATAACGCCGGCGAAGGCGCTGTCGACAAGTACAACGGCATCCCTCCCTTTGCGGAAACACGAAATTACGTTTATCAAGTCGCCAAAAACCTGAAGGCGGCCCGGCAGGCAGGCGCTGTTCAAAGTGTCGTAAGGCGCGCCGCCACGGAGCCCGACAACAGCGAAACACCGCGGCCCATTCAGGCGTCAACAGGCTCAGACGGTCGAACTTATTATCGGAATCCCTGAGGTCGAACTATGTCGTGGCGGTATGTTTTGTGGACGGTAACGGTTCTTGGACTCCCGCCCGCTCTCGCCGCCTCGGAATCCGGCCTAATTCAGGTTACAAACCTTCGCGCCTGGTCTCATGCGGATTCCACGCGAGTGATCGTCGAAACGACCGGGCCATTCGAATACCAGTCCGACCGTGCGCAAAACCCCGAGCGGCTCTACATCGACATCCTGCATTCCCGTCCCTGGATTGCACAGCGGCGTTTTGCCACCCGTGAAATCGGCGACAAACTCGTTCGGCGCGTACGCGTTGCCGAAACCGCGCCTGGAGTAACCCGGATCGTATTCGACCTGGTCGGCCCGGCCGATTTCAAAATCTCCAGGCTCGACACGCCGGATCGTATGGTCATCGAAGTCCGGCCGCTGGGCAGCCCGAATGCCCCGGCGACGCCCGCGCGCTCCTCCACGCCGATCAGTTACGTGAGTACTCCACCCGAAGGCAGGCGCCTGTTCGTTTATCCGCCAACGCCCCGACGACCCCGAGTCTCTATGCTGCTGCCCGGTCCTCCACCGGCAATTGCATCCTCCGGTTCGGCAAGGGCATTCGATTTCGGATCGTTTAATTCCCCCGACGTGCTGGCTACTTTATTCGTACCGCCGCCTTCCGCAGGCCAAGTGTACCCATCTTCCACACGAGTGATTCCCGCCGCTCATCCGTTGGTCAGTTCAGGCCGGGAGGCTGTTTCATCGGCTCATGTTTCGGAGAACGCGTCCCGTTCGCTGACGCGGGCGCTCGGACTCAAAGTGAACCGCATCGTAATCGACGCAGGACACGGCGGCCACGACTACGGGACTATCGGGCCGAACGGCGTCCTCGAAAAAGACGTAGTTCTCGACGTGGCGCTCCGGCTTTCCAAGCTGGTTCAGGAGCGAATGGGCGCTGAGGTCGTGCTTACCCGTTCGGACGATACTTTCATTCCCCTGCATGAGCGCACTGCTATTGCAAATGACCACAAGGCGGACCTGTTCCTTTCGATTCACGCCAATTCTTCACCCGCGCCCGAAGTTGCCGGGACAGAAACCTTCTTCCTGAACTTCACCAACGCGCCCGACGCATTAAATGTCGCCGCGAGAGAGAATGCCGGCTCCGACAAGACTGTCGGTGAACTGAAGGATCTGATTCAGACGATCACGCTGAATGACAAGATTGAGGAATCGCACACCTTTGCTGAAGATATCCAGAGCGCAATCCAGGGGCAGGCTGCCCGGTCCAACGCCGCGGCGCACAATCGCGGCGTGAAGAGAGCGCCGTTCGTCGTGCTGATCGGAGCTTCCATGCCGTCCGTATTGGCTGAAATCGGATTCCTCAGCAACGGCCGCGATGAATCCAACCTGGGAAAACCGGCGTACCGTCAAAAGATCGCCGAAGCTCTGTATAAAGGCCTGGCGCAATATTCCCAATCACTGAGCCACTTCGAGCCGCCGCGCCAACTTGCCCGGACAACGGTCACGAAAACAACGGAAAAACCGGCTCCCTCCGGCCTGAATTAAATCAGACGCCTCTGCGCTCGCGCAACTCCTCTTTCCAGCTTCCCGACAAGGGCGCCCGCAGCGCCCGGTCGAGCAGTTCGGAGCTGGTCTCATCGCCGCGGTAAAGACGGACCACATCCGCTACGCTGATCTCTACGGGACCTTCCGCGATCTTTTCGATCCGATCGCCCGCGGCCAGATCGCCTTCCTCCACAACCGCGAAATAAATCCCGGAACGCCCGCTCTGCCAGAAGCGTTTCACCATATCGTTGCGTGCGAATCTGATCCCGAGCTTAAAGCACGGCATTCGCGGCTGCGTCACTCTCAGGACGGTTGAGCCCACGCGGAACTGATCGCCGATCCGCACCGAGTCTTCGGTGAGCCCCTCGGTCGTGAGGTTCTCGCCGAAGATTCCGAAGGCAAGATCCATATCCGGCAGTTGCTCCCTCCAGAAGGAGTAATGTTCGCTGGGATAGCTGTAAACAGCCTTGTTCGGGCCCCCATGTACGGTGAGATCGGACTGCCGGTCGCCTTCGACGTTGTACCCGCGCACAGCCACTCTTCCTGAAACGGGCAACTTGAAAATACTTGTCAATACGGTGGAATAGCCCGCCGGCACTCGGGCATCGCCCGCCGGCACTTGCTTTGGAATACCCACGTTCACTGAGAGAATCCGCATTTTTCCGGGTCTACCGAAGCGTGGGAGAAGCCCCTGCCCAGGTCACATCCGCGGTGGGGCCGTAAATCGAAACCACTGGCTTTCCGCGCAGCCGCAGATAGACGGTTAACTGCGTCCGATGATGCGCGGAATGCAGTACGCGCCTCCAGAAAATCCAGATTCGTTGCCGTTCGACATCGAAGAACGGACGCCGGTCCATCCACCAATCGTCGTTCTGATTCGCCAGGTAGGCCAACCTCGGCCGCGCCAGTTCGACCAGACGCGCCGCGAATGCTTCCGGAGTATCCGCCGCAAGGGAACAAGAACGATGGATCCGGCTCCGGACTGCCGAGGAAATCCCCGAAGAATCGCCGCTCAGACAAAAGCTGGTGCCGGAATATTTCGAGCGTTGTGCTCGAACGGGGATGTGGCCGGAACGGAAGATCCTCCATCGCAAACTGGCCGAACACCGACGCCGTTTTGTTGATCTCGCTCGCGTAAGTATCGAGCGCGTGCTGCAGCAACGGGTTAGCCGCCGATGGAATCCCGGATTCGGCAATCACACTTCATTATGCCAATCCTGAGAAGGATATCTGGTGAGTTAGATGGCGGGGACGACGGGGCTCGAACCCGCGACCTCCGACGTGACAGGCCGGCGTTCTAACCAACTGAACTACGTCCCCGCTTTACGGACTTTCTCAATGTAACACGCAGCCTCGCGCAGCCAAACATCTGAGAAACGGACGTGTCGCCTGCCGGTTTCGATCGCGGCAAAGACGCGCTTTTAGCTCGTTCCTTTTTGTGGGAATTAGGCGCACCGGCATATGAATTCCACCTGCGCGATTCCGAACGATCCGCGTATCCCAGTGCCGTCTCTTTCGAGAGCCGCGCCCTTAGTCGAAAAGCAGCATCAGGCCGCCTGATAACCACCTGCCCAAAGTGGTTTATCTCCTTTCAAACAGCCCTTAAAGCGGGATTTCAACCGATCCAAATTTTTTATCGCATCCCCCCGAGTGGTATTTAAATCACATGATTTTAATAGTTTACACACGCACTTGACAAACCTATTTACCAGGCCTATCATGGGTTGCTCGTCGCAGTTAAATTCTTGTTAATTTTACACTTGGTCAGTGGGGGACTCCTTGTATGATGACCTTCGCAGTCGGTGAAAAAGTCGTTTATCCCAACCAGGGGGTTGGGACGATTGAAAACATCAGCACGCGCTTCTTTGAACAAAGACCGGAGAAATTCTATTTACTCAGGCTTTTTTGTTCGAGTATGACCGTCATGGTCCCCTTTTCGAATGCCGAGACCATAGGGCTCCGAAAGCTTTCGAAAACGGCGGACGTAACCAAAGTCCTCGCCTATCTTTCCGGTCCCGCGGTTGAAAACCTCTGTGACTGGAAGATCCGATTCAAAATCAACAGCGAGAAAATGCTGACAGGCAGCCTGTTGCAAATCGCGGAAGTTTTCAAACAACTCGTTCGCCTGCAGGCGGAAAAGCCACTGTCATTCCGCGAAAAGAAAATGCTGGACCGCACGCGGACGATGCTGATTTCCGAGGTATCCCTCGCGCGAAATATTGCCCAGCCTGAAGCAATCCAACTGCTGGAGAAAGCGCTGATCAAATCCGGCTTCAGCTTTCCCGAAGCTGCGTAAGCAGCTTTTCAGGCCGGCAAGAGACTTTCCCGGTACCAATTCAACGTAGCGCGCATTCCCTGTTCGAAAGTGAACTGCGGATCGTGCCCCAGATCCCGGCGTGCCCGCGTCGTGTCAGCTTGCGAGTCCCGCACGTCCCCCGCCCGCGGCGGTCCATACTTCGGCGCGATCTGAACGTTCTCGATCTTCTGAAGGAGCGCCCATGCCTCGTTCAACGTGATGCGGCTTCCGTTTCCGCCGTTGTACATCCCACCGGAAAACTTCGAGGGCGCCTCCGCGGCCCTGACGTTCAACGCCACCACGTCTTCCACGAAGGTGAAGTCACGCGACTGTTCACCGTCTCCAAAAATGGTGGGCGCGTATCGTCCGAGAATGGCCGTCATGAACAGAGACAGCACTCCGGAATAGGGGCTGGACGGATCCTGACGCGGCCCGTAGACGTTGAAATAGCGCAGGCTCACCGTCTCAAGAGCAAAGCACGAAGCCCAAACAGACATATAGTGCTCACCCAGCAGCTTTTGCGCCGCGTAGGGAGACTTGGGCTGGGGCGTCATCGTCTCAACCTTCGGCAGCACGTCGGTATCTCCGTACGCTGACGAAGATGCCGCATAGATCACGCGACGCACTCCGGCTTGCTTTGCCGCATGCAGAACGTTGAATGTGCCGTTGATATTGGCTTCGTGAGAAGGAACAGGCTCGTTGATCGAGCGAGGCACCGACGCTAACGCTGCCTCGTGAAATACAACGTCGATCCCTTCCAAAGCCTTGCGCAGGGTCTCGTATTCGCGGATGTCGATACGATGGAAATCGACGTCCCCCCGAACCTCAGCGAGGTTGCGTTCGTGTCCGGTTACCAGGTTATCTACGACGACTACCTTGTTTGCGCCACGCGCCAGCAAACCCCGGACAAGCGCGGATCCGATGAACCCCGCCCCGCCGGTTACCAAAAATCGGCTCATTCCCTCCAGTGTGCCACGCGGGTCAGGCCAAGCGGATCAGGCGACGGCCTCGCCGGCATGTGAGACGTCGTACCCGGCTGTCATCTCCAACTGCCGCCGAAAACGCGCGCGATTGAGCACGTTGAGGACGCCTTGGACTGACTTCTTCGCGATATCGCGTTTGTGCAGCACCAGTTCAAATCGCTCCGCCGCGAGGGGAACAAAATCGAGGCCGAACCGGCGCGCCGCCGAGCCCGTCGCGATGCAGCAATCCGCGGCGCCCGATGCCACTGCCCACGCCGCCGCAAGATGCCCCAGCGCAACGGTATCGCTGCCCGCGACACTGGAAGCGGTCATTCCGGCGGCCTCGATGAGGGAATCGAATAGTTTCCGGCTTCCCGATCCCGGCTCGCGGTTGATGAATCGCACACGCAGGTTCGCCAGATCGGCAATGCTCCGGATTGCTTTCGGATTTCCGCGTCGTACGACGAAGCCTTCTTCCCACAGCGCAAACGTAAAGACGGAAAATGCGCGCCGGCCCGCAATCGGGTCGTTCAAGTGGCTTCCGGCGACATCGATCCGCCCTGCCCGCAGCCAATCGAGAGCACGGGCGCTATTGCCGTTGGCGAGGACAACGTCGATTCCATTTTCCTGCGCGTGACGGGCAAGCAGCGACAGCGCCGGATCGCAACCGGCAATCAGAAGCCTGCTGGCATCGTCCGGCTCACCGGCCATGGCCGCGCGATTCGAATCGCTTACGATGCCATCGGCAACCGGAAGCCACACCGGGACCGAAGGCGGCGCGATGCCGATGACCCGGTTTCCCACACGGCAGATCTGAATCGGAGAGCCCGGCTCGAAGGAAAAAGTCTCGTCGAGCGGTTCGAAGTTTCGAACATCCGATGTCGGCCTTTCTTCTGCCTCCAGCGAAAACAAGTCCTCGACGCACATGTCCAGAACCCTCGCCAGCCGCAGGGCAACCGCGGTGTTCGGCATGTAAGTGCCGGCTTCGATGGCATAGATAGCCTGCCGGGTCACTCCCACCTGCGTGGCAAGTTCCACGGCAGCAATTCCGCGCGCCTTGCGCATCGTGGCGAGGCGATTGATCATATGACCACTATAGATGACAGCGTCCTCTCGAAATGAATCTGCGACCATGTGGGATTGGAACCAGCGACCTCGCCAGCCAACTCGCAGCCTGAAGTGCGTATTTCCCGAAAAGGCGCGGATCGCCTTCGCTCCGGGCACCCGTGGATCTTCCGCTCCGATGTGGTGACAACGGGAGAGGCGGAGCCTGGCGCAACGGTCCGTGTGCTCGATCCGCGTGGCCGGTTTTTGGGACAGGCGCACTACAGCGCGGCATCGCAGATCGCTTTGCGCCTGCTCACTCGCGCCGCTGGACCGATCGATATCGCGGCAAGGATCGCGGCGGCCCAACAGTTCCGGGAAGCAGTAGTCACCGATTCCACCGCCTACCGGCTCGTTCATGCCGAGGCCGATTTTCTCCCGGCTCTGATCATTGACCGCTACGGCGACTCATTCGCAATCCAGGCGCTCGATCAGGGAATGGAACGATGCACGCCTGAGATCGTGGCGGCGCTGAATACACAGTTCTCGCCGTCCGCAATCGTTGCGCGGAACGATGCCGCGGTCCGCTCGCTGGAACAACTTCCTCGGGAGACTAACATCCTCACGGGCGAACTCAGCGGACCGGTAACCATCCACCTGAATGGATTCCAACTGGAAGCCGATCTGGTGAACGGCCAGAAGACCGGCGTCTTCCTCGATCAGCGCGAAAACTATCTCGCTGCCGCCCGTTATGCGACCGGTAAGGCACTCGACTGCTTTACCTCTACCGGCGGATTCGCGATGCATCTATCGAGAACCTGCGAGCAGGTGGAAGCTATCGATTCGAGTGCAGCGGCGCTGGCCACGGCCGAACGCAATGCTTCCGCCAACGGTATTTCGAATGTGACGTTCCGCGAGGCCGACGTTTTCGACGTTCTGTCGAACTACGCATCCGCGCGCCGCAATTTCGACATCATCGTTCTGGACCCGCCGGCCTTCGCGAAATCACGCACGCAAATCAGCGGTGCGATGCGCGGATATAAGGACATCAACCTGCGTGCATTGCAATTGCTGGCGCCAGGCGGAATTCTGGTGACCTGCTCCTGCTCGCATCACGTCAGCGAGGCAATGTTGCTCGAAGTCGTGGCGGAGGCATCGTTGGATTCCGGGCGCACGCTTCGAGTTCTGGAGCGAAGAACTCAGGCGCAGGACCATCCGATCCTGCTTACTGTGCCGGAAACCTTATACCTGAAGTGTCTGATCCTGCAGGTGGCTTAACAGCGCTTTCGTGACCGCGGCGGGCTGTTCCACTGTTGACATGTGGCCGGAATCCTCTACGATTACCAGTTTCGAATGCATAATCGCCGCGGCAATCTCTTCGTGCTGCGAAACAGGGCTCCAGGCGTCCTGCCTGCCGCAGAGGACCAGTGTCGGGCATTGGATGAGAGGAAGCACGATGCGGGCGTCGGGCCGATCCAGCAACGCTCTCTGCTGATTGGCAAATGTCTCCGGCGTTGATCGCTGAACCATTTCGGTCAGGAATGGCAGCAACGCGGAGTGGTCGGGATGAAACATCGGCGGGAGCCAACGCGCCGCCATGGCAGCCATTCCCTGAGTCCGGGCCAGATCGACCAGTTCCCCGCGCTTCGACTCCTCGTGTGCGCCGCGCGGATGGATACCGGTATCGAGCAGCGCCAATCGCTCGACTCTATCCGGCGCCATCCGGAAGACCTCGAGCGCCACACGTCCGCCCATCGAGTGGCCCACAACCGAAAAACGCTCAGGCGCGGCATCCAGCACCAGTTGCGCCATCGCGGAAATCGAGTTGACGTACCGAAAATCAGGAACGATTACGTCCGCAATCCCCCGAAGAGCGGGGCTTTGGTCGGCCCAGACAGTCTCGTCGCAGAGAAGACCCGGCAGCAGGAAAACGGTCATTTATCCGTGAGTGCGGCAACGCCCGGCAGTTCGATTCCCGACAAAAACTCGAGCGACGCTCCGCCACCCGTCGAGACGTGGCTGATCTTATCCGACACTCCCGCGCTCTTGATGGCCTTTTCAGAATCACCGCCGCCGACCACCGAGACCGCACCCGACGCCGCTACCGCCTTCGCCAACGCGACGGTGCCGCGATCGAACGGCGGTTTTTCAAAGACCCCCATCGGACCATTCCAGATCACCGTTTTCGCACCGCGAATGATCCCCGAATACTCCGTAATAGTCTTTTCGCCAATGTCGAGACCCATCTTGCCGTCCGGAATCTTCGTCACGGTCTCGTGCTCCGCGCCTTCCCTGAGTTCTGCGGCGACGACATGATCGACAGGCAGCACCAGCTTTGTCCCAAATTCCGTGAGAAGTTTTCGGGCCAGATCCACCTTATCGTCCTCGACCAGCGACTTGCCCACCGGTTCGCCCTGTGACTTCAGGAACGTATAAGCCATCGCCCCACCGATCAGAACCTTGTCGACAACCTTCGAAAGGTTCTCGATCACCTCGATCTTGTCTGATACCTTCGCGCCGCCGAGTATCGCCACGCAGGGGCGAGCCGGATCCTTCGTCGCCATAGTCAGGTACTTCAACTCCTGGTCCATCAGGAGTCCGGCGGCGGCTTGTCTTACGAAGCGGATCATGCCGACTGTCGAGGCGTGCGCGCGATGCGCGGAACCGAATGCGTCATTCACGTAAACATCGCAGAGCCTGGCAAGCTTCTCCGAAAAACCGGGATCGTTCGCTTCTTCCTCGGCGTGAAAACGCAGGTTCTCCAGCAGCAGCACTTCACCGGGCTTCGGCAGCATCGCTTCCACAGCCGACCCGATGCAGTCGGGTGCCGATTTCACAGGCGTGCCCAGAAGCTGTTCGAGCTTCGCAGCCACCGGCTTCATGCTCATCTCCGGATTCACCTTGCCTTTAGGGCGGCCCAGATGCGAAGCAAGGATGATACCGGCGCCCTGCTCGAGAGCGTATCTTATGGTCGGTAATGATGCGCGAATGCGCTTGTCGCTGGTAATCTCCTGCCCGCCGTTGGCGAGAGGAACATTGAAATCCACCCGAATGAAGACACGTTTCCCCTTCAGATCAAGGTCTTTGATCGACAGTTTTGCCATTTGAGACCGAGCTTAGCAAAGCGCTGCCCGCTGTCTCGACGCGCGTTTTCAGTCCTTCCCGGAATCGCCGGACTTCTTGCCGTCGCGGCCCAATCCGAGGTCGGGAATACCCAGATTGCTCAGCTTGCCGAGATCGCTGAGGTTCAACGCCCCGGCTATGAATACGACGGTCACTTCTTTGGGTGAGGCGGAGACGATTGCGATGCCTCCGAGCCGGTTGTTCGGCAGCGGTTGAATATAGACTTCGCTGGTTTCCTCGGTTTCCCTGACATCGATGATCTTCGTCCATTGCAGAGTCTTGATATAACTCCTTAGCGGGGCGAGATCCGCCTCTTTGTACTGACCCGGCTTGGCGAATTCAAAACTGCGGACGTACACTCCCGTCAGGTTTCTCAGCGAGCTCTTCTCATCGCCGAGGAAGCTGGTCGCGAGCTTCAAGGCGTCGCCTTCGAGAGTGATGTTCGTCGAATTGGTGGCATTGGCCCCCAGTTTGTCCAACGTTTTGAAATCGAAGTTCTGCTGCGCGAACGCCGGAATTGCGGCCGCCAACAGTATCCATGCCATTCTCATATCCTGTGCCTCGTGTTCCGACGAATTTTTTCCTGGACCTGCTGCAATTGCACTCGGGTAATCGACAATGCCGCAATCAATTGATCTCTTGCCTCGCGCCCGCGCTGTTGCCGGCGATATTCATAAATCGCGGACGGCAACACGAGGGCCAGAATCAACACCGCAGCCAACGCAAAGATCGCCGGACGCCGGAATGCCCAGTCCCGCGCCCGCGAAGAAGGCGTCTTCGCCAATGTTGTTTTCGCCAACACGCCGGCGGCAAAGTTCTCCGGCGCAGCTTCGCGACGCAACGCGGCAATCAATTCTTCATCGAGATTCATTTGCAGATCTCCTGTTTCTCCAACCGTCCCCGCATAATCGCAAGCGAGCGATGCAGGTGGCTCTTTACCGTGCCGATCGGCATATTCAGCATCCCGGCAATATCCATCGGGTCGAGATCCTCCTGATACCGCAGCAGCACAACCATGCGGGCGCTCTCCGGAAGCTCTGCCACCATGCGTCGCAGCCGCTCGTTCAGGAGCAGATCGGGGTTCCGGCTCTCGGTCGCAGGTTCAGGAACCGCGTCGAGACCGACCCTTGGGCGCAATCGGCGCTTGCGCGTCTCATCAATGCAGCGGTGGCAGATCGCGCGGCGCAGCCACGCGGTAGCATGCGCCGGGCTCTCGATCCAGCTCAGCTTTTCGTAAAGCTGTAGAAAGACGTCCTGTGCGAGCTCCGCGGCTCCTTCGCGGTCCCGCAGGAAACGCACGGCGATGCTGAAAACCATCGACTGATTGTCAGTTACGATGCCCGTGAAATCCAACGCCACATCCGCTATTACGAACGATGGGCGGCCGGGACTGCAACTTTAGTCCCCCGTGGAAGGAATTCTTGAGCCGGAGTCAGGATCCCTGCTCTCGCAGTCTATTCCGAGGCGTGCCTGACTTGGCGTTTGCCGGTTCCCTGGCATTGCGGACAATCTCCGGTTCCGGCGCAATTAAAGCATTGTCCTCCGTTGCCGGTTCCTTTGCAGGTGGTGCATTGGCCGGATCCGCCACATACGTCGCACTTCTCTCGAGGTTCGTCCATGCGCAGCCTTCCAGCACGCAACCGCCCATTTTTAATCCGGCCGATGACCTTTGTTACGATACCGGCAGATTGAAATGCCGATTTACGAATACCACTGCCGCCAATGCTCCAACGAATTCGAACTGCTCGTGCTGAAGAGTTCACCGGAGCCGGCCTGTCCCGCCTGCCAAAGCCAGGATATTGAGCAGCTGCTCTCCGGGTTCGCGGTAAGTTCCGAAGGTATCAGTCAGGCGCGCCTGAAAACCGCTCGCCGCAAGTTGGCCGCCAGCAGCCAGGTCAAAGATCAGAAGGTCGCTGAAGTGGAATACATGAAGAAAGAACGCGAAGAGCACGGCGGCGGATAGCCGCTGTCCGATCAAACTGTCAAGACTGGAATCGCTGAGTCAGGAGTGGATCAATTCGCAGATTTTACCGGCGGCATTATGGAAAGCCGCTTTCTTGGAAGATCCGTCGGCCTGAGCGGTGTAATCGGCGCCCAGGCGAACTTCGACCGTGAAAGTGCGGGCGTGTCCAGGACCGTTTTCGCCCTTGAGCAGATACAGCGGCCTGGGTAACTTCCGGTCCCGCGCCAACCTCTCCAGCTCGGCACGAAAATCGTGCGGCGGGCCTGCGCCCGCGATCCGAGCCAGATCTTCATCCGGCGGCAGCGCGAAGCGGGCCAGGAGGTCCCGGGCCGCATCCATGCCTCCATCCAGATAGAGGGCCGCGAGTACTGCCTCAAATGCGTTCACCAAAAGACGTTGCTTGGTGCGACCGCCCGCAGTCTCCTCACCGCGCCCCAGCTGCAGGTAGCGGCCGAGTTCGAGACGATTCGCCACTGCCAGCAAATGGGTGGCACTGACGAGATGATTCTTCAGCAGAGAGAGCTGGCCTTCGGTGAAACTTTCGAAACGATGAAAAAGCGTTTCGCTGACCAGCAATCCGAGGATCGCGTCCCCCAGAAACTCCAAACGCTCGTTATCGGCGTGAGCTGTGTCGGACTGGAGTCCCGCCGGCTGCGCCTCGTTGGCGCTGGAACTGTGCGTAACGGCACGCACCAGCAGAGCACGGTTCGCGAATCGGTAACCGAGACCTTGCTCGAGCTCTTCCAGACTGGATTGCAATTACTTCGACGCCGGACCTTTTGCCTGCGTGGCGCGTGCTCTATCGGCCTGCGCGATGCTCTTGTACTGAGCCGGAGCGTCGGCGGTGTCCATCACCTTTTGATCCAAAGCAATGGCCTCATCGTACTTCTTCGTTGCGTAAAGTGCCCGCCCCATGCGGATCATGAGAAGGGGATCGGGGTAGGCATCCAGCCCCTTCTGGAAGTCTGCCACAGCCTCGTCGTTCTTCTTTCTGTCCAGTGCGACGATGCCAAGAGCCTGCCAGGCCTGCTCATTCACTCCTGCCTTTGTCCTGGTCCACGCTTCGTCACTGGCGGAGGCAAATATCGCCGGCTTTCCCGCTTCGACAGCCGCCATGGCATCATGCGCATACTTTTCGGCACGGGTGAGCTTTTCTTCTTTGTCGAGATCGGTGTCGCGGGTAGTCGCCGCCAGGACGTTTGCCAGCAGGTTGTCCGCATCGTAATTTTTGGGGTCCGCCGCAATCGCCTGTTCGCCGTAGACAATCGCCTTCGCGTTGTCGTTCTTTTTCTGATACGCCTCGGCCTCAACTTCCAGCGCGAAGGCCTTGTAAACCGTATCGGCGTATTTGGACAGCAGGGCTTCCACCGCTTTAATTTCGTCATCGGGAGCCTGAACCTGCGACTGAATCACCGCATTAATGGCTTCCGCTTCCCCTTTCGACTTCGGGCCGACTCCGGTCTTTTTGTCGACTTTAACCGGCGCCTGCGCCGGAGCCGGAGCCTGGGCGAACGCAGCACCCGCACAAAGCAGAGCGGCTGCGGAAAAGATTGCCATTAAGGCTGAACGTCTCATAAGTGGAAAATCTCCTGTCGTCATTTCTGAATTTTTTTCAACTCGGTTTGAGCGGCGGTGTGTGCCTGCTCCGAAGCGCCCGCAACACTGAGCGCGTCCTGATAAAACTTCGACGCCCTTTCGGGATCGCTCGCTGCGATCGAAAGGCGCGCAAGATAGACCAAAGCCCAGGCTTTCGTCGGATCGTCAGGCGCCGCCCCGAGCGTTTTTTCGAATAGCTTGACGGCGGCCTCCGGGTCCTTCTGCAACACCGAGATACGCGCCAGTCCATACCATGCCTGTGCGTGCTCCACGGCGCTTCCCGTTTGCTCGAGCGATTTTAGATACAGCTCTTTGGCAGCGTCGAGGCTGCGCTTCAGATACAAATCCTCCGCCTTCTGCAGCGTCAACGCGGACGGAGACCGCTCCGGCTCAGGCGCTGCCATTACGACCTGCTTTCCGGCGCGAACAAGGGGCGCCGCATCGAACTTGATCGCGGAGATACGGGTATCTTCCCGTTTCAAATCGATTGCATCCGCCATCTCGGGAAAATAATAACGCATGCCCTGTTCCTGCTTCTCAAACACCGGAAGCTGTTCGGCGAAAAAAGGAGCAAGAACGTAACCCTGACGGGCGGCTTGGCCGACTTCGGCCGGGTTTTTATCCAGACGGCTCTCGACGGCTTTGATCAGGCATTCATTGGCCAGCAGAACGAAATCCGTTTTGAAGGCGGCTTCGAGTGGCGCGGTCTGAACGAAATCGATCAGCGACCGCTTCTGATCGAGCGCCACGCCATACTTGATCACGATCGGATCGATCTCGAAGTGCAGGTAGGCGTGCCGGATATCGAAAATTCGCGGCTTTTCGGATGAGGTCGCAATAACGAACGCATCGTCGCCGTAATTCCTGATCTGAACCTGCTCGGGAGCGCCGAGGAGATCGACAAAAACCTGGAATCTTCGCCCGAGATAGCCGCCGGACGGTACACGCAGGTAGCCGTCGATGGCCGCCGTAGTCGCAACCAGCGGGGAGTGGTATTTTTCCATCTCTTTTTCGTAAAGAGGACGGACCTGGTTCCAGAGTTCGGCGAGATTGGCCTGACGATAGAAATCAATTAAAAGAGGCGTGAACTCGCCAAGAGCCATGGCATCGGGCGGAACATCGACGTCGCGTGTGCGCCAGCCGAAATCCGGCGGCCCGGCCACAGAAAGCGCGTAGGAGATGTACTGGGACAGATCCTGCAGGCCGTTTTGGAGCATGTGCTTCCGGTAGAACCGGGAGAGTTCGGGAAGCACCGCAATGTTCTCTTTGGCAAGGGTCTCACGCAATTGACGGCGCAGAGGACTATTGTCAGGAAGCGCGAGCCCTTCATCGTATCCGGCGGCATTGATCGCCGCAAGAACTATGAAGAGGTCCTCACTCACGCCGAGTTGGAGGTTTTCCGCGCCGCGGAGCCCCGGGGTACCCAAGGAGAGGCTCAGCACGCAAACAGCGGCGCCGGACAGTAGTCGCTTCAACAGGTTAATTATAGGCCCGGCCTTTTCACGCTGGTTTACCATTTAACAGGCGTGACCCCGCAACCCCGAATCCTCATGGTTTCCTCGGAAGCCAGCCCTTGGGCCAAGAGCGGCGGTCTGGCCGATGTTCTCGGCGCACTGCCAAGTGCCCTGACCCGGATAGGGCACGCCGTCGCCACGGTAATTCCCCTGTATTTGGAGGCAAGAGACGCCCCGGCAAAACGGGTAATCGAAAGTATCCGGATCCCCGTTGGCAGCCGCGATTTCGAGGTATCGATATGGGAACTGCAATCGGAGGATAGTACTTACTTCTTCGTAGGTCAGCCGGAGCTCTTCGATCGCGCCGGACTGTATGGCGACCGCGACGGGGATTTCCCGGATAACCACGTTCGGTTCGCGCTGCTATCTAAAGGTGCCCTGGAGATTGCGCGCCGCCTGTTCCGTCCGGACATCATTCATTGCCATGACTGGCAGGCGGCGCTCGTTCCGGCATACATGAATGATCCGCGAATCGTCGATCCATCGTGGATGCGCATCCGGACGCTTCTGACGATTCACAACCTCGGCTACCAAGGCGTTTTCGACCGAAGTGCTCTCAGCGAGATCGGCTTACCAGGCGAATTCGACAGTCCGGCACGAATGGAGTTCTGGGGGCGGATCAACTTCCTGAAGGCCGGGATTGTTTTCGCGGATGCGCTCAATACCGTCAGCGCAAAGTATTCCGAGGAAATTCAAACACCGGAATACGGTTTCGGGCTTGACGGCCTCCTGAGAGAGCGCCGGAGTGTCCTGAGCGGTATCGTAAATGGCGCCGACTACGAGCGATGGAACCCGGAAACGGATTCCTGTATACCCGTCCGCTATTCCGTCGCCGATCTTTCCGGTAAACGGATCTGCAAACGTGAACTGCTGGAAGAGATGGGGCTCCCGGAAGAGGCGATCGATAAGCCGCTGATTGGCATCGTTTCCCGATTTGCCGGGCAGAAAGGCTTCGACCTGGTCGAGGAAGCAGCCGCGGATCTTTTTCACGACGATGTCTACCTGGTGGCCCTGGGGAGCGGAGAAGCGCGATGGGAAAGTCTCTTCCGCCTGTTGCAGTCGGAGTTCCCCGACAGAATTTCCGTCAGGTTCGGCTACGATGACCCGCTTGCCCACCGGATCGAAGCGGGAGCGGACATCTTTCTCATGCCAAGCCGATATGAACCCTGCGGGCTGAACCAGATCTACAGCATGCGCTACGGAACGATCCCGGTGGTCCGGGCGACCGGCGGCCTGGACGACACTGTTATCAGCGAACCAGCGCCGGACTCCACGGGCTTCAAGTTCCTTGATTACAATGGAAATGCGCTTCTCGAAGCGATCCGGCAGGCTTGCAGGATGTGGAAGGACAAAAAGACGTGGACCGCAATCATGATACGGGCCATGAAGAAAGACTATTCGTGGACGGCATCGGCGACCGAGTATTCGCGTTTGTACAGGAAGATTGCATCCTCGGAGATGCAAAGCGACTCTAATTTTCAGACGAGGATTTAAATGTCAGGAACAAATACGCTTAACTTTACCGATGCAGGCTGGGACACAGAGGTTCTGAAGTCGACCGAGCCGGTGCTTGTGGATTTTTGGGCTTCTTGGTGCGGCCCCTGCCGGCAGATGACGCCGATCATCGATCAACTTGCGCAGGAGTACCAGGGCAAAGCCAAAGTCGGCAAATTGAACGTGGACGAACAGGGCCAGACCGCGATGCGGTATCAGGTCCGCGGGATTCCGACGCTGCTGTTGTTCAAGGGCGGCCAACTGGTGGCGACAAAAGTCGGCGCGACCGGTAAGGGCGATGTCCAGAAGATGCTGGACGAGCATATCGCATAGCTGAACCGCTCAATCGAATAATGAAAGCCCGGCAGGGTAGCCTCCAGCCGGGCTTTTTTACGCTCACGGCTGCTGTTGTGTTTCTCAGGTTTCCGGACCAACCTCCCCCAAAATGATGTACCGCCGGCGGTACATATTTCTTTCTTATCTTCCCCTGATTGATCAGGGAATTTCTGAAACACAACCCTGGGGCAGATCGACCCAAGCTCGTTTGCGGGAGCTTTCCAGCACAGCGTCGAGAATTTCCAGTTGACGCAGACCATCCTGGAAGGTTGGATATTCCACTGTGGCGTTGCGATCGGCGACGGTACGGTAGAAACGGCGGAACACCTGTTTGAAGGTGTCGTCATAGCCCTCGCTGTGACCGCCCGGCAGGTCCGCATAACTGCGCGCTTTTTCGTGCAATAGCGCCGGGTCCTTGACAATCAGTTGATTCGGCACGTTGCGTTGGCCGATCCAAAGTTCGTCCGGCTGCTCTCCGTTCCACGCTACGGCGGACTTCGTTCCATATACTTCCACCACAAAACGGTTCTTGCGCCCGGCCGAAACCTGGCTCACGGTCATCGCTCCCCGGGCCGTATCGCCCAACCGCAGAATCATGGAGCCGAAGTCTTCTGTTGCGACAGGCACTTCCCGATACTGATCGGGCACTGTAGTTTTTCCCGAGAAGGTCTCCACCGATCCCGTCGGCTTCCTGCGCGTCTTGTGGAAGGTCTGCAGGTCGGCGCATAAAGCTTTGATGCGCAGCCCGGTGACGTGTTCCACCATGTCGCACCAATGTGTCCCGATATCGGCGAAGGCGCGCGACGGGCCGATTTCGATTCGCCAGTTCCAATCGGTGTCGTACAACAGCCAATCCTGCGAGTACGTGCCCTGGACAACCTGAATGTCACCCAGTTCGCCCGCCTCACGGATGCGCCGCATGTTCTGGACCTGTGGGTAATAACGCAGGTTGTGGAATGTGCAATTGGCGAGATTGCGTTCCATCGCCAGCCGGATTATTTCGCGCGCCTCGGCGACGGATGTGGCAAGCGGCTTCTCGCATAAGACGTGCTTGCCTGCTTCGAGCGCGGCTTTCGCCATCGGAAAGTGCAGCGAATTCGGCGTGCAGATGTGTACCGCGTCGATCGACGGGTCGGCGAGCAATTCCCGGTAATCGCTGGTGGCCCGATCAATGGACAGTTCGTCGGCAAGCGCACGCGCTTGCTCAGCAGTTCGTGCCGCGATACCGGCGACCTCGACGTTGCCAAGCCGGCGGATTCCTTCCGTGTGAACGCGGCCCATAAAACCGGTCCCGAATACTGCTGCTCTGATCTTTTTCATGAAACCTTTTCCGCGAGTAAGACGATATCAATTATGTACGAAATAGATCCAAAAATTTGGCGCAGCGGCTGCTCCGGTTTCATAATTCACACAAGCAGCCAGGCGCGGCGGTTATATTGGAATCTGGTGTTGGGTTTATGGTTGTAAGGATTCGCTTCGGTCGGGGACCGGTGGTTTCTCAGCGTCCCGGAAAGAACAGTCGGCTTGCGACGCTCACAGCAAGTCTCTTGACTTTGGTATCGATCAGCTGCGGTTCCCTCGCAGCATGGCGCATCGGTAAAGACCTCGATTGGGCCGGCGATTTCGTATTTTCCAACGGGTTTCTGTCTCACTGGCAGGTCTGGATGGGCGCTGCAATCATCGTCCAATATCTGGGTTGGCGGCTTTCGCGTTATGCGAAGACCGCAATCGAGCCGGAACAGGCATTCCAGCCCGCGGAAGAATCGCCAGTGCAGAATGCACGCTCCCTCACTGCTACCGCCCGCTAGAAGCGGCGTTCCGGGCCCCAAATGGACGACCTGTTATCCTACGCGTAGAGTCGGGGCTCTATCATGCGTTACGACACCCGGTATCGGAGCAGCAGTTCCCTCTTCAATTGGTCCTTCCCGACTGGTGTCAAATGGCTGGTCATCTCGAACGTCGCGGTTTACGTTGCCTTCTTCTTCATCTCGAAAATAGCTGGCTACCAGGGGAACAGTATCTATACCGGCCTGCTCGTCGACCTTGTACCCGCAGTGGCGATTCGAGGCGCAGTTTGGCAGCTCATTACTTATCTTTTTCTCCACGACCTTGGCAGTATCTGGCACATTCTTTTCAATATGCTCACGCTCTGGATGTTCGGTGCGCCGATTGAAGAGACATGGGGAACAAGGCGGTTTCTGCAGTATTACTTTGTGTGTGGGGTCGGCGCCGGGGTTTGCGTAGTTCTGGCTAACCTTGCGTTTGGCAATCCCTATCAACGCGTAATCGGTGCTTCGGGCGCCATTTACGGATTGCTGCTCGCCTTCGGAATGCTTTTCCCGAACCAGACAGTGCTGATGAGTTTCCTGTTCCCGATCAAGGCCAAGTACATGGTCATGATCTTCGGCGTGATCGCCTTCATGAGTTCGTTTCAGAGCGGCAGCACCGTAAGCAATCTGGCGCACCTCGGAGGCATGATCTTCGGTTTCGCCTACATGAAGACGCAGTTCGGATCGCGGATCGGCGGCAACTTCCACCTCGATCTCGAACGCCGCTGGAAGGAATACAAACTGCTGCGCTCGCGAAAAAAATTCAAAGTCTACCTCAAGAAGCACGGACCGTCCGACAGAGACCCCTGGGTTAATTGAAACCCGGTCCGCTGAAACCTTCAGCCGACCTGATCAATCTCTCGTATCATCTAAGAGAGAAGTGTGCTTATGAAAAAGTGGATCCTCAGCGCGGCAGCGATGCTGACCTTGGTCGTCGGTGCGTGGGCAGGAGATGTGTGGGGTCAGGACAATCCAGGTACCGGCAGCGAGACCGTGGCCAAGCCGCGGAAGAAACCGGCTGCCGACAACTCCGGAACCGCCGCAAGCCCTGGCAACGATCTTCCCTCGATTCCTTCCAAACTCAGCCCGAAAGCGACTAAGGACAACCAGCCCGAATCGGATGCGACGTTCAGGGCGGAAACCAATGTTGTGAACGTCGATGTCCAGGTACTGGATAACCACGGTAATCCGATCCCGAACATCCCTCGCGGCAACTTCCGGATACTGGAAGACAATGTTCCGCAGACGCTTACGCAATTCTCAGTCGCCCAGGCGCCGATGACGGTAGCGATGGTGATCGAGTTCAGCGCGCGTTATCAGGCCTACTACTCGAGCGGTTGGGCTCAGACGCTGACGGCTTCCTACGGTTTTCTCCAGACACTGAAGCCGGAAGATTACGTCGCCATCATCGCATACGATCTGCGCACGACAATCCTCAGCGATTTCACGAACGACCGGTCCAAGTCCATGGAAGCGATGCAGCGTCTCCGCATTCCGGGTTTTTCTGAAAGCAACATGTTTGACGCGCTGGCCGATACAGCCGACCGCATGTCGAAAATTGAAGGCCGCAAAGCCATTCTGCTGGTCGCTTCCGGCATAGACACGTTCAGCAAACTCACCTACGACAAGGCGCGAAAGGCGCTGCAGGAAGCCGGAGTGCCCATCTATTCGATCGAAATGCTTCAGATTCAGCGCATCATGGCGGAAGGCCAGATGAGCGCTTCACAGAATCTCGACTTCCTGCAGGCCGACAATGAATTGAAGACCTTCGCGAAAGAGACCGGAGGCCAGGCTTTCTTCCCGCGTTTCCAGGGCGAACTTCCCGGCGTGTTCCAGGCCATCTCCCAATCTCTGCGCAATCAATACTCGCTGGGCTTTTCATCCAACAATCAGGCGAAGGACGGGAAGTTCCGCAAGCTCGCCATACAACTGGTGAATCCAGGAACGAACGAGCCGCTGAAGATGGTGGACCAGAAGACCAGGAAGCCGATCAAGTACACGATTCTGGCGAAAGCGGGCTACACAGCGCCGCGTGCGGTCGAATAATTTTGCTGAAAACACCGGAGAGAATTCGGGCTGCCAAGTCAAGAACTCCATCCGCTGTTCTTTCATATGGATGCAAAATCATTGACAGTGGGATGACAGCTCTGTTACTTTTACACGGTTCCCACCATGAAAAAAGACCCTGCAACCGCTTCGAGGATTTTGCTTGTCGACGATAACGCCAAGGGCCTGACAGCCCGCAAAATGATTCTCGCGGACAACGGGTATGCGGTGGAGACAGCGCTGAGCGGCGAGGAAGCTTGGGAAATTTTTCAAAAGTCGCGGTTCGACGTGGTGGTTACCGATCTGCGTATGGGCGGCATCGACGGCTTGGAATTAATCCGGCGGATTCGTTCGGCGGATGCGATGGTGCGGACCATCCTACTGTCGGGCTTCATCGACTGTTTGGGGTTGACCATCGAATCGTCAGGAGCCGACGAACTGATCAAGAAGAGCAACAAAGAAATTCCGGAGTTGCTTCGCGCTGTCCGCAAGCTGGCAGCCAGTCCGCGCCGCCGAAATCCGGGCTCTCAGCGCAACCCGGGCGGCAAAGCGCGGGCTCAGACCGCCGGCTGAACGGCGTGCGCGCATTCGCACCAGCCAGCCTGTTCATTCTGGCAACTGCAGCGTCTCTGCTGGCGGCGACCCCCGTCACTACCAGTAAAAAGACCACCTCGCGGAAGCTGGCTTCTTCTTCCTCAGCCAAAGGTCCCGCTCCCGTTTCCGACCAGGAAATCGCCGCGCGATGGATGAAGACCATGACGCCGCGCGAGAGGATTGCCCAACTCGTTGTGATCGGTTTCAGCGGACGTCCAATGAATACGCGTACGCGTGAGTCTCGGAAGTTCGTTCACCTGGTTTCGCAGGAGCACGTGGGTGGCCTGATTCTGGTGAACGTTTCGAACGGGCGGACCGTGGCGAAGGCCGACCCACTGGAGACCGCGGGTTTCATTAACCGTATGCAGCGACTGGCAAAAATTCCGCTGCTGGTGTCCGCCGATTTCGAGCGTGGCGCTTCCATGCGTGTGGACGCGACCACGATCTTTCCGCATGCAATGGCATTCACCGCCTCACGAGATCCGCAGGAAGCACAGGTTGAAGGTGAGATCACCGCCAGAGAAGCGCGGGCGCTGGGAGTTCAGTGGCTTTTCTTCCCCGACACTGACGTAAACAACAATCCCGACAACCCAATTATCAATATCCGATCGTACGGGGAAAATCCCGAGGACGTGTCGGCATTCGCGTCCGCATTCATTACGGGCGCACACTCGGTTCCGAGCGCCAAGGTATTGACTACCGCCAAACACTTCCCCGGACACGGCGATACTGCAACGGATACGCATCTGAACCTCGCCACGATTGGTGGAGATCGGGCCCGGCTGGAGCAGGTAGAATGGGCGCCTTTTCGCGCCGCGATTCAAAGCGGCACCGATGCCATCATGAGCGCCCATCTTGCCGTACCAGCCCTCGACGATCCGGATATCCCGGCGACGCTTTCTCCGAAAATCCTCACCGGAGTTCTGAGGGAAGAGATGGGGTTCAAAGGAATCATCGTGACGGACGCGCTCGAAATGGGCGGCATAGCCAAAGGTTTCACCGTGGCCGAAGCATCCGTGCGATCCCTTTTGGCGGGCGCGGATGTTCTGCTGATGCCGCCCGATGGAGAAGCCGCCATCGATGCTGTTGCCGCCGCTGTCAGGAATGGGCAGATTTCGCAGGGCCGGATCGACGAAAGCGTCATGCGGATCCTGACGGCGAAAGCACACGTGGGATTGGCGGCGAAAAAGCTGGTGAATCTCGAAGCGGTGCACTCGGTGGTGAACTCGCCGGAGAGCAATGCGGTGGCTCAGCAGATTTGCGATCGCTCGGTAACTCTGGTGAGGAACGAAAACCAGTTCCTGCCGCTGCAACCATCGGGCGATACGGCGTTCTTCGTTCTTACGGAGGGGAGTTCGCAGATCGAAGGTCAGGCCTTCGCACTCGAAGTGCGAAAGCGTGCCGTCGCAGCCAGTGTCGTAATTCTGGACTCGAAAATGTCCGACGTGGATCTGCAGTCCGCGGTCGACAGGACGACGTCAGCCAGCCGGTACGTAGTCGCGGCCTTCGCTTCCGTTGCGGCCTACAGAGGCAGCGTGGCGCTTGGCGGCGGTTTCCCCCAACTGATAGAAAATCTTATTGCCACGAAAAAGCCGGTGGCCTTGATTGCAATGGGAAACCCTTATCTGCTCCGAAATTTCCCCGAGGTCGCAGCCTATATGACGACCTACAGCACGGTACCGCCCTCGGAAATTTCAGCGGCTAAGGCCTTGTTCGGCGAAATTCCGATTAACGGAAAACTTCCGGTGAGCATTCCGGGGTTCGCGCAATACGGCGACGGGATCAGCGTCGCGGCTTCATATCAAAACCTTGACCCGCGCTGAGGTGCCATTTCGATGGTTCGTCGGCCTCGATTTTCACACCTGAGGAGAAAGACCGCAAGTTTCGCCAGAAAACCGAGCAAATCGATTTGCCAACTCCTCGTAGTTACCTTTCGGATAACTCAGATCGACCTTGGCGGCCACAATACAACTGCGGACGATGTGCCGGTGAATCTTATCCAGCAACTGACCAGGACTACCGTCATACCGGTAGTTGAGGCACACTAAGGAATATGGAGTCGATCGTCACTCGTGATCCTGATGTTATGTCCGGTGCGCCTGTGTTTCGAGGCACCCGGGTTCTTGTGCGCACCCTGTTCGAGTACCTGGAGGCGGGACATAGCGTAAAGCGGTTCCTCGAAGGATTTCCCACCGTCAGCCGGGAAATGGCAACACAGGCACTGGAAGAAGCCAAAGAATTTCTGCTCGCCAGCCATTAGCCTGCATTTCTCACACTGGATTGGTGAGCCGAGAAAAATGGGGCTGAAAGCCGCCTTGTGGTCCGATTTCGTGACCTGACAAAAATATCGGAGTCGATTTGGGCTATGCGCGAGGGTAGGGGGGACTTTCAGGTGTG
>DATAXN010000047.1:0-6672 GCA_036273015.1 Bryobacteraceae bacterium | reverse complement strand
CGCTCCCCTGAAGACGCTCTCTCCCCGGGATGCGTAACGCTCCGGGCCGGGCAAAGCCCAGCCGCAGGGCCGAAGCCCCGCCCCACATCTGCTGTCAGCGTCTTCATCTGGTTTGTTGGCCCGAAGGGCCATGTCGACTCCTTTATAGTCGCGGTTCGGAAACGCCAGCGAGCGCTCGTCAGCAAGCGGCCCGCGAACGCCGGCGGCAAAGACCGCCAGCGGTACATTCCGCACTACGGGGTCTCCTTCGTCGGGTCCGGCTGAGCCGTTTCAGCCTGCGCAAGAATCTTCGCCGCCTGGTCGCGCTCGAGCGAGACCTTCTCCGCCAACTGCACGCCATTGAACAGCGGCGCCACGGAATTATAGAGTTCCTGTGCGTGCGCCAGATCGCTGTCAGCGTGCTTCAAAGCATCCTGCATCTGACCGAGGCCGTGTGCGCGGCGGGCTTCCGCCATCCATTTTTCACCCCGTGCCTTGTAGCCGTCGGCAAGGTCCCGCTGTTCACGGCGGCCGGGCTGAAAGCCGTTCCGCTTCGCCTGGTTGAATTCCTCCTCCGCTTTATCCAAGTCTCCTTCCCGCATCTGAATCAGCGCCAGGCCGAGATGCGGATCGGGCGAATCCGGCAGCAAGTTCCGCGCCTGCTCGAAGTCCGCGCGCGCGTTCCTCACGTCGCCGTTTCGCAGCTTGATATGTCCGTCGACCAGACGATACTTGCCGCGAATTGCCTTGTCCTCGGGTGCGAGCCCCATTGCCGAGTTCAGGGCAGCCTGCGCGCGCCGCCAGTCCCGCAGGTAGACCGGAGTACTCTCGCTGGCCTCGCGGTAATCGGCGATTACCCGGTCGGCTTCGGCAAGATAACGATCGCGAAGACTGTTCCGCGCCGGCCAAAGGACCGTCGAAAACAGGCTTTTCTTAGCCATCGCCTGGTATGCCACGTTGGCGACGTCGGGTGTCACGCGGCCGGAGTCGATCTGCGCACGGAGACCCTCCGCGTTGTTCCACATCCGGATCTCGTAGACTACGACGAACACGACGCAAAGAAAGAGCGCCACCATTACAGGCCCGGCGATGTGAAAGATCGATTCGGGAATGCGGAATCGGGAGGCGCGTCGCGTCGGGACAGATGCCCGAGTACTGGCAACACGCTGGGTGCGTTCGTCGGGATCGGGATACACGGTGCGGCGCGTGGCATCGATATCGTCCGAATGCAACGGACGGCTTCCCACCGCATAAGTCTGCCATTCGTGCAGGGCCGCCTGAAATGCCGCCGCGCTCGTGAAGCGCTTGTTCAGGTCCGGATCGAGGGCGCGCGACAGTATCTCGCGCAACCCCGGCGGCAATCCCACGATCTCCGGTTTGAGCGCCCCGTAGTTGCGGATCATCCATTCCAGCTTGGAAGAAGCCTCCGCTTCGAAATAGGGCTTGCCCGTCAGCATCTCGAACAACACCGTCGCCACCGACCACACATCCGAGCGCGCATCCATATCGCCTGTCTGGAGGCGCTCCGGCGAGGAGTAAGGGACGCTGCCGAACTGGTTGAAGGTGATGCTGCGCGTCATCGAAACGGCTTTCGCGATCCCGAAGTCGAGCACCTTCACCTGACCGGACGAAGTAATGCGGATATTGCGCGGCTTGATGTCGCCGTGAATGATGCCCCGATGTGTGCGGTCTTCGATGACTGTCTGGAACGTGTGCGATTTGACGAGGACATCCAATACGTCAAGGGCGATGCCCACCGCGCGCTGCGGGTCGAGCGGCCCGCGCGCCACTAACTCCGAAAGGTCCTCGCCTTCGATGTACTCCATGGCGATGTAAAAGTAACCATCGCGATCGCCGACATCGAAGATCTGCGCCACTCTTCCGCTGGCTTCGCGCTTCGCCAATTGGTCCTGCAGTGTTGCGCCGCGGCGCTCCGCGGCAACGACGTCGATGCTGTCCCGGTCGGCTCCCGCATCGATCAGCTTCAGGCCGACCTGACGGTTGAGCACGGGATCATAAGCAAGGAATACTCTGCCCATGCCGCCGCCGGCGAGCTTACGAATGATCTGGTAACGGCCGAAGATTTTCGGGTCCATATTGAGTTCGCCGCCCCGTCAGCGGACCGCGCCTCCATCATCAGGATCAGCCACAAGCACGATGGCCTTCCTGGCAGGCAGGCCGCCGAAGAAGTTCTCTTCGAAGTCCGCAGGCTGATAGGCCCGACCGTGAATCCGGATGGGCTCCGCGCCGTTGTCGATGATGCCATTGTTCTTGAGCAGCGGATGCGCCTTCTCGCGTACCTCAACGCCGGGCTTGCCGTCGCCGGGCGTGCCGTTTCCGTTGGCCGCAATGAGATTGTCCTCGATGCGGGGCGAAGACGACGACGAGACCAAAATACCCGCTCCCAGATTATTCGTGATCTCGCTCGATGTGATGGCCGGCGCGGATGCGCCGCGAACCTCAATGCCGATGCCCGCGCCAGTGACCTTCACATTCGAGACCAGCGGACTCGAATCGACGATCTCGATTCCGATGGAGAGCGGCGCTTTGAGGTCTCCCTGAATCCAAACGCCTTCCACTCCGCCCGCATCGATCTTTCGAGCCGTCAGCGCCGGACCACCGTCCGGCGACGTGATCGTCACGGTGCCCGGCGCCATTGCCCGTAAAGTGACTCCCTGGCGAAGCTCGATATGCTCGCGATAAGGGCCCTTCGGGATGACGACGGTGTCACCCGCATGGGCTTGGGCCATAGCGGCGGCAATTCCTGCCGGACCGACTGTCCACGTTCGGGGACTCGCCGCGCTGGCGAAGCGGTTCCAGATCATCGGACCGAAGAAACCACCCGCGCCTCCCAGCAGCAGACCGGCCAGCAGGTATATCCATGACATCGAGACCGTGTGGTGCGTTGTCGTGGTCTTATCGCGAATCACATGGATCGGGGTTTCTCCGTAGGCCGGTCCTCCCACGATCACCACGGTGATATTGTCCTTGCCACCGGCTTCGTTCGCCGCATCGATGAGAGCATGCACCGCGGCATCGAAGTCCGGCGCGTAGCGTTCTACGCCGGCGCGTACTTCGGCGGTGCTGACGAGATCCGTCAGGCCATCGGAGCACAGCAAAAGAACTCCGTCCTCCGGCATGGGGAACGTTTCCATCTCGATGAAGCCGGCGTCGTCGGGGTTCCTCGGCGACGATCCGACGTCGCGGAAGATTTCGTTGCGGCGCGCGTGCCGCATGGCCTCCGCCTCGCTGATCTCGCCGCGATCTTCGCGCTCTCCGACCGGCGAATGGTCATGAGTAATCTTCTTGATCTCGCCCGCGCGCAGCAGGAACAGGCGGGTATCGCCGACATGGCCGACCGTGGCGATGTCGTCTTCGATGAGGACGACTGTCAGCACACACGCCATGCCATTCCATTCGGGTCGCGTGCGTGAAACCCGGAGGATCTCGTTATTAGCCAGCGTGATCGCCTCGCGAATGCGTTCCTGTGGAGTGCCGGTCGGGCGTTCCAGGCGCTCGCGGATCACATCCACAGCAAGCCCGGCGGCTGTCTCGCCTGCCGCATGGCCGCCGACGCCGTCGATTACGGCGTAGATGCCGCGGTCCGGATCGACGTAGTAGCGGTCCTCGTTGTTCCTGCGGCGCTTACCCGGATCGCTCGCAGCCGCGAAACGCAGGCTGGCCTTCACCGCCATTTACCGCCTCTCTCGGATCGCCGTAATAACGCCCAGCAGCGCGACGGTGACGATGAGGACCGTCAGCACCACAGTGCGCCACATGAGCAGATCGCTCATCAGACGGCTTCCCACTGCAGATCGATGACGCCGGCGAGACTGATCGTCGCGCGCCGGGGAAGTTCCGCCGATGCATTCTGTCCGACCGGCTTACCGTTGACGGCCGTGCCGAACTGGCTGACATCTTCGACCGCAAAGCGGCCCGTTTCCGGGTCGCGGCGGATGCGGCAATGCTCACGAGACACATCGGGCAGGGTTTCGAGCTTCACATCCACCCAATACGATCTGCCGCCGCGTCCGATCACCACCTGGTTCTTCGTCACCTCGAAAGTCTGCTGCCCGTTCTGATCCGCATAACGAAGATACGCAAAGGTCAGGCCTTTTGTTTGCTCCGATCTCTCGTCAGTTGCCGGTACCTGCTGTTCGGACGGCGACGGAGTCGCAGCCGTTGCAGGCGCATCGGGCTTTTTGGCCACGAAACGGCGGGTGAGCGAGCCGGCGCCGTACTCGGCCTTCTGCGGCGCGCCCAATTCTGAATGAACCTCAATCTCGCCGGGCTGCAGCTTGCCGTCGAGGTCGGGATAAAGTTCGACAACCCATCCGTCGCTGACGCGGACGAACTCGCTGGGCGTTGCCGCGTCCCCCGCCCCGATCTTCTGCAGCAGACTCGAAGCGAGCTTGCGCGGCGAGCGGTTCCAGGACGCCAGCCGTTCGTCGAGCGCAGTCCGGATTTCGGCGGCGATGAACGGCACGACGTCGCGAAAAGGCTCGTAATCGTCAGGGCTCAGGTAGATCCGGTAGATTGCCGGCACGAGAGTCTTGCGGCGAATGCGGAAGAGCCCTTCTTCCATGTTGCGCAGGACCTCTCCGATGAGGTCGTCGCCCTGGAGACGGCCTGGAGGTCGTCCGGTCATGACACCATTGTAGAGGCGTGCGGCGCGATTTGTGGTGTATGTAGGAGGTGGCCGACGCTGAAGTAATCAGCATAGCCATCGCTCTCCTCGCACTCCTGGGTAGCGTACTCTTTACCAATTGGCAAATCGGCGGCCTCAAGACGGTGTTTCGCGAAGAGCTGTCGAGTGTCGGCGCGGTTCGCGCGGAACTTATGAATGAAACAACCTCCCTTCGGGCAATAATCGAATGCAACCAAACTGTCCTCCTGGCCAGGATCAACACGATAAACGAACACTTGACACGTCTCGAAGAACGAATCCACTAATTTAAGCCCCCTCTGTTGAAACGCGCAGACGACAAAAGACGATCGTCCGCGCCACGGAACCCTTGGACTCATGCGGCAACTGCGCGAGGCATTACTACCGGCGGCGCGCCTTTTCCGCAGCAGCGTTTGAATTTGACACCTGAGCCGCAGGTGCATGGCGCGTTTCGAGAAACAGGCCGTGCCGCGGATTGGCTTCGTTTTGTAAAATCCGCTGCGCGCCCCTTTTCCTCTGCGACCGCGTTCTTCGCGAGGGCGGCCAGTATGGGCTGGTCGCTCTCCACCATCATCCTACGCAGTGCCAATTCACCTTTGCCGCCGCCGAGTTTGTGTTGGAGCAACTGGCGCTGGACGTCGGCGGCGGACGACGGTATGAGGTCCCTAAAGCTGGCGAGGCCAGCCACCGAGAAGTCGAAATCGCCCGGCAGGAATTCGGCACGGCATTGGCGTTCGGTCTGAATGCGGCGCAGTTCGGCGATCGAGCGGTGCAGCGTACGAGTGGCTTGTGCGCGGGCGCGGTCGACGGCCACCTGGGCCTGGCCTTCATAGGCCTGATCCTCAATCGGGTCGCAGTCGTCCTTGGGAGTCAGGGTTGCTTCGATGGCGGAACAACGGCGCAGACGCCAAGCTGCGTGGATGATTTCGGATGCGAGAGTGTGCTCGATTGCGCCGTGCGGCGCGAGATCCTCCAGGAAGGCGGCGCAGAATTCAGCATATTGCGGCTGTTCGTCCGAGCGGACGAAGTCGCCTTTGGAATAGAGTCCGGAAGAGAGCGCATTGCGGGAGGAGTTTGATTTTCCGGCAGGGGTAGCTGGTCCGGTGGAGGCTTGGGCGTTGGCGCGGTTCGCCGCGATTTGAGCGTCAGTTGCCATTGGAGTGTCCTTTTTCCTGGTGAAGATCAACGGCGGCACGGCGGCCGATTTTGGTGGGTAGAGACTATTCAGCTCTCTGAGTTCAGGGTAAAGGATCGTGTCAAGTGTTTTGGGTGCTTTTGGAGCGTAAGCTGCGGAAAATAAAGAGTCGATTGGGTTGTCAACGCTGCGGCCGGCTTCCGGTTAAAGCGGAATTTATGGGACCGGTCACAAGTGGCGGTGAGGGTGGGATTCGAAGCCTTTCGCCGCTTCTCCTCTCTGTAACTTACTGATTCTGCGTTACCACAGTTGCCATCTCTGTCGCCAGTCCCGCGCACCATTACACGCTATTACACGCCGTTTGAAGTCGAGAGGCTGAGATATAGTCGGCGCCCTGCCCGTCGTCATGGACAAACCCCGCGGATTCGGGTAGGCGGCCTGCTAGTGACTCTCGGCGTAGCCGCCGAATTGCGATATGAATGGAAAACATCGGTTCTTGAAGGCGAGCTTGAGCAGACGAATGACCAAATAGTGCAGAGGTTGGGTGATGATGCCAGCCAGCTAGAGGGTCGCCTAAAGACTGCCTCAGCCAAAGCCGAGAAGTCTGCACAAACATCAGAGCAGGCACTAACGCGTTCCATTGGGGCATTAGAAAAAGCCGATGAGGGCGAAAGAAGAGTGGGTCGCATCCAAGCTTTTCTGACCCCGCGATCCCTCACCCAAATGGAAATGAACGACCTTCGAGACGCCTTTAACCTGCATTTCTCACACTGGATTGGTGAGCCGAGAAAAATGGGGCTGAAAGCCGCCTTGTGGTCCGATTTCGTGACCTGACAAAAATATCGGAGTCGATTTGGGCTATGCGCGAGGGTAGGGGGGACTTTCAGGTGTG
>DATAXN010000046.1:0-89288 GCA_036273015.1 Bryobacteraceae bacterium | reverse complement strand
AACTTACTCTGCGGCTGGCGTGATTGGGACAGGCTGCCACAGCAAAAAGGAGACCTCCTTCTGCAAATCCCGCTTTCACGGCACCAACGCTCTTGTTTTCAGCGGAGAGATGAACTACACCGCTTATTTTGGACAGCTGTGATCGGATTTAGCCTCATGATCGGGTTGCGAACTCATTTCGGCAGCGTATCACGGCAGAGAGTGCAAGGCTCCCGTCCTATACATCCTCAGGAGGATAAATCCTGACGATTTCGTCCTTGAGCAGTGTGATGGCTCTGGTTGCATATTCTGCCCCTTCAGATAAGAACATATCGCGAAACCCGGCGTCGAACTCGGCCGACGATGGAAGTGACGAATTAAGGGAAATCGCCGTCGGATGCGCATATTTCGACAGAAGCTTATTGGCGTGCGCAAAATCGTTTTTACGTCCGAGAGATGTGGCGGCCTCTACTACCTTCGTGTAGTCGTCTCCGAGATCGGAAACGCCAAACTGATCATCAACCATTTTCACAAGCTCATTCATTGCCTTATGACGTTCGGCGTTCGGCTTGCCGACGCTGAGTTCGACCTGCTTCTGAATTGAGCGCCCCGTACCAAGTAGATCCCTTGAGGAGTCGTCACGGAATTGCTTAGCATTGGCCGGGGAAAAGTTGCAGTATTCCACCCAAATTGCCAACTCCAGAAGATTGCGGCCAGCCCACGCCAACTTCCATATTCTCTTCTGGTTAAATCCATGAAGGAGTTCATCTACGTTATAGGTGAGCGAGAATATGAACTTGACCATCTGCTGTTCTCGCCAATCGGCAATCAGGTGCTCCGACTGGTTCCGAGTGACAAGGTGCTGCATCAGCTGGGACGCCCGTGCAGGGTAGAAGCTAAGCAAACTAGCTTTCGCAGCATGGCTGTTGCCGTACATCTCTTCTCTCAGGTAAGTCCCCCGAAGGGTTATTCTAACGGAGTGGCCGATTCAGATCGTTGGAATCCAAAATCTGTGAACGAAAGCTTTATTTATTGAGGTAAAGAAGCGCATATCCGGCTGAAAGAATGCGCCACAAAGATGAAGAGCAATCTGGCATATCGAGTGTTTGCCGATGAGGCTGCCGCAAAAGCTTCGGTCTACGATTACCTCGATAGCCGGTGGAAACGTGCGGCACCACCAACCCGGTCAATCCGGCCGCTTGCGGCTGTTGAGCCGTGTCAGCGCCATCACGAGGCCGTCGATATCGGCGCAGGTGTTATATAACGCCAGCGACGCCCGCACCGTGCTTTCGACACCGAACCGGCGAAGCACGGGTTGAGCGCAATGGTGTCCCGAGCGGACCGCAATCCCCTCGCGGTTGAGCGCCGCCCCAATGTCTTCGGTCTTATAGCCGTTCAGTACAAACGAAATGACACCGGCTTTTTCTGCCGCGGTCCCGATGAACCGCAGTCCCGGAATCTCCTTCAGCAGCCGCGTTGCGTAGGTCAGCAGCTCGTGCTCATATTGCCCGATCCGATCGATGCCAATCTTATTGAGATAGTCGATCGCCGCGCCCAGCCCTACGGCATCCGCGATGTTGCCGGTCCCCGCCTCGAAACGCGCCGGAGCGTTGCGATAGCGCGTGTGCTCGAAGGTCACATCTTCGATCATGTTGCCGCCACCCTGCCAGGGCGGCATCTCGTTCAACAGTGCTTCCTTGCCGTGCAGCACTCCGATCCCGGTCGGCCCGAACACCTTGTGGCCTGAGAACACGTACCAGTCGCTGTCAAGCGCCTGCACGTCCGTCCGCATATGCGAAACCGACTGAGCGCCGTCCACCAGAACTTTGGCGCCGGCGCTGTGAGCCATCTCAACCATGCGCTTCGCGGGCGTAACCGTTCCCAATGCGTTAGAGACCTGTGGGAACGCAACAAGCCTGGTCTTCGGACCGAGCAGTTTGCCGTATTCCTCCAGAATCACCTGACCGGTCTCATCGACAGGAGCGACACGCAGGCGCGCGCCGTTCTCGTTCGCCAGTTGCTGCCACGGCACGATGTTGGCGTGGTGTTCGAGCCAGGTGATGACGATCTCATCGTCTTTGCCGACGTTCCGGCGGCCCCAGCTCTGCGCCACAAGGTTAATGGCTTCTGTCGCGCCGCGCACAAACACACATTCGTTCAACGATGACGCATTCAGGAAGTCGCGGACTTTCTCGCGGGCGCCCTCATAAGCATCGGTCGCGCGCGCTGCCAGCTCATGGGCGGCGCGATGGATGTTGGAGTTCTCGTGCTCATAGAAATGCTTCAGGCGATCGATGACGGCCTGCGGCTTCTGCGTCGTCGCCGCATTATCCAGCCAGACGAGGGGCCTTCCGTTCACTCGCTCGGCGAGGATTGGAAAGTCGCGGCGGATCAGGTTGGCATCGAAGGGAACACGGGCGGCTTCCGACGCCGGAAGCACTCGTTCCGCCGCCACGGCTGACGAGACGAATCGCAAAGGTTCCAGCAACGCACGCAACTCCGCCTCTCCGGGAAGGCCGACCGCCTGTGGCGCGAAATTCGCCGGATCCAGGCCGAAACTTTGCGGAACCGGCGGCGCGGGCGCTGGTGCGTCCTTTCCAGGCCAGGCGGAAAAATACTCGTTGGCAAGGCGAGCCAGCGTGTCGACATCAACAGGACCATAGAAAGGACCGCTGCCGGCATCAATTGTACTCATGATATTGGCCCGTTTCGACCCCTTCGAGAACCGCCAGCGCATCGTCCGTCAACACGGCAAGGGAGCAGTAAAGCGAGACCAGATAGGAAGCGATGGCCTTCGGGTTGATGCCCATGAAGCGCACCGCCAGACCGGGACTTTGTTCGCCGGGCAGATTGGGCTGATAGAGTCCCACCACACCCTGCTTGCGCTCGCCGGTTCGGACCAGAAGAATACTCGTCGCGCCGTTGTCCGACGTGAGCTTGTCCGTAGGGATCAACGGAACACCCCGCCAAGTCAGGAATTGCGATCCAAACAGCGGAACTGTTGGCGGCGGCACGCCGCGGCGGGTGCACTCGCGCCCGAACGCCGCGATGGCAGTTGGATGCGCCAGAAAGAATCCCGGCTCTTTCCAAACCCTGGTGAGCAGTTCGTCGAGATCGTCCGGCGTCGGAGCGCCTTTCCGCGTCTTGATCTTCTGGTGCGGCGCGATGTTGTGCAGCAGCCCGTATTCCCTGTTATTGATGAGCTCGCTCTCCTGCCGCTCCTTGATTGTTTCGATCGTCAGCCGCAACTGTTCCGTGATCTGGTTATAGGGAGCGCTGTAAAGGTCCGATACACGGGTATGGACGTCGAGCACGGTGTTCACCGCGCTCAGCATGTATTCGCGCGGATGCTCCTCGTAGTCGACGAACGTTTGCGGCAGGACGCGTTCGTCGCGCACCGAGCAGTCGACCTCGACCGCTGTTCCCTCCTTGACGCGGTTCCGCCGGTATATACCCGCTTCGACAGGGACCCACTGGAGCAGATGCGTGAGCCATCTCGGGGAGATGCTCGACATCTGCGGTACGGTCTTCGTTGCGTTGGCAAGTTGCCGGGCTGCTACATCGCCCAAAGCAGTTTGCCGCTCTGTTGGCTCGGCCATTCGTTCTCCTTAATTTGGTGAAGCTGAGATTTGGTAAAGCGGACTTGTGAACTCGTTTTACTTTTTCGCCGGCACGGGCGGCGGCGGAAGGGGCGCGGGATTGAGATAGCCGCGCGTTCCATCGGGACGGATCGGTCCGGGGCCGAATCCGATATGTTCTTTGTCGATGTTGTTCTCGGCGCACGCAAATTCATGGACCTGCTCGCCCGGCTTGCCGAGCACCCAGGTCCGCGAGTAAGTGAATGGCCTCGTGTAGAACTTCGGATCTTCAATCAGCGTCTCGACGTGGATGTGATCCTGGTCGGGACGGGTCCAACGCTCCACGACATGCAGCGCGTCGCTGTGCGGGCTGCCGTTTTCGTCCGCCCAGACTTGTGTGTCTTTGAACCCGATCGAATCCACGACCAGCGTGTCGCCGTCCCAATGTCCGACTTCGTCGCCGAAGAACGAGGGGTCCGGGTCTTCGTCATGCTTGCGGTCGTCGGTGGGGATCAACCGGTAGTAGCTGTAGCCGTAGAGGAACGCCACATAGTTAGGACTCTGAATGATCTGATACGGCAAGCCGCTCGCATCGTGGCGCGGGATGCCGCCCAGAATACACAGGGTTTCGGGGTCGATGGTAGCTGTGGTGTTGTGCTTCCACGCCGCTTCTCCGGCCGGCGTCAACGGTAACTTCAGCCCAGGCAAGTCCTTAGCAATGTTCCCGCCGGGCACGGTATCGCGGGTACCTCTCCAGAATCCATTGAGATCGGGATGGCCGTCGGCGGTTTTTGGCGCAGGGACCGAAGCGCCTGCCGAAATCGTCGCCATGCCGGCCATGCTCAGGGTGAGCTGTAGAATGACTCGTCTCATCACTTTTTTTCAATCCTCACTTTGATTACTATACTATTTCGATCTAGTATTGTATATTCCCAATAGGAGATATTTGCGTTGAACAAAAAAATAACCGGATTGCTCATGCTGGCGCTGCTCGGAACGGGTACTTTGGCCTATGCGCATCATTCCTTTGCGGCCGAATTCGACGGCGGCAGATCGCTCCGGCTAACCGGTACGATCACGCGGATTGAATGGAGTAATCCGCACTCCTACTTCTTCATCGATGTGAAGGATGAGAAGGGCAACGTCGCGAACTGGGGCTGCGAGGGCGCCGGCCCTGGGGTGCTGACGCGCCGCGGCTGGAAGAAGGGTGATGTGAAACTGGGCGACACGTTGATTGTCGACGGCTATCCGGCCAAAGACGGATCGCATCTGATCGATGCCCGGCGTGTCACATTGCCGGATGGCCGCACTGTGTCCGGCGGATCCGCCGGTGACGGTGGACCCGGCGATTCACTGGCCGCCGACGACCCTGCAAAAGCAAAGAAGTAATTGACAGACGCGGCTGATAACCGCATATCCGGAAAGTCCGTAGTCTCGCCAGGTTCGCGAGCTCAAAAAGTCGAAGGAGACTATATGAAGCTCGTTATTTCCACAATTCTGTTTGCCGTGCTGTTTTCAACCGCGGCGTTCGGGCAATCGTTCCAGGGGTCGTTACGCGGCCGTGTGCTGGATCCGAACGGAGCCGGGACCCCAACCGCCAAAATAACCCTCACCGACGAAGCGACCTCCGTGCCGCGAACCACCGTCAGCGATGAAAAAGGCGAATACGATTTCGCAGCTTTGACCCCGGCCACCTACACCGTAACGGTGGAGGCCGCCGGATTTAAGAAGCTGGAGCGCAAGGGCGTGGTGATTTTGACCCAGATTAATTCCACGCTGGATGTCACGCTCGAGATAGGCCAGGTTTCCGAGCAGGTGAACGTGACCGCTGAAGCACCCGCGCTCCAGACGGCCGACGCTTCTACCGGCCAACTGATTCAAAACCAGCAGATCACGGACCTGCCCCTTTTGGGGCGCAACCCGTTCTTCGAGGGCGAACTGGCGCAGGGTGTCGTGTACGCCGCCAACCCGGAGTTCCACCGCATGCAGGACCAGAACGGGAATTCGCAGGTATCAATCTCCGGCGGTCCGCTCCGTACCAACAACTACACGGTCGATGGCATCTCCATTACGGATTCGAACAACCGCGCCGTGATTGTTCCCTCGCCCGAAGCTGTGCAGGAACTGAATCTGCAGACCAGCGATTACGACGCCGAGGTCAGCCGTACCGGCGGCGGAACGTTCAACACCTCGATCAAATCGGGCACGAACGAACTGCACGGAAGCGCGGTCGGACACATTCGCGAGACGGACTGGCTGGCAAACAACTTCTTCGCCAATCTGCATGGTCAGCCGAGGCCCGACTCGCCGTTCAAAGACTTTGCTTTTTCTCTGGGCGGTCCGGTCATCATTCCCAAGCTGTATAACGGGCGTAACAAGACATTCTTCTTCGCCAGCGACGAAGCCTACCGCGAAACGGACGGCTCGACCACCACGCTTTCAGTACCGACGCCTCTCGAACTGCAGGGGAATTTTTCGCAGACATTCAACAAGAACGGCCAATTGCAGACGATGTACGACCCGCTCAGCACGAACCTCACCACCGGGGCGCGGACGCCGTTTCAGGGCAATATTATTCCGCCGAGCCTGCAGAATCCGGTCGGCCAGGCGTTGGCTTCTTACTATCCCGCGCCCAATCTGCCGACGCCCTACTATCAAGCCCCCAATTACAGCTTCACGGGCAGTTATCCGAATCGCGGCGACCAAAGGCTGTTCAAGCTGGATCACTCGTTCACCGAGTGGTTCCGGGTATCGGCATCCTACATCCATCAGAAGACCTTCGAAGTGGATTACCCCACCAACATATTTCCCAATCCCGGCACTCCCGATCAGACTTTTTGCTGCGACCGGAAAATCGACGCCACCGCGGCGAACGTAACGATCACACCCAATTCCACTACGGTGATTACAGCCCGCTGGGGATTCAATCGTTTCTACAGTAAGAGCACACCGGAGAGCCTCGGCTTCAACCTAGCTTCCCTGGGACTGCCCGCATCGCTGATTGCGGCTACCCCCAGTCCCGCTTTCCCGGCCATCACAATGGGGGGAGCGGTCAACGGCTGCGCCGGCGGCACAACGAACGACTACACCGATTTCGGTGGCGGGTGCACCAATCAGGATGTGTTCTATTCGCGCAGTTCCAATGTGACCACATCTAAATTCCTCGGCCGGCATACACTGAAGGCCGGTTTCGATTTCCGCACGGTTCATGACTTCGGTACGCCCGTGTCGGGTCCCACGAGCCTGGGTTTTACGAGCGTTTTCACGCAGGCGAGCCCAACAGTCTCCAACGGCCTCTCCGGAAGCAGTCTCGCGACGCTCCTGCTCGGCTATCCCACGAGCGGGCAACAAACTATCGTCTCTGGCTTCAACGACTTTATCCGGTACTACGGGGGCTTCATTCAGGACGACTTCCGGGTTACATCCAAACTGACCCTGAACTTCGGCATCCGCTTCGAGTTTGAGTCGGGCGTCCAAGAGGAGCAGAACAGGATCATCACCGGGTTTAACACGACGGCTGCCAGCCCGCTGTCGCAGCCGGGCTTCCCGGTCGTGGGCGGGGTGGAGTACGCGGGAGTGAGCGGCAATCCGACGCAAACCGGCAACCCCGCATCGATCAAGCCCGGTCCGCGCATCGGTTTTGCGTACGCACCCGACAGTAAGACGGTCATTCGCGGCGGCTACGGCATCTTTTGTGTTCCCACGTTCTTCAGTTTTCAGAACGCAATCGGCTATTCGCAGACCACCTCCATCAACGCGTCGACCAACGGCAACTACACGCCTGCTGTTTCGCTCTCCAATCCTTATCCGAGCGGTCTTCTGCAACCCACTGGGAATTCGCTCGGGTTGGCATCGGGAGTCGGACAGGGGATCACCGTTTTCTCTCCGAGCGCGAGTTCCGCGGGCTACTCGCAACATTATTCACTTGAGGTGCAAAGGCAGATCCCGGCAGGATTCGTAATCAGCGTTGGCACTTTGGACTCCCACAGCGATCACTTGCTGCAGAGCGGCATCAATATCGACCAGCTCAACCCGTCGTACTACTCAACGGGGGTATCGGCGCTGTCGCAGGGAGTGGTGAACCCTTTCTATGGCAACGGTGGCGTAGGATCGCTCGCCACGGCAAAGGTGAGCCAGCTTCAACTGCTTCTGCCTTATCCTCAGTACACTTCGGTATCGGTGTCCAACGCGAGCACGGCGGCGAGCCTCTACTACTCCTTTTACGTCAGGGCGGAGCGCCGCTTCTCGAATGGCCTGAGTATCCTGAGCTCTTATACCTGGTCTCGCAGTAAAGACGACATCACGGGGGCCAGCGCCGCCGGCGCCAGCAATATCGTGCAGGCGGCCGGTCCGCAGAACGCATACAACCTGGCCGGTGAGTGGAGTCTTTCCACGCAGAATGTGCCGAACCGGTTCACGATGTCGGCCACTTATGAATTGCCGTTCGGAAAGGGCAAGAAGTACCTGACCGGCGTGAACAACGTGCTGAACTATGTTGTGAGCGGGTGGTCGTTGAACACATTCGGGATCATTCAGAGCGGGTTCCCTTTGTCGGTAACGCAGGCGAACGCGAACAGCGTGATCGGCGCCGGTTATCAGCGTCCCAACGCCACGGGTGTTTCCGCGGCGACTTCCGGTTCCACCGATGCCCGCCTCAGCGACTGGCTCAACCCGGCGGCATTCAGCGTAGCGCCCGAGCTTACATTTGGCGATACCAGCCGGTTCCTCAATGTGAGCGGCCCCGGCTTATTCAATATTGACTTCTCCGTCTTCAAGAGCTTCACCATCCGCGAGCGGATCAAAGCCCAGTTCCGCGCGGAAGCGCTCAACGCAACGAATACTCCGTATTTCGGGAATCCCGGCACGACGATCACCAGCCCTTCCAGCTTCGGCGTAATCACCAGCCAGATCAACTACCCGCGGCTGGTCCAGTTGGGCCTGCGGTTTACCTTTTAGGACAGAAGCAGCCGAGGCGGGGGTGGTCGCCCATCCCGCGCCTCGGCTTTGACGGCCTCGCCAGGCGCGACCTCGGCAAAGCTGGGCGAACATACCACGAGAGCGCGAAACAGAACCTCGAAACCGGACTTTCTGCCTTGCGGGAATAGGAACTTTCTATTTGGCTTCGACATCAGGATATGTTGGGCTGATGGCGCTTGGCCCGCGGGACCTCGTTTCGCAGTGCATGAAAGACGGCGATCTCCGGCTGGAATTCCTGGAGCTAGTCACTCATCCCGTGCACAAAGCACCTGCCTATTACTTCCGGATGGTCCACGCGCTGACCGGCGAGAAACTCGGCGTCATCAATCTTCGTGTCGGCTCGACGCCCCATTTGGAACTTTATGCCGGGCACGTCGGCTATAGTGTCGAGCCGGCTCATCGAGGTCACCGGTACGCCGCCCGCAGTTTGCGGTTGTTGATTCCGATCGCGCAACGGCTTGATTTTGAAGTTCTTTGGATTACATGCGACCCGGAGAACACCAGTTCCCAGCAGACTGCGGAGCTTGCCGGCGCCGAGTTTGTGGAAATTGTGGACGTTCCCGGACACTGCATCATCTACCAGAGCGCGCACAAGAGGAAGTGCCGATATTGCCTTGCGGTTCATTGAGCGTCGGCAGACATGTTAGAATCGCCCGGTCAGGGAGATCATCATGCGGGTTCTCGCGCTTTTCGCAGTTCTTTATCTGGTTGCCGGCACAGGGATGGCGCAGGCGCCTCCGCAGCCCCCTCCGGCCGACGCACCGGGCATCAAATCGGTTGGAACGATGAGCGATCTGATGCTGGACATCATCTATCCCACCTCGGATCAGATTTTCTACGTCAGCCGCGACGAGCAAAAGAGCGAGAAAGACTGGATCAGTCTGAAGAGAGACGCTCTCGTGCTGGCGGAATCGGCTAATCTGCTGATGGCGGACAATCGCGCCCATGACAAGGACCAGTGGATGAAGGACGCGAAACTGCTGTGGGATGTCGGGAACAAGGCGTTTATCGCGGCCAAGGCGAGGGATCTGCCGGCACTTGAAGCACTGAATGCAGATCTGTACGAGGCGTGCCAGAGCTGCCACGTGCACTATCGACCGGGGTATCGAAGGAGACCGTAGGACGCGGCTTGTAGCCGCATATCCCTAGTCGGGGAGAGCAAATGCAACGATGCTCTGCCCTGCCGCAACTGCCACGTATTGCCTGTTGTCGAACATGTATGTCATGGGCGACGCCTTCCATGTTTGATTGGTGGGGAACTGCCATAGGGCTTTCCCGGTAACCGCATCGGCTGCCATGAATGCACCGCTGTTCTCGCCGAAGAACACCAGGCCTGAAGCCGTCGACAACGTTCCGGCAGAGGCCGTTGTCGTGCCGGTTATCTGAGGAAGCTCCCACTTGATTTCGCCGGTCCTGATATCGATTGCGCGCAGGACCTTTTCGAACGTTTCGCCCGGAGCGGGTTTCGCCGCGCCGCCCATGTAGCTCTTGCCCGCCTGCCATTCCATGGTCGTCTTCACGAAAAGGTTGCAGCGCTCCAGCGCCTGGAAGTAGTAGAGCCCCGTGCCGGGATTGAACGAGGTTGAGAACCAGTTCGTGCCACCCTGAAAGCCGGGGCAAACATATGTCTCGCCCGCGGAATTCTCCTGGAGTTTATTCAGTATCGGGCGGCCATCCTTACCGATTGCCTCGGCCCAATTGAGCTTCTTGAGGAACGGCTTGGCTAACAGAAGTTGCCCGCTGGTCCGATCCAGGATGTAAAAGAATCCGTTGCGATTCGCCTGCAGCAACAGCTTGCGCGGCTTGCCCTCCCAGTTCGTATCGACCAGCACAGCAGGCTCCTCCGCATCCCAGTCGTGAACATCGTGCGGCGTGAACTGGTAATGCCATTTCAACTTCCCGGTTTTCGCGTCGAGAGCAACGATGGAATCGGTGTAGAGGTTGTCGCCCTGACGGTTGTCTCCATTGAAGTCGGGACCCGGATTGCCGATCGGCCAGAAGAGCGTATCGAGTTGCGGGTCATACGTGCCGGTCATCCATGTGGCGCCGGAGGGATGTTCGAGCGCTTTAGCTGTCCAGGTTTCGGAACCCGGTTCGCCGGCTTTCGGTACCGTCCAGAAGCGCCAGACCTCTTTGCCCGTGCTCTGATCCCAAGCGGCGATAAAGCCGCGCACCCCTTCGTCTCCGCCGGCAGTCCCCGAGATCACCAGGTTCCCAACGGCCAGAGGCGCCGAAGTGCCGTTGTAGTTCTGATGCCAGTCGGCCATTTCGGTTTCCCAAGCCAACTCACCGGTGAATCGGTTCAGCGCGATCACGTGCGCGTTATCGGTGAGCATGAAGATACGATCGCCCGCGGCAGCCACACCGCGATTGAATCCGACGGCGGCATTTCCTGCGAGTCCCTTCGTACGCGGGCGGTGGAAATGCCAGATCATTCGGCCGCTGCCCGCATCCAGCGCATAACATTCATTGGCGCTCGACACATACATCACACCTCCAACGACGACGGGCGTGTTTTCGACCGTTGTCACGTTCGCCAGAGGGAACATCCACTTCGGCGCAAGCCGCGCGACATTGTTCCGGTCGATCTGCGTGAGTTTCGTAAAGCGATTGCCGCTGGGATCGCCGTTGTAAGAGGGCCAGTCCGTCTGCGAAGTGACGACGCGGTAACGATCTCCCGACTTGCGCAGCAGCCGGAGCTGATTATCGGCGGTGCGAAGCTGCAGGTCAGCCATTCCTTCGTTCAGCACCTGACCTTCGATAGTCTGCCCGGAGGTTGTCTGAACTCTTCTGGGCTCCGTCGACCGCTGACCCGCGGTACTGATCTGCGCAACCGAGCCAGCGGCGGCAACGAGGAATAACAGCGATAAACTGAGGGTTCGCATAGTGGAATTTTATAGTAAGCTCTTCAAGGTCGCGGCTGTTATTTTCGTGGTTCTGAGCGCTACTTTGACGGTCGCGCTTGCGTTCCAGCGTCCCTTCCGCGAGTATCCGGGGCAGGAATACACGGATTTCGCCGTGCCTGCCGACGCCAATGAAAAGACGGAATTTGTGATGGGACGGCTGATGTTTCCCGCGTCTCCCTACGGAATGTTCGGTGGCTTGGAGCGGTATCGCGACTGGAGCAAAGGCGGCACTGGCTGGACCAACGACTATCCACGCGCCGACCGGCACTTTGTTCAGGCCGTACGCCGCCTGACACGCATTCACGTGCGCTCCGTCGAGCAGCCCATCAATCTCGACGATGGCGACGACGTTTACGACTGGCCGTGGATCTTCGCCGTGGAAGCATCGCCGATGGATCTGACGGAGCCGCAGGCGAAGAAGCTGCGCGAGTATCTGATGCGCGGCGGTTTCCTGATGTGCGCGGACACCTGGGGCGACCGCGACTGGGGCCTGTTCACCGCCACGATGCAGCGCGTCTTCCCGGATCGCTATTTCGTCGAAGTACCGGACGGCGATCAGATCTTTCACGTGCTCTACGATCTGAAGGACAGGTACGGCATTCCCGGCGAATGGTCGCTGCACAGCGGCGTGCCTTACCTGAACGGCGGCCGCGTTGGGCACTGGCGAGGGATTTACGACGACAAGAAGCGGCTGATGGTGATGGTCGATTTCAACTCGGATACCAGCGATTCGTGGGAGTGGGCGGACGAACCGCGATATCCGGAAAAGTATTCGGCGCAGGGAATCCGCATCGGCGTGAACTATATTATTTACGCGATGACGCACTGAGGAGACGACATGGCATCCATCTCACGACGCAATATTCTCAAAGCCGCCGGGCTGGCTTCGCAGGTTCGCGTAGCGTCGGCGCAACGCAAGACGTTTCGCGCCCTGGTGCGATATGGGACGACGGCGTCGGTACGTGAGCTCTCTATGCTCCCCATCCAGCCGCGCGAAGTCGTAGTTCGAACGCAGGCTTCGGGGGTCTGCTACACGATCGTCGCGGGCGTGCTGTCGAATCGGAACGCCACGCGCGCATCGATTCCGAATCATTCGGGGATGGGCGTCGTCGAGGAAGTGGGTTCGCTCGTCAAGCGCGTGCAGCCGGGCGACCGGGTCATTGTGCCGGGCACTCCGCAATGCGGGCAATGCTACGAATGCATCACAGGCCGCGCGGACTGGTGCCAGTTTCTTTCCACCAAACCAGCCCATCCGATTGCGGAAATGTCCGATGGCACACCCGTGTTCGCGGATGGCGCGCTCGGCGGCCTGAGCGAAGTCATGGTGGCGCCGGAAGAATATTGCTGCCCGGTGTTCACCAGTGTTCCGGCGGCGGAATTAACGATGCTCGGAGACACGCTCGGAACCGGGCTGGCAGCAGGCCACAATCTGGCGCCGATCGAGCCGGGATCGAATGTGGTGGTGCTCGGTGCGGGTCCGGTGGGAATGGGCGCGATACAGGCGGCGCGCATTCTCGGGGCCGGACAGGTCATAGTAGTCGAGCCGATCAAAGCGCGGCGCGATCTGGCGCTGAAAATCGGGGCAACCATGGTTCTCGATCCCAACGCCGAAGGCAACGGGCTCGTAAATAAGATTCAGGAGTTGTGCAAGGGTCCGACGGACCGCAAATTTGCCGGTGGACGCGCCTGGGACGATGATCTCTTTGCGGTCGGACGCGGGCCCGACTTCACGATTGAAGCTGTCGGCGGCGATTCGTTTCCGCCGAAGGCTGAGAGAGGTCCCGACCCGACCGGCATCCTGCCGCTGCGCCAGGCTTTTGAGTTCACGCGGGCGGGTGGCCACATCACGATGCTGGGCTTCGGTCAAAAGGGCGATGTCAGCTTCCCCGCCTGGCAGTTCGCCAACCGGGGCCGTACATTCCACGCAGGCCAGCAGGGCGGATTGCACATGCTGCGCGATCTGCCGCGTTACGTCAAGCTGATCGAGAAGGGCGTGCTGGACGTGAAGTCCATGGTGACTGCCACGTATCCGCTGGATCGGGCAACGGAAGCGGTGCAGGCGGTGGCGGACCGGACGACGTTGGGAGCAGTGGTTACGTTTGGCTAAGGGCAAACTCCAGTGATCGTCGCGACTTCTGTGCACAGTAGTAACATGCGGTCCTCCGTCATCTATGAAGCCCGAATAGATTGTTACAGTTTGGCGAAGGGTGCCGCCTCTCTTGATCCGCTTCTTGAATCGCAAGGATCGAGTTAAGAAAGAAACTCATGCTCCCACCGCTGACGGAAGGCATGACGTTTGAGAATTGCTCGGGATCCGGCAAAAGACGCGCACAGCAAAGGGACGGACGATAAACCTGGCATCCCCGGAAAGTCGAACGTCAACACCTCCAATCGCGCGCGGACGCTCTCGGGCTCGCGGGCACCCACGGATTTGACGGACTAACGGCGCTAGACTGAAGCCATGGCGTCGGGAGTAGGCGGATTATGAGCATCACAGTCGATCCAACAGTTGAGGCGCGGCTTCGGGAACGAGCCGAAGCAGAGGGACTTTCCGTTGCCGATTATGTTTCGCGTCTCGTGAATGCGGAACAGTCTGCCGAGGAGGAACTTGAGGCGATTGCTCTCGATGGTCTGAACTCCGGGGAGCCGATCCGGCCTGGGCTGGGTTATTGGGAAGAAAAACACCGCCGCCTCGATGAACGTCTGAAGATGAACGGCACGCGGTGAACGAAAGCCGCTACGTCCTCCGGCCGCGAGCGGATCGGGATCTTGACGAGCAGGCTTATTATTACGCCGGCGTCGCCAGCCCGGAGGTCGGCCACCGATTCCTGATCACGGCCTATGAAACATTCGCCCTGCCTGCTACCCAGCCCAACATCGGCTGGCGTCCGCACTTTCAGGTACGCCAAAATCAAAGAACTGCGGGTATTCCGCGTAAAAGGCTTCGAGACAATTCTCATCCTGTACCTTCCGCTACCGGATGGTGTGGATATTCTGAGGGTCGTCCATGGCTCACGAAACCTACAGGCTCTATTGCGCCGCGAAGGTCTCGAGTAAAAACCAACGAAGCACCGCTAGCCGATGGTCACGGCTCGTGAGCGTCAGAGCGCAGGTGTCTATGAACTTACTGGCAGCCCTTGACGCCCTTCGTCAGGCAGATCGACGACGAAGGTGGCGGCGGAATGGGCAGACCCTTTTCCTTCATCAGCTTTACGAGCAGCTTCTCGGCTTCGGGGTGAGCGATGGCGGATTGGACGCCTACGCGGACCAGACCGCGCGACCAATCGAGCGGAATCCAAGTGAGTCCCTTCATCGCGCCGTTGACGGTGTCACGGCTCCCGAGATCGTGGGCTTCAAGGTTGGCTCCGTGATCCACCAGCATCTGAATTACAGCGGTGCGGCCCTTGTGCGCGGCTCCATGGAGAGCTGTGCGGCCTTCCACGTCCGCCGTGTTCACATCGATACCCGCGTCGAGACACATTTTGACCGCTTCCAGATTCTCCGCTTCGGACCATTCATAGGTGACACCTTCCACCCAGCCAATGCCCGAAGCGACCGCAAGCGCGGTATCCTTGTGGGCCGTGGCAATTTTCGGATCCGCCCCGTGCGCGAGCAGATACTTCATCAGCGCAACATCGCCGGATTGGGCGGCACGCAGGAATGGCGTCGCGCCGTCTTCATACAGCCACTGCATGGTGAAGTTGGTGCGCGTTTCCGTGGTATCGCCCTTACACTCTTTCGGTGTCGACTGCGCGCCGCAGATGCGGGCGTTCACATCGGCGCCTTTTTCGACGAGAAGCTTGATGAAGTCCAGGTGATCCATGTCCGGCTTCCGGACCGGATAGTCGCCGGATTCGATATTGCGGTTGTCGGTTGCGAGGTAAAGAGGACGCCAGCCGCCTTTATTGGCAAGGTTGGGATCGGCGCCGTGGTCCAGCATCCATGCAGCCAGTTTGTAGTGCCGGTTCTGCGTGGCAACCAGGAGGGGGCTCCATCCGTAGAGTGTTTGCTCATTGATATCCGCACCGGCCGCAACCAGATTTACGGCGCAATCAAAGCAGCCTTCCCGCGCCGCGAAGGCAAGCGGAGTGAGACCACCTCCGTCTTTCGGAGCGGCCCGGCGAAAGAATGCGAAATCTTCCGCTACAGCAGTTTCTTCATTGAAAGCGGGACCTTTTTCGGTTCCCGCGGCCGCGCCGCCACGCGCTGCGCCGCGTCCCGCACCACGACCGGGACCGCCCCGGCCACCGCGTCCCCTGCCTGGGGCCGCACCGGGTTGACCAGGCGTCAGCGTTCCATTGCCGTTGGCCGACAAACCGCCCGCGCCCTGCGCTGAATTCAATCTTTGCTGCACGGTGGGAGCGAGATTCAGCCGGGAATTGCGAGTATCCGGATCTGACATCGCTTTGACGTCCGCGCCGTTCTGCGCGAGGAGCTTCACCGCGTCCGGATGACTCTGCTCCGCTGCCCACATGATCGCTGTGGTGCCGCGCAGTTGTTCCTTCGCGTTCACATCCGCTTTGTGGTCGATCAGCACTTTGATCGCATCCACATTTCCACTGCGCGACACCAGCATCAACGGAGTCTCCCCGGTAGGCTGGCGCTCATTGGGATCGGCGCCGGCCCGCAGGAGTTTCTCGATCATCGCCGCATTGCCATTGGTCGCAGCCAAAGACATTGGCGTAGCGCCGTCGTGATTGGCCAGCCTGACGTTCGCGCCGCCCTTGATCAGGATGTCCGCGAGCGCCAGGTTATTGTTGTACGCCGCCCACTGTATCGCCGTCGCCCCGTCCGCCTGCGGAGCATTCACGTCCGCTTTTTGGCTGAGCAATGTCTTTACCGTTGCCTGGTCGCCCTTCATGGCCGCATCCGCCACGGCAGTCGCCGGGATCGTCGCACCGTAGGCCGCCAGACATAAGGTCAGCGCCGTCGCGCAGGCTGTGATCGCTTGTGTAACGCGCATCGTTATTTGTCGTCTCCGAAACAGTTTATACAAGGCCGGCCAACGGGCCCGAGCTGTCGCCGATGCTGTCCTGATGAATGCCGTACATCCCGATAATACTGAGCAGAAGATTGCTGGATGTGATGGTCTTCGACGGGAAAGCCAGATGCCGGCCGCCTTTGAGCTGGCCGGAAGCGCCGCCCACCAGAATGTGCGGCACGTCATAGTGCAGGTGCTGATTCGAATCACCCATGTTGGTGCCGTAGAGAACCAATGAATGATCGAGCAGATTGCCGTCGCCGTCCGGAGTATTCTTCAGTTTGTCCAGATAGTAGGCGAGACATTTCACGTGGTACTGATTCAGTTTCGAGTACTGGGCAATCCGATCCGGATTTTCGGCGTGATGCGAACCGCCATGAAAGCTCAGGGAGGGCACTTCGCTCGCGGGATATGCGCGGCCCGTCAGATCGCGGGCATAGAGAACACTCGACACGCGCGTGATGTCGCTCTTGAACGCCAGCACCTGCAGGTCGAAATGCAGCTTCACGTGTTCGTCGAAGGATTCCGGGATACCGGCGGGAACGGAAATTCCCTCGCTGGTCTCAAGACCCGTAGCTTTCTTCGCAATGTCGAGCCTGCGCTCGATTTCGCGAATGTCGTCGGTGTATTCGTCCAGCCGCGCGCGATCGCTCGCATCCAGATCTTTCTTGAAACGGGCCAGACCCTTTGTGACGGAATCGAGAATGCTGCGATCCTGCGCACGCCGCGCGGCTCGTTCTTCCGCGCTGCCGCCGTCGCCGAAGAGTTTCTCGAAGACGATCTGCGGATTGAGTTCCATCGGCAGAGGCTGCGTCGGCGACGACCAGGAAACCGAGTTGGTATAAGCGCAGCTGTAGCCTTCACCGCAATTGCTGGAATTCGCGCCGGGATCTTCGATCGCGAGCTGCAGAGACGGTAGAAGCGTCTCCTGCCCAATCTTTTGCGCAATCAACTGATCGATGGTGGTGCCGTCCTGAATATCGGCGCCGGTGGTTTTCTTCGGCTTGTTGCCGCACATGTACGCCGCGGCAACCCAGTGATCGGCGCCGGTGACGCCGGGAGGCGGTTCAGCCGATTTGGACCAGAGCCCGCTCATTATCACGGTCCGGTCTTTGAAAGGCTCGAGGGGCTTCAGAATAAAGGGGAAATTCCCCGCTTCCAGTACCGGCTTCTCCGGTACCCAGTAACCTGGAGCCATGCCGTGCGGAACGAAAATGCCAGTGAAACGCGTCTTTGGAACGGCTGCCGTTTTGGATAATGGCGTTTGCGCGGCAACCATGGAATCCAGGAAAGGCAAAGCCAGCGTCACCCCGGCGGCGCCTCGTAAAAATGCCCGCCTGTGGATGTGCTTCCTGGTAATGAACATCGCTATCTCCTTTATTTTTTATGACGATTCAATTCTATAATGCCTTCTTTTTGGATGTTGCCGGTTCCACAGCAGCGCGCTGCTGAGCCGGTTTGGCATCCTGATCCGATTTGTTACTGATCTGAAGTTTCCCGTTCATTTGGAACGGTTCGCTCCTGACCACGCCGAGCACTAACGAGGAAAAACGATTGTTGTTACGCTGTGCGTCGCGAACGATGGACCGAATCAAAGGCATATCGAAGTATTCGGTCCCCCGACCCAGCGCGTAAATCATGAGCTTTTCGGTTGCCACCCTCTCAAACTGCGGCGCATAACGGAGCAGCGCGGCGCGAAGGCCGTCCACGCCGTCCAGTTTGCTGCCGTCGACCAGAACGCCCTTGGGATCAATCGGAGCCCCGTCGTCGGTAGTCCGCCAATGCCCCACGGCATCGTAGTTTTCCAGGGAAAATCCAATCGGGTCCATAATTTTGTGGCAACTGGCACAAGGTTCATGCGACCGGTGCATTTCCATCTGCTCTCGCATGGTGGGCTTGACGCCTCCATGGACGTCGCTCGCCGTTTCCTTCAATGGCGGAACGTTCGGTGGCGGCGGTGGCGGTTCAACACCGAGGAAGATCTGCATCACTGTCTTACCGCGCTGGACAGCAGAGGTGCGGGCGGGCTGCGAAGAGATCATCTCGAGGTAGCCCTTGCCCAACAGACCGCGGCGCATATCGAGTGCCGGTCCGAGAGTGACTCGCCGGAAAGCGCTTCCATAGACATTTGGGATGTCGTAGTGTTTCGCGAGGCGCTCATTGACAAAGGTGTAGTTGGCATCGATCAGGTCTGTGATCGGGCGGTCCTCGTGGATGATGCTGCCGACGAAGAGTTCCATCTCCTTGGCCATCGCGGCGCGAAGATTGTCGTCGAAATCGGGGAACTCGGCGGTCACCGGGACTTGGGTCTGAAGGGAACGCAGTCCAAGCCACTGTCCGGCGAAGTTATCGACCAGCGACTCCGACCTGGAGTCAGCCAGCATGCGCTTGACCTCACGTTCCAGCACCGCCGGTTCGTGCAGTTTGTTCTGCGTGGCCAGATTGATGAGCTCATCGTCCGGGATGCTGCTCCACAAGAAGAAGGAGAGACGAGAGGCGAGCGCAAGATCGCTGATCCGGTAATTCGTTCCGGGCTTCAGATTGGCCGGCTCCGGCTCCTTGCGGAAGTAGAATTCCGGGTCCACCAAAATGCGGCGGAGGGCCATTTCGATGCCGTGATTGAAATCTCCGCCGGAGTTGCGGCCGATTTGATAGAAGCCCATCAACATTTCCGTGTCCCGATCTGTGACCGGACGCCGGAAAGCGTGACGGGCAAGAGTGGCCACGATCTGTTTGGCGCAGCCCGCTTCATTCGCCGGGGCAGTCGGATGGCAAACAAAAATTTTGTTGCGGCTCGGGGTATCGTTGGCGCCTTTGGGATCACTGGGACCGTCAATGCGGATCTTGCCCACGTGCGGGAAGAACTTATAGCCAGGCAGCCCGCCGGTTTCGATGGTGTCGCGCAGGAAGTGCTGATCGAGATCGTTGCCCGGGGCGTTGTTGGTAGCGAGGAACGTAACTACTACCGTGTGCGGTCCGGCCTTGGCGGGGAACTTGACGTCGAATGTACCGTCCTGACGTTCGCGCTCTTTATCCCAATCGAACAGCTTGATTCGTTGACCGTCGAGGAGGAATTCCAGCTTTTCCCCGTTGATCTCACCGAATGGATTCGTGTCGCCCATGTTTCCCTTGCTGATGGGCGTGATCTTGATGGCATATTCGCCGTCGGCCGGAAAATCGTGCTTGACGATGATGCCGCCGCGGGTGCCAAACGGCATGCCTTCGATGTGATAGTCCTGTGAGGTGTCCTCGGGAACGCGATAGGGCGTTTGGGAAGGTGCAACCACGTCGCCGATGGCCAACCGGCTGATCTTGCCGGCGGCGGAGGTGTATCCTTCAAGCAGAGCCGGGGACAAGGACAGCGCGCCGGCGATGTTGTCGAAACCTCTGGTGGAATCATCCGAAGGCAAATACTTGCCGGGATCGATATCGAGCGCCAGCAGGTCCCGAACGGAGTTCTTGTATTCGGCGCGGTTCAGACGGTGCAGACCGGGCGGCGGCAGGTTGACAGCCGCATGTTTGTCCAGCTCACTCTCGAGATACTGAATGACTGATTCGTACACAGTCGGTTTTGGCCGCGGCATACCGGCGGGCGGCATCATCCCCGAGCGCAGCATCCGCACCACGCGCTCCCAGGATTGCGGATCGGCTTCGAGATGCGCCACATCGAGATTGTCGAGGGTAATCGCCAATGCAGAAGGCTGTCCCGCCTTTTTGAACTTCTCGTTGTGGCAGACAACACAGTACTGGTTCAGGAGGGCTCGCTCGCTTGTGGCTGTCTGGGCCGCGGATGCAGAAGCGGCAGCAGGAGTCTGTGACCAAACGAACGGGCAGCAAATCAACGACAGGACGACCAGGGAGCCTGCCGTGGGGATTCTTCTTTTCATGGGTCTAGCCGACTTCAAGTCTATCAGGAGGCCTGCAATATCAGTCTGGCCGAATTGCGCCAAATTCTTCACCATCTTGGCAGGCGATAAAAATTGCATAAAAGTTACGCCGAGTCAGCAGGTTGGAAAGAATTTCCGGGTGCCCGCCGATACCTCGGAAAAGGACCTGCCCGGCGTATGTCCCAACACGCGAATTTCAGTTCAGATCGGGTGCCTGCAGCCGCGGATTATGCCAGTCTGGAGCAGGTAGATTCTGCCGGTCGCTCCCTCGGGTGAGGGCGTGACGACCTGATTGGCCATGGCCCCAATCGGTCCAGATCAGCTTCGTTTGGCAGCTGCGCGGTCCGCGGCCGACCGGGTCGCGAGCGCTTCCCTGCCCCTCGCCGACACCCGGCCACCCTGCCGAAAGCAGCCGTTGTCCTTACAACATAGTTACATCCGTTCGGACTACCCTCCGGTAACCTGGCAGAGATGCGATCGTTGGAGACAAAAATGAACCGTTGTGTGATCCCTGTGCTGATCTTCCTGGTAATTGTGATTTCCGCGCCCGCGCAGCCTCCGACCCCGGGCGCGCCGCCCCCGGTTCCTCTTTTTTCCACGCAAGCGATTCAGTCGTTCACGCCGCCGGATAACCCGATAACGGATGCCAAGGCGAAATTGGGCGATATGATCTTCGACGAGAAACGTATCTCCTCCGACAACTCTGTGGCCTGTAATACCTGCCACTCGCCTCGCAACGGTTTCACCACCCACACCGAAACTTCGCGGGGCGTCAGCGACCAGATCGGGAAGCGCAACGCGCCTTCGATCCTCAACGCCATGTTCTATAAAACGATGTTCTGGGACGGACGGGCGGCGACCCTCGAAGAGCAGGCCACGCTACCGATTCTGAACCCCGTTGAAATGGGTCAGAAGGATCCGAAAGACGTTGTGGCCAGGCTGGCCGCAATTCCGGAGTTTGTCGAGGCGTTTCAGAAGGCGTTCGACCGTCCCCCCAAACTGGGAGGACATGGGCAAGGCCCTTGCCGCTTTCGAGCGGACCCGGCTTTCCACCGAAGCGCCTTTCGACCGTTTTCTGCACGGCGACCAGAAGGCCCTGAACGCCTCCCAGCGGCGGGGATGGGCTCTGTTCACAGGAAAGGCAGGCTGCGGAAGCTGCCACACGTACGATCCGGCGCTCCCGCTCTTTGGCGATAACCGCTCCCACAACACCGGAGCCGGCGCCCGCAAACAGGATTTCAATCAGATGGCCAGACGCGCCGAAAAGAGCGCGGAGGCAGACAGCAAGTCGGAGATCGACAAGCTGGCGCTGGAAACGGAGTATTCGGGACTGGGCCGTTTTCTGGTTACCCGGAAAAGGCAGGATGTCGGCGCTTTTAAAACGCCATTTCTGCGGGACACTCTCCTGACAGGGCCTTACATGCACGACGGAAGCCTTGAGACTCTGTGGGACGTAATCGAATTCTTCAACAAAGGAGGGGAGCGAAATCCGTTCCTCGACGCCGGGATGAAGCCACTGGGGCTTACTTCGAGCGAGGTTGACGATCTGGTGAACTTCCTGGGCGCTCTCACGTCGGATCGCTTCGCGGAGCTGCGCGCCGCGGAACTCGATCGCCAGCGCACGAGTTATCTGTACCGCATCGCGGTACAGCGCGAAACACACAAGGACTCCCGGTAGTGTAGTGTCCCCGAAATAACCGGACTGCAGACCGGTAGCTGCGGCTTCAGCCGCGTCTCTCTTGCGCCTGTAAAACGCGGCTGAAGCCGCGGCTACCGGCGTTCCGGAACAGTCCAGTTATATCCTGGACACTACACTTAGGATTACCAGCATCGGGGGAACGAGCACGCGCGCAATACGAAATACTACTCCGGGCGCTGTTCAAAACGAAGTCTCCGCCCATCGCTGACGACGGTAATCAATCCCAGATCGTCAGTGCGGAACAACGCGACTTTTCTTTCCCGCAGGGCCTGGACGACCAAAGGGTGCGGATGCCCATAGCTGTTATCGAAACCGGCCGAAATTATGCCGAATGAGGGACGCTCCAGATCGAGAAACAAGGGCGTGCTCGACGTCCGGCTGCCATGATGCCCGACTTTGAGGACATCGTCATGTTCGAGCAAACCCGCGTCGGCAAGTTCCCTCTCGATCTTCTTTTCCATGTCGCCTGTCAGCAGGAACGACGTCGACCCGAATCGAATGCGCATGACGAGTGAGTCGTCGTTCTTCGGTGTTGTATCGGCCCTGTAGTCGGGCCCCGGCGCCAAAACCTGAACGGTCGTGCCGCCATACGCGAACGGTTCACCGCGCTGCATCTGCCGAATCGTAATGTGCAGATGCCGGGCCGTCTGCCGCACCACCTGCCACTCCGGGCTCTCCTGTACCGCGCCGGTCCACAATTCGCGCGGGCGAAAGTTGCGCAGGACCGCGCTCATTCCCCCCATGTGATCTTCGTGCGCGTGCGTCATCACGACCACGTCGAGATGTTTGATGGATCTCGACCAGAGATAGGGCGATACGACATCTTCCCCGATATCGATGCCCGGCTTTTTAGCGCGCCCGAAAGACGGGATGCCACCGGCGTCAATCAGCATCAGCGGACCCCGCGGAAATCCGACCAGCAGGCTGTCTCCCTGACCGACGTCGATCGAGCTCAGTTCGAATCTGCCGCGCTCGACCACAGGCGAGAACGGGTGGATCACAATGACCGCAAGCGTTGCGGCAGCACCCAACCAAGCCACTCCGCGAAGCCACAGATGGCTGGCACGCAGGGCAGCCACGACCAATGCCGCGACAAAGAGGGCGGCGAGCCAGAACGGCGGCGCGGGAATACGCCAGTCGGGCTCCCATCGCGCGTGGAATGCGACGCCGATTCGTGCGACCGATAAAAGCCAGGCGCAAAGGTGCGCAAGCATGGCGGAGTTCAGTCCAACGGCAAGAAATCCGAGCGGCACGACGAGACCGAGTAACGGAACAATGATCGCGTTCGCCGTCAGCCCTGAAATGGACATCCGATGGAAATAGACGATCATCGGCAGCGCCAGTCCGATCTGAATAAAGAACGACGTAACGAAGATGTCCCATAAGAAGAGACAGCAACGGGCCGAGGCAAGGACAACGACTCTCGCGAGCGTGCCTGGGACACCGAAGACGAGCCCCAAAGTGCGGGCCAAAAGGCGCATCTCGACGCGGAATTGAGCGGACTTCGCGGCCAGGCGAAGGTCCATCCTTTCGTCCTGAAGATTCCCGAGCCCGGCGATCAGAGGACCCGATGTCGCATTCAGCGCAGGTACGACGAAAGCGCCGATCAATGCCACAGCCAGGAAGGACAACTGAAAACCGGCGTCGAACAACTGTTCGGGATCCCAAAGCACGAAGAGAAGAGCAACGGCAGCAAGAATGTTCAGCAGTCTTCCTTCGCGAAAGAAGCATCGACCGACGGCATACAGACTCATACCCGCCGCAGACCGCAATACCGGAGCCTGCCAGCCCGTAACTCCGGCGTAGAGCCATGCGATCGCGATAGTCAGGAAGATGGCGGCGCCTCGTGGAACCGCGCAAAGGCGAAGGAAGAAAAGAAATATGCCGGCCAGCAGTGCAACGTGACTGCCCGAGATCACAAGAGCATGGAAGGTGCCGGTCGAGCGGTAATCCTCGGTCCACATGCGGTCCAGCTTTGCGGTCGCGCCGATGAGCGTGGCCTGCATCATCCCGTTGGCATAAGGATCATGGGCATACAGCCGGTCCAGACGGTCGAGTGCGGCGGACCGAATGGCGAATATAAAAGCAGCGATCCGGTTCCCGCATCGCCCGGCCAAAACATGGACATCCGACGCGTTCCCCGCCGCCGTCCAGTAAATCTGCTGCCTCGCGAAATAGTGGGCCGCGTCGAACGCACCCGGGTCGTTATAGTTGTGCATCCGACGGACTCTACCTTGAAACTCGACGCGCGTCCCGTAAGGCAGTTCGGGAAATGCTCCATCCGGATTTGCCGGAGTCGGACGCGAGGAAAGCGATACCTGCGCTCGCGCGCCGGGGGCCAACTCCACGGTAAAGCGTTCGCGATCCGCGGCAACCAAAGCCGGATCGACAACGCAGCCGTCGAAAATGGCAGGCACGTTGTCCCGAACACTGAGCTTGGGAGGAGGACGCATGGGGCGTCCGGCGAAGATCGCTATTCCCGCAAAAGTCAGCGCTCCCAGACAGGCAACAAATGCAACACGGCGCTCGCCGGCCTTCCGCGTCAGGTAACCAATTCCAGCCAGCGCGAACATCGCGGCGCAAGCCAGACACGCATCGCGTAAATGGATTGGAAATCGGGCGGTTATCGCAACGCCGGCCGCTATCGAAACAAACGGCAGGAGAAGCGGTTCATGAAGACGCACATGGCGTTAGTTGCCATGTGGCCGGGAATTCTCAGCGGAATCGAAATCGTCAGGCGTTGAAGGAACGGGATTGAATGCGAATTGAGATGGACGGCTGCAGATGATCGAGATACGCCAGAACGACAAACATTTTGTGAGCGCGGTCATCGGGGTTTTGCCAACGCTCGGATACTGAAGGATCGAAAAAGTCTGACATCAGACGGTAAGCATGACGCGCGACGGTAAACTCTTCCAGCACGCAAGCCCCCTGAAATTCAGCAAGACACTCCAGCTCATCGCGGGAAAGACCCTGCAGAAAATCGGAAACAAAATTACGACTGAGGGGGACAGCGGGACGAAGAAGAGCACCGACCAAAGAAGAGCGAGAGGCTACAGCGGCCAAGTTTAGCTCCGAGGGTATGGAAGGATACCCACTAACGTTATTATCCTGTACTCTTCCTGTAAAAAGCAAGCAACACCAGTTTTCGCCGAACGCTGCTCGGCGGAAGATATCTGTAATCAATTACTTAACTGCGATGGTCGTCGTAATTGCTGCATTGTTGCTCGGAATGCTGTTCATCAGGACAGTAATCGGAACATTATTTCCAGCTGTGGCAGTAGGCGGAACCTGAAAATTAATCTGCCAAACGCCGGCCAGAGAAGGCGCCAACCCGGAATACTGGATGTTGGCATCTGGAACGTATGCGGCGGTGGCTCCGCTGCCCAACAGGATCTGCGGGTGAACCGCAGTCGGCACCGCGCCGGGACTCGATTGACCGTCCGGCGGCGCGTTCGCTATAAAACCCTGCCCCGTTCCAAACAGGGAAATATAGTTTCCACGCACCACGGGGTTGGTGGCGGAATTGATTGATCCGTCGATGACGTTGATAGCCGCAACCTGACCGGATCCCGTCCCGCCGGTAGTAAACAGTCCCGGCGAAGCGGAACTCATTTCAACTTCAGCGCCGCCGTAAATCTGACCGGTCGATGCACGCAGAACCTGCAAAACCACCGTCCCGCCCGTAGGCAAACTCATGGAGAGTGGAAGATTGATCTGCGCGGGGGAGACAAAAAATAACGTCGAGGGATTATTATTCACCAGAACCTGTGTATCGGCGAGAGTGGTGGCGAGGGGAAACGAAGTCGCCGTACCCGTTCCCGCAGCAATGACATTCGTGGAAACGGCCGGGAAAATGGACGCAAAAGCGCCTGGGGCGAGCGGCCTCCCGGGGATATAGTTGGCCGCGTTCACGACGCCAAGGGCAGGCGCGAAGTATAGAATACGGTTGTACCCATCGGCTACCAGCAAATTACTGAACGGATCGACATATGCCGAGCGCGGAGAAAACGCAGACTGCGCCGCGTCCGATTCATAATTGGCGAGCGGTAACTGGTCGATGGACGGAAAATGGAGCAATTGGTTCTGACTGGCATCGGCCACCCAGAACTGGCCCGTCTGCGCCATGCCGATCGAGTATGGAGTGTTCAGGCCGGCGGTCAGGATGAAAGACGGAGTTGGGCCGTCCGGAAGGCCCTGCGCGATGCCGAAAACCTCTACCCGGCCGTTCCCTGTATCCGCTACGAGAACCCGGTCCTGAGGATCAACTGAGACACCGCGGGGCGACGAGAAACCGGTCGTGGCAGAGGTCCCCGATGACGAAGTGAAATCCGGCTGGCCCAATACCTTGGCAGCATTCATTCCGTTGGAAAACGGCTTGGCGAAAAATAACACGCGGTTTTGGCTGGCGTCCGCAGCCACCAGATACCCGCTGCTCGTCACCGAAGCATTAGCGCCATCCGCGGTGAGCGCGAGCGAGATCGGTGCGCTCATCGTGCGCGCCGTCGAGTCCGGGACGACCGACACGAAATCCGCCTGACCAATTACCAGGTCAGCCATTTCGAGGTTGCTCGTACCGGATGCAAATGGAGCCGGAAAGCGAAGAATACGGGAGTTGAACGTGTCCGCGACATACAGATTGCCCGCCGAATCGATCACCAACGACGATGGACCGTTCAGTCCCTGCTGGTTGGGTGTGGCGCCGATGTTCGACGGATAGTTGACCGTGGTGTGAAGGAGATCCGGCTGTCCGATGACCAAATCGGCTTTCTGCCCAGTTACTGCGTGGGTGAAGTCATTGAATCCCAGAATGCGATTGTTGTGCGTGTCGGCAACATACAGGTGCGTCGGTGTACTGCTGAGATCGAGAATCGCCGAACCGGAAGCGGAACCCAACTGGCCTGCGGTAAAGAATTCCCTGCCTTCGACGAGATTGGGAGCGTTATACGGAAAATCCAACTGTCCGATCACTCGAGATGCCGTCCCCTCGGGACCGGCGGGGGTAGCGGGGAAAACAAGAACGCGATGATTACCGCTGTCCACAACGTAGAGTTCTCCACCGGTTGCGGCGAGATCTACCGGACTATTCACGGTAGACGAGGAAGGCTGTCCCCCCTGATTCGCCATGGAATTTGAGAATGAACTCTGACCGATGACGGCGCTGGCCGAAGGCGAAAACTGAGTGGACTCAGCCGGCCACTGCGAAATAGGCAGATAAACAAGAACCCGATTGTTTTCGCTGTCCACCACAATCACGCTGGTCGAGGTTGCAATGGCACTTGTGACGGCACCGACGGAGATCGCGCTGACCGGCGGTGGATTGGGCTGCGACGGAGTTGGGAGTGCTACACCGAGAATTCGGTTGGCGGTCGCATTGGTCGTGAAGGTGCCTGTCACATAGACCACAACCCGAGCCAATGCGTCGGCAACCAGCATGTTCCCCGAGGAATCGAACGCAACGCTGGTCGGATTCAATAAACCGGTTTTAGTAATTCGGAGCATCGGTGCAACGCTCGAAACCAGATCCGCCTGGCCCACCGCCGTGTCCGCGGAAGGACCGTTCTGGTTGGGCACCAATACCGATACCGGAAAACGCAGCACGCGATTGTTGCCGGTATCCGTCACCCACAGATTGCCGGACGAATCAAAGGCGAGACCGGTATGCGGGAAAAAGGATCCCCCGGAGAGCAGCAGCGTATTCGGTTTCACTCCTCCGATATTCCCTGTCCCGCTCGTGAACGAAGTCTGCCCAATAATCAAATCCGGAAATTGATATCCCGCCGGCTGTGAAAAAGGCTTCGCATAGCGAAGCACGCGGTTATTACCGGAATCGGCAACATATAGATTGCCCGCGCCATCGACAGCAAGGCCGGTAGGCGCCTTCAATCCCGTGGAAAGGGAAGTCCCCGGGCCTTCCGCAAGGTTGGTAAAGCGATCGGGCTGGCCGAGAATCAGATCCGCAGTGGCGCCCGCCGTCAATTGCGTTGAGTACTGGAAGCCCAGCACGCGGTTATTTCCTGTGTCCGCGATATAGACGATCGGCGGCGAAACGGAAGTGTCAAGAGCAATGCCAAGCGGTTGATTCACTTCGCGGCCCTCAACCACATTCGGACCGGTGGAATCGGTCAGCAGCGGGTTTGCCGCGGTTCCGATAAAGTTGGGATCGCCTAAGACTTTAACGGGTTTGACGAAGAGTGCCTGACCGGCAAGCGCGCCGGCAATCAGAAGGAAAAGGCCTAATTTCAGGGCAAAAGAAGGGGCACGCAAGCTACAAAGATAGCATGCCTTCCGGCAGTCGAAATCCGGAAATGTAGCCTACCTCACTCCCGAAAAACTTCGCTAAAACGTTATTGCCACCACGGCGAATTGATCCATCTGCCTGCTGCGCCATCGGGCCAAGCCCGTTAGATCATTTTTCGCTTCCACGCGCCACGCCGGAACAGGATCAACGATGCAATGGTCATCGCGGTCTCCGCTGAAGGGATCGCAGCAAACACACCGCGTGGCCCCCAGTGCAGCGTCACGGCCAGTATCCAAGCAAGTGGAATCTGGAAGCACCAATAGCAGAAGAAATTGATCATCGATGGCGTGCGCGTGTCGCCTGCGCCGTTAAAGGCCTGCACCAACACCATCCCCCACGCGTAACAGATATTCCCTACGCTGACGAAGCGCAGGCAATCCGCGGCGACACTCTGCACTGCCGGATCAGACGTGAAAAATGCCGCGAGCTGGCGAGCGAACACCAGGAAGACTACGGCAATCGAGCCCATGTAGTACGTGGTGTATCGGCCCGTCTGATAAACAGCCTTTTCCGCGCGGTCCGGTTTCTTCGCGCCCAGATTCTGCCCAACGAGTGTGGCGGCAGAGTTCGATAGCCCCCAGGACGGCAAAATCACGAACATGAAAATCTTAATCGCTACCGTGTAGCCAGCTACTGACACACTGCCAAACGTGGCGCAGAGGCGGACCAGGCCCGTCCAACTCGCCGTGGCAATCAGAAATTGCAGAATTCCCGTGAATGACACGCGGAGCAGCCGCCACAGGATTCCGATGTTGATCCGGAGCTGATGCGCATAAACCCGCACGCGGCTTTTCCCGCCAAACAGCAGCCAGAGTTGAAACACAACACCCAAGCCCCGCCCGGTGGTGGTGGCAACGGAAGCACCCATGACGTTCAGCTTGGGGAACGGTCCCCAGCCGTTGATGAGGCACGGATCGAGCACGATGTTGATCAGATTGGCGAACCAGAGCGCGCGCATCGCCAGCGCGGCATCTCCGGCGCCGCGGAAAATCGCGTTGATCAGGAAGAGCAGAAAGATGGTAACGGATCCTCCCAGCAGAATGCGGGTGTAGGTGGCGCCCATGGCGATTACCGAGGGAGAAGCACCCATAATCGCCAGCAGATTGGGTGCGTACAAAATCCCGGCTGCACCCACCATCAAGGACAACAGCAATCCCACCGCGATTGCCTGCACCGCCGCTACCGACGCTCCTTCCGGATCCTTTTCGCCGATACGCCGCGCAACGAACGCCGTGGTCGCCATGCTCAGCCCCATTGCGATGCCAAACACCAGGACGAGACACGACTCCGTCAACGCTACCGTCGCCAGCGAATCGACGCCCAGCCGCGCAACGAAGAACATGTCGACGACGCCGAACAACGACTCCATCAGCATCTCGAGGATCATCGGGATCGCGAGAATAACAATGGCGCGGCGGAGGCTTCCTTCCGTAAGGTCACGCTGCGTTCCGCTCAGCGCTTCGCGGATCGTGGCGAATATACCGGGCCTGGCTGTGACTGCTGTTGATTCAACAGCTTCCTGCGGTGACATATTACTTTTCCGGCTGGTTAACCCCGGCTGGTCAGCCGGTCTGTTGGTTAGTCCGCGAGCGCGAGCCTGGTGCTCCCGGGTCCGACGTGGATATGCGCGCCCGTCGCCTGATGCGGCACCGCGGCGCGAAACGCAAAGTAAGGAATTCTCTTCGACTCCAGATAATGCATCAGCCACAAGCCTTCCGGCTGATCGGGCATCACAGCCACATCCACGCGGCCGCGATGGTCGAAGCCGAGTGAACGATGTACCGCGGTTTCACCGTCCGCGCTGATCGGGAGCGGCTTGGCAAATCGGTTGAAGTACGCGCTTTCGAGGATCTTCAGATCGCCCCGCGTAAAAACTCCGTTCCCTTCATACTTCGTATAGACCTTCCCCGCCCAATCCGGATGTGACTCAGCCTGCGTTTCCATACTGGCGATCGCTTTCTCCAAGCGCACGGATTCCGCTACCTGCTCTACCAGCTTTGCCCGCGTCTGCGCCCAGTCCAGTTCCTGTTTGGCGCGGTCCAGATTGACGCCGTACGTTTCGGCCTCGGTCCGTGAAATAACGCCTGCAGTTACCAGTTGCTGCATGTCGAGCAGCGCGCGCTGACGCCGGAAAACCATGCGCTGCGCCACGAAGATCATCTGCTCGGCCTGTTCAGGCAGGAGATCGTTACTGTACAGGCTCCGCTTCAGGATGGATCCGTCCAGTGCATCTTCGACATCTTCCTGGGCTTTCCGGAGCCGAAGCTGCGGCAGGGCGCCGCTCGCAACGAGCCGCGTCACCTGATCGAGCGTTTGCCTCGCCTTAATCACGGTCGAGTCGTTTTCGTCCGGGTGCAACTGCCCAGCCGTCGTTTCCACAACGGTCGAATCCGCTGCCACGGGTGCGGCGTCGCTGTTCTGAGCGAAAACGACACTCGTCGGAAGCACAGAGATAGATAGGGCCGCGAACGCGGCAAATCGAAGGAACACGCTTACATCTATAGTACGATAGCGGTTGGGGGCGAGTTTCTGTCGCAAACCAAAAGTAAAGTTACTAACGATACTTCCACACAACAAGAACCTGAAGCCGGCTGGCTCATAGCCGTTCGCGCCGCTCAGGCAAAACAAGCAAAAGACATCAAAATCCTGGACCTGAGCGGCATCACCAGCTTCACCGACTATTTCGTGATCTGCACCGGCGCCAATGCGCGCCAGAACCAGGCGATTACCGACGAAATCGGCCTTCAATTGAAGCGCCGCGGCGAGTTGCCGTCGAGCGTCGAGGGTTATGAACAGGGCGAATGGGTGTTAAGCGACTACGGCGACTTTCTGATCCACGTCTTTTCCGCCAAGGCGCGTGAATACTATTCGCTGGAACGTCTTTGGCGGGATGCAAAAGACGTACCTGTCCCCTCCGAGTGACCCGAAGCGTCACTGGAAACTGGCGTGAAGGTTTTTCTTTACTACGTCGGAAAAGCCAAAGATCCCAACGCCAATGCGATCGCCGCGGACTACATAAAACGGGCGGGGCGGTATGCGCAATCGCAGATGTCCGAAATCAAGCCGCATCGAGGCAGTTCCAGCCGCGATGACTTCTGGTCAAAACACCCCGGGGCAACCAAAATCCTCCTCGACCCGGCCGGGCGATCACTCGACTCCGAGGCTTTTGCGAGGCTGTTCGCCAATGCGGAGATGCTGGCCCACGATTTGGTTTTCGTCGTCGGCGGACACGACGGCTTGCCGCAGGCTTGGCGCGAAAAGGCCGATCTATTGGTCTCCCTTTCCGCAATGACCATGCCGCACGAACTGGCACGAGCCGTGCTGGCCGAACAAATCTATCGGGCATTCACCATACTGCGCAGGCATCCGTATCCGCGTTAGTGTCCTGACGCCCATTTCGCCGGATACGTAATTCTCCATAATCACGTTTGATGCGAGTAGGGCTTTTTCATACTCCAAGGGCTCGAATGTTGCGAATTTCGATGCAATACTAAGCTCGCATGAAATTTCCGCTGTTAGCATTTATTCTCAATATTTCCGTATTATTTGCGGGAACCGCATTTGCCGGAACCACCACTGCGACTTTTCAGCCGACTTCTCTGACTGTCGGACCCTTTCCCAGCGATGCGCTGACTGTATCCGCCGCCAATCAATTGACCGGCCGTCAGATCAATATTCCAATAACGCAGTGTGGCCCCGAGTTTTCGGGTGTGGTTTGCGGCAATACTAACCAGCTCAACGCGCTTGATGGATTCAGCGTGAACCCCAGAACCATGGTTTGCTTCAGCGCGCCTGTCGACCCGATGACTGTTCAGACCGGCATCAGCCTGATCGCACTCGACCACCCCGGTGAAGTTACGTCGCTCAATCAACTCTTTTATGACCCGGCGACGAATTGTGCTTTCGCAAAACCGAACGCCGTTCTCCGCCAGCAAAGCCGCTATCTCCTGCTGGTCACTGACGCCGTTCAGGATGCCAACGGGCAGAAGCTCCAGGAGAACCAGGATTTCAAAAATTGCCTGCAGCACGGAACCGATCCATACTGCACAGCGCTCGCGGCCGCGGTAAACGCCGTGCATAATCCGGGGAACGATCATCTTGTCGTGGCAGCGCTTTTCACGACGATGAGCGCCACCACATGGCTCGAGAAGGCCCACAGTTTCGCCAGCCATAACGAACCCGGAATTCTGCTGCCCGCGGGCCTGATCTCCGCTTTCTCACTCTCGAGCCTGAGCAAAATGACATGGTTTCCGGACGACAGCGGTACGCCAGGAGGCCAGGACATACCGCTCTCCGTACTGCGGAATGTGGACTCGGTGATGTTCGGGCTTTTCCTTTCGCCGAACTTCATCAACGTGAGCGGGCCGGCGATCGGAACGATTTCGGATCCGCCCACCAACAGGCCGCTCGAGGCGCCCGTTCCGGTTCCTGGCGCTCCACCCCTCATCCCGGCAGGCTTTGCGCCGATTTCGTTCCACGTTTTTTTGCCTCCGGTGAGCAAGCGCCCCGCTTCCGGAAAGGGATTTCCGCTGGTGATTTACGGGCACGGGCTCGGCGACAGCCAATTCGGCGCGCCGACCTACATCGCATCCACACTGGCATCGCAGGGGTTCGCGACGCTGGCGATGGAAATTCAGGGCCACGGGTTTGGGCCCAAAGGTTATGTCCAGCTCACCGATACAAAGGGCAACAACTTCGTAGTAGCGACCCCCGGCCGTGGAGTCGCGCTCTCGACCGGTCCGATCGGCGCTGAAGATGGATGTATTGCCCCCGGCGCGGTAGGTGTCCGCGATTGCGCACGGCAAAGCGCCGTCGATCTGTCGGCGTTAGTGAGTGTGATCCGGCAGACCCGGGGTTTGGGCTTCGTCGATCCTGACCGCATCTATTACATCGGACAGTCGTTCGGCGCCTTATACGGAACACTTTTTCATGCAGTCGAGCCCGCTGTTTCGTCGGCTGTTTTGAATGGCGATGGCGGCACGTCGGTGGATATCGCGCGGCTCGCGATCAGTGGCCGTCCGCTGGGACTGGAATACCTTGCGTCTGTAAATCCGTTGTTGTTGAATGTCCCGCCAGCCCCGCCGGAAGATTATTTTCACGATCAGTTCAATGACAACTATCCATATCGCGATGTCATGCCGCTTGTGAACAACGTCGCGGGCGCACCCGCGATTCAGGCTGCGTTCGAGAGCGCGGACTGGATCGGCATGACCGGCGAAGCGCTGGCTTTCGCGCCACATCTTCAGATCTTTCCGCTGGCCGGTGTGCCGGCGAAACGGAGTCTTTTCCAGTTCGGGCTTGGTGATCTCGAGGTGCCGAATCCGACCGAGTCGGCCATTGTGCGCGCGGCAAACGGGCTCTCGTCCACCTGGCTGTTCCGATTCGATCTGGCGTCCGCCAGCCAGCCGGAGTTACTCGGCGTTGGGGCACCGGGCCTGCCCCTGCTGCCGCACCGATTTTTGAGTAACCCGACAATCTTCAGTCTGCCGGCGGAGCAATCGATCGCGCTCGCAGCTCAAATGCAGGTCGCGCAGTTCCTGAGCGGTGTGGATAACCCGGACCCGAATGTATTTCTGACGGCGCCGTTCTCGCCTGGCCAGCGGCTGTTTCAGTGGTCGCCGCCGCTTCCGGAAACTCTGAACTTCCTTCAGATTCCCAAGTAGGGCAGTTGTTGCCTTTCAGTCCCGCGTCCGGAGTGTATGCTGTCGCTCCTATTGGTCCGTTATTTAGAAACGATAGACCAGTTTGTAACATAGATTAAACGACGTTAATCATGTCCTGGTTTAAACGAGAATCCGTCGGCGCCCGAAACCCCGGAGACGAAAGTTCCTCCCATACCGTTCGCACCGAGGGCCTGTGGCTGAAGTGCGAAGGATGCCGCGAAATCATCTGGAAGAAAGACCTGGAAGACAAGCTCAACACCTGCGGTAAGTGTGGCCACCATTTCCGTTTGGATGCACGCGCTCGGCTCGCAATGCTTTTCGACGATGGAATCTACACTGAGCAGGATGCGGGGCTCGAATCCTCAAATCCCCTCGACTTCGTCGATTCGAAGCCCTACAGCGAACGTCTCAAAGCCACGCAGCAGGCGACCTCTCTCAAGGACGCGTTGATCTCGGCAAGCGGAAACCTGGAAAAGCGTCCCGTCGAGATCTGCGCCATGGAACCCAAATTCATCGGCGGCAGCATGGGCGCCGTCATGGGTGAAAAAATCACGCGCGCTGTGGAGCGCAGCATGGAGTTCGAAAGGCCGCTCATCATCGTCTCCGCGTCCGGCGGCGCTCGTATGCAGGAAGGAGCGGTCAGCCTGATGCAGATGGCCAAGGTTTCCGCCGCTCTGATGCGGCTGGACGAATCGCCTCTGCCCTACATCAGCGTGCTCACGGACCCCACAACCGGAGGCGTCACCGCCAGCTTCGCCATGCTGGGAGACCTGAACATTGCCGAACCGGGCGCTCTCATCGGCTTCGCCGGTCCCCGCGTGATCGAGCAGAGCATTCGCCAGAAGCTGCCCGAGGGCTTTCAGCGCAGCGAATTTCTTTTGAACCACGGCATGCTGGACGCCGTAGTGCCGCGCGGGGAAATGAAAGCCTGGATCGCGAAGGCACTGGATTTTTTTGCCGGTCCGGTTGCCGGAATCGAACGCGAAGCCGCATGACTTTTGCGGACACGGTCCGATTTCTCTACTCCCTCGGCCCCGAACTGAAGACAGTCAAATGGGATCTCGCGCGGATCGAGAACCTGCTGAGCGCGCTGGGCAGCCCGCAGCACGCGGGAACGCGCTTCATCCACGTTGCCGGCACCAACGGCAAGGGTTCCACCTGCGCCATGATGGCGTCCGCGCTCGGCGTCTCCGGTTTCCGCACCGGTCTCTATACCTCACCCCATCTTCTGAATCCCCGCGAAAGGATTCAGATCGACGATCAACCCATCTCCGAACAAGCCTGGTGCGAGGCGTTCGATGCCGTTCACGCCGCCGCCGAACGTCTTCTCGCGCGCGAGGAAATCGACGCACATCCCAGCTTTTTTGAAACGGTGACGGCGATGGCATTCGTCGCATTCGCCACCGCGTCCGTTGAAGTCGTCGTGCTCGAAACAGGGCTCGGAGGCAGGCTCGACGCAACAAACCTCGTGATGCCCGAGGTTGCGGTCATCACCCCGATTGACTTCGATCACGAAGCGTTCCTCGGATCCAGTATCGAATCGATCGCGGCGGAGAAAGCGGGCATTCTGAAGGCCGGTCGTCCGGCAGTGTTCGCCACTCAGCGGCCGGAGGCTTACAGCGTTCTGGAACGGCGCGCGCTGGAGTTGAACGTCCCGGTGACTCTGTCTTCCGCATGGCGCGTCGAGAATCTTCAGATCGAAAGATTCGGCAGCCGTTTCACCCTGGCGGCGGACGATGAAATTCCGATCCATTGCCCATTAGCGGGTGAACACCAGGTCGAAAATACAAGGACTGCCGTCGCGGCTCTCAATCTATTCGGTGTTTCCGCGTCCGCCATTGTGGAAGGAGTCGAACGGGCGAAGTGGCCCGGACGACTGGAGCGAGTGGCAACCGACCCCGACATCATTCTCGATGGTGCTCACAATCCCGCCGGCGCGCGAGCTCTTGCGGCATACATACAACGTTTCTTCCACTCCGAGCCCATACGCATTGTTTACGGGGCCATGCGCGACAAAGCCGTGGATGAGGTGATCGGCACCCTCTTTCCTCTGGCGGCCGAAGTGGTCCTCGCTGCGCCCGATCAGCCGCGCGCGCTCAACGCCGAATCTCTTGCCGCGGTCACCGACCACCCGAATGTGCGCATCGCCCAGGATATCGGCGATGCGATCCGAATGACCCGTGAAAAACCGATGACAACTTTTATCACCGGATCGTTGTTTTTGGTGGGCGAAGCGCGCGGAGCGCTGATTTCGAATCACGCCCCGAATCACATGCTGTGAAAGCGAATCTCGACGGTCACCCGCACCGCGATGGGCTGGTCGCCTTTCTTCGCCGGGTCAAAGCTCCACTGTTTCACGGCATCGACGGCAGTCTGATCTACATCCTTGTCCAGCGACTTCACCACGTGGACGTCCTTCGGCTCGCCTTTTGAGCTGACGACCAGCCCGACGAGGACGGTTCCGGAAATGCGAAACCCTTTGTCATCCGGTTTGTTTACGGGCGTGACCTGATGAGTCACGCGGGGCGGCGTAATGCCCGGGCCGATATCGAACACGGGTTCGTCGTCAACCGGACCGGCCAGGGCAAGCCCCAGGGCGGCCTGGACTATAACCGTAAATAACACTATTGCTTTTCGGCGCAGCACGAGACCAGTGGCAAATAGACGTAAATCGGTTCCTCTAAGTTGCGCGGGGAAAGATAAAATGTCGTGCAAAATGAGAAGGTGCCTGCCAATCCGGCTCGCAGTTGGAAACGCCTGGACGGCGTGGATCTGCTGCGCGGCCTGGCCATCTTTTTCGTATTGATGAACCACGTCAACGTACGCCTGCGGCTCGCAAAGGTTCCGTACACGAACGGAATCCCCGACCTGCTCGTGACTACGTTCGTCTGGAACGGCCAGAATGCGGTTCAGATATTCTTCGCCGTCTCGGGCTTTCTCATCACATCCACGACGCTGCGGCGCTGGGGATCGCCTTCCCGCGTCAGTCCGCGCGATTTCTATCTGCTGCGTTTTGCCCGCATTGCACCATTGCTTCTTCTTCTGCTCGCGGTCCTGAGCGGCCTGCACCTCGCCGGCATCAAAGATTTCGTCATCCCGGCGAGCCGGAGCAGCCTGGGCCGGGCGTTGTTGGCTGCACTGACCTTTCATGTGAACCTTCTCGAATCCTGGAACGGATATCTGCCGGGAAGCTGGGACATTCTGTGGTCGTTGTCAATTGAAGAAACGTTTTACCTTTTCTTCCCCATGCTCTGCCGGTTTTTCAGCCGCGGCCGGCTTCTGATCGCGATTCTCGCCATTTTTGTCGTGCTGGGGCCATTCGGCCGCACCCTCTTCGCCCAGGGACTCTGGAAAGACTATTCGTATCTCGGCGGCATGGAGGCAATCGCGCTGGGATGTTTAACCGCGATACTCGTTTCCCATGTGCGCTTTTCGAGGCGGGTGATGCACGCGATCGCAGGGGGAGGCGCGGCAATCGTTGTGTTCATTCTGGTCTTCGCGCGCATGGGGTTCGGCTGGCTGTTCCGAAGCGGCCTCGATATGACAATACTCGCGCTGGGGACCTGTGCGCTCATCATCGCGGCGGCAGAGACAGAGTGGCGAAGCCCGCGTATCCTCGAACCGCTGCGCCAACTTGGCCAGCGCAGTTACGAGGTGTATCTGACGCACATGTTCGTAGTCTTCGCTTTTTTCGATTTCTTCGTCAGCCGCGGCAAGCCGCTCGGGGCGGCGCCGCTCTTATTCGTCGCGGTCATTCTGATCTCGGGCGTGTTGGGAGGATTGGTGGCGCGGTATTATTCCGATCCGATGAATCGTCTGCTCCGCGGTCGCTTCGGCGAAGGATCGGACAGGTTCAGATCCGTGATCGACACGCGTCAGCGGGTGAAAAGCGCATCGGCCGTTTAAGGCGACTTATAAGCTGGTCATATGCGATCCGGAGAACCAAGCCGAACGGCGCTGGCCGCCGCCCGGCACCGCGCGGCGCATCAACTTCTGGAACACGGCGGTATCTTCACCGATCCTCTTGCGGTGCGCATCCTGGGCGAAGACGCCGATACGATTGCCCGCGAGGCGGAAGAGAATCGGTCGAGGCGAATGATGCGAATCTTTATTGCCGTTCGCACGCGCTTCGCTGAAGACGCGCTTGCCGCCGCGGTGGAAGCTGGCGTCTCTCAGCTTGTGGTGCTGGGCGCCGGCCTCGACACCTACGCCTGGCGCGGCGCAATGCGTGAGCACATACGCATTTTCGAAGTGGATCACCCCGCGACGCAGGCATGGAAGCGCCGGCGCCTCGCTGAAGCCGCGCTCCCCTTCCCTCCCTGTCTGACATTTGCTCCGGTCGATTTCGAAGCCGGTTTAGAGCAGGATACGCTGAGCGCCGGCCTGCAGGCCGCCGGCTTCGATCCGGCCGGGCGGACCTTTTTCACATGGCTGGGAGTGGTTCCTTACCTGACGGAGGATGCCGTTTGGTCGACTCTCGGCTTCATCGCGAGCCTGCCCAGCGGCGCGCACGTAGTATTCGACTACAGCAACCCTCCGCACGCGCTGACACCGGAAATGCGCGCCCTTCACGACATACGGGCCGCGCGTGTCGCCGAATTGGGCGAGGCATGGACCAGCTATTTCGATTCAGATAAACTGCGCAGTCAGTTGATCGCCGCCGGGTTCACGACGGTAGAAGACCTGGGACCACGGGAGATTGCCGCGCGTTACTTCCCGCATCGAGTTGCTTCCGCTCCGGAGACCGGCGGTCACGTGGTGCGCGCGGCAACGACGGGCAGCAGGCGTTAATTGCTTACGTTCAGAAAAGCTGCATTAGGCGCACTCGATGCACCGTTCATGCTGACAACAACAGGTTGAAGTCCGGGCGGGGTGCCGCTCGGAACCTGGAAGTTGATCTGAACAACCCCTACAAGACCGGGCGTAATGCCTACAAAACACGAAGCAGAGCAGGTAGTGGAAGCCTGCACGCCTCTGACGGTCACCACCACGTTGGCAGGCGCCGGCAGAGAGGACAGCGGCGTGCCGACAGCCGGCGCAGTGCCGGTCGCAACCGCTGGCGTGACCGCTCCGGGACCCGCGAGAAACAACGTCGCAGTGTCGCCGGGAGCCGGACTTCCATAGGGAACGACCCTGCCTGTCGTGTCAGTGAAAATACCGGGGGATGCCGCCGTCACATTGAACGGCGGGAACGACGCCTGCTGTCCGCTGTTATTCACCGTCAATACGGCGGCGCCGACCGTGGTCTGCCAGGGAATCTGGATATTCAACTGTGTCGGGGAAACGTAATACAGCGGTGCTGCAACGCCGTTCACGGTCGCAGCCACACCCGCCATGCTGACCGGAAGAGGCAGTGTGTGCGCCGTGCAGAGGACAAGAGATTCGCACGGTGGGCTCAGGCTGGAACCAAACACAGACAAGATCATTCCGGGGGAATAGGTCTGCTTAAAAGAGGCTCCGTCCACCAAACCGTTGATTACGGGCGTTCCATTCGAGCTGGAGTTGACAGCACGCGCGAGAGAGACCGACTGCATTATGGGCGTCGTCGTGGAACCGCCCGCATAGGATGCGGTCACGGTTGCCGATCCTGACGGCAGTTCACTATAGGTCACAACGACGCTCGCCGTGGCGACTCCGGCGGAGCCAACCAGCGTAATCGCGCCCAACGATGTTGTCCCGGCTGTGAGCTGAACCACACCCACGGGCGTAATGCCATCGTTGGCGGTGACAGTAGCGGTCAGAATCGCGGAATCGTTCGGCCCCAGGGCATTCAGATTAGTGACCAGTGAAATGGATACCGGAGGAATAGTTGTGGCGCCGCAGGAACCTTTCATGCAGGTCAGAAGCTGCCAGACATCCACAGAGCCCAGCCCGGTGACGTTGTCGTAGCCGGCACCAGCCGTATAGCCCGGAACAGTAGCCGAACTCGCGGTGCATACTTGGCGCCTGCCGCAGTTCGCAGCTGACAAAGTAACGGTAACGCCGTTATCTCCGCTTGTAATGTCGTGGAAAACGGACGGACTTGATTGCGCAAGCCGGTAAAGCTGAGGATTCAGGTTCCCTTGGCCTGTCCCCAGATATTGATTCAAAAGAGCGGCAACGCCGGCCATCACCGGAGTCGGGCATGACGTTCCTCCGTAAACCTGGGGGCTGTTGTTGCCGTCCGTATAAACCAGATACCCGTCATGGTCGGGTGAGGCATTTAGCGCGATGTCCGGAACATTTCTCATGTTATTGCCCGGCACGCCTGGCCCGGTTTGCCATGACGGCTTCGGGAAATAAACGCTCAACCCACCACCGCTGGCGGATGGAATCATATCCGTAACACTCGTGTTCCAGGAAGTCTCCGGAATGTAGGACAGGGCCGAACCGCCGCTCGAATTATTCGCAGTATTCCAGTAAGTCGCGCTTCCTTCGAGGAATGCTGTTCCACCCACGCCGGTAATTTCTGGAACGCTTGCAGGCAAATCAACCGCGGCGCTTTCCTGAATTTCCGGCGGGACAGTGTTATCGCCCGTATAGCAGTCGGCTGCGCCGTTGTCACCGGAAGCGTTGAACCATGTGATGCCCTGCGCATTTCCTTTTTGGGCCCAAGATTGAAAAGTCAAAGCATCGGACTGCATGTTCTCCAGCTCACACGACCCGTAACTGACGCTGATCACAGGCGCAAGATTGTTATCGATTGCCTTCTGGACTGCGTCCATTACGTTCTGTGAATAGGCAAAAATGATCGTGGCTCCCGGCGCGACGGCGCCCGCCAACTCCAAATCCAGATCCGATTCTTCCTGATCGCCACTGCTGATTCCAGGGTCCGGACCATAGAGCACCATTTGCGGCAGATTACCCGTCAGGTTGAAGGCTGCCTGGTAGTTCTGGAGATCCGTCAGGGGAACATCAGACTGCCCTGCAACGACAATCTTCTGTCCCGACCCGTTGACGCCTGCAGCATATGCGGGAAGAATGTCATAGATTGCGGCAATGTCGTTGGGCGCAAGATAGTGATTCCCGTGCGCCGACGTGTACTTCGGCTTCTGAACACGCGCCTTCGGCCGGAAATCGTTCAGACCGCGAATTGACAGCACCATGCCGCCGATCGCCGCCGGAACGGAGGGCTCGGTCGCATTGGCAAAATGGGTTTCGCCATCGACCGCGTAATGGTGAATTTCGATCGCGAAGGCATTCTCGACCTGCGCCGCATCGCCGCTCACCGCAACCCAGTCCCGGCCCTGCGCAACGCCTTCGACTTTGAGCCCCTGGCCCTGCAGCCATTGCTCAATCTTGCCGATGTCTTCCGTAGAGACACCGAATCGATCCGCATATTGCTGGGGAGTGAGCCAGTGGTGATAGTCCGGCGAAGACGGATTTTGTTGATCGGCCAGCAACTTCGCCAAGTCCGCTTTCTGCGCGTCGGATTGCGTAAGCGTAAGCGTGATGTAAGGAATCTTCAGAGATGGAGCAACCCGCCCCTGATCGTTGGCAGCGGTCGCCTTGGGATGGATGTGCCCGCGCAATGTGACACGCTGCGCGTTATCGATCGGTTTGGTAATTCGGCTCTGTTGCGCGTTCGCCGCGGCGGAAACCAGAAACAGCACGCTGAACAGGGTGCTGAAAAAGCGAAAACTGGAATACATCAAATGCTTCCGATGCCGTACGCCAGGGACGGGTTCCATGCAAACCGGCATTTAATACTGTAACCCGCCGACACCAGATTAGTTTTTCGCTCGACCGATTTACCGCCGTAAAGCAAAGGTAAACAGAACGTTACCTGCTGAGACAGCGACGTATTGTCTGCCGTTAACCTGGTACGTCATGGGGCCGGAGTCGACAGGTCCGCCTACGCTTGCCTTCCAAAGCTCCGCGCCTGTGCGGGCATCGAGCGCCCAAAAATACCCTTCGCGCCCTCCGGCAAACAGCAGATCGGATGCAGTGGTCAGGACGCCACTTCCCGTAACATCGGCCATTTTGAATTCCCACTTGCGCACGCCGGTTTTGGGATCGAAGGCGCGTACCACCCCGTAGCCTTCTGCCTCGGTACGATTCAGCACCTGCGCCGCTCTCAACGAAGGAACAGGGGAGCGCGGCGCACCAGCGGTATATCGCCGCCCTTCCACATATTCCGCCGGCAATTTATTAAATACCGAAGAATAATTCTCCCAGGTGTCGATATAAAACAGCCCCGTATGCGGGCTGTAAGACGGTGAAAACCAGTTGGTCGCGCCCTGCACACCGGGATAAACCAGCGTCCCTTCACGCGAAGGCTTCGCCTCGGCAACCCTCACCGGATGGCCGCTGTCGTCAAGACCCGTCGTCCAAGTGACCTTCGCAAAAGGCTTGCCCTGCAGAAATTCGCCGGTCGTCCGGTCGAGCACGTAATAGAAACCATTCCGGTTTGCCCAGAGCATGACCCGCCGCAGTTTGCCCCTCCATTCCATGTCCGCCAGAACGGGCACCTGCACCGAGTCATAGTCGAAATCGTCGTGCGGCGAGAACTGGAAATACCATTTGAGCTTCCCCGTATCGGCATCCAGCGCCACCACGGAATCGCTGTAGAGATTCGCCCCTTCGCGGACATCGCTATTCCAGTCCGGTCCGGGATTTCCCACACCCCAGTAAGTCAGGTTCGTTTGGGGATCGTAAGAGCCGGTCACCCAAACCGAAGCGCCGCCATGCATCCACGAATCGCCCGACCATGTTTCGTGCCCAGGCTCACCCGGACCTGGAATGGTGTAAAACTTCCAGATCTGTTTGCCCGTGTGGGCATCGTAAGCCGCGAGAAAGCCGCGAATGCCGAACTCGCCGCCGGCCGTTCCCACGATGACTTTATCTTTCACCACCAGCGGAGCATGCATCAGAGAATAGCCCGCCACGGTGTTCGCGACAGTAACGTTCCAGATGGGGTGCCCGTTCTTTGAGTCCAGGGCGATCAGGCGCCCATCGATGGTCCCCATGAACAAGGTGTCTCCCAGGATTGCAAGACCCCGGTTCACGCGACCGCAGCAGGTACGTGCTTCGGGTGAAGGCGCATACGGATATACCCAGAAGATTCGTCCCGTCACTGCGTCCATGGCTACGACGTCATTTGGCGCCTGAACCGTGTAAAGAACCCCATCCACCACCAGCGGCGTGGCCTCGAATTTCTCCAGGGACTGCGCCTGGAACACCCACTGCAGCTCAAGATTTTTCACGTTCAGCGGAGTGATCTGGGTGAGCAGACTGTGGCGCTGGCTGAGCGTGGTGCCGGAATACGTGAGCCAGTTCTGCGGCTCTTTATTGGCGTTGAGTATCCGGTCGAATGTGACCTGGCCGGAAGCAACCGTTCCCAAAAGGGACGAACCGATCAACGCGAGGAACAGGCAACGGCTTCTCATGGGATTTCGACACCTTTCACCTCTACATCTTTCAAAGACACCAGATAACTCACAAGGTCCGACAGCTCCGGACGGCTCAACTTGTCTTTATAGGACGGCATCGGCGACTTCTCGACAAACGCGGATTCCCGCAGGTTCGCTCTTTTGAGCGAGACCAGACGACCGGTCGAGTTCAGAAGCTGAACGCTGTACTTGTCTTCATTCAGAAGGGTTCCTTCAACGGTCGCGCCCTCTTTCGTCACGGCGCGAAAATGCCGGTTCTGCGGGAGAATCTCCGCGTCAGGATCGACTATCGAGCGCTCCAATTCGCCGGCCAGACGTAAATTTCCGATATCGCTCAAGTCCGGTCCTGTCCGCGCACCGACACCGCGGATGCGGTGGCACTGGGCGCATCCTCCTTTTCCGTCATAGATTGCTTTGCCACGTGTCGGATCGCCTCCCGAGGTGGTGGTTACGGAACCGGGCGCGATCGAGTGCAGATAGGCGACGATCGTGAGCGACTGAAAATCGCTGAAATTATTCGGCGGCATTGCGGTGCCGGGAATACCAGTTCTGATGATCGCGGCGATATCGTCGTCGTCCTTTGCGCGGCGAAACTTGCCGTGCCCGAGATCGATACCCGGAATGCCATCGCCCTGCGCGCCGTGGCAGACGGAGCAGTTTGCGCGATAGAGACGCCCGCCGTCCTCAACATCGATCTGCGTAAAACTGTGTTGGGCGAAAAGAACGCCCGCCGCCAGATACAGCGCGGCCAACCGCCAGGACAGCCTTTTCATTTACCGCACAGTATATATGGAATGTGGACCTCAAACCATACCGCGATACCTGGCTGGCCGACGACCGTCACGCCAACTTCAAAGCCGAGGTGGCTTGCTACTCGGTAGCCGATCCGTTGCCGACGCTGGAGAACCTCAGTAAAGGCACCGGCATTCCGGTCGGCTGCCTGATGCGCTACGTGCTGGTGAAATACGCCGCTTCCGGATCGGAAGCTTTGATGGCCATGGACCCGATCGTATTCCGGCAAATGAAAGAGCATGTCGAACAGGCGGAAAGGGACGGCAGCGATGCGGCAAAACTCAAGGCTTACGCGGCGTTGAAAGATATGGTCGGCTGGTTGAAGCTGGGGATGACCGAAGTTGGGAACGACTAGGGACGAAAACCAAGCGTCTTGAAGACCTTCCGCAGATACATCCCGATAGCGCCGTCCTCAACCCGCAGCATCACACTCTGTTCTCCCAGCGAAACGATCTCCCGCAACGGCCCGGGAATCCAGAGGCGGCCGTCAGGACCGAGACTTGCGCAGAAATCGCTGTCACTGAAATCCGCGGTCGATTCTTTGGGAAGAATTGGCTGCATCCTCAGGTGGTCCTGCCCCATCACAACAAAGCGAAACAGACTCCAACCCTCCGTTTCGCAAAACTGCTTCAGCGGCGGGGGTAATTGGATGACTCCGTTTCGCACGGGAGCGAGGAAGGTTCCGGCAGGAGGGGCCACTTTTCGCGAGAGTAGCACGAGCGTATCCAATCTCTCTTTGGAGAGTACGGATAGTACTGGGATAGAATGACAAGTGCTGGAGATTCATGGGCTTGTATTTTGGCGGTCGAATCAGGAAAACGTAACTTACAGAGAATTCAAAACGTCCCAACACTCCAAGGCGATGAGCGCCTTTAACCTAAACACATGAAAATCTGCGTTCTGGGCGGTGACGGTTACTGTGGGTGGGCGACAGCCCTTTATTTGTCCGAAAAGGGCCATTCGGTCTCGATTGTCGATAACTTTATTCGACGCCAGTGGGACTTCGAACTGGGTGCGCAGACCCTGACGCCCGTGCAGCCCCTGGCGGACCGTCTGCGGGTCTGGAGAGAGCTTACCGGGAAGTCCATCAAGCTCTACGTCGGCGATGTCACCGACCACGATTTTCTGTACAGCACCATCGAAGACGACCAGCCGGATGCGGTGGTACATTTCGCGGAACAGCGCTCGGCGCCGTATTCAATGATCGACCGCAAACACGCCGTGTTTACGCAGGTCAACAATGTCGTTGGAACGTTGAATCTCCTCTTCGCGCTTCGGGAAATCCGCCCCGATTGCCATCTGGTCAAGCTCGGGACCATGGGCGAGTACGGCACACCGAACATCGATATCGAAGAAGGCTACATCCGGATCAGACACAACGGCCGGTCGGACCTGCTTCCCTTCCCCAAACAGCCAGGCTCGTTTTATCACCTCTCAAAGGTGCACGACAGCCACAATCTGATGTTTGCCTGCAAGATCTGGGGGCTGCGCGCCACGGACTTAAATCAGGGTGTGGTGTACGGAACCGTAACCGACGAAGTGGTGCTGGACGAAGCTCTGATCAACCGTTTCGATTACGACGATGTGTTCGGAACCGTCCTGAACCGTTTCTGCGCCCAGGCTGCCGCCGGACATCCTCTGACCGTGTATGGAAAGGGCGGGCAGACTCGCGGGTTCCTCGATATTCGCGATACGGTTCGCTGCATCGAACTGGCCTGTCTGAATCCGGCCGAGCCGGGAGAGTGCAGAGTATTCAATCAGTTCACCGAACAATTCTCTGTTCTGGAACTGGCCGCGATGGTCCGGTCGGCGGCTTCGAAACTGGGAATCCTCGCCGAGATCGAACACCTTCCCGCGCCACGCGTGGAGTTGGAGGAGCACTATTACAACGCCAAGCACTCCCGGCTGATCGATCTGGGGCTCCAGCCTCATTACCTTTCCGATTCGCTGCTCGACTCGCTGATGAATATCGCGATCCGGTATCAGGACCGCATCGATACGTCCTTGTTCCTGCCTCAGGTGCAGTGGCGGAATACCCGCAACCGGCCTGCTCGCCAGTCCAGCGTGGAAGCAGCGGTGTCCGCCGCGGGATCGGGACTGCCATACTGAATTGATGTGCGGCATTGCCGGCTTTACGCACGGACGCCGCCCCGCAGCACCAGGCCGTATTCAGAGCGCGGTTGCCGCGATCGTCCATCGTGGTCCGAACCAGCAGGGAGTCTTTGAATCCGAAGCCGTTTCGCTGGGTGCGGCGCGGCTGAAGATCATCGACATCGAAGGCGGAGATCAGCCGATAAAATCCGCCGACGGGCAAACAGTAATCGTCTTTAACGGCGAGATCTACAACCATCTGGAACTGCGCCGTGAGTTGGAAAGTCGCGGCTACACGTTCCACTCCCGCAGCGATACCGAGACAGTTCTGAATGCGTTCCTCGAATGGGACACGGAGTGCTTCGCGCGGCTGCGCGGCATGTTCGCCGTGGCGCTCTGGAACGAATCCGGGCGCCGGCTTGTTCTGGCCCGCGATCGTATGGGGATCAAGCCGCTGTACATCGCGCGGCGGGGTGAAGACCTGTATTTCGGCTCGGAACTGAAAACAATTCTGATTCACCCCGAGATTGAGCGCCGGTTAAGTCTCGAGGGTCTCGATTGCTACTTGTCCCTGAACTACGTGCCGGCGCCATGGACGCTGGTGGACGGCATCGAGAAGCTCCTGCCCGGCCAATGGCTCGAGTGGAAAAGCGGCAAGACCCGGACCGAGCATTATTGGCGTTTGCCCCAGGGGAAGGCCGACCGATGGACGCCGGTAGCTGCCGAAGCAGAACTGGACCGTCTGCTGCGGGAGTCCGTGCGGGAACACTTGATGTCGGATGTGCCCCTGGGCGTCTGGCTGAGTGGCGGGCTCGACTCGTCAACGGTCGTGCATTACGCCTCGGAGGCACTGGGATCGAGCCTTAAGACGTTTTCTGTAACCTTTCGCGGCCGCAGCTTTGACGAAACGCCTTACGTTCGGCAGGTCGCTAAGGTTTACGGGACCGACCACACTGAACTCGACCTGAACCCCGAGCAGGATCTTCCGGCCGCAATTCACGATCTCGCGTACTATTCCGATGAGCCCAATGCCGATTCCGGCGCGCTCCCGGTCTGGTTTCTCTCGCAAATGACCAAAGCCGGCGCTACCGTAGCGCTCAGCGGCGAAGGCGCCGATGAACTCTTCGGCGGATACCTGACGCAACGCGCCAGCCTGCTCGCTGCGCGCGCGCGTCGACTCCCGCCCGCAATCCTCAAGACACTTCTCGCGACCGCCCGGCGTCTGCCCGTATCGAACGACAAGATCGGCTTCGAATACAAGTTGAAGCGGTTCCTCGAAGGCAGCCTGCTGCCTGCCGCGCGAGCGCACGTGTATTGGGGCGGGACGTTCAGCGATAAAGAAAAGCGAACGCTGTTAAAGATGCCACTGCCGCCGGCGCTCGATTCGGTCCTGGCAAACCTGGCAGGCGAAGATCTGCACGCCCTTCTGGAGTTCGATCAGAGGTATTTTCTTCCGGACAACATTCTGACCAAAGTAGACCGGACCAGCATGGCGCACGCGGTTGAGGTACGGCCCCCCTTTCTCGATCATCGAATCGTGGAGTTTGCGAGTTCCCTTCCGTCCGCGATGAAAATTCATGGCGCAAAGCAGAAGGTAATCCTGCGGAACCTGATGCGCGGTAAACTCTCTCCAGAAGTCCTGACGAGGAAAAAGATCGGGTTCGACATTCCCGCGCACGATTGGTTCCGTGGAACGCTCCGTCCGCTGCTTGAAGAATCGATTGCTTTCGCCTCCGCCGAACACGGGGAATTCTTTCAGATGCCGCGAATCGAAGCTCAGGCGCGCGCCCATTTCGAGCGGCGCGCGAACCTCGGCTATCACCTGTGGGGCTTGATGACTCTGTTCTTTTGGATGAAAAAATGGCGAATTCAGACGGGGATGCCGGTCAGCCCGGCGGGGCGGACGATGGAAAACGTGTTCACTTCTACCTGATCGTCCTTCTGATCGCCGCGGCCGTATTTGCGGGCTGCATGATTTCGCCTCCGTCGTTGATGGATGATGTGGACGCAGTCCAGGCGCAGATCGCGCGCAACATGCTGACCTCCGGCGATTGGGTTACCGCCCGCCTGGATGGCATTCCTTACTTCGAAAAAGCGCCCCTCATCTACTGGTTTATCGCGGAATCATACAAAGTTTTCGGCGTGAGCGACTGGGCCGCCCGCGTTCCCATGGTGCTTGCGGCGATTTTCCTTGCCTGGATTACGACCGCATTTGGAATGTGGGCCTTCGGAACCCGCGCCGGATTCTATGCCGGTATTTGCATATCGACGTGCTTCGGACTCTTTCTTTTCACCCGCATTCTCATCCCCGACGTGATGCTGACGGCAAGCATTGCACTCACCATGTGGGCCTTCCTGCGCGCTATCGACGAGACGGAACGGAAACCTCGATGGTGGGCTCTGGTAATGGCAATAAGCCTGGGGACCAGCCTGCTGTTCAAAAGTCTGGTCGGGGTGGTTTTTCCTGTCGCCGCGGCGTTGATCTATCTGGCTGTGACGCGCCAGCTTTTCCGCGGCAAGGTCTGGAAAGCTCTCCATCCGTTCAGCGGACTGGGCATCATTCTTCTGATTTCGGCGCCTTGGCATATTCTGGCAACGATCCGCAATCCTCCATATTTCAATCTGGCGATGCACAGCGGGCCCGGCCAGTACCACGGCTTCCTCTGGTTTTATTTCATAAACGAACAACTGCTTCGCTTTCTGAATATTCGTTATCCACGCGATTACGACACGGTGCCGCGCGTCTACTTCTGGCTTTTTCACCTGCTTTGGCTGTTTCCCTGGAGCGTCTATTTTCCGGCAGTGGCAAAACTCAACTTCAAACCGGTTGACCGCGCGGGCAAAGTGCGCCTGCTGGCTCTCTGCTGGATTGGGTTTGTCCTCGTATTTTTCACCTTCTCGACCACCCAGGAATATTATTCGATGCCGGTTTATCCGGCGATGGCTCTCCTTCTCGGTTCCGCGATGGCTGCAAGAGGCAACTGGATTCGCTACGGCACGCGGGTCTTGTGCGGCATCTTCCTGGTCGCCGCGGCAGCCGTTCTTACGCTGTTCGCGTTGTCATGGAATCTGCCCACGCCCGGTGATATTTCAGCGGCGCTCACCTCAAATCCCGGCGCCTACAAGCTGTCGCTTGGTCACATGGAAGACCTCACGATCGCTTCTTTCGCGTATCTTCGAGTTCCGCTCCTCTTGGCGGCCGTTGCATTTCTGCTGGGCGTCGTCGGCACCTTTCGCGCCACGGGACAGCGTGCGTTCCTCGCCGCGGCCCTGATGGCGATCGTATTCTTTCAGGCCGCCCGCGTCGCCATGTCCGCATTCGATCCCTTTCTTTCGTCGCGGCCGTTAGCGGAGACCCTGAACCGCGCGCCGGCGGGACGCCTTATCGTGGATCATCATTACTACACGTTTTCCTCGATCTTTTTCTACACGAATCGAACCGCACTGCTGCTCAATGGCCGATTCAATAATCTCGAATACGGCTCCTATGCGCCCGGTGCACCGAACGTCTTCATCAATGATGCGCAATGGAAAGATTTGTGGCTGAAGCCGGAACGCTATTATCTGGTAATTACGGAGAAATCTGCTGAACGGCTTAAGAATCTGGTCGAACCCGGATTGGTCATCGTCGTCGCCCGGAGTGGGGGCAAGCTGCTTCTCACGAATCACCGCTAGCGCGCCTGCATGACGTACCTCAAAGAAGGTTTCCTCGCAATCGCGGCCATACCGTTCATCTACTACCTTATTTCGATCTACAGTTCATGGCGTTACTTTCGTCAGCCTGCGAGTGCTCCGGATGGATCGTTTACACCGCCCGTCAGCATCCTGAAGCCCTTCCGCGGGCTAGATCCGGACGCTTGGGAAAACCTCTCGAGTTTCTGCCGCCTGGATTACCCCGAGTTTGAAATTGTCTGCTGTGTCGATCCTGACGATGAAGCGATCCAGTCGATTCTCGCCCGATTGACCACCGAGTTTCCCCACCGGCGGATTCGCGTCCTTCAAGGCTCGGGGCGAATCGCCGTCAACGATAAATGCGCCAAGCTTGCGCGTCTCGTCGAGGAAGCTGCCCACGAAGTTGTGGTCATCAGCGACAGCGATGTGCGCGTCCGGCCGGACTATCTGCGGCAAGTGATCGCCCCTCTGGCCGATCCGAAAATCGGCGCTTCAACCTGCCTTTATGTTCCGATCGAAATAACAACGTTCACCGACCACCTGCAAAGCGTCGGAATGATGTCCGATTTTTACGCCGGCATTCTGGTCGACTGGCAACTGGAAGGAATGAAATTCGCATTGGGACCGACCATCGCGACCACTCGTACGCGGTTGAAGGGATTCGGCGGCTATCCGGAACTGGAGAATCGCCCCGCGGACGATCTTCTCGTCGGCCGCCTCATCGACGAACAGGGCTATCCGGTGGTGCTGCTCCGCTATGCCATCGAAACGGTCTGCGACTATAAGTCGATCTCCGATCTGCTTCACAAACGAATGCGCTGGATCGTCGTCATGCGGCACCTGCGCCCGTGGGGACATCTCGGTCTGCTGCTCACGTTCGGACTACCCTGGTGTCTGGCCGCGGTCGCGATTCACCCTTCGGCTGCGACGGCCGTTGCTTACCTCGGCGTCTACCTGACACTGCGGATGGCGATGACCTGGATGATCGGGATTCGCGGCCTGCGGCAGTCCGTGGTTTGGAAAGAGATGCCGTTGCTGCCCGTTTGGGACGCAGTGGCATTCGGCATCTGGCTGGTGAGTTTCAGCCGCAGCAGCATCCGTTGGCGCGGCGCCGATTATTACATCCGGGATGGACGTTTGGTTCCCGTGGTCAACGGCTAAGCGCCGCCCTACCCGCCCACCAGCACAACGCCGGCTAAAACCACCAAAGCGCCTGCTCCTCGACGCACGCTGATCCGCTCGTGCAGTACGAACTTCGCAAGCACAGTCTCCAGAACGTAGCTTGCCGCGGATGCCGGCACCGCGAAGCTCAGCGGTTCCCGTTGAACCAGAGCCATGAAGGTGAAAAACGAAACCGCGTTGCACGCCACCCCCAGAATCAACAATCTCCGCCGCGCGATTGTCTGCAGCAATCGCGCCAGACCGCGCGCGCTTACCGATTGCTCGCCGGCGCGCTTCATTTCGTGGCTCTGCAGCAGATCGGCCAGCACGGTCGCACCGACCATCGCAGCCACCAGGAGCCACTTCATTCGGAATCCCCGGCGCGAGGCGGTATGTTTGGCGTCGTATTTCTCGACGTGGAACCAACCAGCACTGCGCCCGTAAATATCAGCAATGTACCCATCCATCGTTGTCCGGTGACTGTTTCATGGAGGAACACTTTACCGAGGAACACCGCAGCCACATACCCGATGGCCGTTACCGGCAGGACAAAGCTGAGGTCCGCCAGGCTGAACAACGCCATTCTGGTCAGCAATGAAAGAATCAGCGCCAGAACTCCCATCGCAACGAACGGGTTCAGCATCGCGTGCAGGTAAAGGGCGGGGTCCGTCGATACGCGATCCGGGACCTGCTTCATTCCCCATGCCATCCACGTATTGCCGGCAGCTTTGAGCGTCAGAAAGAACAGCACCACAAACCAGGTTTTGAAACCGGTGGCCTTCACTCGGCGGAACCGCCGATGCGTCGCAGGAGTCTCTGGGCTTCCTGCCGGGGAGGATCGTCCGGTGTCAGGCTCGCATGCACATATTCCTGCAGGAGTTTCCGTGCTCTTTCCGTATTGCGATTGTTATCGATATTCAATTTGGCTTCCGCGAATGCGACTCCAGGCCTGCCGGGAAACATTTTGTGAGCCTGTTCGAACAGCATGTCACTCTCTTTGAGACGTCCCCTTTTTGCCACATATCGGGCCAGGTCCAACAGTCGTCCCGGTTCGCCAGGCGCAAGTTCCATCGCGCGGCGCAGGTGTGCTTCCGCCGCCGCATAATCCTTTCGTTTGTCTGCGATTTCCGCCTCTTCAAACTCATATTGCGCGGGCCGTTCACGAGCGATGCTCGCGGCCATCGCTTCTGCCTTTTCCACGCCGCCGCCGAGCAAGCCCGGCGCATTGAGATAAAACGTGAACAGGTCGTTTTTCGCTTCGCGATTGCGCGGATCGAGCGCCACTGCCTTTTCAAAACATTGACGCGCTTTGGACGCATGCGATGACGCCGTCAGCCAACTTCCGGTTTCCGCACGACGCCCCCACGCGCGACCGAGCCAAAGCTGATAGTCGGAATTTGCAGGGGACCTGGCCACAGCCTTCTCAAAGAAGTCAGTGGCCCTCTTGTAATCGCCGGTCATGAAGTAATTTTTACCGTTCAAAAGGTAGCTATCTCCGTCGGGCGCCGTATCCTGCCCAAGAACACGAAGAGAACCGGCATAATCCGTGCTCTGATAGAGTGCGTTGGCGCGGCGCAGGACATCGGGAGAAGCCCAGGCAGAGATAACCAGAAGCAAAGCGCAACTCAATAAACACATGTCGAACCGTCCGTTACAGGCTATACCTCAATCCTACAAAAGCGCCATGCCACGCGGGCTTTCGAGTATTATGAGCGTTAATCCGGTATCTCGCGAGACCTGCTTGTGACAGACCTGAAATTCCTGATATCGAAGCTGAATACGATCTCGAGGACCGCGGCGGAAAAAGCCGCAACTCTGGCGGTCGCGCGTGGAAATCCGGAGGTGCGCGTCGAACACCTGCTGCTGGGCCTCGCCGGTTCTCCACAGTCCGACGCCGTACGTATTTTTCAGCATTTCGCCATCGATCGCGAGGCTCTCGAGCGCGACGTGAATGCAGTGCTCCAAACGCTGGTCGTCGGCAATGTCCGAACCCCGGTGTTATCGGACGGCCTCGTTAAGGTTCTCAGTCAGGCGTGGGCGGTCGCTTCCAACGAACTGGCGTTGCTGGAAATTCGCTCAGCGGCGATCATGCTCGTGCTCGCCGAGCCCGGCTGGAAAGCCCAGCTCATTCAGACCGGCTCTGCCGAGCTGATGAAGCTGGACGGCGAGAGCATTCGCCGCAAAATGGCATCGCTCGTCAGCCCCGACGAAGGCGCTTGGGAGGCCGCATCCGCCGAAGCCAAGCCCGATGCGCAATCCGCGCTTTCCCTGTACACAATCGATCTCACAGCCTCGGCGCGCGCCGGCGCGCTCGATCCCGTGTTCGGGCGCGAGCTTGAAATTCGGCAGGTGATCGATATTCTGATGCGGCGACGCCAGAACAATCCGATTCTGACGGGCGAACCCGGTGTGGGCAAGACCGCCATCGCCGAGGGATTCGCCCTGCGCGTGGCTGCGGGAGATGTTCCCGCCTCGCTGCGGAATGTCTCAGTAAGAACGCTGGATCACGGCTTGTTGCTGGCAGGAGCCTCGATGCGCGGCGAAATGGAAAGCCGCCTGAAGGCAGTCATGCGCGAGATCCAGGCTTCCCCCCAACCCATTATTCTGTTTGTCGATGAAGCGCACACGCTGATTGGCGGCAACGATCAGCAGGATGCGGCGAACCTCCTCAAGCCCGCTCTGGCGCGCGGAGATCTGCGGACGATTGCCGCGACTACGCACGCCGAATACCGCAGATATTTCGAAAAAGATCCCGCACTGGCCCGCCGTTTTCAGGTCGTTGCGGTCGGAGAGCCGTCCGAAGAGCAGGCGATTCAGATGCTCCGCCCCCTGGTTCCCATGCTGGAGCGTCATCACCAGGTGCGGGTGGACGCGGCGGCAGTCGAAAGTGCTGTGCAGCTCTCCCATCGATACATCACCGGGCGGCAGCTTCCCGACAAAGCGATCAGCGTGCTGGATACGGCCTGCGCGCGAGTGGCCTCGTCGCAGAATTCCACTCCTCCGGCGATCGAGGATTGCCAGCATCGCGTGGCCGTGCTCGAGGGCGAAGTTGCCGAACTCGAGCGTGAGCGCGTCACAAATGACGATGTCGAGGACCGGCTCGCCGTGCTGTTCGATCAACTGGCGGAGGAAGAGACACGCCTTGCCGATCTTGAGGATCGATGCCGGGGTGAGAAAGAACTGGTGCGGAAAACGATCGAGATCCGCACCCGGATGGAGAGTCGCGCGGAAGATCGGGCCGATCTGCGTGATCAGCTCCGGGAAGCAAATGAAGCCCTCGCGGCGCTGCAGGGTGACTCACGGCTCGTTCCCGCGGTCGTCGACTCGCATGTGGTGGCCGAAGTCGTGTCCGCAACGACCGGCATTCCGGTGGGCCGCGTGGTGGGGAGCGGCGCTCATACCGTTCTGAATCTCAGAAATCTTCTCGCCGAGCGCGTCGCCGGACAGTCGCATGCGCTCGAAATCATCGCCCGGCGGATCATCAGCGCTCGGGCAGGCCTGGAAGACCCCGGCCGTCCTACCGGCGTTTTTCTGCTGGCCGGGCCGAGCGGCGTGGGCAAGACGGAAACAGCGCTGGCGCTTTCCGAAATTCTGTACGGCGGTGAGCGCAACGCCATCGTCCTGAACATGACGGAATTTCAGGAGGCCTACTCGATCTCAGGCCTGAAGGGATCGCCTCCGGGTTATACCGGTTACGGCGAAGGCGGCGTTCTGACCGAAGCGGTGCGGCGCCGGCCATACAGCGTCGTGCTTCTCGACGAGATGGAAAAAGCCCATTCCGACGTTCACGAGCTCTTCTATCAGGTCTTCGATAAAGGCATCATGGAGGACGCCCAGGGCCGGACGATCGATTTTCGAAACACGCTGATTCTGATGACTTCGAATATTGGAGCCGACACCATTCAACGAATGTTCATAGCCAACCCAGCCGTAAAGCCCGACCAGTTACGCGAGGCAATCGGCGCGGAACTGCGGAACGTCTTCAAACCGGCTTTGCTGGCGCGAATGACTGTCGTTCCCTACTTTCCAATCAGCGACAGCATCATGCGCCGTATTATCGAGCTAAAAGTCGACAAGATTGTTCACCGGCTCCTCGCCAACCACGATGTCCATCTGCAGATTGACGAGCGCCTCGTGGATGAGATCGCGAGCCGATGCCTGGATCGCGACAGCGGAGCCAGAAACATCGACCACATTCTGAGCGGAACTCTGATTCCCGAAATCTCGGAGAAGCTCCTTTGCGCCGAAGCGGACCGAAGACCGATTGTCAGTATCTACGTGGACGTAGGCAATGCCGGCGCTTTCCGGTACCGGGTCGAGTAAACGGATCGCTCAGTTGTCGTCGTCCACGCCCGCGGGCAGCACGTATGCGCGCAGGTCGTAGGAGCGATCCAGTTCGGACGCCACACGGGAAGCATCCTCCCAGGCCCGGAAGGGCCCAAGCCGGACAAAATGCCATGTCACGTTTCGCGAATCATACTGTCCAACAGTGACCTTCCCAAAACCCTGGCGCTTTAAAACATCAGCCAGGCGCAGCGCATTGTCCTTATCGTGAAATGACGCTACCTGCACCGAAAGATGAGAATCCAATTGCATCTCCGTCGGGGCGGGAGCGGCGTTGGCCATGGCCTGCTGAGTCGCGGCTGCCGGCGCCTGCGTGCTCGATGCGGTCTGTGCGGCCGGAGTCGCGGGAGAAGAAGCCTGAGCCTGTTCTGTCTCTTTTACGGCGTCCGGCTGGCCTGCCGCGGCGGTTGCAGGCTTTTCCCCCATCGCCAGGGATTCGCCTTTAGCGGACGCTCCGCCCTTTTCGGCTATCGCCTGGCTGAGCGGAATCTTATCCGGAAGCTTCAAGGCACCGGGAGCGACCAGCACTCCCGTCGCGATACCGGCGCCGTACAGCAGCACCTGAATCAGGCCGAAACAAACACCGAGTTGGACCATTCGGCCCTTCGTGACAGAGAACTGGTAAGGAGCGCTCATGGAATCTCCACGGTAAATTGACCAGGGACGTTGATCTGAATAACTCCGCCCCAGCTACACATTAGTTTACTGTTACTGTCCAGCGCCGGCATGTTGGCGATCAGAACCGTCGGCGCTCCGGGGGCCCAGGGCGAAGCCGTGACCGGGATGCATGGCATTGGCGTCAGCACACCCAACGCAGCGGCCGTAGCGGCCGCAACGGTCGGATTCGAGGGCGAAATGCACATCCCGAACGGAGCAATATTGACCATGGGTTTGTTGTCCATAATGTTTGCCGCCGGGGTTCCCGTAAGAACTTTATTGGCGGGCAGAACGATAAGGGAGGAAGGCGCTGCGCCGAAGCTGCACTGCAGCATGGCGCCCATGCAGACCTGCTGAGCCATAGCTACCAGTCTAGCCCGCTTTCGGGCGGTTCAATTGATCTTGACCAGACCGCCCTTGACCGTCAGCATGCCGCCGCCGTCCACCGTCTGAGAGGCGGCAGCTTTATTGGTCAGCGTCGTGCCTGCGTCATTCGTAAGATCGGTGCCCGATTTGTTGGATAAAGAAGTCCCGGCCTGATTCGCGAAGGAGCTGCCGGCTTTGATGCTCACGGAACCCGAAACGTCTATGCTCAGATTGCCGCTCACTTTCAGAGTAAAATTCCCGCTCACAGTGGAACTGTAATCGCCCTGGATCGTGTGGGTCTCGTTCCCATTGACTTTCGCGTCCAGCTTGCCCTTGACCTCCGAGATGTAATCGCCCTCATTCCCATGGTTCTCATCGCCGCTCACATTCATATTTCGCAGCCCCAGCACTTTATGAACTTCATTCTTCATGACCGTAGTCGACAGCTTATTCGAAACATCGACAGTCATGTCATGCTGCGCGTGTATATAAACTTCCTCGGAGCCGGCTTTATCCTCCAGTCGGATTTCGTTGAAACCCGAGCCCCCTTTCGACGAACTCGACTTGATGGTGCTCTTGGTCTGCTCGTCCGGCAGCGTGTAAGGGACGGTCTGGCTCGCGTTATAGAGCGATCCCACCACCACGGGCCGGTCGGGATTGCCGTCCAAAAACGCCACGATCACTTCCTGCCCGATGCGGGGAAGAAAGATGCCTCCCCATAGTTTTCCCGCCCAAGGCTGGGAGACACGGATCCAGCAGGATGAGTTTTCGTCATTCGTGCCCACCTGGTCCCAGAAGAACTGCACCTTGACCCGGCCGTACTGATCGGTCCAGATTTCCTCGCCTGCTTTGCCCACGACCACCGCGGGCTGCGTGCCGGGAATGACAGGCGCGGGTGTTGTTACCGGTGGCCGGTAAGCCGCGGAAGCCGGGAAGGCCTCAAAACTGTTGGAATAGTGCTCCTGATCTCCCGCCACTTTCAGCGTCCGAATCACGTAATCCGTGTTTGCAGTGTCTCGATAATGCCCACTCAGCGTGAACTTGCCACCGGCATAGAACGCCCTGCATCGGCCCGCGCCCCGCAGGATACTCCCCGGAAGTTCCAGCGCCGAAAGTCTGCGGCTCGCGATGGTTTCGCCGTCGGTCTGCTTGGCATAGACGCCGGGATACTCAAAAACCGATCGGGTCGTATCCGGGCCTTCGGCCGAGGCCTTCAGGTCCGTATCCGGAGTTTCGAAGTTGTAATCGTCCGTGGCGAATTTGCCGCTGGTTACGCTCTGCTCGATCTCGCACTCCGAGATCACGTCCTCCGAGGTCCAGGCGTTTTGATCGGTCGTGTAGCGCGCGCTGGTGAGACCGATCAGCGTGGTCCATGCTGTCGAATCGTCGGCCAGCACCAGCTTATGGCTGGAAGCGTCATGCGTAAAAAAGTAGAAAATTCCCTCCTGCTCCATGAGCCGGGAGACGAACGCGAAAGCCGTCTCCCGATACTGAACGCAGTATTCCCGCGGCTGATAGGAGCCGGTGAGCTTATCCGTAAAATCCGTGAATCCCAGATCGCTGAAAACTTTCTTGACGATATCGGGAGTGGAGAGATTCTGGTACACCGCGCAGTTCGAGCTCATCGTCAGCATCCAAAGCCACGGATAAATATCCGCTGTGTAATAGGCGAACTCCTCATCGCAGCCGGATTGCCGGAACTGCCCCACCACGCCATTGACGTAATGGGTATCGCCGGACGCCTGCTGCATCGTCAAGGTGACCGATTTACCGACAATCGAGGTGAAATCGAGCGCGGCATCGGAAGACGCCATTTCGACCTTGTAATGGAATAATCCCGAAAGCTGTTCTTCGCCTTCGAAGCTGCGCACCAGCAGCGTGCTGGAAAGCGGCGTGGTGATCTGAACGGGGCGTGCGGTCTGGGTCCAGGCGGGAGACGACATAATCTCAGTTTTCCAGAGCGAGGCGAACCGAAGGATTCGGGCCTTTGAAGGCCCCCTTCAACAGCCAGGAAGAATATCCGAGGCGGGTTTGCCCAATCGCCGAGCGCGGCACTTCGCCGGCATGAACCAGCAAACACGCTTCGGCCTGGCCGGGACCGAGATAAAATCGCGCCAGCGCGGCCAGCGCCCCGTGCCGCTTTCCCTCGGGCAGAAATTCCATGAATATGCCCCAGGAGAGAGGTCCCAAAGCAATGGAGACAGATTTCGAATCGTCCCAGACTCGCCTGCCCAGCACCGCACCGGATCCCAGTTCCTGATTGGCTCCGCTCACGCCGATCGAAGTCCATTGGGAAGAATCGAGCCGCTTCCAGCCGCCTATGAACTGCCGTACGCGCACCGGGACCTTGAAATAATCGGCCAGTATCCGTTCCAGCCCTGCCATCGAGCGGGGCATGCCTGCGAGCAGCCCGGCATACTGCAGGAGGGACTGTGCGGCGACACCGACCCTCTCCCGCATCGCCGGCAGGTTGAGACCGATGAGCGAAAAGAGATATTGCGCCATCGAGCCTTCATACGGAGCGCGCGATGTGAGCGCGGGAGAATGCGCCTGCCGGACCTTGTAGAAGAGATACACAAGGCGGTGGTTGAAGATATCGAGGAAATCGGCTGCCGCGGCGTCGTTCCGGGCAGATGCCGCCAGAATCATCTCAGTGTAAGGCGCAGGCAGCGGTCCGAGAGCGCCGGCAAGCCCAAGAAAGTTCACGGTCATGCGCGGTGTTCCTTCGACGCGGTCGAGTTCGTGAACTTCGCTGGCGGGAAAATCGAAGCTTACGCGGGACCGGAACCGCACTGCCTCCGGCTCGCGGCGGCTTCCATCGCCCAGCAGGGCATGCGGGCGGAATGCCTCCAGCAGCCGGACGGCCTGACAGAATTCAAACCGGTAAGGCTCGCTGAACAGCCAATCCTCAAGGGAGCGTGCCTGCTGCCATCCGAAGCGGGGATCGGCCATAGGGAACTCATATTTTAACGGAAGGCGCCCGCCCACGCAGGAATGGTTGGGCAGGAGTGATCGGCATGGGTAATCGGCATAGGTAATCGGCATGGATAATTGCTGAAGGAACCCACTCGTGCCCGTTTTCACAATTCTGAATTGCGGTACCAAGTTCGACCGCCGGAAAACCGGGGAGCTGATCGCCGATTTCGGAAACAACATGAGGGGCCAGGAACACGTCGACTACCTCATCAACGAGGGGCCCGGCGGCTCCGCGCAGGGCCACCTGATGCCGGGAACGTTCGATCCTTTCACGAAGGACCGAACAGCCAAGAAAGATTCCCCGAAGTGGTCGCAAACCCCTATGCAGACCCTTCTCGATGTGAAGCAGGGCGAGACGAAATATCAGCCCGACGGCCATGGCTTTTTGACCGGCGTAACCACCAATACCAGTTCGGCGAATGCCGCCATCACCGGCCATGGATGGGACGACAATATCCGCCATGCCATTGCCACGCTCGCCGACCGCTTTCCCGATCTCACCGCAACCGTCAATATGATCGGCTGGAGCCGCGGCGCCGTGACCTGCCTGCGCCTCGCCAACTGGATGAAAGAGTTTCTCGGCAGCAACTGGACTGTCAACATTTTTGCCGTCGACCCCGTCGCCGGTATCGACGCGGGAGCCAAACTCCGCGATACTTATGAAATTCCGGACATTGTGAAGGATTTCGTTGGCATCCTCGCGATGGACGAAGCGCGGGGCGACTTCAGACCCCAGGATCTTTCCCGGCTCCAGATTCTCGACCGCACCAAAACGGCGGTCTCCCTTCTTCCCTTCCCCGGCGTGCACAACACCGTGGTGGTGAACAAGGATTCGTCTCTGCCCGAGGTGACCTCGGCGGTCCGGTACCTGGGCTACAAGTTTCTGAGCGATCGCGGCACGGTCTTCCGTGCTCCGGAAGCGGTGTATTCGCAACCACAGTTGTGCCGCCTCTATGCGCTCATGCAGAAGAAGCGCACCGGCTATCGCAGTTTGATGAACACCGGCTTCGTCTCGGGCCTGGCCGGCGGCATCACGCCGCGCAGCACGGTTCAGATGTCGGCCTCCATTCATCCCTTCTTCGTTAACGAACACCACCGGGTCGCGTTTAAAGCAACGTACCCGGACATCTACAATTACTTCTTCACAACGCAGGTTCCGAATCCGTTTGGCAAGGTGACGACGTCGTATCGGGCCAGCGACCCATGGGGCCGGAATTTTCAGCAGTTTTACCAGAGTGCTCCCGACTCGTTCGAGGTCCTCTCCAAATTCCTCGTCGCGGAACGCCAGGGAGGAATGGGATCGCCGGCCGTATGGAAAGTCTCCGCTCCGGGGTCCGGCGCCGCCCCACTCTCGGCATCTGCCGCCTCCGGCCTTTCGTTGGTGACTACCCTAATTTAAATATAAAGACATCACCTTTAGGCGTTGTATACTGGACCGACAAGTTTCAAAAAAACCTTTGGAGAGTTCTGATGACGCCTCAAGACACGATGGGTGTTTTAAACAAAAAATGGGGCATTTGCGGATTTACGAGCTCACTCTATGCACTCTACACGAACAGCCCCGGCCAACGTCTGCGGCTGAGTCAGGGCGCATCCGTAACGTCGAGGATGCTGGCGGAGATCAAAACTTATCTGGTCATACTGCAGGCAGCCGGGCGTTTTGACCTATTGGGTTCGATTGAGGTATTTACTCAGAGTTTCGGTGGTATATTTACTGATTTTACCGTTCCAGGATACATTGCGCGCATCAATAACATCGTCACCTTGAGCGATGAGGGTTTGGAGAATCTTGCGGACGAAAAGATATTCGGAATCGCCATGCCGCCGGATGCCGTCGTGGATTATCTTCAACGGATCTGCGAGCTCAGAGCGGCCAGGACCGTCACGACCGATATGCCCGAGTTGATCCTGGGCTTGTGCAGTAAAGATAAGGTGATGTACAACGGGCTCGCCCACTACGTTTATCGCCTCAATGGGACAGTCTATAGCTGGGGTAAGCAGTTCCCCAGCGTCGAGGCCACAGCCGTTTCCCAACGCAAAGATTGGACGATCGGCCACCGAATCGCTATAACTTAGAACGCACGACCCGACCGGCAAAAAGGACATCCAGGTAACCGAGGAAAAGCTCGCGATCCACCCGCGGCGGGAACTCAATCATGATGAACGGCCGCAAACCTGAGTGCAATGCTGACCCGCATCTCCACGGAGCATGCGGAGCACATCAGCGCCGCGGCGACGAGTGGGAAACCGACTGACCGCCCTCAGAACGGCATCGTGTTGGAAGGGCCTTCATAGACCTGAGGCCGCACTTCCTTAAACCACTGGCCCTGTCCGCCCCGCAATGGATCCGTCATAACGTAAGTGCCCCGCTGGGCCTCGGGCACCTCGGAATCGATAACCACCTCGTCCGGCATGATGTGATACAAAGCCATTTCATCCATGGAGCCGTAGGAACAGTTGTACATGACGTCCCAGTAACGGCCCTGATACCTCACCACTTTGTGGTTGTCCCAGACGTAGAATTCCTGGCCGGCAACGTTCGGGCGGAGACCGACAATACCGGCGGCCGGATGACGGCTCACGAAACCCTTTTTATCGCGTCCTGTGTAGCTGGGGAGCTCGAAATCGGTCTTGGGCAATCCAAGCCCGTACGGCGCCGGAGCCCAGCAAAGAATGGAGAAGGCCGTAACGAACATGGCGCATTCGCCGGTCGTGAGATCGTTGTCGAGCATCACGTAGCCGGATCCTCCGCGCCCCGAACCGTTCCAGGTGAGGCCGTTGCCGGGAGTGCGGATGTATCGCACATAGTTATCGAAGAGCTGCTGGAAGGTCGTGGGCCTGGTCGCCATGATTTTTTGTCCGGTCAACCCCCTCAGCCCGTCTGCGCCTCCAACCGAAGTGACGGCCGTTTCCATCTGAGTTTTCCAACTGGGGTGCGGGAAGTAGTCGCTGAGCACGTGGTATGGTTTCGCCATTTCACTCCTGGAATAATTGATTCTGCATCGCGGCGGTCTGTCGTTCGCAAGCGCTCTGTTCTGACCGGCGTCGCCTCAGACGCGAGTCGTCGTCAGAGGGAAACTGGAATCGTAGTTGAAGCTCTGCGCATGGAAAGTCCACCCGCCGGTGTCGCGCACTCCGACCACAACGGTGCCATAGAACTCGCCGTTGTCCCAATATCGCTCACTACCGAAGTTCGAGCCGTTTGATCGCGTTGCGCACATGGCGTTCATCTTGGCGTCATTGTAGAAGCCGCCGTCCACATGTGTGATCCTCGGCAGCGTCCCGGCCCCGATAATCAGCCTGCAGCCTGTAATTGCGGCCGTAAAAAAGTAGTCCGCTTCGGTTCCCAACTGCAGGCTGGGAGTCTCTTTCCCAATCCAGGGCAGATAATACGCCTTGAACGCGTGAGACGCCACGTTTTTGTCCTTGGGCGCCTTTTTTACCGTTGTGACGGACAATTTATTGAAGGTCCCTTCGGCCATCAAATTGAGTTCAATGACGCCGGGCTGAACAGTCACCAATGAGTTATCCGGTTGGGTATTGAACGCATGGGTCTGCATGAACTGCGTGGGCGACGCTCGAAACTGCCGGTTCAGTCCGCCACTCATCGTTTTTCTCTTTTCGTCGTTTTAGTCGCTGTTTTGTCCATTTAGATCCGTCAGAGCACGGATTGGTAACCGGCCAGCGGAGGCCACCGCTTCCAGTCCCCCTCGCGATTCACCCTCCGCGCCACAAGCTGCGTGAAGGAATTCGCGGCGCAATAAAGCCCCAGGAAGTTTCTGAGCACCGTGGCGAAGAGAAATGCGCCGCCTCCGGCGTATACGGCCTCGTCGAAAGTCAGTGCGATCTCCGTGCCGGAACGGAATCCGCGCCATGCGTCCGCGCCGGTCCGCACCAACACCGGGCGCGACGATAACTCCCGGATTCCCTGAATCTGCTGCAGGAGCGATGGCTGATCGTTGAAACAATAAACCCGCAGGATCTCCTGCAGGGAGCGCAGGCCCTCGCCGCCGCCTTCAAGCGAAAGGTGGTTCAAAGATAGATTCGAAATCAGCCGCCACACGCCCGGTCCGCCGAGCGGCGGATAGACAGGCGGTGTCGGCCTTCCCAGCGTGGAAACAATCACCGGGCCGACTTCCTCCATCTGCAGTCGCGCACCGGGTGGCACTTCGGTTGCCAGCCAGCGGTTCGTGCAGAGGGTGTGGGCGAAGATCACCTCCGCCGGCGGTTCAGCCGGTTTGAAGTCCAGATCGAGAAACGAGAGCCATGTGTCCATTCCCGGCAGATCCTCACGCCCGGTAAATACCCGGCGCGCATGCCAGAAAGCGCGAGGACCGTTACCATCCGCGGAGTGGCGGAAGGAGTAAAACGGCTCGTAGCGATGGGTTTCGTCCAGCGGATTGGTGGACCCGGAAACCTTTTCGATCGAATGAATCTCCGTGGTGCGTTCGCGACGCGCGTCGGCGACCAGGCGATAGGAAAGCTGGCGCTGATCCAGACGAGTCGGCTCCGTCGTGCGGGGAAAGAGATTCGCTACCGGCGTACATCCGGTGACAAACGATCCCGCCTCAAGATTCAGCTTTTCCCGGGGCACACGATCCAGCAGAAAGAGCAAATCGAAATAGCTTTTCGCCCCATGCCCCCGAAGGTGACTGACGTCGAAGAACAGAAACTTCTCGGGAAAATGCAGATACTCCTGAATCAGCCGATGGCCGGGATGGGCGTAAGCAGGCGATGGAAGAACGCCTTCCTCCCGATCGAACCCCGCGGCGGAGATTGCTGTAGCCGGCAGCCGTGAGGGCGTCGAGCCGTCTTCCGGCAGAATGCAGATGCCGAGCAGGTTTGCAAACAATAGTTCATAGAGGGTGTATGCAGGACCGTTGCGCGGATTGATAAACAAGCGCAGACTTTCGAGTTCCAGATCGGCCAGCGAACCCGCGGTCGCGGCGATCCGGAGCCGCAGCACACTCGTCACCCGCGGATCGGCATTGAGAAAGTCGAACCGGGCCGGACGATCGAGCGAGACCTCCGTGACATCCACCGGCCACACGGTGGTTTCCCAGCAGGTACGGAAACGGCACGCCACATCTCCGGAGCCGTACGCATACAGGGCGGAGTTGCGTGGGATGACATGCCCCGTCGTAAACTTTCCGCGCCGCGCGTCGATTTCAAAACGCGCCACCGCCAGCGGAGGAATCGGCTGCACCAAATGCGGATACAGCACGCTCAACAGAGACGTCGTAATTTCCGGGAACTGTGCGTCCAGTTCGTGCTGAATGCGTCCGGTCAGAAACGCGAACGATTCAATGAGACGCTCGACGTGCGGATCGGCCGGATGTCCATCCTGCAGTTCCAGTCGATTCGCAACCATTGGATACTGGCGCGCGAACTCCCGGCCCATAACCCGCAGCCACGCGAGTTCGTCGTTATAGAAACGCAGGATACCGTCGTCGAGCTTCATGCTTTTGTCCGGGGCGCCTCGACTGTCGCATCGCCGCTTCGGGTATGCAGTTCCAGAGGAAACGACACGGGCTGGTCGATAATGCCGATTCTGATCCTTCCCTGAATCGCCCCCAACAAGGCACGCTGATTGGCTGGATCCGCCACCAGTATCACGCGGACCTGCTTCAGGCGCGGTTCAAAAGCCTCAATGATGCGCCCGATCAAACCCGCGAAACTATCGCGCTCCACCACATCCGCCGCGCTGAGGTGCGCAAAATCCGGCATTCCGTATTCGGTTGCTGTAAGTACCTGCCCCGGCGCAGGGGACCACCCCGGCCGCGTACGCGTATTCAATAGACGTTGAAGCTCCGCTCGAACCGATTCAAATGCCAGGTGAGGCGTAAGCGAACGCAACGGCTCAACAGCTTCCCGCGAAGGATCGCTGGAAGCTGTGAGCCGATCGAAAAGAGGAACCGGAGCTCGCCGGGAAGGCCGCGGTTCGCGGCCGCCCGCCTTTACGTAGCTGAGTTTGTCGCGAGATTCCATGTCGCGGACGCGTTACCGGCATCTGAAACATCCGATTTCTGCGCCGCGTACGTCCATGTCATCTTGGTGTAGTTGAAGGTGACCGTCTCCTGAGGCTTGCCGCCACCGCCGCCACCCACCGAGACCGACGATATCAGGGCATTGGTCATTTCATAGATGAAAATCTTCGTGACCTTTCCGTTGTCGTTCTGGCCGATGGTGATCTTAACGGTCGGAATCGGCTTTGCCTGATTGCAGAAATCAACCAATTGGCATGAGGACAGGTCCTGATACTTCGTGACCGTGAAGTCCTGATGGTTCGGCTTACCCGAGGTGCGTTTCGTGTTGCTCTGATCCCCGGTGATCTGCTGCGCCACGCCATGGCTGTAGGAAAGCAGTTCGATCATGTTTGTGTAATCCGGCAGCTGAGTTTCACCGTTAATGCTGGCGGAGGTGCAATCCAGAATCAATACGTCCATTTTTCCTGATCTCCCTTAGTGCTGAATATCTATGTTATTTGGCTGCCGGTGGCGGCAGTTCCGCAACGAGACGGATCGATACCGTGAGCTCATCCAGCTGGAAATGCGGTTTGAGGAACACGACTGCTTTATAAACACCCGGCTTGCCAGGCACATCCATCACGTCGACCCTGGCTTCGCGTAACGGGAACTTTGCTTTCACCGCCTGCGGAGCATCGTCGTTCAGCAGCACGTACTGGCTGATCCACGTATTCAGGAACGAGGCGACATTTTCGCGGGTCATGAAGCTGCCGATTTTGTCGCGCATGATGACCTTGAGGTAGTGAGCGAAGCGGGAAGCGGCCAGCACATACGGCAGCATTCCCGAGACACGAGCGTTCGCGGTAGCGTCGCTTGTGTTGTAGACCTTCGGCTTGTTGGCGGTCTGTCCGCCGAAGAATGCCGCGAAATCGGTACCTTTGGCGTGGCACAGGGAAATGAAGCCCAGATCGCTGAGTTCCTTCTCGCGGCGATCCGTGATGGCTACTTCCGTGGGACACTTGAGCGCAATGTCGCCCGAGTCGGTCTTGAAGGTATGGGCCGGAAGGCCTTCCACCAATCCGCCGCCTTCCACTCCGCGAATCGCGGCACACCACTTGTACTGTGCAAACGCGTTGGTGATCCGCTGAGCCAGAGCGTAAGCGGAGCTGCCCCACAGGTACTTGCTTGCGTCCCTGCCGTCGACGTCCTCGCGATAGTCGAACCCTTCCACAGGCACGGTGTCCGGTCCGTAGGGCAGACGCATCAGCACGTGCGGCAGCGTCAGCGTCACGTAACGGGAATCCTCGCTCTCGCGGAATGAACGCCACTTCACCAGTTCGGTGGACTCGAACGACTTCGCCATATCCCTCGGCACGCCGAGTTCATTGAAGCTGTCCATGTCGAAGAGCTTCGGGCTGGCGGCAGCGATAAACGGCGCATGCGCCGCGGCCGCTACGCCCGACATCTTTTCGAGGATCGACATGTCCTGCGGATGCCGGCCGAATTCGAAATCGCCTACCAGCAGGCTGTAGGGATTGCCGCCGAAGGTGCCGTACTCTTCTTCGTAGATCTGCTTGAACATCACGCTCTGATCGAACTCGGTCGCCTTCTCCATGTCATTGAGAAGTTCTTTCTTGGTGAGGTTCAGGACGCGGATTTTGAGTTGCGTCCCGGTTTCCGAGTTCATCACCAGATAGTTCAGACCGCGCCAGGAGCCTTCGAGCTGCTGGAACGAGGGATCGTGCATGATCTCGTTCAGCTGGTTGCTCAGCAGGTTGTCGATCTGACCAATGCGATCCTTGATGCCCGCAACAGTGTCGTTCTTGATCGTCATCCCTTCGCTCAAAACCTGAGTAACGAATTCGTTAACCAGATCCTTCGCATGCGTCTGCTGGGAGACATCACGAGCCAGCTTTCCTTCCGTGACGATCCGATCGAGCAGCGTCAGTTGCGCCGTTGCGCCGGCGGTCGTGGTAGTTGTGTTGGGAGCTTCATCAGGCATTGGCGGCCTCCGTGGTCGTAGTTGCGGCTTGCAGTTGTTTCAGTTCGTCGGTGTTGGTGACTACCTGCTGAAGCATGGAATCGAGGGCATCATTGCCGTCGAGCTTGCCGATCAGATCGGTCAGCTTCTGGCGCGCTTCGAAGAGTTTTCTCAGCGGCTCAATCTGAAGCATGACGTTGAGAGGAGTGAAATCGTCCATCTCCTTGAACTTCAACTCAACATTGATCTTAGACTCCGGATCTTTATCCAGCCGGTTCGGCACGCGCAAGGTCAGGCGGGGAGCCGCCGCACCCAGAACGTCGTTGAAGTTATCCCGGTCGATCGCGACGAACTTGCGATCGCGCAACCGGGGCAAAGGCTGCTCCGGATTACCGGACAGATCGGCAAGTACTCCGACCACCAACGGCAGTTCCCTTTGGACAATAGCGCCACCGATTTCGACATCGTATGTGATTTGGACACGCGGTGGTCTGACGCGATCCAGTTTGTGCTGAAGACTTTCAGGCATAATATTCCCCTCTTTGGATAAAACCTTACGAAACGTTTGCCATCCTACTACGATTTCCTACAAATATCCACATCAAATTATTTTTTCGGCGCATCCGGGGGGCGAACATTGAGAAGCCGGAAAATCTCAGTCAATTCGCCGGGATTTCGCACCAGCTCCGGCAGCAGTTCCTGCAATGACATAGACCCCCATTCGATAGCTCGCCGCACGAGATATGACGCAGGACTGTGCGGTTCCGTACGTCCGAGGAAGTCTGCCGCCTCGGCGAGGGATCGATACGCCTCGGCGCGACTTCGGATTCGCCCCCCGAAGGTCGACGGGGTTCGCTCTTCCTGGCTGGCTTCCGGTGAAGATGTGTCGGCAGCCTGTGGAAAAGTTTCAGACGATGAAGACAATTGTTGTTCCGGAGGAGGCGTATCGTCCTGCCGCTCATGGAGCAGCGACATCAGAAGCGCGAGCGCCGTGTCCCCGACACTTCGAATCCCCACCAGGCCCGGCGACTCCCGCCCCAGCTTCTTGTCCAGAAATCCTTCCAGCGCCGAACACTCGCGCAGCATGCCGCGGATGCGATCCGCAGTTGCGCCGAGTTGCCAACGGGACGTCTTTCGAGCGCTCTCCTGAAAGCGCGCCAGCGTCATCGTACGGGCCGCAGTCGGCGTCTGAGACGACGATCGGTTCTGGGTTCCTGCCGTCGGCGCCGCCACTTCCCAGTCGGCAAGCGCGCAGACCGGGATACCCTCGCCCTCGGGACTGGTCAGAGGCAGAAGTTTCAGGTCCGTGGGAAGCTTGCGATTGAGCCAGATCAGCGGTGCTATACGAAATTCGGCGTCATCGCCTTCTATCTTTGGATAGAGGTCGTCCCAAAATTCGGTGCAAAGGGCTGCCATGAGCCGGAAACCCTCCCCCGCCCCCTCAAAGCCGTTCAGATGCACCCAGGCTTCAGTCAGCCAGGCGGCGATTTGCAAATCCTTCGACCGTGTCTCCAGGGCTTCCAGACAGGCAGATTCCACGGCGCGCCAGTCGGCGCGCTTCTGATCCGATTGCCAGACTCCCTGAGGAAGCGAGGCGTCGTCTTCACGCCTCAGTTCACGGAGCAGGTCGTACAGCGCGTCGTAGCGAAGATCGGCGCCGGTAGGTTGCTCTCCTTCGATCGGAGAGAGCAATTTTTCGGCGTCGAATTGAAATTTCCTGGCAGGAGCTGGCGTCATGTTTTTACTCAGTCGAGCCGGTACCCGCCGGCAACGGTGCTTTGGTCGGGAATGCGGCGATCGGAACTTCGCGCACCTCTTTCGCGCCCGGCACGCGCATTGCGAGGCGAATGAAAACACGCGTTTCGCCCGCTTCGCCCGCGGGAATTCGCGCGCCTTTCACCGTCGGGGGCTCAGGTATCGTCGGAATCGCAAATCGAAGCATGCCGGGTAGCGCTTCAGCGGTCTCGCCGAAATCGGAGGTCTGATTTCCGTGGCTCGCGAGTAACGCGAACAGCGACCACGCGCCGGTGTAATCCCAGGTAACGGATCTCCCGTCCACGCGTGCATTGGCTCCTGTTTCTCCGCCGGCGCGCGGCACGTCGGGCGAATCTTTCGCGTAGCGGACCGCGAGATGAACCGGATCGCCGTAGTGCCACCGGACGCCGTTCTCGGTACCGCCCGGAAAATGCACTGACTGGTCGGCGCATTTGAATTCCCAATCGATGATTTCGTTTCCCGACCTTTCCGCGTTTTGATTCACCCGAAACGTAACCGCTACGTCCGCATATGGCGCACCCTCAGCCAAGCCTCCGGCGAACATCTGGCGCACGGCATCCGCCTGGTCGAGGAAAGAAAGAATATCGGCATTCCCGGAGCGTTGTTTGAGAAAATTTGCTATGCCGGGCCCGCGGTCGGCTACGCGCGAAAGAAACTCGCTCACGTCATGCGGATCGGCCTGCGCCACTCCCGATGTCGCGGGCAGGTTACCGAAGGGAAATTTGCCGGCAAGTTTCGAATTGAAGAACGCGGCGATCTCCGTCGTATAGCCGCGTAGAGCAATCTGCGAGCATTGCGTTACCGCAGCGTTCTGCAGATCGGCGCGGATCTGCACAAAATAATCGTTGCGGTTGGTCCCCGCCATGGAATCGCTCGCGCGGCAGGCATTGACCGGCGTAATTTTATCCAGATTCGTTCGGATGAACGTCTCGAGCGCGGCTATGGAATTGCCGGCTTTTTTCGCGTCGTAATCCTTCACATCGCCGATAATGCCGAGCCAGCGGTTAAACGAGGCCTGCGTCTCCAGCGCCTGCGACTGGAGGTAAGCCGCGAGAGGCTCTGCGTAATCGACGGCCAGCGAGTGAATACGCTCCCGCTGACTGGACAGGAATTCCTCCAGCGCGTCTTGGGAATCCACCGACGCAAAAATCGCGTGCGAGAGCGGCGTCGAGCCATTCCATGTCCGCATCGCAGGAGTGGAATGGGTATAGGCCGGTTCACCAGCCAGATCGCGGTTCAGCCGCTGCGCCAGCGCTACGCCTTCATTCGCCAGAATCGACTGAAAATTGGACCGCGAGAACGTGGAACTGGGAGGAAGCGATTGCTGGATCTGCGTCATCGACTGCTGAAGCTGAGTCAGCACCGGCGCCGCGTCCTTAAAGCTTCGGACGGCCAGCAGAGTCGCGGTGTCGTCGGTACCCGCTACCGGTCCCTGCGCCCGCGCCACGGCTGAATTGACGGCAAGGCTCAGATTCTGCGCCGCGATCCGCTGCACCGGCGGACGCAATCCGGGCGGCAGCAGCGGCATCCTGTCCCGAATGAACTTTTCATACGACTCCCGCAATTGTGTCGCCTGCCCCAATGTCGTCAGGTTCCACGTCACCACATTACTGCTAGGCGTCAGAGACGAAACCGAGGTCATGAAGTCCTGTGTCCGCAACGCTTCGATTCCGATTTCCAGCGCCATGATCGGCGCCGAAACCCGCAGGTCCTCACCGCGCTGCTCCAGAATCGGATCGGCGCCGGATCGAGTCATGAACAACTGCTCCCGGAGTTCCGTGAGCTTGTCATGACCATCTCTGTTGACGCCCTGAATAAATTCCGGCGTGGCGAATTTCCGCGCCGGCAGTTGTTTCAGCGCGGGATACAGCGAAGGATCGAACTCCGTCTGCGTTAGCCATCGCGCCGCGTTGCCCGATATCTCTCCATCGAGCGATCGAATATCGTCGACCAGCGTTGGCAGGTCATCGGTGGCAAGTCTGCCTGCGCGAAGCGAATCGAGTTCGTCCGCGACCCCGGTAGTTCTGCTCAGGAGCGGGTTGTTGGTAAACCAGCTCGTATAGAAGTTCTCCGCCAGCGCCTGCACCCGTTCCGCGGTGCAGGAATCCAAATGCCCATCGCGCACTACCGTCAGAGGGTCGCTCGAGACCTGCGAGAGAGCTCGCTCGTAATACTCACTCTGACTGATGCGCGCGGCATTGACGAGCGCCCTGCCTGGCAGCAGGTATTGAAAAATAGCGTCGAGATCTTTGTAAGTGCCGCCGCCGACACGCCGGATGCTTTCATAGTGTGCGACGGCATTTTCGAGATCCGTATCCCGTTTCAGAAACTGATCGAGCGCGACATATTGTGGATCTCTTTCGAACGAAAGCTCCGAGAAAGGTCCCGCGGGCTGATCGCTCACCGGATTCAGCGCCGCAACCGCGGTGCAGTCTCCGATCACTTCGTTTGCTTTGGCGTCCAGACCCACCTGAACGGCGGGAACAACCGTGCGCAATGCATCGGTGAGTCCTTCGGACATTCGACGGTCGATGGGGTCGCGCCAGGAGGCGGGCAGGAAAAGGGATCGGAATCCGCGCGTATTGATGTCTCCGAGCGAATCGACCAGATCGTATGCCGTCTGCACAGTCGGCGCCCGTCCCGAAGATACTTTGTCCGCCAGGGTCGTAAGCAGCGGAAAGAATTTGTGATCCCGCATATCGAGGAGGCGCCGGTACGCCGTCACCGAGCCGATGGAAAACACCACGACGAAAACAGCCAGAGCCGCCTGCAGGGTAAGCACCGCGCGATTACGCGTGAAACGAACTCTCGCAACCGGCCGGGCAATCTTCGATTCGAGGAAGACCTTGAAATCGAAAAGGTGCTTCGCGAATGCGATCTGCCGTCGCGGAGGCGCGCCAAGCAGCATCGCCGGAGCAACCGCACCAATCCGGGGAGGTATCCAGCTCGGCACGGGTAAAGTCGGCGCTGTAATTCCCATTGCCGGCGGCGTGGAGACACGGCTGGCTGCCAATCGATCCACCACAACCGACGCGTCGCCGCAGAAATAAATGCCCCGCGGAAAATTGGAATCCACGTACGCCGTCTCGCGGAATACCTCATTCAAAAAGCTGCGCATTGGTGCGCGCATGGCGGCGAATTCCAGCGGAAAGAGAAAGAGTTCGTCGGTCGCGGGCGTCCAGGCCCGACTGCCGAAAACGCGCATCTGCTGGCGCAGGACGCCGGCTTCAATCATGTCGAACGCCTCATCCACCCAATCGGGCGAGAACGCCGACTCGAGGGTATTCGGATTAGACCATCCGAACATGTCGTCGTCCATGTCCGGATTCATCTCCCAACAGAAGCTTCCGAACCCGCGCACCTGATCGCAGCGCGTAACAAGGACATAGATCGGAACAACCAGGCCCAGCAGCCTTTGCGCTTCATCCAGCTTGGCTCGAATCGCCGCCGCAGTCGCGCTCCGCTGCACATTCGCGACGTCGTTGTTTCTCAGCAGCTCAGATGCCGGAATAGTCAGCACCACCCCGTCAACAGGGCGCGCCGGGCGATGCCGGAGCAGCGATCGGATCAGACGATTCCAGCGCCCGTCGGGCTGGTCCCTGCCCTCGGCGCCAATCAGGAAATTGCCGGGAACGTCGATCAGGATGCCGCCGTCGAGGACGTTCCATCGCACGCCACCGCCTTGCGCTGGAAGTTCACTGACACCGGAACCCAGATGTTCGGTGAGCGTCGTCTTCCCGGAACCAGACTCTCCGATCAGAAGTATCCACGGAACCCGCGTATCGGGCCGTCCACCGGGCAATACATTGCGGAACGATGCGACCGTTTCGCGTACTCCGCGCGACAGGCTCAGATCGCCGCCCGCGTCCGGGGCCGCTGCCTTCTTTTCTTCTTCCCGCACCCTGCTGCGATGCAGGAGAACAAAGAACATGATGATGCTGACCGCAAGCAGGATCAGCATGACCACGAGCACCACGATTGCGGTGTTCATCGTCATGGACTAACTCCCGCCCTTCGCCGGGGGTTTGGTCAGACATTCCAGCCGGCATGCCGGAGTACCGGGGCAGCAAACCCTGCGCACCAATTCACCGGTCAGATTCATCCACGCCCCCTCTGCCGCTGCCGCCCAAACCACGACGGCTGTCGCAAGGATGAACACCCAGCGCCGAGGCGCCGGCAGTTTACGGGGAGCGCCGCCCTGAATGGTGAATCGATAGGTCTCCGGAAAAAGTCTCTTGACGGATTCCGCAACACCCGGATCGCGACGCGCCACGAAAAAGAACAGACGGTTGCGGTAGCCATCGAGAATTGCGTCATTATTCTGCCCGTAATATCGGCCGCGGAACCCCAAAGCGAGAGCCATCAAATACACAGTGGCCGTTTCCGCTGCTGCATCGTCGTCGCGGGTCAGCAGTTCGTCGATTCGCGTAAAGAAGCGTTGTCCTGCAAAATGGGACCGGAAAAAGCGCGCTTCGAACAGATGCGCAAGCCAGTAATCCCGGCCTTCCCATGTCAGGCGAACGAAAATCTCATCCGTCAGCGCGGCCATCACGTAGACCGCCTCCCGATGAAACTCGAGTCCCACCGGGCCCGCGATCCGAGATGCATCGAGAAGCTGCTGGTCCAGCAGCGCGGCCAAGCGGTTCCAAATCGCAGCCGGACGGCCTTGCACCGGCGCCGGTGCGGTCGCGGCGCCCGTTGCCGCCGTGCCGGGTGCAATTGCCGGAGCGGTCGCGATCGGGACCGCTGCCACGGCAGCGGCCGGATCCGGCGGGGCTTCCAGCGGAATAGAGGTGTCGACAACGTCCGAAGTGGACGTCTGCACCGAAAGTTTCAGGCTGATGAGATCGCTGACGTAATGCTGAAAGAATTTAACCGACGGGACGGGAGCATGAAGACGAGCCACGCTATTCCCCTGAGTCGGCGTTCGCCGACCGCTGGACGTAAAGTACCGCGTCCGAAGGACGACCTGCGCTGTCGAAGCGCTCCACAATCTGCAGCGCTTCGCCGGCGTGCGCGGTCTCGGAATCCAGCACCAGCGACAGAAGTACCATTCCGCGCGGCGGCGCTAATCCGAGAAGCCGTTCGGTCCTCCGGCGCAGAGCGCCGGGCACGCGGCTGGCAAGCAGCGAAGTCATCAGGCCTGCGCTTCCGATGACCGATTCCTCCGCCCAGCGCCGCACAGCTTCTTCCGTCGCATCGGGCGGAACCCGAAGCGCCAATGCCGCCACAGGCTGTTCGAGAGTGCCGCTGCCGATCACCCGATCCAATGCCAAACTCGGCCCAGCCTCAAACCGCCCTTGCGATCGGCGGAACGGCAGAGCAGTCCAGGCATCCATCACCGCCTCGGCGACCGCTGTACGGATATGTTCTAAAACCGGCTGGAATGTGTTGAGCAGATCCTCGTGGCGATAGGGAGGAAATTGGGGACAGACCAGACCGGACGTCACGGTCGACACATACCCCGCCAATTGGCACATCAGCAGATAAAGCGAAAACGGATGGACGCGGCCCGAATGAAGCGCCGCTTCGGGCATCGGCAGACCGACTGCCAAGCCCTGCGCTTTGTAGCGAATCTCCGGTATATCGGCGTCACCCAGCTCAGACGAGCCGCCGCGCAGGTGATCGGCAAGTACCCAGGCCTTCGTTCTAATGTGACTGATGACCTCCGCGCACAGCGTCCCCAGCGCCGAATCCGTCGGCACCGTCACCATCGGCGGAATGAATTCAAATTCTTCGAAAGTGTCGTTGTTGACCTGAATCCGCAGCAGCGGAAGGCTCTGGAATCGAGCCGGAGGATCCTCGCCCGCCCAGAGCGAGATGCGCGGGCGCAGTCGCGGGATGTGTACCGGCTCTTCTCCCGTCACATCGTCCGATACCGCATCGCCCTCGTGCGATTCGTAGCGCGACAGATCGCCGCGGCTCGAGAGCGCTCTCTGCGCCGGCACAGCCAGATGCACGGTCAGGTATCCGGATCGCATCTGATCCAGTGAGTTTTTAAGGTTGAGATCGAGCGGAATGCCGGCGTCGGCCCCGGCCTCGACAAAAAATCCGTCCCTCATGATCGCTTCCACATTCAGAACCCGCAGAGTTCCGCTCACCAACGCGGTGCGATCGTAATCGAATCGAATCAGGCCCCAGGGGAACGCGCCGCCGACGCTGGCCGCATACTGGATCAGGCCTTCATAACGACCCGCAAGTTGTTGAAAATGCTGCGGCATAAGCAGCATTCCTTCGTACCATTGGATTGGATCGGGAATATCTTGCACCGGTTGCAATTACACTAACTCTCCGCCCTATTTGGCAAGAGGCTCCAGTTTCATATCGTCGCGATTCAGCATTAAAATCTCCGGTTTCGACGCATCTACCAGTGCGCGATGCGGACCCGGCGTCGAATAACGCGCAAAAACGAGAATGGCGCGTGGTGTCTTCCGCATCGGAACCAGGATATCCGGCACCACCTGCCCCGGAACCCATTCCCAACTGCGAATCGACACCGACGTGGCCTTGAAATCCTGCGTAATTTGGTCACGCTTCTGAAACCAATCCGCAGCTGTCATCTTGGCAACGTCCTTGGCGAGATCTTTGTCGTTGATCGAAACAAAATCGCACGCCACTGGTTGGTTGACGTTGGCGTCGTGCGCGACCTGAACGGACAGAGAGAACTGCGGCTTGATCAGATGCGATGGCTTCAATGAAGCAACACTGCATCCGGAAAAAGCGACCGCCGCCGACAACACGATGCCGTGGAGATAGCGTGGATTCCGCCGTTCGATCATAGGGGCCCTGACCACCGTGCTGCATCAAACAGCGTACCGCACCCCATATCGGATTTCTCCGGGGCGCTACATAATTTATCCGAATTGTTCGGGAGTCGTTACCGGGCGAGAGCTTCGTCGAGCGCGCGGGCGAGATCTTCGTAAAGGATGGTTTTCGCGAAAGACACCCCACCTATAAAGGCCGTCGGAGCCTGTGTAACGCCTCGCGCCACCGCGCCCTGCCGGTCCTGATCGACAAGCGCCCCGAGACGCTCATCTGAAAGAGCGCTGATAATTCCTTTCTGATCGAGATGATTGCGCGACGCAAATTCGGTGAGCCACTGTTTCAGATTTTGCGAGGTGATGTTGTCCTGCTCGGCCAAAAGTTCTCTGCGAATGGTGATTCCCAACAGCGAGTTCTGCTCGTAGACCCATCGCGCCGCCATGGCGGCGGGACGCGCCCAATCGTCTCTTCCTACTGGAAAGTCGCGATGAACGAACGCAACCTTCGATCCGTATTTGGGAAGAATCTTTTCGTCCAACAGCAGGCGGAATCGTTGACAATCCGGTCCCTGCAGATCGTCGTAAATCAGAACCTTGACGGGACTGGCGGGATTGCCCTCCACCACATCATGGGTAGCAGCGGCGCCGGGGCCGGCTGCAAAGATCAGCGCCAGCGCCGCGAGCGCAATCCTCATAGCTGGATCGGGTTCTGCAGACGGAACGTCAGTCTGGTTTCTGAAGGAATTTTGACCTTCTGTCCGCTGGTGAGTACTTCCGCGCCGGTACCGACCGCGGCGCCTGAGCCCGCGCCGATAGCCGCACCTTTGCCACCGCCTGCGATCGCTCCGACAATAGCACCCAGCGCCGTCGCGCCGCCGATTACTCCGGCGCTTCGCTTGCCGCGCGAACTGCTTTCGCTCTGAACGTCACTGCTGGTGACGTCCATCACGCGGCCATTGATCGTGATCGTTGAAAGCGCAAGCGTCAGCACGGTGCGTCCTTCAATCCTGCCGGACTGCTGATTGGTAACCAGTTTCGTTGTTACATCCGCGCCTCGCGGAATGACTTCCTGACCGCTCACATAGACCGGCTCCGCCAGGCTGGCGCGGAATGTTTCGCCGAGCCGCGCGGTGTCCGAGTTCACCGAATCGATCATCCGAACCACCACACTGGTGTCGACTGGAACCGTGGTACCAGCGACAGGCTGAGCAGGTGGTGCAGGATAATTGGGCGCCGGCGCAGGCGCATAATCACGAGCGCCGCGCGGGTAAGACTGGGCAGGCGGCGGAGGCGCCTGATAGCCCGCTTCGGAGAAAATCACCGACTGCACTTCCCCGATGTCGTAGCTGCGCACCGTTCCGTTCTGATCGATGCGGACTTGGCGGGCGTCGCCCCCGAGATAAGTACCCTGTACAGTTGCGCCGTTACGCAATACAAGGGTGTCCGCGCTCAGCAACAGTGCTGTGGCGCAAATCAAACCGGCCGCTCGGGCCGAAAAATGTAAAGCATTAAGGAGGCTCATGACGGATCTCTACTCCAGATCATAAACGTAAGGACAGCACCCGAGACCTTCCGGTTGCGAAAATTTCCCAACGCGAATTCAGGTTCGTTTGGCAATGGCAGGCGCCAGTTCCTGAACCACTTCCTTACCTTTCGCAAATGCATCCGCATAGGCGTCCTTCTTCTCTGCACGTGAAAATCCGGCGCCGGTTCGGTTGACTTTGTCGAGGCCCAGCCCCACCACATATGTGCCGGCGAATGCGACGGCGGCTTTCGGAATGAGCCCTCCTCCCAGGGGAATCTTCCCCACCAATTCGCGGGCCAGCGCACGCCATCCAAAGGCGCCCGCCGCGATCACCGCGATCTGAGCTTTTTGTTCTGTATATCCGATCGTATGGCCATGCACCGCAGCCATCAGCATGGCCATCCGAATCTGGTTCATGGTGAGAAACGCCGTGTCCGTTGCAAACTCACCGATCGCCCACGGAAGATCGATCACGCTCGGAATTACGTTGGGCAGGGCCGTCACCAAAGCAAACAGCGCATTTTCCCGCGATATGCGGTGGATGATATTGTCCGCCGCCGGCCTTCGAAAAAGAGGAAATCGGCGAGCGATTGCGAGTTCAATTTCATGGTGATCTTTGACAATCGTTTGCGCCATGGAAATGGTATCCGACTCGTCAAATAAATATCCGTTCGGTGGTATTGGAATCCCCGGCTCGCAAAGCACAAAATCGAAATGCCTGGTCGGCGTTCCATCCACCTGCCGAATACTTCTGACGGCTTCTGCGCGCGAGACGTCATCGAGCCACCAGGGAGCGAGAAACCGTTCCATCTCGAGGTATCCCTCGTCGCTGCTCGCCAGCAGTCCGACGTTGAGCTCGCGATGCGCCGCGCCGCGAATTTCGTCGGCGTTCATGCCCGCATAAATCTTGCGAATGTCCTTCAGAACACTCAACGCCACTGGGTCCTCACGCCCTCATTCTACCGCCGATCCGACCGGTGGCTATACCGCTGAAAAGCATTCAGTCGTATGGGAAATAGCGCAATTCCATGCTCCGATAAAGGTATGAAGCGATACCTCTTGGTTTTGCTTGCGCTCTCGCCTCTGCTTCAGGCGGGAGACACCGGAACCCGGGTCCTCTATGTCGGTGGGACCGTTCCAGGAGTGCATAACAAATCGGGCGTGCGGATCGATTTGCAGCAGGATGACGCAATCCGGCTGAGTACCGGCTCGAATTCCTTCCAGGTGCCCTACAAAGACGTCAACACCCTGGAGTATGGCCTGCGGGTGAGCCGCCGCTATGTCGAGGCCGTCTTGATTTCCCCGCTCTTCCTCGTAGCGAAGAAAAAAACGCACTTCCTGACCATCGGATATACCGACCCGGAGGGAAATCAGCAGGCTATCGTTCTGCAGGTGGGAAAAGACGAGATCCGGCCGCTGCTCGTGTCGCTCGAAGCACGCACCGGACGGCGTATCGAATATCAGGATGAAGAGGCGCGCAAAGCGGGAAAGGGATGAAACCGAGGACCGCTGTACTCCTCCTGCTCCTGCTGGCTCAGCTCCTGGCCGCTCCCTCGATCGCGCGGGCCATCGAGCCGGACGGGATGCCGAACCTCGCGCGCGTCCGGCGTATTTACGTCGAACGGCTCGGAGGCGGCGGCGACTCCGATCAAATGCGCGACATGATCATCACGGCCCTGCAGAACTCGAAGCTCTTCCTGATGACGGACAATATCGACCGCGCCGACGCCGTTCTCCGCGGCTCGTCCGACGACAAAATCTTCACCGACGAGCACGATTCGAGCGAGTCGATCGGCATCCACGCTTCTTCCGGCAGTGGCGGCTCGGTAAACAATTCCACGGGCATCGGCACGTCGTCGCACCAGAACGCCGGCGCGGGAGTATCGGACAACGAGAACAGCCACATCAAAGAACGCCGTCATGAAGCATCCGCTTCCATGCGGCTGGTCGATTCCAATGGGGACGTGATCTGGTCCACCACACAGGAAAGCGCCGGGGGGAAATTTCGAGGAGCGATGGCGGATGTTGCGGACAAGATCGCCCGCCAGCTCATGGAGGACACACGTAAGGCCCGCGCTGTCGCCTCTCACTCTGAGAATCGCCCGTAACATACAGTTCACAAACCACCTTCGTCAATGCGACAATAGCGTTTTTAGGGTCCAGGAGGTGAGTGAAATTGGGCGTACCCGTCTCGCAGATGTGGACGGTAGTCAGTTACGTGCTGCGCCAGCGTGCGGCCGGGCGCGGCCGCTACCCGCTTGTGCTCATGCTCGAACCCCTGTTCCGGTGCAATCTGGCCTGCGCGGGATGCGGCAAAATTCAATACCCCGCCCATGTCCTGAAGATGAACCTGACGCCCGACGAGTGCTTCCGGGCGGTCGATGAATGCGGCGCCCCCATGGTTTCGATTCCCGGCGGCGAGCCGCTGATGCATCCGGAAATCGACAAAATCGTCGAAGGGCTCATCGCGCGCAAAAAATACATTTATCTCTGCACCAACGCCCTCCTTCTGAAAGAAAAGCTTCATCTCTTCAAGCCCAGTAAATACTTGACCTTTTCCGTGCATCTTGATGGAGAAAAAGAACATCACGACTTTTCTGTTTGCAAGGAAGGTGGCTTCGAGCTTGCCGTCGACGGCGTTCGCGAAGCTGTTCAGCGGGGCTTTCGGGTTACCACCAACACCACTCTTTTCGATGGCGTCGATCCCAAAAGCGTTCGAGCGTTCTTCGACGAAATGATGGCGCTCGGCGTCGAGGGCATGATGCTCTCGCCGGGCTATTCGTACGACAAAGCGCCCGACCAGCAACACTTCCTCGGCAGAGCCCGCACACGCCGCCTGTTCAACGCGATTCTTTCCAACCGCAAATCGGCATGGAAGTTCAACATGTCGCCTTTGTTTCTCGAATTCCTGATGGGCAAGCGGCACTATGCCTGCACGCCCTGGGGTATGCCGACCTTCAATCTCTTCGGCTGGCAGAAGCCCTGCTACCTGCTGCAGGACGGTTACGCCGATACCTTCGCAGAGCTGATGCAGGAAACAAACTGGGAAAACTACGGCACTGAATCCGGCAATCCGAAGTGCGCGAACTGCATGGTGCACAGCGGCTACGAAGCGTCCGCCGTCCATGATCAGTTCAGCAGTTGGAAAGGTTTCCTGGCCACCGTCAAGGGCACGTTCTCGAAATATCCCGATCGCGCCGCCCTTCGACTGCTGGACGAACCCGTGAAGCCCGTGCACGCGCCCGCTGGTTTGGTGCAGCTCTCCATGAAGACCGGCGCGCGCGAAGAGGTCGAGGCGTGAACGCTGCTTTAAACCCGGACGGCCTGAATCCGGAAGCTCTCGAAGTCGCACCGGGATTCGAACACGAGAATCTGCAGGGACGCGACTGGCAGCCCTCCTCCGAAGAAGAATTACGCGAGGGTCTGGAAAAGGCTTTCGATTATCGCGGAGACGTGACCATCACGCGGAAAGACGGCAGCAAGGTCGAAGGCTATATTTTCGACCGCCGCACCGCCGACACATTGGCGCAATCTCTCATCCGGCTTTTCCCCAGGGGCGAATCGGGCAAACTGTCGATTCCCTACTCCGACATCGCCGCCTTGGCATTTACCGGCCGCGATACCGCTGCCGGCAAGAGTTGGGAAGCCTGGCTGAAGAAATATTGGGAAAAGAAAGCGGCCGGCGAAAAGAATATCGAGCTCACCCCAGAGAAGCTTGATTAAGAGACAAGCTCGAATTAAGCCCGTCTGACCGCTGCCGGAACGTCGACGCCCACAGGCAGCGCCGCCACATCGGTCCAGATAAACGGCGCCACGTGCTGCACGAACGACAGCACGGAAACCGTGAAGCCACGCGGGCCTCGGTAATTCGCCCATCTCTCTTTTGCAACCAGCGATAGCTTCGCAGCTTCCTCCGGCAGCAGATCCTGCGCGATCGTGATGTGCGGATGATAGCGAAACGGTTCGGTATATTTCAGACATCCGCGGTTCAAAGTGCCGTAAAGCCGGCGCATTTCTTCCGCGCCCCTGGCCAGCCCCAGATAGACAACGTGCGAAGTCTCGAAAATCTCGATCTCGCCCAACTCGATCCGGAACGCTGCTGTTCCTCTTATGCCGTCCGTAATCTTTTGAAGCGCATCGGCCAGTTCGCTGTGGAGCGGCCGCGGCGGCAGGATCGTTATGTGAGCGTGCGGCCTGCAGCCCGGCTTCAATTCCATGCGGAGATCGTCGAGAAAGCGGGCCAGTGGATCGGCTATATAGGCCACCAACGCGAACTGACCCAGGGTCTGCTCTTCAAGCGACTGTTCTTCGCCCTCGCAGGACTGCATTACTGAACTCAATTGTAACCGGGGCAATGTGTGGGCCACTGGCGCACCGCTCCCGAGCCAATGTGGTAGACTCTTGTTTTCCCGGAATATTTTCATGCCCAAACTCAAGACCCACAAAGGTGCGTCCAAACGGTTCAAAAAGACCGGGACGGGGAAGGTGGTCCGGCAGCACGCATTCGCCCGGCACATCCTCACCTCCAAGGCGCGCAAAAGAAAGAACAAACTGCACACGGGAGTGGTTGCCGATCCCGCTGACCAAGCCAAGCTGCAGCGCATGATCCCCTACTGAAACCAGGCGGATCGGGGATTCCCGCGAGCGAACGGAGCCACCGCACGTGCCCGCATCGCCGCTTAATGCAATCAACACAAGGAGAGAAACGTGCCAAGAGTAAAACGTGGTCCTAAAAGACGGGCGAGTCGCGCCAAGACGCTGGAACTCGCATCCGGTTATTTCTTAACCAAGAGCAAGCTACATCGTTCCGCGCAGGAAGCCGTTGAGCGGGCCCTCAAATTCGCATATACCGGCCGCAAGCGCAAAAAGCGGGACTTCCGCTCATTGTGGATCGTCCGCATCAGCGCCGCTGCCCGCGAAGCCGGTCTCTCCTATAGCAAGTTCATGCACGGTCTGAAGCTTGCCGGTATCGAACTCGACCGCAAGGTTCTTGCCGAAACGGCGACCGCCGACGCCGGTCAGTTCGCCGCCCTCACTGCACAAGTCAAAGCCGCTCTCGCCCCACCAGCGAAATAAAACCAGCGAAATAAGAAGAGATGCCAGCCCCAGGACAGGAACCGGAAATCGACAGCCTCAGTCACCTTGAGGAACGCATCCAAAAAGCAGTCGCGCTCGTCAACCGTCTGCGACAGGAAAAGGATGCCGCGCTGAAGGAACTATCGGCAACACAGGCCGCTTTCGCGGAATCTCAGAGCGCGAACGCGCATCTTGCGGCGGAAGTCGAGGCCCTGCGCACGGAACGCCATCAGGTACGGAACCGCATCGAAAAGCTGCTCGGTCACATCGATCAACTCGGCGCGGCGTGACGCATCAAAAACCTGACGCGTAGAATAAGGGCAGGTGTCCAAACAGCCTGTCAAAGTTCAGATATTCAATCAGAGCTATTCGCTGCTCGTCGACGGCGATCCGCGCGAAGCGCTGGAAATCGCGGCGCAGGTTGATGACCTGGTCGCTTCCATAGCCAGCCGAACTTCATCCGGAGATTCGACCCGCGTGGCCGTCCTCGCCTGCCTTCATCTGGCGGACAAACTTCGCGCTGCCGAGAGACAGCTCCAGATCTTCGAGGACAAGTCCGGACGCATTGCCACGCTGCTCGAAGAAGCGCTTGATCAGGCTTGACGCAAAACCGGGTCCGCCCGCATGTAAAGTTTGTACTCGTCCTCATGCGTGATCGGAATCCGAGTCGCTCATAGAGGGCAAGCGCAGGATTGATCTTCATAACCGCCAACGTTAATGCCTGGGAGTGCTGTCCCGCCAGATCGAGAAGCATCCGGATCACGCGCGTACCGATACCCTTCCTCTGCATCGGCGGCACTATGTAGATGGAGCCCAGGAAAATCGCGTCGCGATCCGGCCGCCATTGAATCCAATCCACTTCTGTCCCATCGGCCGTTATGATGCTGACATCGTCGGGCTTGAAGCACCCGGCAAAACTCGCTTCCTGCTGAGCCTGATCCCATCCGAAGAGACGCTCAATCGCCCATCGCGTGGTTTCAAAGTAGAGTTGACGGGCGAAATCGAAGTCCTGCGCGTGGTAACCCCGAAGGCGGATATCCATGAAAGAAAAGGTTATCGAAATCGAGTTCAGGATCTGAAACCTAAGTTCGATGCTCAGTTTTCTATTGGCTTCAGCTCCATGTGATCGATCACGACCACCGGCAGCATACGTTTACGCTTCTCCAGACGTAACCCGAGTTGCTTGCTGATTGCCTCGGGAAGCGAAATCGCACCGTTCGGTTCCGGAGCTCCGACGCCCCGCCCGGCTGAGGTGCGTTCGAACATTTCCCCCGGGGTGAAATTGAGATCGAAATCCCATCTGCCTTCGATGCCGGTGGCGTCCTCTGCCGGATATGCAAAACGATAATCATCGATCTGCTGCAGCTTCGAGGCAAATTGCGCGATCGTTACATTTCTGCAGGAGATCAACTGCGAGAGCAACGGATTTGCGTCCCTGGGATCGTTAGCAAGAGATCGGGCGGTATGGCAACTGGCGCGATTGGCCGGATCGGCTCCCTGCAGTTTCGGTTTGGCCGATACCAGAGAGTATGCGTCCATGGGCCGATCCTCGTAATGCCACTTGATTCGGAAGCGCTCGACAAGCAGGGTTCGCATCATAGCTCGAAGATCGTCGTCGAAGCCACTGTCAGGCTCGATCGCCGGTCCGTTCGTATGCTCCGGGGTTTTGGCATTGACGTCAAAATAAACAGACTCGATGCCCTTTGGCAAGCCGACAATCCGCAGAGTGGTGTGAACCGTGTTCATATCCCAGGCGAAGCCGAGCATCGGCATGAGAGGTAGCCCGGCACCGTGGATTCCTCCGCGCGTGTAGCTGGGGTAACCGCGCTCTCCGGTCTTGCTCAGTTTGAGGTCTGCCACCTCGAATGCCCGTGGACGCGGCGGAAGTCTCTTTGAAACATCAGGAGCATTTGGCGTCGGTTGGTCAACACGGTCAATCACGAGCACCGGAGCGGGCGCCTCGCGCAGCTCCAGCTTCAATCCAAGTTGCTTTTCAATTGCGTCTGAGACCGTCATCCGCCCGGTTCCCGCAGGCAGGACCGCGGAGCGGCGGGTCCATTGAAGATCGAAATCCCAGGTTCCTTCGAGTCCGGTAGCGTCAATTACCGGATCCCTGACATAGTCGGAGACCATACTCCGCAGCCGTGCGGCAAAGGCGGCCATAGCTATATTGCGGCACGATAAAGCATAAGTGGTGGATTCAGCCGGCTGGTCCACATACTTACAATCCTGTTCTCCTGCGCCGCTGGATTCCATCAGCTTCGGTCTCCCCGCGCCCAACAACAACACATATGCGGGCATCGGGCGCATATCGTTGTGGACGGCCAGATGGAAGCGTTCGACGAGCAGCGACTGCAGCATTTTTCGCACGGTTTCCGGCGATGACTCCGCGGGCGCTTTTGCGGCGATATCGAAACGATCGAATTCGAGCCAATTTGGCCCGCCGATTATAGTTTCGGGAGGGACTCGGTAGGCTATCCGGATCAGATCGAGCATCGTCGCTTTGCCGATGTCATAGCGGTCTCCGCGCAGAACGCCACCCGAGGCGAAAGTGAATGGGTTCATCGCCGGGCCGCTGGGGTGAACATCTGCGACTTCGAATCGCGGTGGCTCCGGAGTTGGTTGGCTGAGGCCGGGTAAAGCGGATTGAGCAAGCAGGCTTACGATTACAACGACGCGCACGGGAATTTCACCCCAGCAGAAAAACCGCGGTCTGCGCAACCAAATTCGGAAACGCCCCCACCCGCCGCGCACCCGCAAGAAAATATCGCCGCTCGATCGGAAACTGGTGTTCGCGGCACAAATCCTCAAAGTCGTTAATGCTCAGGAAGTGAATGTTCGGCGAGTTGTACCAGTTGTGCGGAAACAGCTTCGTTTTCGGCGCCTGACCGTTCCGCAGCATCGCAATCCGCACGCTCCAATGCCCGAAATTCGGAAATGAAATGATGGCGCGGCGGCCCACCCGCAGCATTTCCCGCAGCACCTGCAGCGGTGATCGCGTCTCCTGCAGCGTCTGGCTGAGCACGACGTAATCGAACGCCTTGTCCGGATAATCGACCAGGCCTTCATCGATGTCGCCCTGAAAAACCGAGACGCCTCTCCCGATGGCCCGGCGCACCTGCGCGGGAGAAATCTCCACCCCGCGCGCCAGCACCCGCTTGTGTTCCACCAGCCACGCGAGCAATTCGCCTTCGCCGCATCCGAGATCCAGCACGCGGCTCCCCGGCTCCACAATCTCGCCGATGACGTGAAAATCCGGCCGCTCGGTCAGCGTCACCGGCTGCTGGCGTGCGATCGCTGCGGCCGCATGTCCCATTTATGCCGCCTCCGCGAGGCGCGCCGTGCTGTCCAGAAATCCGCGCACAATTTCGGTCTGTTCCGCAATATCGACCAAAAACGCATCGTGTCCATAGTTCGACTGCAGGTCGCAATAGGCAACATCGCCGTTGATCCGCCGCAGCACGCGCACGATTTCCTGCGACTGATAGCTCGGATACAGCCAGTCCGAGGTAAAGCTGATCACGAGGAAGCGCGTGTCCACCGTACGAAATGCCTCGTTGAGTTTGCCGGTGCCGTTGGTCAGATCGAAATAGTCTTCCGCCTTGGTGATGTAGAGATAGGAATTCGCGTCGAAGCGCCCGACAAACTGGTTGCCCCGGTAACGCAGATAGCTCTCCACCTCGAAATCCACGCTGAAGTCAAACCCGAGCTTCTCCTTCTCGCGAAGCTTGCGCCCGAACTTCTCGCGCATGGATTCGTCGCTCATGTACGTGATATGGCCCACCATGCGCGCCACCGAGAGCCCGCGCGCGGGCGGCTTCTTGTCGTAATATTCGCCCTCGCTCCAGTCGGGGTCGGCCATAATCGCCTGCCGCCCCACCTCGTTAAACGCGATCTGCTGCGCGCTGTGCCGCCAGGTAGTGGCAATCGGGATGACGCAGCGCACCACGTCCGGATAACTGACCGCCCATTCGAGCGATTGCATGCCACCCATCGAACCGCCCGACACGCACAGCAGTCTTTTGATTCCGAGCGAATCGATCAGCATCTTCTGCAGCCGCACCATATCCCGAATCGTGATCACCGGGAATGACAGCGCATAAGGACGCCCCGTCGCGGGATTGATCGAACCCGGTCCGGTGGTTCCCTGGCATCCGCCGAGAACATTGGAGCAAATGATGAAATAGCGGTCCGTGTCGAAAGCCTTGCCCGGCCCGATCATGTTGTCCCACCACCCCGGCTTCCCGGTCTCATGGCTGATTCCGGCCGCATGAGCGTCACCCGTAAAAGCATGGGTGATCAGGATCGCATTCGAGTGCTGGGAGTTCAGGTGGCCGTAAGTTTCATACGCCACCTCGACAGGGGACAGAGTGGCTCCGCCTTCGAGCGCGATGCTTTCGAAACGAGCACACTGGGGTTCAACAATCATTACTGGTCGATCGGAGTTCTTCGTTAGCCTCATGGTAGCAGGGGATTGCGGTACGCTGACCCTTGGCTTACCTTGTGAAACCAGCGGTATTTTCGCTCTGTCTTCTCCCGTTATTCGGCAGCATCTTCCAATACCGCGAGGCCCAGCCCGGTTATCGATATCAGTTTCCACGAGACCATTTCGAGCATCAAGACTTTCGCACGGAATGGTGGTATTACACCGGTAATGTGACCACCAAAGCGGGTGAACGGTTCGGGTTCGAGCTGGTCTTCTTCCGTGAAGGTGAACGGCATAAGTCCAGTGCCGGCTCCGCCTGGGACGTGCAGGATCTTTATCTCGCGCATGCCGCGCTCACCGATGTAAAGGGAAAGCGCTTCCGGTACGAGGAACGGGTAAATCGCCAGGGACCCGGCGTTGCCGGCGCCGACTTCGAACGCCGTCGCATCTGGAACGGCAATTGGTCCTCGCAATGGCAGGGCGACAACCAGACGCTCGACGCTGTCACGGAACACTTCCGATTTCATCTGCAGTTAGTCCCGGAAAAACCGGTGGTCATTCAGGGCGAAAACGGAATCAGCCGGAAGGCCGAAGGACCCGGCCGCGCATCGCACTACATCAGCTTTCCGCTTCTCGGCGTTTCCGGAACCATCAACGACAATACGGTATCCGGTATCGCCTGGATGGACCACGAGTGGTTCACCGAGCAACTAGCCCCGGACCAGGTCGGATGGGATTGGTTCAGCGTTCAGCTCGACAATCGCACGGAACTGATGATGTTTGATCTGCGCCGCAAGGATGGCTCAATCGATCCTTATTCATCAGGCACTTTCGTCGATGCGCGTGGAGAGGCGAAGCATCTTCGTCACGACGAGTTCACGCTCCAGGCCTTGTCGTATTGGCACAAATATCCCGTGGCGTGGCGTCTCCGCATCCCGTCTCTGAATATCGATCTGACCTGCCGCGCCGTTCTGCCCGATCAGGAACTGCGCGGCAGTCAAAACTATTGGGAAGGCGCTGTCGATTACTCCGGTACGCAAAAAGGCGTCGGATACCTCGAAATGACCGGCTACGAAGGACCCGTTAAGTTTTAGAAGCCCTGCATGAGCCCTGCCGCTGTTCCCCTCGATCTCGCCTCCCAGACCCGCCGCCGAATCACGCTGCGACTGATGCCGTTTCTGTTTCTTCTCTATCTCACGTCCATTCTCGACCGCGTCAACGTCAGCTATGCCAGCCTCGAAATGACGCGCAGCCTGCACCTCGCCAACGTCGTGCTCGGTGCCGGCAGCGGGATTTTTTTTCTCGGCTATATCCTTCTCGAAATCCCCGGAGCAATCCTGGTGGAACGCTGGAGCGCCCGCAAATGGATCGCCCGCATCATGATCTCCTGGGGCCTGTTCGCCGCGCTCATGGGCTTCATTCGCAATGCACATGAGTTTTACGCGGCGCGTTTCCTACTGGGCTTGGCCGAAGCTGGTTTCTTTCCTGGCATTCTGGTTTACGTCTCCCACTGGTACCGACAGGAGGACCGGGCTAAAGCCGTTGCCTTTTTCATGGTTGGCATTCCGGTCTCGGAAATCATCGGAGCGCCGGTTTCCGGACTACTGCTGCAGGTTCACTGGCTGGGAATGGAAGGGTGGCGCTGGCTTTTCATCCTGGAGGGTATTCCCGCAGTTGTGCTCGGCATCGTCACGATCTTTTACCTTACCGACCGGCCGGCTCAGGCACGATGGCTGACTCCCGAGCAGCGTACGTGGATCATTGAGGCTCTCGAGCGCGACCGTCGCACCAGGCCATCGTCATCACAGATCGCCAAAGTGCTCTTCGACCGCAGCGTAATTCTTCTGTCGCTCGCCTACTTCTGCATTCTGGCCGCGACCTGGGGCTTCACTTTGTGGCTGCCGAAGATCGTTCAGGCGCTCTCGGGCCTGAGTTCGCTGGAAGTCTCGCTGATCAGTGGAATTCCGTTTCTGATCGAGATTCCGGTGCTGTTCTGGCTGGCGTGGCATTCGGATCGCACGGGTGAGCGTCGTTGGCATGTCGCCGTTCCGGTGGGAATCGGCGCGCTGGCCTTCGCGGTGTTTGGATCCAGCGACCGCTTCGGCGCGAACGTGGCGGTCGCGCTGGCGCTGTTCTCGATTGCCGCTGCCGGTCTGCATGGATATCGGGCAAGTTTCTGGACCTTGCCCACGCTCTCGCTCAGCGGCGCCAGCGCAGCGATGGGCATTGGCGTCATTAACCTGCATTTCTCACACTGGATTGGTGAGCCGAGAAAAATGGGGCTGAAAGCCGCCTTGTGGTCCGATTTCGTGACCTGACAAAAATATCGGAGTCGATTTGGGCTATGCGCGAGGGTAGGGGGGACTTTCAGGTGTG
>DATAXN010000045.1:0-28373 GCA_036273015.1 Bryobacteraceae bacterium | reverse complement strand
CGGAATTCATCTCTTAAACGGCCTGTATGACGCAAAGCTTGACGGGCAGCCGGTTCTTGCCGTGACGGGACTTCAGTTCCACGATCTGATCGGCACCTCTACCCAGCAGGATGTCGCACTCGACAGACTATTCATGGATGTTGCCGTCTACAACGAGCGTGTGATGGGCGCGGCCCACATGCAGAACGTTGCGGTTCAGGCATGCCGCACAGCGCTCGCCAAACGCGGCGTCGCTCACATCACGATGCCGGTGGACCTTCAGGATCAGACTCTCAAAGACGACGAGCGCTCGCCGCGCAACCGGCCCGATCACATCTCCAATGCTTACGCGCAAAGCGTCCGGCTGCCGCCGCAGGCGGATTTGGCCGCCGCCGCGGAGATCCTCAACGCCGGGAAAAAGGTAACAATTTTGGCCGGCCAGGGAGCGTTGGGCGCGGGTGCTGCGCTTACGCAGGTTGCGGAAAAGCTGGCCGCGCCCATCGTAAAGGCGCTCCTTGGCAAAGCCTGCGTGCCCGACGATAGTCCGTACACGACAGGTGGTATCGGCCTTCTCGGAACAGAGCCATCGATCGATGCGATGGAGAACTGTGACACTCTGCTGGTCGTCGGTTCCGGATTCCCCTACATCGAGTTCTATCCGAAGCCGGGTAAAGCGCGCTGTGTTCAGATCGATCTGAATCCTTCCCGGATTGCCCTGCGCTATCCCGTAGATGTGGGCCTGGTGGGCGACAGTCGGGGAACGCTGGAGGCCCTCCTGCCTCTGCTGCAGCGCAACGAAGACCGCGGTTTTCTCGAACAGGCCCAGTCGGGAATGGCGAAGTGGCGCGATCTGATGTCGACGCGCGCCACCGATCTCACCATGCCGATGAAGCCCCAGGTAGTCGCCCACGAGTTGGGGCAGCGTATTCCGGCCAACGCCATCGTGACGACCGACTCCGGCACGATCACAAGCTGGTGGGCTCGCCACATTCCGGCCAAAGAAGGTCAGATGTACTCCTGCTCCGGCAATCTCGCCACGATGGGATGCGGACTTCCCTATGCCGTCTCGGCGCAGACTGCCCACCCGGACCGCCCGGTATTTGCGTTTGTCGGCGATGGCGGCCTGACGATGATGATGGGCGAACTGGCGACGTGCGTGAAATACAAACTGCCCGTGCGGATTATCGTGATCAAAAACGACTCGCTGGCGCAGATCAGGTGGGAGCAGATGGTATTTCTCGGTAACCCGGAGTATGTCTGCGATCTCCAGCCGATCGATTTTGCCGGAGTCGCACGTTCGTTCGGGATGGCCAGCTTCGTCATCGAAGACCCGCGCCGATGCGGCAGTATTCTCGACCAGGCTCTCGCCATCGATGGGCCGGTTCTGATCGAAGCGGTTGTCGACGCCAATACTCCGCCCATGCCTGCCAAAATCAAGGCGGAACAGGCACTGCATCTCGCGGAGGCGCTGGCTAAAGGCACAAAGGATGCCGGTGAAATCGTGAAAGATATCGCCGGCTCCAAAATACGCGAACTGGTATGACACGCGAACCGGACCGGTCAGATGCCCGGCGCCGAATTATGGATTCCCCCGAAGCCGACGCTGCCGGTTCTCCGCCAGGCCGTTCAGTTGTGTGAAGGATGCGACCTTCATCTGCACGCGACCCAGGCGGTTTTCGGCGAAGGTCCGCGCAGAGCCCGCATCTTTATGATCGGCGAGCAGCCGGGAAATGAAGAGGATCTCCAGGGCCATCCGTTTGTCGGACCTGCCGGGCGGATGCTGGATCGTGCGCTGACGGATTCTTCCATCGACCGGGCTGACGTCTATGTCACGAACGCGGTCAAGCATTTCAAGTTCGAAGAACGGGGAAAACGGCGTCTGCATAAGAAACCGCTGACCACGGAGATTCGCGCCTGCCGCCCCTGGCTCGAAGCGGAAGTGAAATTGATCAAACCTCGCGTGATTGTCTGCCTGGGAGCTACGGCCGCTCAGACGGTTCTGGGAAACACCTTTCGGGTTACGCAACAACGCGGAGTCCCGCTCGAACATCCATGGGCGTCGCACGTCTTTGCGACCATCCATCCTTCCGCAATTCTCCGCGCGCCGGATCGGCAGGGCCGGGAAGCCGAATATTCGCGATTTATCGACGATCTGAAGAATGCAGCGGCATTTCTGTGATGGATCAGCAGGCTGCAACGAGCCGCCTGAATGAACTGCCATTTGCGATGTGCCCTTGGTAACAAACCAACACAGCGAAGTATTGAGGGAAAATTCTCAATCCTCTACTCTGGCAACGGGCACGATGAAGCGCCCGTACGAAAAGGAGTCGGATATGACAGATCGTTATGAGCAAGATCGCGAAAGATTTGAAAGCGGAGGACCGGGTAGTCCAGGCCGGCACACTGAGCCGGACCGTCCCTATCAGAATCCCTCCGGACAGGGCGGAAGAAGAAATGAAGACAGAGAAGATTGGCCCGCCGGATATGAGGCTCGGAACGAACGGGAATACCCGGGCTATGACGACCGCAATTGGAGACCGGATCGAAACCGCGAGGAATGGCGCGGCAACAGCGGTCAAAACGAAAATGAACGTGGCTTTCCGATTGACGAGCGCCGTTATCAAATGGAACACACCGGCAGGCAGGGCGCTCAGGATTGGGATTGGGACCGCCATCGCGGGCGCAGTATGAGTATCACGTATCCTCGCCGGAATGAATGGTCCTCCGGACATGGCGTCGGTTCCGGCTTGGGTGCCGCGGAATACTCCGAGTACTCGAGTCAGCCGCGGAGCGGCAGCTACTATGGCGGCCAGGGCCAGTTCGGCGGCGGGTTGAGCCAGTACGGCGAGCAGGGCCTCCACGCCGGACACGGGCCGAAGGGCTACAAACGCTCCGACGAGCGTATTAAGGAAGACGTCAATGAACGCCTTACGCAGGATCCCCATTTGGATGCCGGCGAGATCGAGGTCTCGGTAAAAGACGGAGAGGTAACTTTAACCGGAACAGTCGAAGCACGCAATGACAAGCGGCGCGCCGAGGATCTCATTGACAACATCTCGGGTGTGCGCGAGATACACAATCAACTGCGGGCTCAATCCTCGCAAACTGCATCAGAGGGTGCCTCCGCCGGAAATAGCCGGCAGGAGATGCACTCCGGGAAGGACCGCGCCACGACTGGTCATCAGTCCGCAAAGTCCTGAGGTCAAACTGGATCGGCAGGCGGGGCCAAGCGCTCCCGCCTGTCTGCCTCAAAAATCTGCTTTGTAGGTTTTCATACATCTGCGGGATAATCTCTTCAGGAGTTCTTCCGCGAAGTGTCTGTATTTATCTTTCTTGATCCTCAGATTTCCTTTCTGCTGCCCCATCCGTTTGACTTCGAAGCCTATATCGATACAGAACGCGAGCTGTGGGCGTTTTTCCCCGAGACAACTGGGAAACGTGTGAACTTTTGCCAGCTCGGCTTGACGGCGCATCTTTATATCGAGGCGCCTGACTGCCGGCAATCCCTGCGGGCCGATGAGACTTACTTTCTGATGCCCTGCGGGGACGGCATGCTTCGGCCGATCAGGATGCGAAGGGAACGCCTCCTCACGCTGGAAGAATTTCGCATGACCCAACTGACGTCGATCCGCATGATGAATCACCTTTCCGGCGCCGGCCGCCTCATGGACGAGATACACCGCCAGGTCATGGGACCGGAAATCCTGGCGGCTGGTTCAGAATAACGCCTGAATCGGGCGCACGATTACCTTACTTCGAGCGGCATCCGGCAGTCTGGAGGAGTCTCGTGTCTGCCGGAACAACGGCACCGCAGGTGCTGCCTCCTTCTCCGGTGAAATGTGATCGGCGTGTATTTGCGCGCCGCTCGCCGGATGATCGAAGGAGGTTCAATTTTGGAACAGGAAACATTGCAGGAACTCTTTATCGAGCAGATTCGGGACCTGTACGATGCGGAGAAGCAGATCGTGAAGGCGCTCCCGAAAGTCGCCAAAGCAGCCGGATCTCAGGAATTGGCTTCGGCTCTTCAGCAGCATCTCGCTCAAACGCAGACGCATGTCTCGCGCCTCGAACGGATATTTGAATTGCAGGGGACCGCGGCCAAAGGAAAAGCCTGTAAGGGCATGAAGGGTTTGCTGGAAGAAGGCAGCGAGGCAACTAAGGAAGGGGAGCAGGGCCCGCTTCGTGACGTTGCGATTATCGCGGCCTGTCAGAAGGTCGAGCACTACGAGATATCGGCATATGGCACGGCGCGGACGTTGGCGGACCGCCTGGTGTTGCGGGAGGCGATTCAACTGCTTCAGCAAACGGAGAATGAAGAGGAGCAGGCCGACGAAAAGCTCACTACAATCGCCACATCGCTGTATGCCGGCCTATCCGGTAGCGCCGCAGCACCGAAAACACGTAACGCCGGAGGCTAGCAGGGACAGGTTGGAGTCACGTCCGCTGACGGGCCAGAGCCACGTTTAACCGCGACTCTGGCCCGGTCGATACTCGCTATGCCTTCATAGTGAGTTCGGCCGGCCGGACATGACTCTCAAACCGGACTTGCTTCATGGAGCATTGATGTGGGTCTTTATCCGGCCGCCGGCGAAGAAATTTGGTCCCGTGGCGAAAGCGCGCTCCGGTGAAGTGATCGTATTGAACTTCCACTACCAGAACCGGTCGCAAGGGCTGCCATTCCGCGGATCGGCCCTTGCTCCAGCGGCTTGGTCCGCCGGGTGCGTGCCCGTCAAAACCAGGCGCCTCAATCATACTCTCCAATTTTCGAGTGAGTTCCACGCGGTCCACAGCGGGCATCGACGAGGTGAAGCCTACGTGATGCAAAAGCCCGTTCTCATACAGACCGAGCAACAGGGAACCCACCACCTTTTTCCCCGAGGCATCTTTCCGGGACGCATAGCGAAATCCTCCCACGACACAATCGGCGGAACGGATTGTTTTGACTTTAATCATGGCGCGTTCGCCTGAGAGATACGGCAGGTCGATCCTTTTCGCCACGATGCCGTCAAGCTGTCCACGCGTCAGTTTCATCCAGCGCTCGGCAACGCGCGCAAGCCGCGTTCTTCGCGAAAGCTGAAGAGCATCGGTTCCGTCCAGATAAGTCCGGTAAAACATCTCCAGAGTCCTGCGCCTTTCCTCGAACGGCTCCGATATGAGCGAGTGGCCTTGTTCGTCGACTAAAAAATCGAAGATCACAAGCCGGGCCGGATGCGTCTCAGCCAGCATGCGTACACGGCTGGCGGCAGGATAAATTCGTTGCAGCAGATCCTCGAAAGAAAGCCGGCCGCGGATCGGCACGATCAGTTCTCCATCGATCGCGAACGTCCTGGGTGTTGTTTTCAGCAGCGCCGCGGCGATCTCCGGGAAGTATCGTGTGAGGCTCTGTCCCGCTTTGGATTGAAGTTCGATCTCCTTTCCGCTGCGAAAAGCAAGGCATCGAAAACCATCCCATTTCGGTTCGTACTCCCACTCCGGGCCAGCCGGAATTTTGGCGGCGATCTTCGCCTCCATCGGCGGGAAAGGGATTGCGATGGGCAGATTCAAGAAAATCGCTCCAGTTTCACCCGGCCCTTTTGCTGCAGGAGGGGCTTATACAGGTCCCCCGTTTTTTTGAGGCGATCCGGCATATTGTCCAGACGAAAGTCTTCAATCTCGATTCCGTTCGCGACCTCTTCCCATGTAACCGGAGCTGACACTGGGGCACGCGGCCTGGGTCGTACGGAATAAACCGATGCCAGCGTGCGGCCCCACGCATTCTGGTTGTAGTCCGCAAGCACACGCTTTTCCGGCCGTTTGGCGACCCGGTATTCCGCCGTAATGGTGTCGGGATGACGGGACTCCAGTTCCTTCGCCACGCTTTTTGCGAACGTCCACACCTCCTTTTGCAGCGGACCTCTCCGGATGGGAATGTAGACGTGAATTCCGCGCGAACCGGTGGTCTTCGGATAGCTTGCGATCCCGCGCTCCGCGAGCGCATCGCGCACCAGCAGCGCCGCTTTTCTCACCTGCGCAAACGTCGCGCCCGGAGTGGGATCGAGGTCGAAGTGGAGATAGTCCGGCCGGTTCACGTCATCGCAGCGCGCATACCACGGATTGAGATCGATACACCCCAGATTGACGACCCACAGGAGCGCAGCCGGATTCCGGATGATCGGAAAATCCACCACATTTGCAGAGGGATGCATGATTTTGCAGACGGGAATCCACTTTGGGCGCGGCGACGGCGCGTGTTTTTGAAAGAAAAAGTCTCCCTCTGCGCCATTCGGGTATCGCTTCATGACCATCGCCCGATCGGTCAAATGAGGCAGCAGAAATGACGAGACGTCCGCGTAGTACTGCAGCAGACGTCCTTTCGTAATTCCCTCGGAGGTCCAGAAGACTTTTTCGAGGTTGGTGAGTTTGACGGTTCCTTCTGGCAGGTCCAGTTCAACGTTGTTCGCGTCTGTCGGAATAGTGATTCTGCTTCGCCCCATAACTCAGACTTTCGATTGAGAGTCGGCGTATTTGTTCATCGCCCCCTTGAGGAGCTTAACGGCTTTTTGCGGCCCGCCGGTACCGATCACTTTGAACTTCTTTCCCCGCTGCTTGTTGTACGAAACGAAGAACTCCTCCAACTGCGAAAGAAAGCTCTTGTTGAGGTCGTCGATCGATTCTATTTGTTCGCGATCGTACGAATGAATGGCAATGCCGATCAGCCGGTCGTTCGTCTCTTTCTGACCGTCTTCGCTTTGCTGAGCATTGATGACCCCGATGATCCGCACATCAAGCAGGCATCCGACATGAGCAGGAGCATCCATCAGGACGATGATGTCCAACGGATCCTCGTCGCCGCCCAGCGTGCCGGGAACGAAGCCGAAGTCGAAGGGAAACACCATGCCTTGCGGCAGCAGCCCGCCCAGCACAAACAAATCCAATGCCGGATCGTAATCGAATTTATTGCGCTTGCCGCGTGGAGTTTCAATAATGGCCCGGCAGGTGCATTTTTTCGGATCGAGGCGGTTCGGTAAAGCGTTCAGATCGGCCATGCCAACCCATCAGGATTTGGACTTCTTCTTCGGAATCTTCGCGCCGGATTTCCGGGCCTCGCTCAGTGCAATCGCCACAGCCTGCTTTCGGCTGGCGACTTTCTTACCGCTCCCCGACTTCAGCGTGCCTTCCTTATGCTCGTGCATGACCTTCTTGACTTTGCTTCGACCGGCGGACTTCGATTTCTTCGCTGCCATTCTTGTCCTTTCGCGCTTCCGCGCAGACTATGCATAAGCAATTCTGTTTCCGTACGATTGCCGCCGCGTCTGTCTGCCGACGGCTTCCCTGAAGAATCTTCCGGCGCTATCGTCGGAACAGGAGGCATTGGGCTTGCATCTGACGATCTCGCTGCCCGATATCTGCGCACGCCTGCTCTGTGCGGTCCTGGCGGGAATAGTCATCGGCTGGAATCGCAGCCGTCACGGCCGTGCCGCCGGCCTGCGCACGATGACCCTCGTATCGCTGGCCGCCTGCGTATCCATGATCCAGGCGAATCTTCTCCTGCCGTTGACAGGCAAGGCGCCGGATTCGTTCGTCGTCATGGATCTCATGCGCCTTCCTCTGGGCATACTTTCCGGCATGGGTTTCATCGGCGCAGGCGCTATTCTGCGGCGGGACAACTTTGTTGTCGGCGTCACAACCGCGGCTGCCATGTGGTTCGTCACGGTCCTTGGGCTTTGTTTTGGCGGAGGCCAGCTCCTGCTGGGCCTTGCCGGCCTGTCGATCGGGATTGCAGTGCTCTTCGGGCTGAAAACTATCGAGGACCGCATGAAACGGGATCGCCTGGGCAAGCTGTCGATTGTTATCGGGTCGGCCGGACCCGGCGAGGAGGAAATTCGCAATTTACTCAAAGCGGATGGATTCCGAATTGAGTCGGTGTCGATAAAGGCGGACCGCCCAGGCCTCGATCATGAGTTGGGCTTCGATCTACAATGGCGGACCAGGGAAGATCAAACCGGGATCCCATCGGCAATCGACAATCTGACGCGACGCTCAGGAGTTATCCGCGTTGCGTGGACACCTCAGTTGCGCTAATCGTCATAGAGTGCATGGTCCGGCGGAGGACTGGCGCAACTTTGACAATTTCCGCCAGGAACCGCGTGGCCACACGATTCATCTCAAACGCCTCGACATCTCGAAGGCCCGCAGTACCGAGGGATTGCCGAAGACCAGCATCACGATAGAGGCACTCGATCGCTTCGGCCAGAGCTTCGGGATTCGCCGGCTCGACCAAAAGGCCGTTCCGAACTACTTCCGGAATGGCGGCGGCGCGCGCGGCCACAATTGCCTTGCCGGCGGCCATCGCTTCCAGGAAGACGATGCCGAAACCCTCCTGAACGCTGGGCAGGCAAAAAACGTCCGCACGGTTATATTCCCCGGCCAGCCTTGAATCCGAAAGATCGCCGAGCCAGCGTACGATTTTCTCCAGGCGTAGTTCACGCCAGAGATGTCGCAGTCTGTCCCGCTCGGGACCGTTGCCAACGATTCGAACCTCGAGCCGAGGGATCGTTTGGCGCAACCTCGCGGCCGCCTGGAGCAAGAGGTCGAGCCGCTTTCGCGGGTAGAAACGGCACACTGACAGAACGACGAATTTGCCGGGATCGGGCGCAGCAGGATCCGCGCGAAAAAGCCGGCGCCAGTAGTCCAGGTCAATTAACTCCGGAACCACCACAGCGCCGCGCACCCCGTAAAGCTCTTCGATGCGCTCGGCACAATACCGGCTTATGGTGATGACGAGGTCGGCGCCACGCGCGTGCTTCGCCTCCAACTTTGACTGAAACGCCATGTTGGCGCGCGTGATGCCCATTTCAAAACGGACCGCATCGCCCAGAACGCCTTTGATACACGCCACATGAGGAACCGAGCGGGGCGATCGATCAACGGTGTACCCGTCAGCATCGATGCCTGCCGTGATATCCGCATTGACGTTGCGCCACTGAAGCGTTTCGTTGAACAATATGCGCGTAGCCGCGAAGACCGGCAGGACAATTCGCGGCCTTACAATTCCGACCGCGATTCCCAATCCGCGCAGACCTTCGGCCAGCGTGCGCGTACCGACATAGCATCCGCTTCCCGCGCGGACGTTCGCCGGAATGGCCGTTATGATATTGAGCTTGTTCACGAACCAGTGGGCAGGGTGGTGAACTGACGATCACATGTGTTGGCTGCTCGAGCTGTTCTTGTGAACGTTTTTACCGTTCCCGAACCCGCCACAAAGCGGGGGAGACGGCAAGAACCCCGCACGCACAGCAATCCACCACCCAAGGCCCTCTCCTGAACTATCGACCGCCGCATCCCTGCCGCCGTCCTCCTTCGGTCAGCGGTTTGAAGTGAAAAACAGCAAAAATCTACTTCTCGGTCGCTGGTATCCTGGGCAATGCAAGCCGATTACCACTCCGCTGATTATCGAAGCAAGCAGCGTTGCCGACCCGACTCGAAATGCGGCGTTCTGTTTTCAACGGCTTGTCGGGTTCGTTCGCTCACAATTACTTTTGGGGAACCGGGATTTCGACAGAGCGGCAATCATCAGGATGCTAAAAGAGGCTTCTTGCCGCTTCCGTTGAAGACGCCCTCTCCCCGGGATGCGTAACGCTCCGGGCCGGGCGAAGCCCGGCCGCAGGGCCGAAGCCCTGCCCCACGGAGTTGATTCCGCGACGGTTGCCGGGATGCGCATCTGTGTTTTCAGCAGCTTGCCGGGTTCGTTCGCTCATAATTTATTTTTTCGAAAATTCCACTACCGGCAAGGTGCGATCCACGAGTACGAAGCGCGGCCAGGCGGTCGAAGGCGCGGTCGTAGTGCCGGTCGCAACGGGATTCGAGCCGGTTGATGAGGTTCAACGGGCCACCATCGCCGCTTAAATTCTCGAATGCGAATGCGACCAGAGCGATCGAAGTTTTGTCAGGGGTCAGTAATTCCAGGCGGCGAACTTCGCGGCTGATCTCCACCGTCTCCAGTTTCCAGAGGCAGGTCCGACGCCACGCGGCAAGGGCCATGGTTTCGACCAGCTTCCGCTCCATATCAGACCGGGGCTGGAACTCGCGCTCATAAGAAGCGACCAGGGCGGTAAGACGATCGGCAGACTCTTGATCGACGGAAAGATTTTGAGCCCGCAGTCCGTGGCGGAGGCGGTTGCGGGAGGAATTGGCCCGTCCCTGGGCGGTGACAGGCCCACGGGATTTGGCGCCGTTGGCACGAGAAGCGGCGGCGCGCTTTTCGCTGGCGCGGCGGGAAGCTACAAATTGAGGTTTCATCCGGTTCTATATTGCACCCGGCGTCAGTCAATATTTATGGCTTTTGGATGAGTGAGCCCCGGTTTTCAGTGATTTATGGGTAAAAATAATCCGGAATTCAGTGTCACCGGTTACGGCAGATATTGAGGGATGGCGCCGCTTTGCCATCAGCAGTATTGCGTGTGCTCACGGAGTATGCGCCCCGAAATCGCTCGAATCTGGGATGGCGATGAGAGCATTCTTGACAATGGCCGAGGCTGTTTTACGTTCCGCGCTGGTGCCGGATTTGATGAAAATCACACAAGTCGAGGTTTCCACATCGTCGGGGTTTACATGAACAGCGATGCGGTCACCGGGCTGCATCAGCAAGTCTCTGACCGGTTTGCCATCCAAACCTCGGAACTCAGTCTTCACGAGCAGTCGGAAACGCAGCACCTTGCCCGAAGAAGTCTGCAGCAGTAAATCTCTTGCTGCCAGGTGTCGGAGCGTACCGTCAATCGCTTGGTCTGTGGAAGGCGGGGGTTGGGCCTGAGTCGGCGCGGACGGAACGGTGTTTTGCGAGGTCGCCTGCAGCTCAAGTGGGTTATTTCGAGTAACGTTCGCGGGTGATGGAGGAGACACAGTCGGTTGCCTCTGGGTGAAGCTAACTCTGCCCGTTACCTGGACTGGTTCGCCATCTTTGACGGCAGGCCGGAACTTCCAAGTGGCCAGATTATCAGCAGGTGATTCCGATGCTGACTTCGACCCGGATACGGCATGAATATCTTTCACCGAGCCATTCGACGTGACGGTGAATTCAAGAGCCACGGTCCCACTAGAAAATATTTTCTCGTCCACCTTTGGCGGCTTGCCATCTGTTAGGACGGGCGGTACGATGCCATTCGCAAGCGCAAAGTCAATGGGGCCTGGATGCCAAAAAGGATCTGTTGGTCTTTCAAGGAACCGAAAGCTCACCTCGATCGTAGCGTGCACGTTCACTGGCTGACCAGCCTTCAGGGCAGGCCTGAACTTCCATTTCCGGATCGCTTCTATAGCCTTCTCGTCTAACCCATAGCCTAAAGATTTGGTTACACGCAGGTCTCGTGCGACTCCGGTTGTATCGACAATGACCGCAACCGTTACTGTTCCGTAGGCCAGCAATTTGCGGGCTGTTTCGCTGTACTCGGGATCTGGTTTGAAGGTCGGCACTGGCGGGGAAATTCGTTCGGTGCCGCTCGTGCTTGGAGATGCCGGATCAGGGGCCGTGCTTGCGACGCCGAGGCCGGAGGAAGTTGTTGGCTTCTTTGCGCTCGGGAAGCTTTGGCTGTTTTGAGCACTGGCAGTAGCGGGGATCGGGTTAGCGCCCGTCGAAGGGGCTGCTGGCTTGATAAGAGCCGTGGATCCCGAAGCATTCGGAATGCTCTGGCCATTCGTTCCTGCTGCCACTGTATTCGTACGAGGCGGCGCTGCTGGTGCCATATTGTTTGGCAGGATAGATGCTGCATCTGACCATTTAAGATCGCCCAGCCACAACTGGGTACGATTTCGTCTTTCCTGATCATTCGCGCGCATGTCTTGGGCAAGAAGGCTTTCGGCCACGCGGCGGTAATGGGGGAGAATTTGCAGAGCATCCTTTTTCCACGTTCGCGTATCAGGCATATCGAGCAGAATCCTGCAAACAGCCTCCACCTCCGTTTGTGAAAGCTCCGGCGTCTGTTGACCGCGGGTTCCGAGGAGATCGCCGAGAAACGATTTGGCGCTGTCGGGATAGCGTGCCATAAGATGTCCGAGCATCGGCGCGTAGTTGAGATTGAAGGTCGCTTCGCGCCGCTGGCGCCACGAGAACTCGACCACGTCTGAGGCTACGCGAGAATCGGCCAGCGCTTCAATTACCTGTGGCATACCCGCCTTTCCGTCTCGTTGCCACGCCGCGATGAGTTCGTCATCGATAAGGTCCCTATACCAGACAAGCAGACCAGAGATCGTTGCAATAGCCTGTTGACGATTATCCAGATTCACGTCTTGCAGCACTGCCCTAATCCGGTCACGGGCAATGTTCTGCGGATACGGAGCCGGCGGCGTCTCTTTGAACTGTGCCCTCACCGCTGTACCGATTGCGACGAGGGCGAAAAACGCGATGAAAAACTTCGTTATCAGCATTTCAAATCGCTGGATGCTTGTGGCGCTCTTCTGCGACGGCTGCGGTATTAGGTGCAGGCGACGCAATCCGGTCAAGGAAACGATTCATGCGTTTAACCTCGGACGCTGAAATGAATTATGCCCATCTTAGCTGGTTCCTCAATTTTGGGCTTTTCAGTACGTTTCAGTATATCGATCGCCTCCTTATTGTTTTTCCAAAGTGGAATCGCCGGTTTGGACACATTTTGTGAGCGGCGCCCCCAACCGGCAAGTTCCCGGTAACTGATGACTTCATTTGCGGCGAGTCTTACGGCTCTATCGACGTGCTAATCGCCCTGTAGCTCTGGGGACGGGAGGCAGCCAGGCATCGCCCCGATCCATTCGCATATACTTTTGATGCTGGAGGAGTTTGCATGTACCGAGCCACATATCGAGCAATGACGATCGCGACCGCTTTATTTGCCGTGGGCACCCTGAGTGCCGCCATCGAGGATCCGGTGCGCCTGGATACCGGCATGGTTTCCGGCACGGCCAGCGCCACACCCGATGTGCGCGTGTTCAAGGGAATTCCGTTCGCCGCGCCGCCGACGGGCGACCTTCGCTGGCGCGCGCCGAAGCCCGCCGCGCATTGGGACGGAGTACGCAAGGCCGATCAGTTCAGTCCGACGTGCATGCAGGGAGCCGGGCGCGGCAGCAGCGAGGATTGCCTCTATCTCAACGTCTGGACCGGCGCGGCATCGGCGCGCGACAAGCGTCCGGTCATGGTCTGGATTTACGGCGGCGGTTACAGCACCGGCTCCGGCTCGCAGGCTATGTATGACGGCGAGGCACTGGCGAAAAAGGGCGCGATCGTCGTCACGCTCAACTACCGCCTGGGCCCCTTCGGCTTCTTCTCTTATCCTGAACTGACCAGTGAATCCGACCGCCGCGGCGCGGGGAACTTCGGCGTGATGGATTCGATCTCCGCTCTGCAGTGGGTGCAGAAGAACATCGCGGCATTCGGCGGCGATCCGAAGCGCGTCACCATCTTCGGCGAATCCGCCGGCGCCGGTATGGTCGCCAATTTGATGGCCATCCCGCAGGCGAAGGGCCTGTTCGAGCGCGCCATAGGGGACAGCAGTGCGTGGTCCACCGCCACCATCGCGCCCTTGCCAACACTGACGGGAGCAGAGGAGGCGGGCACGAAAATCGCCGATGGGTTGGGCGTCAAATCGCTCGCGGAATTGCGCGCGAAGCCGGCGGACGCAGTTCTCAAAGCCGGCCGCGGCACAGGACCGATTGTGGACGGCTGGCTGATCCGCGAAGATCCCGGCAAGGTTTTCGCCGAGGGCAGACAAATTGAAGTGCCGGTGCTTACCGGATCGAACCGCGACGAATCTTTCGGCGGCAACCCCCGTAATGCCGAACAGTTCGTCGAACAGGTGCGCAAACGCTACGGCGATCTGGCGGATAATTTCCTGAAGTTGTATCCGGCAGGGACCGACGAACAGGCGAAGGAATCCGCGTTCTATTCCGGCCGCGACGAAATGGCTTTTGTCATGCGCAATTGGGCGCGGCTCGCATCTAAACAGGGCAAGAAAGCGTACGTTTACTTCTTCACGGAGCAGCCGCCGGTTTTGCCGAACGCCCGCGGTCCGTTCGCGCCCGGCCCGCACGGAAGCGCTACGCACGTCTCCGAGATTCTGTACGTGTTTAATCACCTCGATAACAGCCGCACATGGACCGACGCCGATCGTCAGGTGGCCGACACCATGTCCTCCTATTGGGTGAACTTCGCGACAACCGGCGACCCCAACGGCAAGGGCCTGGCAAAATGGCCGGCCTGGGACGAGAAAACGAAGACACCGATGCTGTTCGGAAACAAGCCCGAAGGCATGCAGGCTCCCAGCGACGACAAGTTGGCGTTCTTCCAGTCGTACTTCGATAAAATCAACGCGAAATAGGTCGTGCCTGGACGTGGGACAGATCATCGTTTTTCGTGGTCTGTCCGCCCGATAGGCAAGAGAACCGGCAGACGACAAAAAACGATCGTCCGCCCCACGCTGAGCTATATCGCCCAGCCTCGCAAGCGATAAACGAGAAGTCCCGCCCACTCTTTCAGGGCCGCGCCGGAACCTGCCAGACTGGTGGCATTGGGAATCCAGGAGAGCACCAGGTCGGGAGTAGGGCTCTCCGCTACAAAGTCAGCGGCGAACGGGATCACGGTGAGTCCGGTCTTCTGAAAAGTAGCGGCGGCGCGCCGCATGTGAGCGGCCGATGTGACCAGCAGGATGCGATTGATCCCGCGCGCCGCGAGAATGCGATAGCTGAATTCCGCATTTTCGCGAGTGCTGCGGGAGTCGCCTTCGATCAGGATGGCCGATGGAGGAATGCCCCATTGCTCCAGAATGTCGCGCGCGGCGACGGCTTCCGGCGGTGCGGCGGACGACGAAAGGAACGGAACGTTCCCGCCGCTCAAAAGAATCAATGGCGCTTTTCCCGCGCGGTAGAGCTGCGCGGCGCAAAGGAGCCGGTCCGCGGTACTTCCAATCTCGATCGGTCGCGGGATGTTGGTTTCGAAGCGGAGGTAACCGCCGGAAACGACGATGGCCTGGGCGGTCGAAGCAGAGCCGACGCTCGTTCCGATGTAGGGTCGTTCCAGTTCCTGAAACAGAAATGTTGGGAAACGCTCGGAACTTCCTACGAAGAGTAAGAGCCCTGCAAACGCCGCAAAGAGACGCGACTTCCCGCGTCCGGAACCCGAGAGTGCCGCAACCAGCAGCGCCACGATGGCGAGGGTGAGCGGCGTCGCCAGCGCGGAAAGCACCTTGCCGGCATAGAGAAACATTGTGGCTTTATCTTCCGGCTACCGCTTATCGACTACCGCTTGTCGACTACCGCTTGTCGACTACGACCACGCCGCCCTTGACCACCACTTTCGTTTTCAGCCAATTCCAGTAGCCTTCCAGCGGATCGCCATCCAAAAGAACGATGTCGGCGAGTTTGCCCACCTCGAGTGTGCCGAGCTGGTCGCCCATCTGGATGTAGGACGCCGTATTCGGACCCATCATCTTAATGAGGTCCTTCATGGAAAACATGACGTTGAGCATTTTCAACTCATGATCGAGGCCGGCTTTTGGATCGTAGGTTGTGTCGGTGCAGTAGCCGAGTGTGACGCCCGCGTCCCAGATGGTGCGCGCATTCACCGGCATATATCCGGCTTCTTCGCCCAACCGGACCCCATCGACAATTCCTTCCGGCCAGGGCTTCCCGTCGCGGAAGCGCGGCTTATTGTCGTCAGCGAACACGCCGAAGACCGGCGACCCGAATGCCGTTGTGCCCAACACTTTGACGCCGGCGGCGGCCACCTTCTTCGCGTCCTCTTCGCTCACCCAATCTTTATTGGGAAGATGCACCAGCAGCTTCACGCCGGCATCCACCGCGGCCATCATTGCGGTGGAACTCACGGCATGCACCTGAACCATTACGCCGACCTTTTTCGCTTCGTCGACAATCGCCCGGAGAGTTTCCAGTTCTTTTTCGCTCGGCCCCGGAACGGGAGTCAGGGCGATCTCGCCGGTGAATTTGATTCCCATCTCCGCCATTTTGCGCACTTCGGCGCGGGCCGTCTCCGGAGTATTGTTATTCAGCCTCAAGGACCCGGACGGGATGACGCGCGGCCCATTGATTACGCCTTTGTCGATGTGATCCCGAAGCGTGATGTTGCCCTGCGCCGGACCGCCTCCGGACAGAACCGTCGTATAACCCGCTTCGAGCAGCGCCTGCATCTGGGCTTTTTCGTTCGGACCGGTATTGATATGACGGTGTCCGTCAATGAACCCCGGCATGGCGGTCATGCCCCTGGCATCAATCGTCTTTCCGCTCGCGGCAGACGGCGCGCCTGCCGCAACCGAAACGATCCTGCCTCCACGGACCACGATCGATCCCCGCTCGATCACCGTGGCGTTGGGACCGATGATTCGCGCATTGGCGATCGTGACATCCTGCGCGGAGAGCGTTGCAATCGATGCCGGCGCCAGAGAGGCAGCTATCGGGGCGAGTATCAGAAAGATACGGCGGTGCATGGTTCGCCTGGTGTCTGCTCGTTTATCGGCCGGGGCCGCCACGGCCACCACGGCCGCCGCGCGCCGGCGGAGGAGGCAGCGTGCCGCCTTCGGCGAGGATCTTCATGTTCTCCAACGCCCTTGTGAAGGTCGCGGCTTTCTGCGCCTTGTCCTTTGCGCGCGCGGCGTCGTCCGCCAGCATTGAGTTATCGAAGACGAGCGTGTAAACCAGTTTCGAGGTCGTCGCCGTCAGCGGCCGCGCTTCAAGCGTGCCGTGATAGAGGTTGTAGGGCCGGTTGGCCTTTACGGTCTGGGTGTAGGTGTAGGAAAGTTCCGTCTCTCCCACAAGCACTTCGCCGCCGATGGATCGCACCGCGCCGAATTCGCCGTCTTTGCCGGACGTGATTGTACAGGGAACCTGCAGCCACTCCCCGATATCGCAATACTTGCCGACGCGCTTCCATACTTCCGCGGCGGGACGGTTCACGGTGATTTCCAAAGGAATCGAAACGTAGGTGGGATGCTCGACCACCGGGCTGACCGGCGTACCCGGCGCCGGGGGAGGGGGTGGCGGCCCCTGGGCAAAGGCGCCAGCCGCCAGACAGAAGATGGCAATTACGCCGCCGAAAAATTGCTTGCTGAAGTGATTCCGCATGGTGGTCATCTTTTCACAGGCAGACGCGGGAATCAACTTGAGTCCGGAAGCGGAGAGGTTCAAACCGTCAGGGTTACTCGCGCCGGCTGTGTTTCGCGAGGAGGGCCTCAAGCAGGGCCTGCGGCCTCCGGAACGTTGTGTTCTCCAGAGCGGAGATGGCCTGTACAAAATCGATCAGCCCGCGATCAGTCGCCAGATCGATCAGCAACATGTCAGCACGAAGGTATTCCGCGAGAGCAATAGCGGCAGTTTCTCCCGCATCCAGACCGAGCAGTTGCGGCAGGCCCGCGGTTTCATGAATCTCAAGCCAGGCCGGCGCGGCAGCGACCCAGCGCTGAACCGACGGAGGCGCAAGAGGGTCGCAAAGCCCGGATTGAACGGCAACCGGCAGAGCGATTCTCTCAAACATCCGGGGAAGGATCTCGATATGACCAATCTGAATGAGGTAGTTGATGGGGCCGGTATCGGCGATTACCAGCCGCACCAGCTACAGTCCCAATTCTTTAAGGGTCTGCCGTTCCAGCTCAAATCTTCCAGCGTGTACTCCTGATAGATCCCGTGGGCCTTCAGGAAACCATCGAGTTCAATGCGGGCCAAGCCGAGCATTTTACGCAACTGGGTTTCGGTAATACGGCCAGCCCTGAGAGCTTCGAGAGCCACGCGCGAGAGGTCGCCGCCGTCTCTGGTGAGGTGCGGTGCGATGACGTCCGGTATTTGCAACGTCACTTCCATGAGTCCACCCTACCGTGGGCTTGAATCCGAGTCAAATGGCTCTCGTGCCGGCTTGCCCGCGTATGTTATAACCTACGCGACGGGAGAGACAGCATTGAAGACTCGAACAACGCTGGCAGCAGCGCTCGCCGTGAGCGGTGCGATCATCGCCGCCCAACTGATCGCCCAGGAACGCGGCCAGCGTCCGCCTGGTCCCTACACCGCTGCGCAGGCATCGGCGGGCCGCGCCGCGTATCAAACGAACTGCGCCGCCTGCCACGCGCCCGATCTTTCCGGTCGGGAAGGTCCACAACTAGCCGGCAGCAACTTCATGAATCAATGGGGCGATAAGACCACGGGCGACCTGATCGCTTTTATGCGCGCCACCATGCCTCCCGGCGTCGCGGGATCGCTCCCGGATCAGACCTACATCAGTCTCGCCGCGTTCATTCTCGACGCCAACAGCGCGCGCCCGGGCGATCGGGCACTCACGGCGAATGCCGCAGGCACAATTCGCAGCCTCGCATCGGGCCAACGCGCGGCGTATCTGCTGCCGGGTGCGGTGCAGCCCAATGCCGCCGCTCCCGTTGCTCCACCGTCTACACAAACCGCTGCTCCGCAGGCCCCTCGCGGCATCACCGTCGCCGGTGAGGTCAAGAACTTCGTTCCCGTCACCGATGCCATGCTGCGCAATCCCGATCCCGCCGACTGGCTCATGATTCGCCACGACTACAAAGCAACCTATTACAGTCCGCTGAACCAGATCACAGCGAAGAATGTCAGTGAGCTGCATCTGGTCTGGAGCTGGTCCATGCAGGACGGCGCGAGCAACGGCAATCAGCCCGCGCCCATCGTGCACAACGGCGTGCTTTACGTCAACAACGCAGGCATGGTGCTGCAGGCGCTGAATGCGAAGACCGGCGATCTGATCTGGGAAAACCACTACGGAGCTGGTGCTGCCTCCACCTCTTCACCTGCCATGCGCGGCATCGCGATCTACGACGACAAGATCTTCGTCGCCACCGGCGAAGCGCACCTGATGGCTTTCGACGCACGCAACGGCAAAGTGGTCTGGGACACCACCATCGGCGACCGGTCCAAAGGCGAGTACGCCGAGACCAGCGGGCCGCTGGCGGTAAAAGGCAAGCTGATCGAAGGACTCGGCCGCGATTCCTGCGCGGTCTATCGCGAAGAGAAATGTTTCATCAGCGCCTATGACGCCAAAACCGGGAAGGAAGCCTGGCGATTTCGAACGGTCGCACTCGAAGGCGAGCCGGGAGGCGACACGTGGGGCGGTCTCTCCAACACTTTTCGGGCAGGCACCGAGACGTGGATTACCGGCAGCTACGATCCCGACCTCAACCTGACCTACTGGGGCACGGCGCAGGCCAAGCCGTGGATGCGCTCCAGCCGAGGCTCAGGCAACGGCGCAACGCTGTACGGCAACTCCACGCTGGCGATCAATGCCGATACCGGCAAGCTTGCGTGGTATCACGCCCTTGCGCCCGGCGAAACGCTGGACCTCGACGAAGTCTTTGAACGCGTCCTCGTCGACGATCAGGGCCAGAAGCTGGTCTTCAGCGCGGGCAAGACCGGCATTCTCTGGAAACTTGATCGTACGACCGGAAAATATCTCGGTCATAAGGAAATGGTGTTCCAGAACGTTTACGACTCGATCGACTCGCAGACCGGCACACCGCACTATCGCAATGACATCGTCGAGCAGCGCGTGGGAGAGCCGGTGACGGCGTGTCCTTCGACGGAAGGCGGCAAGAACTGGCCTTCGATGACTTACTATCCGCCGGGTAACCGATTGATCATTCCGTTGAGCCAGAGCTGCCTCGAAATGACGGCGCAGGCAATCGACAAAGTGGCCGGCGGCGGCAGCGGCAATGGCGCAGCGCGGCGGTTCTATGAAATGCCGGGGACGAATGGCAACGTCGGCAAGCTGGCCGCTTACGATGTCCGCACGATGCGCGAACTCTGGAAATACGAACAGCATGCGCCGTTCCTGACGGGCGTAGTCTCGACCGCGGGTGGAGTGGCTTTCGTGGGCGACCTCGACCGCATGTTCCGCGCTTTCGATGTCAACACAGGCCGCATTCTTTGGGAAACCCGGCTGCCCGCCGCCGTGCAGGGATTCCCGCTGACGTTCACCGCGGGGGGTAAACAATATCTTGCCGTCACCACGAGCAACGGCGGAGGCAGCCCGCGCAATGTGCCTGCGGTAGTCGCACCGGATCTGCATTATCCGGCAACCGGCAACGGATTGTACGTATTCGCGCTGCCCGATCGAAAGGGAGGGAACTGAACGTGATCAACCGGCGCGGATTTCTTCGAACAGCACTTCTGCGTACAACGACAGCGGGCACGGTTCTCGCCCGTGTGCCGGCCGTCTTCCCGGCCCCTAAATACGACCTGATTATCAAGGGAGGGCGCGTCATCGATCCCTCGCGCAAGCTCGATGCGATCCGCGACGTGGCGATCGCCAACGGCCGCATCGCGGTGGTTGCGGCGAGCATTCGAGGCGATGCCGCGGACACCCTCGACGCCACCGGCAAGCTGGTTGTACCTGGGTTAATCGATATCCACACGCACGCGACGCGCACCAAAGACGGGCCGGGGCTGTGTCTCGCCGACGGCGTAACCGGATTGATCGATGCCGGCTCGCAGGGCGCCGATCACATCGCCGATGCGATTGCGGTCGCCAAAGCCGCGCCACAACTGTGCCGCGTTTTAATCAACATCGGCCGCGCCGGCATCCTGCCGGAAGGCGACACCATGGACCTCAAGCGTGCCGATGTTGCCGCCGCGCGCGAAGCCATCGGTCGAAACCTCGACATGATTGCCGGAGTTAAAGCACGCCTCTCGCGCGATGTCGCGGGCGCGAACGATTTCGAGGTGCTTCGGCGCGCTCAAGAGGCCGCATCGGCCTATCATCTGCCCGTAATGATTCACATGGGTCAGACGGTCTCGCCTCTGCCCAAGCTTCTTGCGCTGCTCAAGCCCGGCGATATCGTCACCCATATGTTCGCGCCGCCGCCGAACAGCATCATCGACGACGCGGGGCATATTCTGCCGGAAGTTAGGGCCGCCCGCCGCCGAGGTGTCCGCTTCGACCTGGGCAACGGACGCACCGGCCACCTGCGATGGGACATCGCCGAGAGCGTGCTGAAAGCGGGTTTTCCGCCCGACACGTTCTCGACCGATTGGACTCCCGAGGCGCGCACCATCCAGGTCATCAACTTTCCGAACGTGATGTCGAAGTTCCTGATGCTGGGCATGCCGCTCGATCAGGTGATCGCCTGCGCAACAATCAACGCTTCGCACGACTTTCCGTTCTTCCGCGATCGCGGCACACTGAAGCCGCGCGCGCCGGCCGACATTGCCGTGCTCGAGTTGAGGGAAGGCAGTTTTGAATTCGAGGACAACTTTACGAACAAACGAACCGGCCGCCAGCGACTCTTCCCGAGCGCCACGGTGTTGGCGGGCAAACGCGTCGCCCGCGCGTAGGCCCGGGATTTACCCATACAGCAAAATCACCGGCGCCACGAATTCCTAAGCAGCTATTTTTTCACCGTCACGGTATTGGGGCCATTGACGTAGCCCACGTATTCGCCGCCGGCGGCCACTGCCACACCCCTGGGTTTCTTCCCGCCGGAGTTCAGCGCGTGCTTGGACGATCCGTCGCCCTTCGGCTCCTCGGTTGCGCGCAGAGCCACTTTCTGACCACCCACGGCATCGACGCTTTGGAGGCGAAAAGTTGCCTTGCCTCCGATGCCAAGGATTCTCCTGTGCGGGCCATCGACGATCAGACCAACGGCTTCCGCGCCTCTCGGGATGACCACGGCCCCGCCTACGCGAACATCATGCGTGACGCGGAACCGAACCGTATCTCCCTCGGCAGAATCATTCAAAATATTTTCGGCGAGAGTCATGCGAACATTGATCCCATCGCCGAGCACGACCGGAATAGTCACCGGCTCGGGCGGCGGCGGAACAGCTGCGGGGGCGGGCTGAGAGCGTTGAACTGCAATCGGCGCAGTCTGAGAGGCCGGAGTTATAGAGCGTTGAATCGTTATCCACCAGTACGCCCCAGCGCCTGCGATGAAAGCCGCCAGCACAAGCGCACCGGCAATGGCCATCGTTTTCGAGCCGCGGCGAACGACTGGAGGCGGCAGTGGCGCGTACCCGCGCATCGTTGGCACATCGTAGCTGGCGGAATCGTACATGCGCTTCAGCGGCATCAGAGCTGCCTGGACTTCCTGCATCGACTGGAAGCGCTGGTCCGGATCTTTTTTAAGGCACGTTGCCACGATGCGCTCGAGTTCGAACGGCACGTCGGGCGAGAGTTCCGCGATGGGTTGAACTTCATCCCGCAGCACGGCGGAAAGAGTAGAGATCGTAGAGCCGCCGCGAAAGGCGCGCTGACCGGTCACCATCTCGTACAGGACGGCGCCGAAGGAGAAGATGTCGGAGCGCGCGGTAACCCGCTTGCCTTCGGCCTGCTCCGGCGACATGTAGTTCACGGTTCCCATGACCATGCCGTCCACAGTCAGTGGCGCCCCAATCGCGGTTACTGTTGTCCCGTCATGATCGGCGGCCATCCCCGGGATCACTTTGGCGAGCCCGAAGTCGAGCACCTTCACCAGTCCGCTGCTCGTGACCATGACATTGGCCGGTTTGATGTCGCGGTGCACAATCCCCGCGGCGTGGGCAGCCATGAGGGCGTCCGCAATCTGAGCCGCATATTGGATCGCCTGAGACACGCTCAGACCGCCTCTGGGAACCAACTCCAATAACGTCTTGCCGACGATGTATTCCATCACCATGTATTGGGCGTCGGCGTCGTCGACGATGTCGAATATGGTGACGATATTGGGATGGTTCAATGCGGAAGCGGATTGTGCTTCATGGACGAAACGGCGGCGATCCGCTTCGCCGGACATGCCGGTGGGAAGCACCTTCATGGCGACGAACCGGTTGAGACGGGTATCGCGGGCTTTGAAGACCTCGCCCATGCCGCCCGCGCCGAGTTTTTCGATCAGCTGATACTGCAGAACCGTTCGATCGACCACGCGTTTCAAGCATAACGCCGGATGGCGGTGGGGCAGACGATCGCTTTGTGTCGTCTGCCAGGCCTCGGCAGGGTTGCGGCCAAATAGTTACGATTGCGCGGCGCGTTCGAGCGCGGCAATATCGAGCTTCCTCATCCCCAGCATGGCCTGCATTGCTTTCGGATTCCGGATCAACTCCGGCAGTCGCGCGGGTACCACCTGCCAGGAGAGGCCGAACTTGTCCTTAAGCCAGCCGCATTGACTTTCGCTGCCGCCCTCGGAAAGCTTCGACCAGTAATAGTCAACTTCTTCCTGCGAATCGCACCGGACAACGAGTGAGATGGCTTCGTTGAACCGGAACATAGGGCCGCCGTTCAGCGCGGTGAGCGTCTGCCCGTCCAGTTCGAAAGGAACGGTCAGGACCTTGTTCCCTGTTCCCTTGACTCCATCAAGGCGCTTCGAATTCCTGAAAATACTCAGGTAGAATTCGACCGCATCTTCCGCGTTCGAACCAAACCACAGCATCGGCGTGACGCGCGGAAACTGCGCGAAAGTGCTCATGGAACCACTATAACGGCGGAATCTTTTCTATCGCTTTCAAGAAGCACCTTCGGGCAACGCCCGGGGCGACCTTTTCAGCCGCGCTCAGTTAATGCCATGCGATATGCATTGCAGATGAAGGGACTATCTGGAGCGGCGTGCGCCGGCAAAGCCCGGAAGGAGCACGGCGGCTCACCTCTCGTCGGCAAGCTCACGCGCGAAAGCAGCGTGCAGATCGCGTTACGGTTGCCGGCGCCGGACCTTGCCAGGGCGCGGGAAATCGCCGAGCGCAAGGGAATCGGTTACCAAACGCTTCTGAAGATGCTCGTTCACGAGGGATTGCGACGCGCAGGGCGACAGCAATGACCCGCCGCAGAAATCGCCTCAGCCTACGGTTTGCGTGACGCCGCGTACGCCGAGATGGCCAGCAGGTCGCCTTCGGTCAGGTTCGCGACAACAGGCTTCATCAGCTCCGCCCAAACGCCGTGCCGATTTCCCTGCTGCATGTCGAACATCTGCCGCATCAGGTAGCTCGGCGATCGGCCCGCGATGCCGGGAACCGGCCCAAGACCCTTTAAATCCGCGCCATGGCAGACACCGCATTTGGTGGTCTTTCCGGCGCCCGTGGTTACCAGCGCTTCGCCGCGCTTCAGACTGCCCACCGGAACGTATGCGAAGAAACCAGACCGATCGTCGCGAAGCACTTCGGTGGCTTCCGCGTCCTTCGGGGTCTCAATGATGCGCTCGCCGAGCAGCTCCTTCTCCTTGCCTTCGAGCGTCAGGAACATCCCGCCGCCGATGCGGGTTTTGGGAACCATCTTGGTTTCGACCACTTCGATCCAGGGCGTCCACTTCATGGAATGAAAGTATTCGGCCGCAGCCTTGATCTCATCCTCGGTCATTCCTTTGGCGATGGCGATCATCGTATTCGTGTTGGCTTTTCGCGGCTCCGAGCTTTTTCGGACACCGCTGCGGAAATCATTCATCTGCTGGATGAAATAGGGAACCGGCAGATCGGCAACTCCGGCGTTTTCCGGCCGACCCTTGCCGTTGGGGTAGTGGCACAGCGCGCAGGCGAAGACGTCCGGCTTTTTGCCGTGCGCCACAATATCCGGCATCGCGGGATGATCGTTCGGATACCAATCGGCGGGTCCGAACCGGTTGCTGATCTGCGCACGCGTGAACGCTCCGGTGCTGCCGGGCAGATGTTTCACGCTGGTATCCGGCGGAGCTGGCGCAGCTGCGGGAGGAGCAGGCGTGCCTGCGGGCGGAAATCCGTACGCCCATCCCGGAGGATCGGCGGCGTATATGCTTAACGCAAAGGTGGAAATAACAACCACTGTCCCGAACAGTTTCCGCATACAGCCTCCTTATGAATTGTTCCCCGTATCGCTGGGATACTATCACGGAACGGCTTGGCTGAAATCCGCCGCCTGGCGCGCCGAGTCGGTGAGTTCAAGAATGTGCAGCCCGGTGTTCGCGCGGTCGACGATATAGATATAGCCGCGGTTATCGACCTCCACGTTATTGGTTTGAATCGCCACTTTGCAGGTCTCGTCCGCGCCCGTGCCGACACATCGCTTGTCGGTTTTATCGGTAATCGCCGGGATGTAGTATCCGATTTCCTTCGGACGATAAGGATCGCGAATATCGACCGCACGCACGCCTGCATTGAAATGCGCGACGAACACCACGCGGTTGTAATAGACCGGCGTGAAGCTCTCATTTGAGGAATGCGTGCCGAAACGACCGCCGGCGCTGCAGAAATTGCCGCTTTCCTCGGGGACCGTCCAGGTGGAAACACCGATGGGTTTCGTTTCATCGCTGATGTCGAAAATGCGCGCCATCTGCCTGCTCTCCCGGCACTCGTTGGGCGTGGTCTCGCCGATCAGCAGCAGAAAATCCTTCACGCTGCCGGACTTCTGCTTCGCGAACTCGGGGAGTTTCATTCGGAGCATTGGGAACACATTGTGCGCGCCCATGTCGTCCGGCAGATCCACGCGCGCGATGACCGGATACCGCAGATTTTCCTCGGTCGGCTCTTTCGGCCCGTTCAGTAGTTTTTGCCGGTCGACGATCTCAATCACGCCGTCGCGCGCATTGCCGAAAGCAAAGTAGACGCGATTGCCTTTGGGGCCGGTGGAAATCGCGCCGTGCAGAGATTCGGGCGTCGGTCCCCTGGCGCCGGGCTGCTGGCCGGGGAGAGCGAAATTGCGGATGAACACCGGCTTTGCGGGATCGCTCAGGTCATAGATCTGCGACATGCGCGGTGTGCGCCAGCCGACCGGACCGGAAACCAGGTAAGCGATGCCGGTGTCGCATTCCCACCAGTTCTTGTGGGTGTCGCGGAGACCGCTGACAACGACAGTCAGGCGGTTGGGTTTCGCCGGATCGGTAACATCCCAGATTTCGTGCGCGCTGTTGCCGAAATCGCGAAGCATATAGAACCGGCCTTTGACGCCGTGCGGAAGATCGTTCCCGCTGCACACCCGCACCATCGACGCGCCGCCGAACTCGCCCGTTTTTTCCTTGGTCTCGCCCGGAATATGAATCAGATACTTGGGATTCCGCGGGTCCGTGACATCGAGGATGGACGTGCCGTTCGGCTCGGTCTTACCGGTCAGCGGGTTGGGTTGCTCGCCGCCGTGGTGGCCGATGTAGGCAATCCAGCGCGAGCCCTGCTGCTGAATGACCGGCTGATAGGCGCTGCGGGCCTGCAGGTCGTTGTAGCCCACCAGGTCCATGTTGTTTTTTCGGACTTGCCGCTGCGCATCCGTCTGGCCGGAAAGAAAACCAATAAAGCCCAAGCCGAGCACCAGCAACCTTGTTCGACGCATTCCACCTCCGAGCATCTGGAAGAATACATCAAACGTTCAGCGGGCGACAGCGCCGATCTGAGCCTCAGGCGTACCTGCCAGCGGAAAGCCATATGCCCCTCAGAGGATCGGCCGCTTGCTTACGATTGATGTGTTTTGTGAAAAAATATACAAGATAGCAATTTTTCTCTTTTATGCCCGAAATCCGAATCACCTCCAGCAGAATGGTCGAGATCCTCGGCAGTGCGAATACGCCGACGCGTTTGTACTACGGCAAACACGGACCTCTTATTGGTTTCGATGCACTTTCGAAGTCCGCGCCGGGCGAAATCGTCAATGAGAACTTCAAAGTTGATCTTGGGATGCTTCCACCCGAACGGCAAACTGGGCGCGCCCGCTTCGCTACTGCGGCCGGAACGCCGAAAAGCGCCGCCGAACTCACTGCGGATTTCCTGTCGGGACTTTTGGCAGCGGCAGATCAGTGGCTCGCCTCGAACAATGCTGAAAAAACGCCAGCCATAATGGTGGCAGAGCCAGTCAGTATGGCTGGTGATTTGATCCCTGCAGACTGGTCCCAGAATTATCGTGACTATTTGCGTCGTGTCCTGCGAGGTAAAGGATTTTCCGACGTGGAGTTTCTACCCGAGCCGTTCGCGGTCTTTCAATATTATCGGTACGAAGCAAAGTATCCGATCCTCGATTCATCGTCAAAACATTGTGCCCTTGTGGTGGACTTTGGTGGCGGGACATTTGACATCTGCATCATTGAGACGACGAAGGAAGGCGATATCAGGCGTGGGGGAAAGAATGCACGACCGCTCGGTGCTGCTTCCGCCCCGATCGGGGGATATTTCTTCAACGCGTTAATAGCTGAAACTCTATATCGCCAGATAGTCCCCGGAACACAGTCTTCAAAGGTGGGTAAAGGACTGGAGCTATATAGGCGATGGAGGCGAGAAGGTGACTCTGTACTGGCGACAGCGGGTCAGGAATATGCGAATTTCTGCCGTCGCTTTCATGCAGCGATCCATGACGTGGAAGATCCAAAAATCCGGATTTGCCGCCGCGTCACCAACTGGGCTCCGGAAGCCCCAATCTCGATAACGGATCGGGTCTCCCTGCTGGCGGACCCTTTTGGGGTTTCCGACGAGCGCGTTGTTTGCACGTTAACCGCCGAGGGTCTACGTGATATTTTGTGACTCATCTATGGCCTGAGCATCTGCGTCCCGTAATCCGTAAGTCGCTTACCAGAGGCAAAGAGGAACTCGGCGGGCAGCCTATTTCAGTTGTGCTCCTTTCCGGCGGATCTTGTAACATCGGTTGGCTTCGGCGTCTGCTTGATGCAGATTTCAGATACGAGCTTTCCGGTGCCCAAATGCTCCCAATTGACGATTACCAACAAGTTGTGGCTAAGGGACTAGCAATTGAATGCGCGCGGCGGTTTTACACCGGAGAAGGCGATTTTTCTGCCGTCACATACAATCCACTCTATTTGCGGCTGAACGCAGATAACGGAGGTACTCGTACACCCGCATTCGCTCCCAAAGGCTTGGTGGTACCCAGAAATCAACCGGCCGGAATGCTTCTATCGTCAGCCTTTCCTACTGAAGCGCTGCAGAGTTCGTCACTGAGATGGAAGGTCAAACTCGAGCGTCCGCCTCACCACAGTTTGGATTACTATTTCACGCGCTCGCTCGAAGAATCACCGAAGGCAGACGCTTTGAATCTGGAAAGCCATACCGTTTACACGCCGCCGAACACTAAATTTGACTCCACAATTCAGATCGATCTCAGCATGTCCGGGCAGAATTCTGTGAAACCGAAATTCATCTACAAGACGGGTCCCAGCGGCGAAGATGCGGTAGTGGTCGAGGGCCATCCATTCTTTTTAGATATGACTGTCCGTCAGGAATCCAAATCTCAGGTCTTTATCGGCTTGGATTTCGGGACCAGCAACACGTCAGTATCGTATGTGTCGAAGGAAGCAGTTGAGATCCAAAGTGCGCGATCAGCTGAAACCGCCTGGATGGGACTTGCTGAGTTAAGCAATGTTTTGCGTAACAGTTCAGGTAGCTGCGAAAGTCGTGTCGCGAAAATCTTTTAAAATCTTCATCTTGGACCTGGCTATTAGGTGAAAAACCTGGCAGTGTATATGTTTGATGGCATCGCATCGCCAGCCTGGCCAAGGACAGCCGGT
>DATAXN010000044.1:0-189101 GCA_036273015.1 Bryobacteraceae bacterium | reverse complement strand
GGAGATTTCACACCATACTTATAGGGCCGCCTACGCACCCTTTACGCCCAGTAACTCCGAACAACGCTTGCTGCCTACGTATTACCGCGGCTGCTGGCACGTAGTTAGCCGCAGCTGCTTCTGCAGGTACCGTCATAATCTTCCCTGCCGAAAGAGCTTTACACCCCGAAGGGCTTCATCGCTCACGCGGCGTCGCTGCATCAGGGTTGCCCCCATTGTGCAAGATTCCCCACTGCTGCCTCCCGTAGGAGTCTGGCCCGTGTTTCAGTGCCAGTGTGGCCGTGTGCCCTCTCAGGCCGGCTATCGATCACAGCCTTGGTGAGCCATTACCTCACCAACGAGCTAATCGACCGCGGACTCCTCCTTCAGCGCATTGCTGCTTTCCTCTCTCGAGCTTATGCGGTATTGTCGCCGGTTTCCCAGCGGTATTCCCCACTAAAGGGCAGATGATCCACGTGTTACTCACCCGTACGCCACTGTACTCATGGATTGCTCCACTTTCTCGTTCGACTTGCATGTGTTAGGCGCGCCGCCAGCGTTGATTCTGAGCCGGGATCAAACTCTCATTTGTAGCTGTGAGATGTTTGTTCGTTCCGGTTGAATTCAAAGTTCATTTAAATGAACGCGCAACGGGCTTTCACCCTTCGCGCGGACACTGACGAAGTAAATTAGTGCATCCAATCAGATTGTCAAAGATCTGTACCGGCCATCTTCCACCTCAATAAAGACGTGAAAAATACCAGCAGGCCTCGAAACTTGCCACAGGCTCAAAGCGCAGCCTGAAAATCATTGGATTTGACCCACCTTTCGGCGCAAGGACTCTTTACAGCCCCGATCAAACCGTTAAAAATTTAAAGTTCTTGAAAGAACCACCAGGAAGGTTGTTACCACCGCAGGCCGAAAGCGTGGGAAAATCCCACCTCTACCTCAACAGCTTGTTACCTACCTTAAAACCGGAGCGCACAAAACCGCCCCGAGAACCTCTAACAGTTGTACCACTCGGAAAGTCAACTTGCAAGCTCCTCGTGGCAGAGACAGCATCTTTCTCCGCTTGTGAGCAAGAGAACAGTGCGACAGAGCCCTTTGGATCCGCCCACGATGCCGATTTCCAATCTACCATTCTTGTCGTTGTGAATGCAAACCATCAGACGAAATTTTTGCTATGCAGTTGAAACTATATTGTTTACCCTCAGGGAGATCCCCTGGAGTACAGGCCGTAAGGCGCCTGAATAGACGAACCCATTTCCCAGCTCTGACCAACTAGGTCCGATAGCGCAGATCCATTAAAAAAAAGAAATCCACTGGCGCGTGACTGATTTCCGATGGTACTCTCGAAAAATCCATTAAGACCCACGGATAGGAGGTGCTTAAAGTGGATATTACAAACACAGATTCGCCTAAGCGCGTCTCGATCCATCGGTTCCGACGGGTGCGCTGACTTTCCCAACGTAAGTTCACTTGGCGTCAATTCACGCGACCCGGCACTGGACCGGGCTGCATCCGATTCATCCAACGATAGAAAAGGAAAGACTTTTATGAGTATCAGACTGAAAGTCATTGGAGGGACTCGCTCGACTGCCGCTCCCCGGTTGTGCGATTCCTGCCAAAGCGGAGTGGTAAAGAGAGGCGCACCGGACAGCGACGAGGAGATCTACTGCACGATTACGAAGCAGCGTCTCGCCCGGGCGGTGGTTGAATGCAATCGCTACGTCGATGCTCGCCAGCCGTCGCTGTGGGATATGCGCAAAATCGCGTGGGTTCTCGACAGCGATTCCCGCCGTCAGCGCATCGGCTTCATCCGTTCGGATGAATGGGAAACCCTGCATGCCGACGAGGATTTGCTGCCTCCGGTGTTCGATTGAAGAGAACCGGCTGCCCGGAAGATCGGGAAAAAAGCTCCGGTTTTCCCGGTCGCGACCTCTGCTTTATATTGCAAAGTTCTTCGAGTAGCCTTATAATCCGGCTATGGCAGCTGTACGCCCCATTCGCGCCGATCAGCCCGAGCCGATCAGCCTGCACGTGCAGGCGATGGACAACCTGCGCTTTATCCGAAATGCAATGGAGAGCGCCGGGTCGTTCACCGCGGTTCCCGGCAAGGGCGGCGTTCTCATGGGCGCCACGGCATTGTTTGCGGCTTTTGCGGCGCATCTGAGCGCCAGTCCGCGCGCCTGGCTTCAGGTCTGGATGGGTGAAGCGGTCCTCGCGCTGATCATCGGTCTGGGATTTTCTTATCGCAAAGCCCTTCAAAACAGCACGCCCCTGCTTTCGAAGCCTTTCCGCCGTTTCGTGTTGGGCGTTGCCCCATCGGTCTTTGCGGGCGCGTGGCTGACGTTTGTCTTTTATCGGAGAGGTCTCAGCCATTTGCTGCCGGCGATGTGGCTGCTGCTCTATGGAGCGGGCATTACGTCCGGTGGAGCGTTTTCTGTGCGCGTTGTGCCGGTGATGGGCATGTCGTTTCTGGCGTTGGGCACGTTTGCGACGCTGGTCCCCCTGAGTTTTGCCGATCCGCTGCTCGCCGTGGGCTTCGGTGGGTTTCACATTCTCTTCGGATGGGTGATTGCGAGGCGCTACGGTGGCTAATCAGCACGCAGTCGCGAAGACGAGAAAGCCCGGGCCCAGCGCGGTCGCCGGTGCGGGAACCCGCGCGCTCGATCGGATTATTCATGAGCGCCTTCGTTTGGGAATCGTGAGCGCGCTGTCCGTGAATGAATCGCTTACTTTCCGGGAACTAAAGAAGATCCTCGATACGACGGACGGCAACCTGAGCGTGCACGCGCGCAAGCTCGAGGAAGCGGGCTATATTGCCTGCGAAAAGAAGTTCGAAGGCCGGTTGCCGCGAACCGAATATCGCCTGACTGTCGCCGGCCGAACGACACTCGAAAACTACCTGACGCATATGGAAGCGCTGATTCAGGCTACGCGGCAAGGCTGAAAATGCGGGACTGAAAATTTTTTGTCCAAATACTTTATGATGCAAAGTAATCTGCACGTCGCAATCATCATGGATGGGAACGGCCGGTGGGCGCTCGGACGAGGCCTCCCTCGTGTTGCCGGACACAACGCGGGTGCGGAGACTCTTCGTCAGATCGTCGAAGCCGCGCCGGACTGCGGCATCGGCGCGCTGACGGTTTACGCGTTCTCCTCCGACAACTGGAAACGGCCCGAGGCGGAAGTGGGTTGCCTGATGGAACTGCTGGGTTGTTACCTGGCCGCCGAAACGCCGCGCTGTATTGCGAATGGAGTTCGAATGTCGATCATTGGCCGAAGGGACCGGCTTCCGCCTTCGCTGCGCTCGTCCATCGATTATGCCGAACGCGAGACTCGCCCGTGCAATCTGCTGGAACTGCGGCTTGCGATCGACTATTCGGCGCGCGACGCGATTCTCCATGCAGGCGTTCTGGCCGCGGGCGATTGTGCGGCCGGCGGGACGATTACGCGGGAACGCTTTGAGGCGCTGCTTGGCGAAAGCCGGCCCGTGGATGTTCTCATTCGGACGGGCGGCGAACAACGGCTCAGCGATTTTCTTCTCTGGGAATGCGCGTACGCGGAGCTGGTCTTCACGAAACGAATGTGGCCGGACTTCCGGCCGTCAGATCTTCAGCGGGCGATTGCGCAGTATGGGCGGCGCGAGCGGCGCTTTGGCGGCATTCCGCAGCCCGCGCCAACGGCCAACCATCATTGGCTGCGATAGAACACGCTGCCAACACAGCTCGCGGTCTGCGAAAATCGAAATTCCATCGTGCGGACAGAGCAGACAGAGGCGCGGCGCGGCCGATTTATCACGTTCGAAGGCATTGACGGCTGCGGCAAGACGACGCAATTCCGCCTGCTTGCCCAGTGGCTGCGCGAACATGGGAAGGATGTGGTGGAAACCGTCGAGCCCGGCGGCACCTCCATCGGTCAGCAGATTCGCAGGATCCTTCTCGATCCCGCAAGCGCTGAGATTCAGCCACGTACTGAACTGCTGCTCTATTTCGCCAGCCGCGCGCAGAACGTGGATCAGGTGATCCGGCCGGCAATTGAGTCCGGCCGGATCGTCCTGTGCGACCGTTTTACCGATTCGACGTTTGTCTATCAGGGATGCGGCCGCGGCCTCGACAGCGACGTTGTTCTCGAGCTGGACCGCATCGCGTGCCGCGGCCTGAAGCCGGACATAACCTTCCTGATCGATATCGATCCCGAGACCAGCCTCGCGCGCGCGAGGCGCCGCAATGAGCGCGTGGGTCCGGCCGAATCCCGCATTGACGACGAGAGCGCAGCGTTTCACGACCGCGTGCGGCGCGGTTATCTTGCCCTGGCGAAGGCTGAACCGGAACGCATTGTGGCGATCGATGGCACGGCGTCCATTGGCGACGTCGCGCAGCGAATCCGAGAGGCACTGGGGAGTCCGGCAGGAGAAGCGCATGTTTGAAAACTTCCGCGGCAATCCGCATGTGCAGACGACGCTCGAGCGAATGATCGCGCGGCAGCGGATCCCGCAGACTATACTCTTCGCGGGCCTGCAGGGCCTCGGAAAAGCGACGCTGGCGCGGCGTTTTGCGGCGCGGATTCTGGGATCGCCGGAGAAGATCGAACGGGACGATCTCAGCCTGCCCGAGAACGCAAAGCTCATCGACGCGCGTGAAAAGCTTCCGGCCGACAAGCGCAATGACGACCCGCTCTTTTTCGGCACGCATCCGGATTTTCTGACCTTTGCGCCGGATGGTCCTCTTCGGCAGATCAGCATTCCGCAGATGCGGCTGCTGAAGGAGTTCGCGCAGTACAAACCGCTGCACGGGTCCCGCCGGATTTTCCTGATCGACCAAGCCGACCGGGCGGGCGAGCAGGCCGCCAACTCGCTGCTGAAGACGCTGGAAGAACCCCCGGATCATCTGATTCTGCTCCTCACGGCGGAAAATGTTTACGATCTGCTGCCGACGATTCGCTCGCGCTCGGTCGTCATGAACTTCTCGCCGCTATTGAATGAAGAGATGCAGGAGTTCGCGCGGGCCCGGGCGCTCGACAACGCCGACCGCCGGATTGCGCTGGCGGGCGGGAGTCCGGGGCTGGCAGCATCGCTCGACATTGAGTTATTTCAGAAGCGCCGCGCGTCGATGCTGGCGCTGCTCCGGACCGGCGCGGGCGTTCTGCCATATGCCGCATGGCTGCCTGTTTCGGAGGCGCTTGCGCGCAGCCGCAGCGAAAAGCTGGAGTCGTATCTCAAGCTGCTTTACGATCTGCTGCGGGATTTGACCGTTCTGCGGGAGGGCGGCACCGCGATCCGCAATTTTGACCTGCGGAACGATCTGAACGCGCTGGCGCAGAGGGTTTCGCGCGGCTGGATTATCCATGCGGTGAAGAGCGTAGATGAAATCGCCGGTCTGCTGCGGCGCAATATTCAGAAAACGATCGCGCTCGACGGGCTGCTGATGGAATTGAGGTCTTCCGGGTAACCCAACGCTTCTTCGGCTGTTTCGTCTATAAAGGGAGGGCGCATGAAAATCCTCTTGTCGTTCCTTGCGGTCACGATTCTGCTGCCTGCGCAGGAGTTCGAAGTGGCGTCGATTCGACCGGCAAAGCCGGATGGCAATCAAGACAGCGACACATACCAGGGTCGCTGGACTATTCACAACCTCTCTCTGAAGAGGTTCATTACCCTGGCGTGGGATATAGATACAAGTGTCGTGATCGGAGGGCCGAACTGGATCGATTCGGACACCTACGATATCAACGCGAAGATTCCCGAAGAATATGCCAAAGCGACACGTGAACAGCGTCTGCACATGATGCAGGCGCTGCTCACAGATCGATTCCAACTGACGATCCATCGAGAGGGGCGTCAGATTTCCGGATACGAACTGGTGGTGGCCAAAACGGGTCCAAAGATGGCTGTCGCGAAACCGAATGACAACGGCTCCGATACGAGTTCGAATGGCACGTACCTGAAAGCGACGAATATTACGATGGAGGCGTTCGCCAGACGTCTCTCCCGCAATCGGGATGTCGAGAAGGTTGTCGTCGACAGGACGGGATTAACCGCGAGATTCGACTTTGAACTGGAGTGGGCGCCCGTACAGCAGGAGTCCGACGAACATCCGTCGATATTCACGGCGATCCAGCAGCAGCTTGGGCTGAAGCTCGAATCCGCAAAGGTTCCGGTCGAGGCGGTTATTATCGACCGTGCGGAAAAGCCTTCGGAGAATTGATGTCGTGTTTCTGAAGTTCATGGATCAATCCTTCCGGGTCAGCCCTGCGGTATATGCGGCTTCAGCCGCGTCCCTCGGCTGCAGAATCAACGCGGCTGAAGCCGCATATACCGGGTTAATGAGGGAACTTCAGGACACCACACCGGCAAGCCGGTTCGCACACGCCGGGCGGAAGCCCGGCGGCAGCCTGGAAAGGCTGCCCCACTTAAACTAATCGTAGAGGCTTGCTTCGCCTTCAGGCCGCGTCTTCCAGCGGCGATGGATCCACAGCCACTGATCCGGCGTTTCACGAATCGCAGTTTCGATTGCGGCCTGAATCCGGCCAGTGTCCTCAACTGCGTCACCCGTCACTTCAACTTCGGGATAGAAGCGCAGAATGTAGCGACGCTCCCGCGGATTCCATACAGCAAAGCCGGGGATTATGGCTGCTCCACTGCGCGCGGCAAATTTGGCGAAAGTCAGATTGGCGCACGCCGGCATGCCGAAGAAAGGTACAAATGCGCCGTTATCCGCCGAACTGTTCTGATCGACGAGAATGCCAACGGGTTCGTTGTTTTTTAACGCGTGGAAAATGGAACGGGCAAAGTCGCGCTTCGAAAGCAGAATATTGCCCGACATCGCGCGCCGCTGTTCCACAAGTGCGTCGATAAACGGATTGTCGAGCGGACGCACCACAACGTTCATCGGCTCCGTGAGCAGCGCGTGCGCGTATGCGCTCAACTCCCAGTTGCCCAGATGGGCGGTGGCGAACAAGACGCCGTTGCCGCGCTCCTTGGCGCGTCGATAATTTTCGAAACCCTCGTAGCGAATCCAGTCGGCTACGTTCGCCTTTGTAATGCGCGGCAGACGGGCGAATGCGACGAGCAGTCTTCCAATCGACGCAAACACGCCGTCGATGGTTTGACCGCGCCATTCGGCATTCTGGTCCGGGTAGGCGAATCCGAGATTCCGCTCCGCGATGCGGCGCAGGCGTGGTATCGCGAGGTCGAGCAGATCGGCGCACCATGCTCCGAGTCGATCCGCGATCGGTCTTGGTGAATATGCGAGAAGGAAAATCAGGATGCGCGCCGGAACCGCTTCGAGTACATTGCGGAACGCCGATCGCTTCCGCAATCTATTCGATCCAGCCGCCGGCGACGACCAGGTCGCCGGAATAGAACACAGCCGCCTGTCCGGGTGTCACGGCTCTTTGCGGTTCATCGAAACACGCTTGAACGCGGTTTTCGCTCAGGGGATAAACGGTCGCCCATGCCGGTATGTGCCGATTTCGGATGCGCACCCTCAGGCGCGCGGGCGTGTTCAATCCCGGCGCACCAAAACCTGGCAACGACAGCCAGCGGATCTCGCGTGCAATCAATCCGGGGCGCAGCAAATCGTCGTTGGAGCCGACGGTTACGGTTTGCGATCCGGAGTCGGTGGCGATGACGTAAAGCGGTTCTTTGGCCGCGATGCCCAAGCCCTTGCGCTGACCTACGGTGAAATGATGAGCGCCCGCGTGCCGCCCGATTTCGCGGCCCTCCGCATCGACGATGGCGCCTTCGGTGGCGGCGGGCTCCATCCCTTTTTCGCGCAGGTATGCGTCCATGAAAGCGGCGTAGTCCCCATTGGGCACAAAGCAGATCTCATAGCTCTCGTGCTTTTTGGCGACCGGCAGGTTGAATTCGGCGGCGAGCGCGCGCACTTCGGGCTTCGTCATTTCACCGAGCGGAAACATTGCACGCGAGAGCTGCTCCTGGGTCAATCCCCAGAGGAAATAGGTTTGGTCCTTGGAGGAGTCAACCGCGGTGCGCATTTCGTAACGGCCGGTCTCGGGGTGGCGCGTGATCCGGGCATAATGGCCGGTTGCAATCGAGCGCGCTCCGACGGAATCGGCCAGTTCCAGAAATTGGTCGAATTTGATGAATGTGTTGCAGAGCGTGCAGGGAACCGGCGTGCGACCCGCCAGATATTCGTCGATGAACGGCTCGACAACCGTCTTTTCGAACTGGCGCTCCAGATTGACGACGTAGTAAGGCATGCCGACGTGTTCCGCGACGCGGCGCGCGTCATAAACATCGTCGAGCGAACAGCAGCGGCCTGTTGCCGCTTCGGTGGCGATCTCTGGCAGGCGGCGCTGATTCCAGAGCTGCATGGTCAAGCCGGCGATGTTGTAGCCGTCGCGCTTGAGCATGGCGGCGACTGTAGAACTGTCAACGCCGCCCGACATGGCGACGGCAATCAGTTCGCCCGAAGTGTTTTCCCGCGGAGCACTTTCCTGCAAAGCAAAGGAATCAGGCACGCTGCGACTCCCCTGGCATACCGCTCGGTGAAATGCGGCGCAGGTGCGTGACGCTTGCGTCGACCGCCTCGATCAATCCGTCAACTTCGCTCTCGGTATTTGCGGGCCCGAGTGAGAAGCGCACGCTGGAGCGCGCTTCCTCCGGTTCCAGACCCATGGCCAGCAAAACGTGCGACGGTTCTACTGCGCCGCTGGAACAAGCCGAGCCGCTCGAGACCGCATAGCCGCGTAGGTCGAGCGCGATCACGATGGCTTCGCCTTCGATTCCGTCGAAGCGGATATTCGTTGTGTTAGGCAGACGATTTTCCACCGGGCCGTTTACACTGGCGCCGGGGACACGATCCAGAATGCCGCGCTCCAATCTGTCGCGTAGGGCGCTGGTTACGGTCCAGTCCGCTGTCAGGCTGGCAGCTCGCCCGAGGGCAGAGGCGCCCGGAACATTTTCCGTGCCCGCGCGGCGGTCGCGCTCGTGATGGCCTCCGAAAGAGATCGGCTCGAGCGGAATCCCTTTTCGGACATAGAGCGCGCCGATCCCCTTCGGAGCGCCGAATTTGTGGCCGCTGACGGAATAGAGATCGACGCCCAGGTTGCGGACGTTCACCGGAATTCGTCCGGCTACCTGGACTCCATCGGAATGGAACACGGCGCCGCTGGTCCTGGCCATGGCGGCAATTTCGCGGACCGGCTGCAGCGCGCCCGTCTCATTGTTCGCATGCATGATGGTGATGAGAACGGTTGCCGGACGCAGCGCTCTTTTCAACTCGTTCAGCAGGACGATTCCATCGGGGCCGACCGGGAGCCAGGTAACTTCGGCACCTTCGCGCTCCAACTGCGCGCAGGCGTTCAGCACGGCGGGATGTTCAATGGTGCTGGTGATGACATGCTTTTTGAGACGGCCCGCGCTGCCGACGATCGCGCGTCTGGCGATGCCAAAGATCGCGAGATTATCCGATTCGGTTCCGCCGCTCGTAAAGACAATTTCGCGGGCATCGCAGCCGATTCGCGTGGCGACCTCCCGGCGAGCGGCCTCCAGCCGCTGCTTGGCGGCCTGTCCGAAATGGTGGATACTGGACGCGTTGCCGGAGACTTCCACCAGCGTCGCAGCGAGGTCATGCAGCACTTCGGGCGCGACCGGCGTCGTCGCGTTGTGATCGAAGTAAAAGTGCTGCATTTAACTCCAGTGTACCGATGAGCGGCTACCAGTGAAACGGCCCTTAATCACCATCCTGACCGATTTCGGCCTTACAGACCACTATGTGGGGGCGATGAAAGGTGTCATCCTCGGAATCTGTCCGGAGGCGCAGTTGGTCGATATTTCTCACGAAATCATGCCCTATGCGGTCGCGGAAGGCGCCTTCACGCTCTCCCAAACCTGGCGTTGCTTTCCGGGGGGAACGGTACATCTGGTGGTTGTCGATCCCGGTGTGGGCAGTGCGCGCCGCCCGATCCTTGTGGAGGCCGCCGGTCACCACTTTGTTGCGCCGGATAACGGCGTGCTGACGATGCTGTACGACGCTGTCCCCGAATACGAGGTCCGGGAGATTACCGAATCCCGCTATTTCCGGCAGCCAGCGAGCCGGACGTTTCACGGACGGGACATCTTCGCACCGGTTGCAGCGCGGATTGCCAACGGTTTGGCTCCGGCAGAGGTTGGCGGCCGGATCGACAATCCTGTGCGACTTGACTTTGCGAGGCCGCGGGCGACCGGACCAAAGACCTGGATGGCGATCATCCTGAAAGCCGATCGTTTTGGAAACCTGGTCACGAACCTGGATTCGGAAACGTGGTTACCTCGGCTCTCGAACGAGCCCTTCGAGATGAGGGCGGGACAGGATCTTATTTGGCGGCTCGCGTCGAACTACGCCGAAATGGAAACCGGCACTCCCTTTGTTATCGCGGGGAGTGCCGGGTTTCTGGAAATTTCAATGAATCAAAGCAGCGCCGCGGAACTTGCCGGTCTGCGACCGGGTGACGCAGTGGAGCTGCGGCTTGTGTAAGTTGGTTACCTCTTCTTACGTTTGCGGGCGATCAAACCGATGCCTGCAAGAGCAAATCCGATCATTCCGAATGTCGCGGGCTCGGGAGTTGCGGTCAGGCTGCTGACCGAAAGGCTCTCGATCTTGAACGTGTCGTTGTTGTTGCCGGTGTTATAGGCAGCAGCAATCAACAGGTAGGTGACATTATTTCCGGAGAGGTTGTCAGTGATCGTATCGCCGCTCGAACAATTGGTTGTGCAGGTGTCATTGGCCTGCGAGCCAAAATTCGTCAAAAACTGGCTGTCGGTAACGTTGGTCAGGTTGGTGGGTGGGGCGGTATTACCGCTCCAGTAGGACATGTCCATGTCTGTACCGCTATAGTCCAGCAGGGTAACCGAGCTCAAATCGACCGGCGTGCTGAACTTGAACAGAACAAATTCATATCCGCCGTCGCTGTTATCGACCTGGTGTTGAGGATCTTCGCAGCCTGTGCCCTCTTTCTGGCCGCATACGCCCAAGCCGTACTCCGAATACTCGTCGACCGCTCCCGTGTACATGGCCGCGCTCGTGGAAATTGTTTTAGTGCTGTAGGAACTAACCGCTACATTGGTCAAGCCGGAGAACGTGCCGCCGGTAATGGTGGGCGCAAAATTCAGAACATCGCCGTAGCCATTCCCTGTGTTGTTCCCGCTGGTGAAAGTAAAAGTGCCGGTGGATGCACTCGCCGGTATCGCCCCGATTGCGGCAGCGGCGAACAATGCCACCAAAATTGAATTCTTCATAGCTCCTCCGGACATCTGAAACGTATCCTTTGCCACCATAACGACGCGGCTAAATTCAACTGTAACCGAAGAGGCCGTGAAAATCAGCGGGATTCCGGGCTCAGCGATATCATCGGGTTCTAGTACTATTTACCTTTTATGTGGTTGTGCTTTCAATAATTTGCCCATCGCTCATATGCATGGTACGGTGGCCGAATGCTGCAGCTTCCACATTATGGGTAATCATGAGGATGGTCTGGTGTAGCTGTTGATTTAAATCGCGCAGTAAGTGCAGGACAGCAAGGGAGTTACGCGAATCGAGATTCCCGGTGGGCTCGTCGGCGAGCAGTATCCCCGGCTTGGTGGCCAGCGCTCTGGCGATGGCCACGCGCTGCTGCTCTCCTCCGGACATCTCGCTGGGTTTGTGATTCAGCCGCCCGGATATCCCTAACAGATTGAGAATATTAACAAAATGGGGATCGAAGGGCTCGGTCGGGAGACCGGCGATATGAAGGGCGGTCCGGATATTGTCCCGCGCCGTCAGATTGGGCAACAGGTTGAATTTCTGAAAAACGAAGCTGACGTACTTGCGGCGGAGTTCCGTTCTGCCGCTATCGCCGACGGTCGAGACGTTGCGCCCAGCGACGGTGACCTCGCCTGCCGACGGCGGGGTCAGACCCCCGATAATGTGGAACAAAGTCGATTTTCCTGAGCCGGAAGGTCCTACGATCGAAAGGAATTCACCCGAGGGTACATCCAAATCCACGCCGCGGAGCGCCTCCACGTATACCTTTCCGCTCTGATATACCTTGCGGAGTCCGCGGACCCGAATAATGGGATCGGGAACCGCCTCACTCATAAGCGAGGGCCTCGATCGGATCCTGGCGAACGGCCAGCATGCCGGGATAGAGAGAGCCGAGCAGGGCTCCGCCGACTGCAATCAGCCCGGCGATGGGCCACCAGTCGGGAACAATCGCCTGTGGAAGAGATGCCGGCATCAGCGTGTCCATGATCCATCGCGTGAGGAAACTCAGCGCGACACCTGCGATCGTTCCACCCAGCCCCAGCAAGAATGCCTCAGCCAGAATAATTCCCATCACAAAACCTTTTGAAGCGCCGAGCGATTTCAATATGCCGATTTCGCGCGTGCGCTGCAGGACCGCCATGTACATCGACATCAAAACGACGAGAAAGCCGATCAGGACGCCGATTCCCAGTACGGCGTCCGTAAAATACTTCAGCAGCGGAATATTGTCGACGGAGTAGTACGACTCCAACTCCTTCATCGAATAGATCGGGTAGTCTTCATACTTCGCGCTGAGCTGCTTTTTCACCAAGTCTGTATTGCGTGGATCATCCAGTTTCAAATAGATCTGAGTTACCTTGCCGGGGGACCCGATCAGGTCCTGCAGGACTTGAAGCTGAACGAAAAGATGAGCCAGCTTTCCACCTTCGATGACGCCTACCACATTCCAGTCCTTCCCCAGCACCTTGATCCTGCCGCCGGCGCGCACATGGCGCTGGTCGGCGTAGTATCGATCGAGGAGGATGTCATCCGGCTTCTCGAGGCCGTGACCCTGCAGAAAAGTAAACGGGCCGCTCAGGTGAACGAAGGAAGCCTGGTTGATGCCGGCAACCGAGTCAAAGGCGCCGCTCAACAGCTGATAAGCAACTCCCGTCGTGGCGACTACGTGCGGTTCCGTGGCGAGCTGATCCACAAACTTTTGGGACAGCGGCGCGCCGTTAAACGAACTCATGAGCGTGGTGCCTTTGGGACGAAAAAGCAGGTCGGCGCCCACGCCCTCCGTTCTCTTCTCGGAACCCTCGACGAATCCCTGACTCAGGCCAACCAGTGTGAGGATCAGCGTGACCGGAAGAGCAATCAGCAGAATGCTGAGCAGAGTGCGGACGGGCCGGAACCGGACATTCTCCCAAACAAGTTTGAAAACCACTCTATTTCGGCGCTCCGATAACCTTTAATTGGGATCCCTCCGGCTGATTCAGAACGAACTTATCGTCCGTAACAGGGAGATTCATCTGCATGTCGACCATTTCCAGCACTACACCGTATTGATCCTGGGGAAGATTGATGTCGATGTGGGCGGGGAACGTCACACCGTTGTACGGTTGCCACTTGGAATAGCGTGTATCGCTCACCGTCGCGCCCGAATCATCGTATACAACCTGGCGGACAATGCTGAGGTCGATGCGATCAAACCAAACGCCCCGGGTAAACCGGAAGTCTCCGTTGGAACCCATTTTGCCGAAATAGAGGATGTAGAGGGCATTATCTTCGTCAGTCGCGTCCACGAGACCCGTCATTTCTGTCGGGTCCGCTGGCCGGATCAACATTGACGACAGGAAAGTCACTGGCCGCAAATTCTCCAGCTTGTTTTTCGATACCGGTGGCGCGCTGTTCGCGCCGACCTCAAACAAATTCTTCGAGGGCAGCGAAACCCTGAAGTTCATCCCGTCCGAGACCATAATGAACGCTGTGATGGGCACCACCGGATACTGTCCGAGGATAAAGATCGAGGCTGGCTTGCGAAAGAGGATGTGTGCGCGAACATCTTTAATTTCAGTGATTTCGCCTGTATAAACGCTACCTACCGAAGGCGTCATATCTACTGTTGCCTGAAAGGAATTGATGGCGTTATAGAGATTGGCGATCCGCGCAATCAGCTCATCCCGCGTGGCAGTCAGGAGCTTGGGCGCGGTGTGGGCCGTCACTTTCTTGCCGTGCCGCAGAATGACACGTTTCGTGTACAGACACGAACTGGAAATGAGGCCCAGAATCAGTATGAGAGCCACCGGGAAACGCCGGTGCGGTTTGGGCATCGCTTCATTGTAGGATGCGAACCGGCGCCGGATGATTCACTGACGGCCCGAATGATACAATTCAAATCGATCGGTAGTGGGCCTGTGGCGCAGTTGGGAGCGCGCTTCCATGGCATGGAAGAGGTCAAGGGTTCGAATCCCTTCAGGTCCACCAAATTTGCCGCGGTTTCTCTCACGCGCAGGTTTCCATACGCTTAATAAATGTCCGGAAAAATCCGCACGGGCGCCACTCTCGTCATACTGATTTCAGCGGTTGTCGTTCTGGCGCTGGCCGTCCGCGAATACAGGCGTGACGGCGCCGCGATCCAGCGTTTGTATACACGTTCCGTAAAAAAACACGACATCGTCGAGGCCGCGCGCAACGCGCTTTCCGCACTGGCCGACGCTGAAATACGGGAGCAGAATTATGTCCTGACCGGCGAGACCATCTATTCCGAAGCCTACGCGGAAGATCTGCGCGACTGGCAGGATGAATATGGCGCGCTGGAACTGGTAGCCACGAAAGATCCCGCAACGCCGGTCGTAAAAGATTTTTCACAGGCGGGAACGCGCGCGCTGAACGAACTCGCTCTGATTATTTCGGTTTACGAAAAAACCGGTCGCGATGCCGCGCTGGAACGTATTCGCAAAGGCGCCGGGACGGTTTATCTGGATCAGGCCCGCAGCAGCGTTGCGACGATTGCGGAAATCGATGGCGGCGCGGCCGACCTGACTCGCACAATCATCCTCAGCGCTCTGTCCGCCATCCGTCGTCTGGCAGTGGCAGCGGGGCTGCTCTTCCTGCTGGCCGCCATCGCGGCGAGCCTGCTGTTTGTCTCAGCGCGCCGCACGCCCTGAAGCGCGGCGATTTTCACCAGGTCCGCGTCATTTGGTCGAAGGACAACGGCTCCTCGAAGACTGTGTAGGCGCCGACAATCGCCGGCTTTTCGTTCACGGGATTGCCTTCGACTTCGAGCCACGCGTGACCTTCCATCTTGCCGCTGCTGCGCCGCATTCCGATCCTGAGATCCGTATGCACCCCTCGTCTGAGCAGCATCGCCCATAGCGAAAGTGAACGCACCAGACACGAACCTTCCAAGCCAGTCATCCTTTTCACGACACGCTGAGCGCGGAGGGCGGAGGAAATCGCGGCGTCAGCGTCCGTTCTTGTGTGCTTTCGACTGTAGCGTTCGGCCCATTTCCTGAGCCGTGCCTGCGTCTTTTGAACTCCGATGAATCGGAAGCCCAGTGGAAGGAGCAGAGGAGAGGCGATCGCTTCCACAATCATCGCGGGATCGTGGAAAACCAGTGAACAGAGCCTGCCACACCGGTCCAACAAGGTATGCTTGGGGCCGACCAAGTGTCTATTTTGGCATGATATTGACGCAGATCAGCCCCGCGCACATTTATTTGTAATTTTTATCACAGTTATCTGGGGCTCCATTCACACGTCACAGGATTATCGATTTAAGATGGAAAGCATCTCGGGTTTTGTAAGAGGCGCTTCGGGGTATGCTGTGATACACTAGCCGAGAACGTATTGAATATCTGCCGAGGGCTCGAAAATGAACCTAGATAGCTACAGTAGCCATTCTTCAAGTGCCGCGAAGCTGAGTGAATCTGATCGCGAGGCACGCCAGCGTCCCTTGTGGCGTCGACCCGAGGTGACCGTTCTGCCTATACAGGATGTGGTAAGCGCCGCTCTTACCGGCTCAGCGGAGACCTGCAGCGCAACTCATTCGTGAGTTCGTTTTCCGGCTGTGTTTTTCTTGCTGCCGGGGACGAAGAGTTTCAGATCAGCCAGCCGTCTATTCCTGACCACGCTGGACTACAGCCCATACGGACTTGGGTTGGAAACAGAGCGTTCATCGCTCATCGCCAACGAATTGTTACACCCGAAGATCTTTTCGAGAAACAGCCAGCCGTAAGCTCGGACGGCTCGACTGTCCTTGTTTTCGACGGGCGTCTCGACGACCGACAGGAATTAGCAGGGGCAACCGGATTACGAGGAGATATATCTCGGCTTTCGGACAGTCAACTTGCACTCTTGGCATGGCAGACTTGGAGGGAAGAAGCTGCCCGTCGTATGCTCGGCGATTTCGCCGTCGCGGTTTTCGACGCTCGTGCCAGGACTTTGTGGCTCACCGTCTCTCCCCAAGGTCCACGTAGTCTGTTTTATTACCGCCGCGGTTCGCTTGTGGCGTTTGCGACGACGGTTCCCCCTTTACTCGCGTTTCCCGGAGTTTCGCGAATGCTTGACGAGTCCGTGGTCGCCGACTATTTGGCGGCGAACAATGCCGACACAGAGCGGACGTTTTTTCGCGATATCGCGCGCGTTTGCGCTGGCACGACCGTGACGCTGGCTCCGGGGAGGCAGCACACATCAACCACATGGCGTCCGGCACGAGGCCCTGTCCTGAAGTTACGCGACCCAAGAGAGTATGTGGAAGCCGCCCGCGATGTCCTGAACCAAGTTGTCGCCTCAAGGCTGCGGTGCATGGGAGACGTAGCGCTGCAGGGCAGTGGCGGGCTGGACTCAGCCTGCGTGGCCGTCGCGGCCGCTTCTCAGCTCGCGCCTCGCAGGCTTCGTCTTGTCTGTGCGGTTCCGGAACTTGGCGCGCCAGCACCAGTGCTCGGGAGCTACTATTCCGACGAAACCCCGCAGGTTCTCGAGCTCGCCCGCTCGGTACCCGGGCTGGAGCCTGAGTTTATCGCTCCTCCCCGCGATACCGATCTGGAAACGGATGTATGGAAAGTCTTTAATCTGACTGGTTTGCCAGTGGCCGCCACGCCCGCCGACGCCTGGATGCAAGGCGTATTTTCCCGGCTCTCAGAAACGGGCATTCGGGCCTATCTTACCGGGCACAGCGGTAACTTTACTCTGACTTGGGAGGGTACGCGTGCGATATCGGACATGTGCCGCTCGGGTCACTGGATGAAGATGAGTACGACTGCGTTGAAGCTCGGGCACTATCAACCCCGCAAAACGCTCGGCTTCCTTTTTCGCGAGGTCGTTCGTCCGCATCTACCGCGCCGGCTGGCGCGTCATTTTCGTCTACCCAACAATGCACTGCGCGAGGAAGCATTCGAGGAACTCGGAGTAGCCCAGCGCATGCGGCAATGTGGTATGAGTCCGGGTGGGTACGGAGTTCCCGGATCCCGTGAGCAAATGACCCATATCGTCACGCGGAATCGCGGCCAGATGTCGGATCATTTTATGTGGATCCGCGCCCGATATGGCATCGAACCGCGTAACCCTTTGCGCGATATCCGGATGATCGACTTCTGCCTCTCTTTGCCGACCGACATTTTTCTCATGGAGGGAAGGCGGCGTGGGCTAGCCCGCGCGCTGCTCAAAGCTGCCGGAGTATCGCCTGCGATTGCAGATTGCGAGACACGTGGCAAACTCTGCCCCGAGTGGTTCGATCGCGTGAACCGACGCCGACACACGATCGAGAGTAATATTCGCACGCTCCGGGACATACCTTTGGCACGGAAACTGATCGATTTCGAATTTCTCGACCGCCTTTTTGCGTCTTGGCCGACCGATGCTTCGGTAGCCTTGGGTCGCCACTTTGACGTCTGCTTTGCGCTGTCGCGCGTCGAACACATCGCGTCATTCCTAAAATGGGCCGAGGGAGAGGGGAACGGAACCTCTTCTTATGCGTAGCCAAGGCGTCGCATCATAGCGCCGTGGTCGCGCTCGATGCGCCTACTTTGGGTCGAAGTCAGCAATTGACGCCATGCGCCCGACTTGCCTTGACGGAAAAAGCGTTGGGCCGTTGACGGCCGTTCTACGAAGCCTTCGGCGTCCTCTTGCCTGCGCAGTGCGCCGAAGTTCGTTGCCATCGCGGCAAACTCAGAGCCTCCGTCATTCAGACCTGCAAATCGAGCCGCTTCGGCGATTCTCCGGGACGGTTCCGCCAGCATATCCTCGTAGCGCAGCAGATGGATCGGCAGGGGAGCATTGTCGATCCAACTGGTGACGTGATCGCTCCAGGCGCCCAGCGGTTGTTTAAGCTGGTCGATCATTCCTCCGCCGGGCCGGCCGATTGCAGTATTCGGGTCGGCCATGAAGTCAATTGTCCAATCGATGCTTTTGCCCCAGAAGTCGGCAAGAGAAATGGCGATATCGCGTGGGTCGCGCACGAGATAGACTGCGCCCCGGCTGATATCGCAGGGGAATACCGCCTGACCGCCGCTGGTGCGCCAATAACGGTCGTGTACCTTCCGGAGTATGAGGCACCCGGACCGATTGTTTGCGAGAGCACGGTATAACTCCGGCCGGGCTTCTTCAATTTCGGCGTCTGTCAACTCGCTCGATTCGACACACAGCAGTTCATCGAACTCCCCTCGATTGGTTACGGGCGTGCTCAGTCGCTGGCGATTAATCCGGGGAGAGGCGCCTTCGATGAGAGCTTCGAGCGCCAGACGAAGCCAAGTATTTCCCGACCGGGGGTACGACACCAACCAGACATATGGAGACCGAGTCATCGCATTGGTCGTACATTAGCGATCGCGTCTCTGGCCATCGAGACTGTCGTTTCGAGCGCACCGAGATCGTTGGGACGCCGGAGTTCTATGATGGGCACATGATCGGCAAGACCCATAAGATTAAGGCACAGAGATTCGAACCGACCGAGATGCCGGCTCAGATTGATGCGGTAGATGAAGTTCTGCATAGGCGCCGCGGAGGCCGGACCATGCAGTAAACGCCAGCCGGGCGGCGAGATGGCATTCTCGACCTCAAGCCGCAGAATAGCCCTCAGTGGTGCGGGCGCCATCCACGAAAGGTTGGCCGCGTGCACATGTTTCGCGTGGCCGGGGCGGACCGGCGTCCATTCGCCGCATGGCGCGACCCCGGCGCTGTCAATCGCGTCGGGCCAAAGCCGCATTCCAAGAGCCCCTTGTACCACGCAGGGAGCGTCGGTACCCGTCTGAACAACTGAAATATCGTCGCTGATCAGCCGCGCGCCGCGGGCGACCAATGCTGCCGCCAAGGTGGACTTTCCCCGCGCCGCCGGACCGGCAATGGCAATCGCGCTTCCATCCATCTCCACGCAACTGGCATGGAGCGGGAATGCGCCACGCTGATGAAGAACAGCGCCCGCCACAATACTGAGCAGGATGGACTGGACAGCAGCCGGAGTCGCGTCCGACGCAGGGGAGAACCGGATCTCGCGGCCATCCGAAACCAGGAAGCGGCCCACTGCGGCAACATCGACAAGAACCCGATGGTCCGGACCGACGCTGAGAAATGGACTCGACCAAACGACATTCGGCAACTCCTGAGGAACATCGTCCAGCGTGAGGGTTACCTGGTCGGCAGCGATGTCTGCTGGAGGCGGCGCGGGCAGCACGTCGAGCGCGAGCGGCGTCCGCAGAACAGTTCCAAAGAAAGAGTAGCGGTGCAGTTCCGTCAAGAATCGGAGATCCCGTCGGTAATGCAGACCAAGCCCTCGTGCTGGAGATGGTCCAACAGGGCGAGTACGTCTTTGGTGATCCGCGTTTCGTCGCCCTCGTAGTCTTTCGCCAAGTCGGCAATCAGCGCCTCCACGCGCTGCGGCTGCTCAATCCTCCTCCAGATGTCGCTTGCGATGTCGTCGAAGCCATAGTAACGATCGCGATCGAAATTGAACGCCGCGAAAGCTCCCCCAACGGAAACTGCCAGCGTGTTAGGGTGGCGAACCACCATGGTGTCCGGTAAGGTCATCTGAAAGTTCATTATAAATTGAGAAATTCGCGGTTTCAGGAACCGCATCGCAGAAATTTAAAAGGCCCACTCCCTTTCGGGGTGAGCCTTCTGTCCCAAAAAACCGAGTTGGTGAAGAGAGATTCTAGTTTCGGGGACTTCCGTTGTTCCGCCGAATACGAACCTTCCAAAATGCGCACAAACCGAGGCCGATACCAAATAACGCAATTGTATCCGGCTCCGGAGTGGCAGTTAACGCCTGACCCGCCGATACTCCCGAGAGGAACATGCGCTCCTTGCCACCGTTTGGCGAAGTATCCGCAATCGTGATGCTGTCGAGATAGTCGCCGGCGAAGTTGGTGCCCAGATTGATGTCCTGCACATCGAGATAATAGTTAATCGCCCCCACCGTTTGGGCGCCGAACACGTTGTTATAGACGGTAACGCTGTTGCCGCCGGTGCCGCCAGGGTTCGAGTCGGTCCCGTTTACTACCGCCGTATCGGCCTGACTGCCGCTTCCGCTGCAGGAAGTGTCGCCGGTATTGGCATTTGCAACGGTGCAGGTGACGCCGCCCGCAGTGTTACTGGCCGTGTCTCTATAGTCGACGCCCGCAGTCAGATCGATTACATCGGTGACTGCCGCGCCAAGCGAGGTGACACCATTGAGCGTGATCGTCACACCTTGATAGCCGAAGTTCTCCAGATTCCCCTCGATCATCGTATACAAATCCGTCACGTTGAAAAGACCGCACTGCGTGTTCGGCCCCAAGCCGCTGCAGGTACCTAAATCCATTACCAGCGTGCTATCAAGATTGGCCGTGTTTGCAGTGCCATATTCGTCGTCGAACGGAGAACCGGATTGCGCACCAAGGATAAACGGCACTGTGCCTGTCCCCACATTCACGTTTTGAGGGCTGGAGTTGGGCGACGGAGGCGATGCGGGATCTAGGGTCGAAAACAACGTGTTTTCAAACGTTCCCCCCACGTTAGTCGCCGACACCGTCGGTGCGCAACCAAAACCGGTGCAGGTTCCCGAGTAAACGTTCGATGTGGTGAGATTGATCGGAGTAACGCTGCCCGCAGTGGCAACTCCGACAACTCCTAAAGCCCCGATCAAAACCGCAAATGTTCGTACGATCATCAATTCCTCCGCCGGGTACTCTACCCGATTGTGAACTTCGATAGTACAACGCCGGATTCGCCGGTACAAGCCCCAATCAGGTCTAGTACTCAAATCTGGTACTGGAACGAAATAGCGCTTGGCACCTGCGGACGGGACCGGAGCATGGTTGGCGAATCGTCAGCGCCCGTGCGCTGCACACTGGCCGATTGAGCTGCGCCGGCATAAAGGATCAGTGAGGGATTGCCGATGAAAACTATGGAGCAACTTTATGTCAATTCGGATCGCCATCTGTACTACGTTCATAGTTTTTTGGGGCCTTCCTGCTACGGCGGCGAAAAGGCCCGATTCATCGGGTATGCCCTTCTATTTCGTCGGGAACGGCGGACAGACCGATCCCTCGGTTGTGTACATCGGCGCCGGACCTGATTTCAAGGCATGGTTTCAGGATCGAAGTGTGATTTTCCGACACGGCCGAACGACGGTGAAAATCGTCTTCGAAGACGGCTCGACTCCTGCTCACCGGGCGACGGATACGGTCCCGCCTGAGCGAGTTGCAATCAGCGCTGACCATGACCTCGGCGCAAAGGCAAATTACCTTTTTGGGAGCGATCCCCGCCGATGGCAGACCGACCTTTCGCTTTTTGGAAGCATCCATTACAAAGGTCTCTGGCCCGGCGTGGAGCTTACCTACCGGGGGGAACACGGTCGCCTGAAAGCCGAGTACCTCGTCGCGCCAGGCGCGCCCATCGATCAGATTCAGCTCCGTTTCGACAGTCAACCACAGATTTGTCGCGACGGGACCTTGCGAGTCCAGGGTCCTTCCGGCGACTTCATCGAAGACAAGCCCTTCCTTTATCAAGTCATTCAGGGAGAACGGATAGAAATTGCCGGTGGCTTTGAAAAACGCCCCGGTCGCGCCATTGGCTTCCGAGCCGCCAAATACGATCATTCCCAACCATTGCTGATCGATCCCTCGATACTGCTTAGCGGATACTTCGGCGGCAGCGGCGAGGACGATATTACAACGCTCGGCATCGATGCGATAAATAATATCGTTACCGCCGGATGGACTTCCTCCACCGATCTTCCCGCTTCCCACGGCGCTCGTCCTCATTACGGGGGGAGCGTTGACGCGTTTGTCGCGGCTTTTCTTCCCGATGGCGGCGGCCTGATCTATTGCACCTATCTGGGCGGATCCGGAGACGACCGCGCATTCGGGCTGGCCATCGATCCGGCCCGCAACGTCTACTTGACCGGTTGGACATCCTCTCAGAACTTTCCCGTCGTGGGCGCATTTCAGGTCCGGTTGGCCGGAACGCGCGACGCCTTCGTAACCAAGCTCAATGCAGCCGGCAACGCTCTGGTCTACAGCACCTATCTGGGCGGCTCGGGCGTGGATGCCGGCTACGGAATCGCTCTCACGGCGACCAACTCCGCAGTGGTCGTCGGCGATACGGCATCGACGAACTTCCCGGTAACCAGCGGCGTGTTTCAGCCGAAATCAGGTGGTTCGCAGGACGCATTTGTGGCAACGATTTCGCCCACAGGCAACAATCTGACTTATACCACTTACTTTGGAGGCAGCGGCGTGGACCACGCCAGTTCTGTTCTGGTGGGACCAAGTGGGCTAATGTTTATTGGCGGATATAGCTGGTCAAATAACTTTCCGGTTTCCCAAAACGCATATCAGCCGGTTTCGGGTGGCGGACAGGACGGTTTCGTCGCCAAGATGACCGCCGACGAAACCCGCTTGGCCTGGAGCACCTATTTGGGGGGAAGCGGAGGATCCGTCGGTGCTCCCGAGGAGGTGAACGCCCTGTCCATCGACGCTCTGCATAACGTCGTTGTTGCCGGCGAGACCAGTTCCGCGAACTTTCCCGTTACGGCGGGTGCGTTTCAAACTGTATTGGGCGGACAGACCAACGGTTTTATTGCACGTCTCTCCAATTCGTCCGGCGCCCTGCTTCAGTCGACCTATCTGGGCGGCGCGCTGAACGACACGATCAACGCGATTGCAGTCGACTTCCACGGCAATCCGTATGCCACCGGTTCCACTTCGTCCCAGGATTTTCCGATCCAGCGACCCCTTCAGAGCACAAACGGCGGAGCGATGGATGCATTTATCGTTAAACTGAATCCAACCCTTTCGAGCTTGATCTTCGGAACTTATTTTGGGAGATCGGGAAGTGACGCCGGGAACGCGATTGCTGTGGACGCCGAAACCTCAGTAGTTGTAGCGGGACAGACGGGTTCTGGAAATCTTCCTGTAACGGGCAATTTCCAAAATTTCCTACCATCCGCTCTGTCTTCTTTTATCACGAAAGTGCAGCCAAATTTTACACTCGGCGTTGCATACGCGTCTCAGGGTCAACTCGCCTTCACCGCTGACCCGTGGCATGTCTCGTCGTATGTTTCGACTACTTCTTACGGCGAGGCGACCGATATTCCGATTGTCGGTGACTGGACGGGATCCGGGAAAAAGCGTATCGGTATCTTCCGAAACGGCACCTGGATTCTCGACACCAACGGTAACGGCGTGCTGGACGCGGCGGACAAGACCGTCGTGTTTGGACAGGCAGGAGACGTTCCGGTAGTCGGCGACTGGCGGGGAACCGGCCAGATCGCACTGGGCCTGTTCCGGCAGGGAACCTTCATACTCGACCTCAGCGGGCACCTCTCAGGAATTCCTACAGGTCTGATCGATGCCACATTTGTGTTCGGCCAAGGAGGAGACATTCCAATCGTTGCAGACTGGAGCGGATCCGGCACCACGAAAGTGGGAGTCTTTCGCAATGGGCTCTGGCTCGTCGACTACAACGGCGACCGGGTTTTCAACAACCTCGATCGGAGCTATAACTATGGGCAGGCCGGTGACCTTCCCGTTGTCGGCGATTGGGACAGCTCCGGTAATCCGCCCAAAATCGGCGTCTATCGAGCCGGCCTCTGGGTGCTCGACTACGACGGCGACAACCAATGGACTACTCCCGACCTCAATGAAATGGCTTTGGGATTTGGCTTTGCGGGACAAATCCCGTTGGTGTTCTGAGAACGCTCTCATTCGCCCGCCATCGGCCATCGGCGATACTGATAACCAGGTTCGGAAATCATGCGGGAAGTTCGTTATCAAACGCCGCACGGCATTACCGTGTCGCGTCTCATCTCCAGATTGCCCTACCGGAAAGGGTTCGGCCGGTTCCTGCGCGAACTGGACGAATATCGCGGGATCTACCTTTCCTCGGGCTATGAATATCCGGGCAGGTACTCGCGCTGGGATATCGTAGCCGTGCGGCCTCCCCTGGAGCTGATCGGCTTCCAGCGTGAGGTGACGTTTCGCCCCCTGAATGAGCGCGGCGCGGCGATCAACCGGATGCTCGCTACAGTACTCCGCGATCATCCTCACTGGGACGATTTTCGCGAAGAGAACGGCACGCTCTACGGCAGGCTGAAGCCGATGCCTAAGGTATTCGCTGAAGAAGAGCGCAGCAAGCAGCCGTCCGTTTTTTCCATTCTGCGTTCTCTCATCCGCGAGTTCCGCAGCGAACATGACGACAAGCTCGCCTTTGCCGGAGCTTTCGGTTACGACCTCGTTTTTCAGTTCGAGCCGATCCCGCTCCGCCTTCCCCGCGAGGGCCGGAAAGACCTGCAGCTCTTCCTCTGCGACGACATCATCTATATGGACCGCAAGCGGGAGCAGATCGAGCGATTCAGTTTCGAGTTCGAACAGAACGGGATCACGACGCACGGACTCGAGCGTACCGGTGAGCGCGCCGCGTCCGCGCCGGTTCGGGAGCCGGGTCCGATCACGTCCGACCACACACCGGAAGAATACATGGCCAATGTGGAGATCATCCGCGAGGGCATGCGGCGCGGCGATTTCTACGAGGTGATTCTCAAACAGACGTTCCGCACGCCTTATTCCGGCAAAGCTTCGGATCTTTTCTCCCGAATGCAGCGCGCCAACCCGAGTCCCTATGAGTTTCTGATTCAGTTTGGCGGCGAGCAGTTGGTCGGAGCGTCCCCCGAGATGTTCGTGCGCGTGGAAGGCGAGCGGGTGGAGACGTGCCCCATATCCGGGACGGTGCGGCGGACCGGCGATCCGATTCAGGACGAAAAAAATATTCGCGCGCTCCTCAACTCCACGAAAGACGAGTCGGAGCTCACCATGTGTACGGACGTCGACCGCAACGACAAGAGCCGCGTGTGCGAGCCCGGCACGGTCAAAGTGATCGGACGCAGGCTGATCGAAGCTTACGCGGGTTTGTTCCATACGGTGGATCACGTCGAGGGTTTTTTACAGGAAGGCTTCGATTCGCTCGACGCATTCCTGAGCCACATGTGGGCAGTGACTGTGATCGGAGCGCCGAAGAAAGCTGCTGCCATTGCGATTGAAGCTCTGGAAAAAAGCGAGCGCGGCTGGTATGGCGGAGCTGTAGGATTGCTGTCTCTGAATGGCGATATCAATACCGGCATCCTGATTCGCACCACGTATCTGAGAGACGGCTACGCCACGTATCCCGCGGGCGCGACGCTGTTGTACGATTCTGTTCCGGCATCCGAAGAAGAGGAGACGCGGATCAAAGCCACGGGGTTCTTCCGGTTGCTGGGTCCTCCGCAGACAGCTCCGACTGTGACGATCGAGGAAGAGGAAGCGCTGAAGATGAAGCTGTTGCTCATCGACAACGACGATTGCTTCATCCACACGCTGGCGAATTATGCGCGGCAGGCGGGCGCCGAAGTGGTCACGTATCGCGCGGGAACTCCGTTCGATGTGCTCGACGCGGTCAACCCGGATATGATCCTTATCTCGCCTGGTCCGAAGAGGCCTGAAGATTTCGGCGTGCCGCAGCTCGTGAAGCACGCGGTGCAGGCGGGCATTCCGGTTTTCGGAGTTTGTCTCGGCCTGCAGGGAATCGTGGAGGCATTCGGCGGTGAACTCGGCGTGCTGTCCTATCCCATGCACGGGAAGCCATCCAAAGTCCGGCATCGCGGCAAAGGCATTTTCGAGGGGTTGCCGAAAGAGTTCGAGGTTGGCCGCTATCACTCGCTCTATGCGATTCCGGAGCGGCTGCCCACGGTGCTTGAAGTCACGGCGGAATCGACCGACGGCGTGATTATGGGCCTGCGGCATCGGGAGTTACCGATCGAAGCGGTGCAGTTCCATCCGGAATCGATTCTGACGGCCGACGACGAAAACGGATTGAAGCTGATGCGGAATGCGCTCCGCCTTGCAAAAGCCAGCCTCACCCGTTCAGTGTAATCACTGCCGCGAGGTGCGTGCTGGCAAATCGCAGGCTCTCAAACACTCCAGCCAAAGCCCACGAGCGTCGGGCAACAACGCGCGCCAGCGGAGGAAACAGCGTCGTTTTCGCAAAACGGACCGAGCACGACGGAAACAGTTTCCGTACATCGTTCCGGCTCAGCCCTCGCACTGTCGAAGCAGGGTTTGAATACCGGCAGTCGTACCAAAGAATGCGGCCGCCTTTACGCAGTACGCGCAGCATCTCAGCTGCAACCTCCTCCTGAACATGCACCGCCGCAATTGAGCTGAACACGGTGAACTGCGTTACCAGGTCGAATGAGCCATCCGGCCACGGAAGCTTTTGCGCGTCGCCGCAACGAAGGTCGACTCCCGGCAGTCGCTCCTGCGCTGACGTAATCCGGTCGGCGAGCAGATCGACGCCATGAAGATTCGATGCTGTCGCGCCCCACTGGAGGAATTCGAGCAGCCAGTTTCCATTACCGCATCCGATATCGGCAATCGCGCTGCCCGTGATGGGAAACACGCCGTTCTCACAGAGCAGGCGCGCGCAGACTCGCGCGGTGTTGGCCTGCCAATATTGAATTTCCGCGCGATGCCACGCGTAGAAATCGGAAGGGATCGTTCGGTCGCGCGACCGGTATTCCTCACGGATTCTCTCGATTTCGCCCATGCAGGTCAATTCGCCGCTTCGGGTTCAGGTTACTTCACGCGAACGAGGTTAGGATAGTTATCACATCCGATGAACCGCTATTTGGTTTGCCTGCTTGCGTGTGTGGTGGCGATCGCAGGCTGTGGGAAGAAAAAAACCGCCGTGGTTGTTCCCGCGCCGAACGCAAGACCGATGGCGCCCGTGGCTGCGCCGCCCGTTGGCGCCTCCGAGCGCGGGCTCGCCAGTTGGTATGGACATCCTTATCACGGACGCCCCGCGGCGGACGGCGAAATCTACGATATGGAGAAACTGGTCGCGGCCCATCGCACGTTGCCATTCCAGACCATCGTTCGGGTGCGGAATCTGAGCAATGACAAAACGGTGGATGTGCGGATCATCGATCGCGGTCCTTTCGTGGGCAACCGCATTATCGACTTGTCGCACGCCGCGGCGAAGGAAATCGATCTGATTGGTCCGGGCGTGGCCCAGGTCGAGCTCACCATTATGGAAGCGCCCGCGGTTTCAGAACCGGCGCTTTTCGCGGTTCAGATCGGAGCTTTCCGCGAGAAAAGGAATGCCGATCGCGCGGAACAGAACATGATTGCCGCATATGGCGCTGCCAAAGCGGTTCTCCGGAACTCCGATCCGCCAGTCTGGCGCATACTGGCCGGGAGCGAAAAGACTCCCGAGGCCGCCGAGATACTCGCGAAGCGTATTCGGTCCGAACAGCATGAGCCGCAGGCTTTTGTCGTGCGCCTGGACCCGTAGCACGATCCGCTGCTGAGAACTTTCCCGGCCTTACCCACTACAAGTGGTGAGATGAAGGTGGTCGAGGAAGATCTCCCGACGGGATTCGTTGGCCGTTCTCCGCGAATCGTCCAGCTTCGCAGTCAGATTGAAAGACTCGCTCGCCGTCGCTCGCCGGTCCTGATTCAGGGGGAGAGCGGCACGGGTAAGGAAGTTATCGCGCGAACTCTTTACAACGAAGCGCCGCGAGGCCAATTCGTGCCGATCGATTGCGCGTCGCTGGTGGGCTCGATGATGGAGAGCGAATTATTCGGCCATGTGCGCGGAGCATTCACGGGCGCGGTGGATGCCAAGCGCGGCTTGATCGAACTCGCGAACGGCGGGACCGCGTTCTTCGACGAGATCGGCGAACTCCCGCTCGAACTGCAGGTCAAGTTGCTCCGCGTGCTTCAGGAGAAGGAACTCCGTCCTCTCGGTTCACTGCAGCGGATTAAGATCGACATGCGCGTCATCGCGGCCACGAACCGGGATCTGCAGAGAGAGGTCGCGGCGGGACGCTTTCGAGACGACCTGTATCATCGCCTCAACGTTGTCCGGCTGACGCTGCCGCCACTGCGCGAGCGCAGGGAAGATATTCCGTTATTAATCGAGCGCTTTCTTTCGTTGGCGAATGGCCGCTTCATCGTTGCACACGAGGCCGTCGAAGCCATGATGGAGTACGATTGGCCGGGCAATGTCCGCGAGTTGATGAACTGCCTCGAGCGGATGATGTCGTTTAACTCCGGGCCGGTACTGCTTTTCGACGACCTGTCCACAGGCGTTGGCAACTTTGCCCGCGCCAAGAATCGGGTTGGTTTGGTAGCGGCGGCTGCGGGGGGCTACGCTCCGGCTTTAGTTGCAGCTACAGCCGTTTCGCATGCGCGAGGCATAGTGCCGCTGCACGAGCTTGAGAGGCAAGCCATTCGCGAGGCGCTGCAATACACTCGAGGCGACCGCGCTACTGCCGCTCAGTTGCTGGGGATCGGGCGCACCACCCTTTATCGCAAGCTTAAGGAATATCAGCTCGACTGATCGGCCAACCGGCGTTGAGCGCCAGCGCCGGACAGGAAGATCGCCTCAAACACCCGAGCCAATTGATCGGGTGACAACGCGCCGTCGCGCCGATACCACATCTCGACGCGATTCAGCAGTCCGAGCAGGATCAGGCACAGGTATTTGACCGGAACGTCTTCCCGCAACACGCCCGCTTTTCGCGCGTCCTGCAATACGGTTCGAACCAGGTCCTCGTACGCATCGCGCAGCGAAATCACTTCCTTCAGCCGCGCTCCGGAAAGAACTCGCATCTCCCCCACCGCTACCGAGTGCGCGATCTGATTCTGAACGAGATTTTTGATGTGCGCGCGGACGAGTGTTCGAATGCGCTCGAGCGGCTCCTGTACTCCTTCCAGCGCCGCCGAAACGTCCGTCCGGATCTGCCCCAGCGACGACTTACAGATTGCGTAGAGCAGGTCTTCCTTGTTTTCGATGTGATAGTACAGGGATGCTTTACGGATCCCCAGAATCCCGGCGATTTCACGAGTGCTGCTTGCGGCGTAGCCTTTCTGCGAAAAGAGTGCTGCGGCGGCATCGAGCAGACGATCGAAAGTGGATCGCCGGGACTCGTCCGGCGCGTCCGCCTGGGCGATTTTCCGCCGACGGCTTCGCAGAGCGGGCGCCGGCACCGGAGTGTGTTCCGATCCGGCCGCGGCGCCAGTGAGAAATATGGAGGAAAAAATCGACGCGAGTTCGCCTTCCGACAGCATTTGACCACGGCGGAACCAAAGCACCGCCCAATTCAGAATGTTCAGCAGCGCGAGGTAGAGATAGCGGGCCGGAATATCGATGCGAATGGCGCCCTCGGCCTGCGCGCTTTCGATCACTGAACGCACCAGGTTCGCGTATTTCTTTCGCAGCGCCATAACGCCCGCTCGATGAACATCAGAGAGTGAGCGCACTTCGTTCAGCATCGTGATATGCCGTATCTGATGCCGGAGGATGGTTCCCAGATGGGTGCTGACGAGAATCTCAATGCGTTTTTGCGGATCGCGTACCGCGCTCACTGCCGACTGAACGTTGGTGTAAAGCTGCTCCAGCGACGACACGCTGATCTGGTGCAGGAGATCTTCCTTGCTGGAGACGTGATAGTAAAGCGAAGCCTGCTGTATGCCTGCGGCCGCCGCAATTTCGCGCGTCGTGGTGGTGGCATAGCCCTTCTCGCAGAACAGCGCGGCGGCGATGTCAAACAGCCGGTCGGCGGTTGGTCTCTCGGCCAGGGGAACGACAGGTTGATCGGGTCCTTCTGAGGTCGACAGACGGGCGTGGCTGGAATCCATGGGACATTCAAGCCCTGACAGAGGCCCGAATGCCCATTATGACGGGTAGGTCGTCTTCTCAGTTTCCCGGCAGATGGCCAATGTCCCGATTGTTTTCATTGCAGATGAATTCCAGCAGCTCGGTCTCCGGTAGCAGATGTACTTCCTCGCTGACAGTCCACGGCCTTGTGTATGCCTTTGAGTCGTCGATGGTGATCTGAATATTCATGTGCCCGAAGTCCTTCCGATGAAAACGTTCCGTCACGTGAAGCGCTTCGGTCGAAGGGCGGCCGAGTTGATCCAGCCAGGTTTTGCCGTTGAAGCCGCGCGAATCGACAACCAGCGTGTTTCCGTCCCACTTGCCGGTTGAATAACCCAACCACGAAGGATTGACGTCCTTTTCCAGTTCGCGCCCATCGAGAAAGACCTGCCGCCACAGATTGAAGGCTTCGTAAACAATCACAATGAATCCCGGATTCTGCACGATCTTCCAGGGAGCCGGCGCCGCATCGATCTTGGGGACGCCCTGAGGCAAGCAGTTGGCGTCGGGATCCTCTTTGGAATGCGACCCGGTGGCGCGTTCCTCGAACAGAGTTTTCGCCCAGGGTTGAAACGGAACGCCATCCGGTTTGAGGTCGGCAGCGATGTCCCGGAGATATTTGTTCGCGCTGGGTTCCCAGATCCCGGAGAGATCCGGTTTGCCGTCGCGCGTTTTGGGTGCGGGCGCAGAAAGGTTCACCTTACCGTCGGCCGTGCGCGGAATTCCGGCGGAAGGCATCTTGGTCCACTGAGCCATGAGCTGTTGGGAGCACAAGGACAACGCGCCGACGAGGAATGCTGAAATCAACGGGATTCGCATAGGCTCTCCTGATCAGCGGCGATTATACACCTGATCTCGGACATGCTTATGCGCAGGGCATCGCATAGAATATCGGTCAAGGTTAAATCCGATGCCGCACACCCGCAACGTTTTCTATGGATTTCTGGCAGCCGCACTGCTCTTCGTCCCGGCAGCCGTCGGCCAGTCCAGCTCTGCTGCCCCTGCGCCCAAGGCAACGCACAAGGCCCCTACTCAGGCGGATTGGGCTGCACTTGGAAAGCTGCCGGATTTCACCGGCGTCTGGGAAATTCCGCTGGGCCCCCCTGCCCGAGGCGGTGCGGCGCGAGGTGGCGCCCCGGGACGCGGCGCGCGCGGACCCAGAACCGGCGGCGGACGCGGCCCTGCGAATACTCCATCGCTGACGCCCGAATACGCGGCCAAAGCTCAGGAAGAGGCACGGACGGCCGTCAAGGCCGAGGACAACCAATCAGCGAACTGTCTTCCGCCCGGAATGCCTGCGATCATGAGCCAGCCTTATCCGATCGAAGTGCTGATGACGCCGGGCCAGGTCACGATCGTGGTCGAAGCGTACGAACAGGTCCGGCACATCTACACGGACGGCCGTCCGCTTCCGGAAGATCCGGACCCGAGTTTTGACGGCACCTCTATCGGCCATTGGGAAGGCGATACGCTCGTCGTCGAAACGGTGGGATTCGAGCCGGTGCCGCGCGGAATTAACTTTCCTCACAGCGACAAGATGAAAATCGTGGAACGGTTCAAGCTCTCCGACCCGGACACATTGAATGTTGAGACATCCATAGTCGATCCGCTGGCTCTGACCAAGCCGTTCGATATGGGGAACCGGATCTTCAAACGGCATCGGAGCTGGACCATCGCCGAGTACGTCTGCGAAGAGAATAACCGGAATTTTGTGGACGACAAGGGCAAAGCCGGAATCAACCTGGCGAACCCGACAGCCTCACCGAAATAAGATAATCTGAAGGTGCTTATGAAGAACAGAGTGATGAATGCGGCGATCAGAGGTCTTGCGATCCTGAGTCTGATAGCGGGAGGCACAACCGTTGCCCTCGCACACCATTCGGCTGCGGCCTTCGACAGCAGCCAGCAGAAGGAAATCACCGGCACGGTGAAAAAGTTTGACTACAGCAATCCCCACACCTGGGTATGGCTCGATGTGCCGAACGATCAGGGCGGCGTCGATACGTGGGGCGTGGAAGGAATGAGCCCCAACTATCTGAACCGGCGCGGCTGGACCCGCACCACTCTCAAGCCCGGCGACAAGCTCACCATCACTATTCGTCCGATGAAGAACGGCGAAAAGGGCGGCATGTGGATCCGCGGGAAACGACCCGACGGCGAAGTTCTGATGATGAATGGCGAGCCAAAAGATCCGAGCTAAGAGCCCCCAACTAAAAACTTCGGAACTTAGCCTTTGCCCCGCCGGCGGTTGGCTGCCAGGAGCAGCGACACGCCCACCGCGACGGCGATACCGCCATACACAGCCCATCGAATCTGCCCGGTCATGAAACTGCCGGGCAGCACGTTAATGCCCTGCAGGAACCAGATGGCTCCAAATAGTGTCAGCAGAGCGCCGAGAATGTTTAAGGTAATTTTCATCGTCAATTACGGTTTCATGGTTGTGTGCAGGTAAGCCAGAATCGCGTTCAGTTCGGCATCGTTGTACGCTCCGATGACCGAAGAGTGCCGCCAGGTGCTGCCGTCCGTAAATTTGACCGAGCCCGGTTCGGCATTTCGTTCCACCGGTGGGGCCGATGTCAGGTCGTAAAACAGCGGGCCCTTTTTGCCTTCGCTCAACACCAGCGACGGCATGGATTCGCCGTCCATTGTCCCGGTCTTCACGTTAGGTGTCGCCAGCGCTTTCAGTGCAGGGACGGAATCCGGCACCCGCGCGATCGGAGCCGCTACCGAAATTCCGAAACCGCGCACCTCATGACACGTGGAGCATCGCCCGAAACTGCGCGTCGCCTCTGTGAACAGCCGCGCGCCTCGAGCGGCTTCGGCGCTGAGTGCGGGAGCGGGCGTTGCCGCTGCGCCGCCTCCGCCAATATCGGGGTTTGCGACGCCATTGAGCGTCGCTACGTAGGCGACCACCGCCGTCAGATCCGGCCGCGATAATCTCGTGGCAAACGACGGCATGCCGGTGTCCGGAATTCCGCGAGTAACCACGCCGCCGATATACGTCTGATCGAAACCACGGCCTGCGAGCCGTGGAGCGCCGCTTTCTCCGCCACGGGCCCCATGGCAATAACCCGTAGCGCAGGTCGTTGCAAACATCTGCTCACCCCGCTTCAGAACCACGGTCTGATTAGGGGCTTGATTCTGCGCCGTGCAGGGAAGGGCGGCGGCGATCAGCGCCGTCCAAATCAACCCGCTCCTCTTCATCGCGATCCCTCCGGTAAAGCGAAAACGACGAGTGTCGATCCCAGCCGCCAGTCCTGATCCGGGAACAGCGCCATAACCGCGCCACCAACCACCGATGAGTGCCAGCCGGTTGTTGTGGCAACGTACTCCCGTCCGTTCACCGCATAAGCAGCTGCTCCTCCGCGAAGACCGGCTCCGGTCTGATAGCTCCACAGCTTGTTCCCCGTCTTCGCGTCCAGCGCGAAAAACTCGCCTTCCGGATTCCCGGTGAAGACGAGATCGCCTGCAGTGGTCAGCATGGAAGCCAGCAGCACATATTTGTATGGCATACTCCAGGTGCGTTTGCCGGTTATGGGGTCCCACGCGTCCACGTGACTGTATGTCGTGCGTCCCGGCGCCAACTTGATCGGAAACTCCCCATTCATGTAGTTCTGTCCTTCTTCGGCAGGTCGATTGTTGGGCGTGACGTCTGCGCATAGTTCGTTGACGGGCACGTAGAGAAAACCCGTGCGCGGCGAATACGCCATCGAATTCCAGCTCTTCGCGCCGGCCGCGCTCGGACAGATAGTGGTGGTCTTGCCCAACTTCGGTTCGTTGCGGCCCACCAGCTTGCCGTCTTCCGTGATGCCGGAGATCCACGTTCTCACCTCCGGAACGGAGAACACTCCGAGTAACTCTCCAGTGGTGCGATCGAGAACCGACGTCAGACCACTTTTGTTCATGTGCACAAGAATCTGCCGCATACGACCGCGGACCTCACGGTCCATCAGCGGTACTTCATAAGCGGAATCGAAATCCCATTGATCGTCGGGGATCTCCTGGTGATGCCAGCGCAGCTTTCCCGTATCGACATCCAGCGCCACGACGCTGGCCGTATAGAGATTGACCTCTTTGCTCTTGTCTGCCTTGGCAGGCACGCGGTCTCCATCGAAGAAATCCGCAGCGGCGTTTCCCGTACCCCAGTAAACGAGGCTCAGTGCCGGATCGTAGGAACCGGTCAGCCAGGGTGCGCCGCCGCCGAATCTCCAACTGTCGCCTTTCCAGGTCTCGTTTCCCTTTTCGCCGGGACCCGGAATCACATACCAACGCCAGGCCAGACGCCCGTTCTTTGTGTTGAACGCCGTGATGTAGCCGCGATGCGCGCCGTCGCCTCCCGTGCCACCCACGATGACCTTGTCCTTCGCCACCAACGGCGCGGCGGTGATATTGCAGCCGCACTGCCGCGCGTCGTCGATATTGACCCTCCACAGCATGCGTCCGGTCTTCTGATCCAGCGCGACCACGTAGTTGTCCTTCGTGCCGAAGAAGACCTTTCCGTCACCGATCGCCAAACCTCGATTTCCCACGAAACCTGGCGTATTGGGCGGCGGTTCGGGATACCGGTAGTTCCAGATTTCACGGCCGGTGGCGGCATCCAGCGCGAACACGCGCGCCCGCGCGGTGATGAGATACATCACGCCGTTTTCCACCACCGGGGTTGTCTGCAGATTCTCCGCGTAATCGCCTGTCTGGAAAATCCAGGCCGGCGTCAGCGACTTGACGTTGGCGGTGTCGATCTGATTGAGAGCGCTGTAGCGCCAGGAAAACTGCGTGCCGGCATTGTGTACCCAGTCGGCGCGCGTGGCGCCCGCTTCCTGAGCCAGAGCGGAGGACATCGCGAACAGGACGATGAGGGCAAATCGCATGGTGACCATCATAGTTGACTTTGGCGGAGGGTTGACACCAGACCCGCCACGGAATAGCCTTTCTACGCAGCGTTCGCGCAACCGGGAGGTCGGGTGATGAAGATCGGAATTTTGCCGTGTACAATCTTGGCCGCGTCGGCGGCTATTGCTTTGTTGTCTCTTGCGCCTGTTGTTTCCGGGCAGGAGACGGAGCGGTCGACGAAGGCGCCATCTGGTCCCGCGCCGCGCACCGCCAGCGGCAAGCCGGACTTCAGCGGCGTCTGGCAAAGCCCACGCATGGCGGACGTCACGCAGGACACGGGTTGCTGCAAAGGAGTCAAAAATCTTCCGTACACCGCATGGGGTAAAGAGCGCTGGGAGAGTTACGACGCGTCGAAAGGCGACTATGCAGGCAGCTGTCTGCCGTTCGGGTTACTTAGATCGGTCGGCGGGCCACATCCGATTCAGATCGTCCAGAACGACAAATACGTCGCGATGCTGTATGAGCAAAATTCCTGGTTCCATGTCACACCGATCGACGGGCGTCCACATCCGAAGAATCCCGATCCCACATGGTTCGGAAATTCGGTTGGCCACTGGGAAGGCGACACACTGGTCATCGACACAATCGCATTCAACGGGCTGACGCGCATCGACACCATCGGCCATCCGCACAGCGACCAACTTCATACCATTGAACGCTTCAAGCGCCCCGATCTCGGCCACATCAGCTACACGATCACTATCGACGATCCGAAGGCTTATACGAAGCCATGGGACAGCGTGCGGACCTGGTTCCTGCGGCCCGAGTGGGAGATCATGGAATATTCCTGTGAAGAAAACAACAAGGATCTAAAGGAAGGCCATATTGCTGCCGGTGTCCAGCCTTAGAAGGTGCTCCATCCCAGCGATTGCGGTCGTTTTCTCGCTCCTCGGCCTTCGGGCCGCCACGATCTTCGATCCCGCGATGGCGCTCACCGGACAGGTCAGTTCCACCGAGGAAGGGCGGATGGAAGGGGTGCTGGTCAGCGCTAAGAGGGCGGGATCGACGATTACGATTACGGTTGTCAGCGAATCGTACAGACTTTGGCCAGCCTCAGTTGCTTGACCAGCCGGTCCTGCGCCGTCAGGAAACTGCGTTCCACGCGGCTTTGGCCTGCGGTGAGTTCGCCAGTATGGAGCCGATTCCCAGTTCCCGCAAACCTCGCCCCAACTGAGTCAGGCGATCCGCGGCTTGCCGCTCCTGTTCGCTTTTCCCCTTTCGCCGCGGCACGGTGAGCATCGAATCGCGGTCGGTGTAGACATCCACCATTCCCCGTTCTTTTCGATGTATTCCCAATAACACAGCCATGTTTAACGGCGTCGCATCGCTCTCCACAAAACGGCCCCAACTCCAACTGGTGGCATCGTCGACCATCCACACCAGATAACGCACTGGTCCGCGATCATCCACCCACGCAGTGTTTCCTTCCCGACTTGAATCCGATGGAGTTTGGCCAGTTGTTCGGCCGCAAAGGTCGGCCCGAAATCGTGCCAGTCCGGCTTACCCAGGATCGCCAGCGCCTGCTTCTGTGTTTTCGTGGGCAGCTTGCGGTTCGAGGTCCGCCCCCGCAACCGATGAACTACGACCGCATCTCCCTGTTTTTTCATCGACCACAGCAGTTTCCGCACCCAGCCCTCGGTCACTCCCATGCGCTCGGCAGCTTCCCGCTGTGTCATCTTTCCGTCCCGCGCTCGTTTCAGCCAGTCCAGTCAGTCCCGTTCCTCTTGGCTTATCGCGATTCGTTCCATCCTTCAGCCTTGCGGCTGTCAATAGGAACTTTCTACTTGGCTCAATTAGGAACTTCTCACCTGGTCGCATGAGACTGGGCGCGGACGGATGCGGTGAGCATGACGATCTGGCCATCGCGCTGGCTTGCTGGAGGGCGCAGAGGCCGCGGATCGGATTTGGGAGAAGATTGCCGGGATTTGAAGAGCCGCCTGAAAAGGCGGCTGCAGCCATGAATGGCTACCCTACAAAAATGCTATGAGCGTAGCGGGCTATTTGAGTAAAAGCGGGCCGAAGCGGCGGATGCCGAAGAACTGCAGCGAGGAACTGGGCGCCCGGTTCGAGGGTCGCGTCCTGACGGGTGAAAAACCCGTGGAGGAACGGCTCACAGGAGATACCGTTGGACCATACGATGAGCACTACGAATGCATCGAGGAATACGATACGGTGCTGCGTGCGCACTGCCGGTTATAAGCTTAAGCGAGTGCCGAAGCCAATCCGCCGTGTCGCCGTTCTGGGCGCGGGAACCATGGGGTCCCGTATCGCCGCGCATCTTGCCAACGCGCAGATTCCGTCGCTGCTTCTCGACGTAACGTCGGCGGCCGCGCGCAATGGCCTCGAAACTGCGCGGAAAGGCCGCCCCGCCGCATTCTTCGTTCCCGAGTCGGCCGCGCTTGTCACTACCGGCAACTTCGAAGACGACATCGCGAAGATCGCCGACTGCGACTGGATCGTCGAAGCCGTCACCGAGGATCTGGCAATTAAGCGTTCGCTCTACGACAAGGCGATCGCGCATCGCGCGCACGGCGTCATCGTCTCTACCAACACCAGCGGCATCCCGCTTGCGAAAATTTCCGAAGGCTGGACCGCGGAACTTCGCGAACACTTTCTCGGCGTCCACTTCTTCAATCCCCCGCGTTATCTGCATCTTGTCGAAATCATCCCTGGCGCCGACACCCGCCCGGACATCGTCGCCTTCGTCGCTGATTTCTGCGATCGCCATCTCGGCAAAGGCGTTGTTCCCTGCAAAGACACTCCCAACTTCATCGCCAACCGGATCGGCGCTTTCTTCGGGTCCACCGTCCAGCGCCTCACCGTCGAACACGACCTCACCATCGAAGAAGCAGACGCGCTCACCGGGCCTCTGATCGGCCTTCCCAAAAGCGCCAGCTATCGTCTGCTCGACATCGTCGGCCTCGACGTCTGGGAGCACGTCACGAAAAATCTTTACGAAGCCGTCCCCGATGATCCCTTCCGTGAGCAGTTCCGGCTGGCCCCGTTTGTTGTCGAAATGCTGCAGCGCGGCTGGATCGGCGATAAAAGCGGTCAGGGCTTCTACAAGCGCGCCGGTAAGGATCGCGAAATCCACGCACTCGATCGCAAGACGTTCGAATACCACCCCGCGGAAAAGCCCCGCTTCGCCTCGCTCGAAACCGTCCGCAAAATCGAGCCGCTCGCCGACCGTTTGAAAGGTCTCGTCGCTCTCGACGACAAAGCCGGCCGATTCCTGTGGCAACTGCTCAGTGAACACGTCCGTTACGCCGCCCAAATGGTCCCGGAAATCTCCGATCGTATTGTCGAAATCGACCGCGCCATGCGCTGGGGCTACGCGAACGCGCTCGGCCCGTTCGAACTGTGGGACGCCCTGGGATTTGAAACGACCGCACGCCGCATTGCGCTCGAAGGCCGCGAACTGCCCGAACGGATACTCCGCATGTTGGGCCAACCCGATTCGGGCGCCCAGTCGTTCTACCGTCCCGCGGATGCTGAGCCCCAGCCGCGCACCGAATACTTCGACCTTGCCGAGGTGAATGGAGCCGCTTCTTATAAGGAGCTGACGCCTCGGCCCGGCATCGTCGTCCTCTCCGAACTCAAGCGCGCCCGCGGGGTGGTCAAGACCAACCCCGGCGCTTCTCTGATCGATCTTGGCGACGGCGTGCTCTGCTGCGAATTTCACAGCAAAGCCAACGCCATCGGCGACGACATCATCCACATGCTGCGCGCCGGTCTTGCCGAGCTTGAGACCAACTTCGACGCCATGGTCATCGGCAATCAGGGCGAGAACTTTTCCGCCGGCGCCAATCTGATGATGGTGCTTCTGGCCGCGCAGGAGCAGGAGTGGGACGACCTCAGCGCCGCCGTCCGCACCTTCCAGCAACTCAACATGTCGTTGAAATACGCGCCGAAACCCGTCGTGGCCGCGCCGTTCGGTCTGGCGCTGGGCGGAGGCTGCGAGATGCCGATGCATTGCCGGCGCATTCAGGCATCGGCGGAGCTCTACATGGGCCTGGTGGAGGTCGGCGTGGGCGTCATTCCGGCGGGAGGCGGCTGCAAAGAGATGTTGCTGCGCTCTCACGATCTGAAAAAGGTGTTCGAGCAGATCGGCTTCGCCAAAGTATCGACGAGCGCGGTCGAAGCCCGTCAGGTCCGTTTCCTGCGCGATGGCGACGGCATCTCGATGAACCCAGAACGCCTGATCGACGACGCGAAGCAACTCGCGCTCTCGCTCGTTCCCGGCTACGCTCCCGGCGCGCCGCGGACCGATATTACGGTATCCGGCGACGAAGGTTTTGCGCTGATGAAAATGGGCGTTTGGATGGCGCAGAAGGGCGGATACATCTCCGCCTACGACGCGGTCATCGGCGAGAAGCTTGCATACATATTAAGCGGAGGCCGCCTGACTGGAACACCGGCGGTTTCGGAACAATACATCCTCGACCTGGAGCGCGAAGCTTTTCTCAGTCTCTGCGGCCGCCAGGAAACGCAGCAGCGAATTCAGCACATGCTGAAGATCGGCAAGCCGCTGCGAAATTAACTTGCTGTCATTTGAGATCCGCACGCAGTTCCCCATAGATTCGCGTCGCGATATCCGTATTCACCTCGTCGTAGACATGCACCAGGTCCCAGAAGTTCGCGCGTGCCGGCAAATATTGCCCGGCCATCGAAATAATCGGCACGCCCGGATACTCCGCCTTTAACGCACGCACCTGCCGGTCCGCCTCCTGATAGAAAAGCGTGAAGGCCATCACCCATCGGTCCGCGTCTTCTTTCTTCATGCCGAATCCGTGAGCGATATAGTCGGAGGCCCACGCGCGGTCGAGACCCGCCGTCGGCTGCAGCACCAAAACGGGCTGATAATGCCAAGCCGCCGCCATCGCGATTACCTTCCGCCAATTGTCCAGATAGGCCGCAACATGTTCCCGAACCAACGACGGATTATCGATTACCTGCCGCGGCCGCAGCGCATTTGCGCCCATGTAGAAACCTTCGGCGGCTTGCGCGGCGGTATTTTTGAGGGGCGCCGCGTGGCTCAAAAGATCAAAGACATAACTCCGCGAAAGCAGGGCGCTCCAGGCCGAACCCTCCCGATCGTCGCGCCACGCATTCCACGCATCTTCCATCGTCTGAAAATTGTAAGGATAGTTCGGGCGCGATTCATACGTGATGGGCAGAAACAAATCGTTATAGCCGTCGTAGAGAATCACCACGTCCGGCTGGTACGGCGCTACGGTCAAAACAAGCTGCACCACGGACTGCCGCGAAACCGCCGAAACAATCCCGCCGTTGATCACTTCGATATCCCGCCCCGGCATGGCTTTGCGCATCACCGCGCGCAGCGATCCCGGCAGCGTGTCTTCCCAAGTGCTCCCCAACTGCACCGCCGACCCGCCCAGCACTGCCACTCGCAGCTGTCGCGCCGGACGCGGTCGCGCAATCTTGTATCCCACCGCCGGCACGCGCAATCCGTCTTCGTTGGTGAAGTGGGTGACTCCGCGCTTTTTGTGCGACATGTCGAACTTCTCGGCAGTGACATACGATGCGCTCTCCTGCGGCCGGAACATTACATAAGGAGAAATATGGTTATAAAACGGAATCGCCACGCGCGCCGGAGTGCGTAGCCGCAGAAAGATCTCTCCCGCCACCAGCGCCAGCACTACCGCGGCGAGACAGAGCGCGGCAATCAGGGCGGCACTTCGTAAGCGCTGGCGCATGAATCAGGATGATATCGAACGCCAAACGAAGCGATCGGCGGAATGAGCGCACGGTATCGCTTCTTGTCTACACACAGGTTGCGTATGCTATATGCATGGTTGGAGTCAACCTTCCGCTGCATGACTAAACGCATCAACATTGTGTTGCCCGAGGCGACAATTCAAACGATCGACCGGATAGCCAGACCAGGCGAACGCAGCCGTTTCATCAATCAGGCCGTGAAGCACTTTGTCACGCACCGGAGCACGGAAGCCCTGAGGATGCGCCTCGAACAAGCGGCCATCCGCGATCGGGACCTTGACCGGGAAATCGCCGCTGACTGGTTCGCCGTGGACAAAGAAGCATGGCAACAATTCGACATCAAAGAACAGAAAAAGCCGGCTTCCCACAGCGAGGGGAAATCTACCTCACGGCACTCGACCCGACGATAGGCCGGGAGATTCAAAAGACACGGCCGGCGTTGATCGTCCAGAACGACGTCTCCAATCGTCTAACCGGGGTAACCATCGTCGCCCCAATCACCTCGACGGTACGCTTTCCGCTGAACCCGGTGCATGTGCTGTTGCCTGCCGGTCAGGACACCGGCCTCCCGATGACTTCGGTTGCAGTCTTCAGCCAGATTCGAGCGGTGGACCGGACACGGCTTATCAAGCGCCTCGGTGCTGTCGATACGGGAACAATGGAACAGGTCGATGAAGCAATCAGGATCAGTTTGGGGCTAATCGCCCTCGCATAGTACTTGGTTTGAGGGCACTACGGCAGCACTTCCGCTTCTTCCTTCAGTCCCACTCCCGACAACCTCCTCCTCCGCGATTCATTCATCAGGAACACCAGCTTGTTCGCCGCCGCCGCGTAGCTCAGTCCTTCCGCTCGCACATTCGAAATGCAGTTTCGGTCCGCGTCTGTCAGCCCCGGATGCGGATTCCAGCTTAGATAAACTCCCAGGCTGTCGGCGGAGCTCAGCCCCGGACGCTCTCCGATCAGCACCACGCACATCCGCGCTCCCAGCGCTTCGCCGACCTCGTCTCCGATTGCCACGCGCCCCTGCTCCACAATCGTGACCGGCCCCAGGTTCCAGTCCGCGCGCTCCAGCATACTCAGGGCCGCTTCCAACAATCGTGCGGCATGAAGCTGCACTGCGAGCGCCGAAAGACCGTCTGCGAGCACGAAGACCGCGTCGTATCGGGCTGTTCTCTCCCTCACCAACGCACGAGAGTCCTCGCTCAGCCGTCGCCCCAGATCGGGTCGGCGCAAATACTCCGCACGATCCCGCGCCGCACTGCGCACGAACAGTAAGTCGTCCACTATAGGTTTCAAATCCAGCGCCAGCGACTGCACATCGAGTCCGGAGTGTACCGCCTCGCGCGCCTTCGCATGTGCAAGCTGCAGCGCCAGCAGTTCACTGGTCGGCAGGCTATTGCCCGCGCGGTCGAGCCCCACTCGGGCGGATGTGAAATCGCGCAGACGCGGAATCGGCTTCATCTCGACAATATCTATCTTGATTACCGTTCGAGCAACGCCACCGCTCCCGGTAATTCCGCCTTCCGCGACCGCATCCAGCTTTCGAACTCCGGCGCGGGCCTGAGGTTCAGAATCCGGCGCAGATACAGCGCGTCGTGGAACGAGGTGCTCTGATAATTCAGCATGATGTCATCTCCGCCCGGCACGCCCATGATGTAGTTCACGCCCGCCGCGCCCAGCAAAGTCAGTGTGGCATCCATGTCGTCCGGATCGGCCTCCGCGTGATTCGTGTAGCAGATATCGCAGCCCATCGGCAGCCCCAGCAGTTTGCCGCAGAAATGATCTTCCAGCGCTGCCCGCAGAATCTGCCTGCCGTTGTACAAATACTCCGGGCCGATGAACCCCACCACCGTATTCACCAGCAGCGGCTGCAAATGCCGCGCCACCGCATACGCCCGCGCCTCGCACGTCTGTTGATCGACCCCATGATGCGCCCCGGCAGACAACGCGCTGCCCTGCCCGGTCTCGAAGTACATCACGTTGTCCCCAACGTTACCGCGGTGCAGTTCCAGCGCCTGCGCCCGCGCCTCTGTCAGCATCGCCAGATCGACGCCGAACGAGCGGTTCGCCGCCTCCGTCCCCGCGATGGACTGAAACACCAGGTCCACCGGCGCGCCCCGCCGCATCGCTTCCATTTGAGTGGTCACATGCGCCAGCACGCAGGATTGCGTCGGAATCTCGAACATCGACCGGATATGGTCCAGCATGCGCGTCAGGTTCACCACGCTCGCGACATTATCCGAAGCCGGATTGATCCCGATCACGGCATCGCCGCTGCCGTAGGTGAGCCCGTCGATGATGCTCGCCGCAATCCCCACGGGATCGTCGGTCGGATGATTCGGCTGCAGCCGGGTCGAGAGCCGCCCGGCGAGGCCAAGCGTGTTTCGAAAGCGCGTGATTACCCGGATTCTGGCGGCAGCCGTAACCAGGTCCTGCAGACGCATGATCTTCGACACCGCGGCGGCCATTTCGGGTGTGATGCCCGGCGCAAGTGTTTCGAGCACGCCCGGCCGCGCGGCATCGCTGAGCAGCCAGTCGCGAAACTCTCCGACGCACATTCCGGCAACGGGCGCGAACGCCTCCGCGTCGTGCTCATCCACGATCAGCCGCGTGACTTCGTCTGTTTCGTAAGGAACGACGGGCTCTTCGAGAAACCGCCTGAGCGGTACCTCGGCCAGCGCCATCTGCGCCGCAACCCGCTCCTCGGGACCCTCCGCCGCAACCCCCGCCAGTTCATCGCCCGAGCGCGCGGGCGTCGCCTTCGCCAGCAGCGTCTTCAGATCCACGAAGCGATGAGCGATCACTCACCATATGTTAGTTCAGCAGGGGCAGGCAGGCCCGCTCTGCCGTGGGCGATTTTATCGTGAATGAATGCTCAAAGAATGTCTATACCTATTCATTTCCTCCGGATTCAGAATCGCTGAGGAGATTCTTGTGGGCATTCCCGTGGGGGTAACATTACGTGATCCTAAACGCTGCGTCATCGAAGTGAACGTGAATATAATCCCGGCAGTCGCACAGTCTGATGGCTGAGTCCTGATCAGTCGGGAAGCGTTTACTGAAGTGAGCAAACGGGGGCACGATTCCGTTGACAGCATACTCAGTCTGGCTGTGCCGAACAGAATGACGCTGAACGTAGTAATGACAAGCGCCGGCGACGCTTGTTGGGGTGTTTACTCCATCGCCCCATATGCCAGTGTCCAAAAATCGGTGAATATCTTCGGCGGTTCGGGCGAATCCATCATGCGCTGCGTAAACAGAATGCCGATCATGCCCTCCGCGGGATCGGTGTACGCGGTCGTGCCCAAGCCGCCGGTCCAGCCGAATCGGCCGGGGGTCTGGAAGATATCGTTGCGCCGGATATCCACCGCCATTCCGAAACCCCAACTGCTGTGAGTTCCGAAAAAGATTTCCGATCCCGCGCGCTGCTCGGGCGTGAGTTGATCGGACGTCATCAGCTCCACGGTCGCGCGCGAAAGAATCTGCTCGCGCCCATGCCGGCCCTTGTTCAGCATCATCCGGCAGAACGCAAAGTAGTCGTCGATCGTCGAGACCAGCCCGCCTCCGCCTGATTCAGACGGGGGCTCCACTGCCCAGGCGCTCTTCGCCTCATCCTCAAATAAATCCAGCTGGTTCGTCTCGCGATTTCGAAAGTAAAGCGCCGGCAGACGTTCTGCGTTTTCCGGCGGCACATGGAATCCGGTATCTTTCATGCCGAGCGGATCGAAGATGCGTTCGCGCAGAAAGTCTCCGAGCGATTGACCGGACACTCGCGCGATCAGCACCCCGAGGACATCGGCGCTCACGTGGTACATCCATCTCTCGCCTGGTTGCGCGATCAACGGCAGCGACCCGAGCCTTCTCACCCATTCGTCCGCCCGCGGCGCCTTCGTAGGCATGGGCGGACCGTCGCCGCCGATTTGATTTTCACGAATCAGTTTCTGGATCGGATAGGTGTCCGGCATCGCCATCACGCTGCCGATGCCCATTCGGAAAGTCAGCAGATCGCGGACAGTAATTGCCCGCCATGCCGGGATCGTGTCATCGGGCTGCGAGGAAAGCGACTTCAGCACGGCGATCAGCCAGCTCCGGCAGCCAGAGCTCAATCGATTCGTCAAGCCGCAGCCTGCATTCCTCCACCAGGATCATGGCGGCCACGGCGGTAACGGGTTTCGAAATCGAAGCGATCCGAAAGATCGCGTCGCGCTCCATCGACGCCGGGCGGCTGAAAGACATCGTGCCGAAACACTGTACGTGAACGTCGTCATGATGGCTGACCAGCGCCGCGAGCCCCGGCATCTCTTTCCTTTCGACATACCCGGACAACACCCGATCCATTCGTTCCAGTCGCGGTCTGGACAGCCCTGCCGATCCCATTTTTCGGTTTCCTCACTGCAATTTTAGGTGGCGAGCGGAAGATCTGCTCCCCCCAAATTGGGGCTTAAGGAGCGGATATTAGCGTCTTGTCGGACGAAAAAGACCAGTTCCGTGCCAATCCTGCTCGATGTGAGATTACCGACCGACAGTTTCCGCTCGACGGCCCTTGCAGGATCACGTTGCTTTGTGCCAGTTGAACGCCACAGCATCGACTCGTAGGTCGCCTGCCGCAGATTCAAGGTCACCGTCTCCGCGAGCAGTCCGGCGTGTCGATTGGACACAAGTGAAGTTGGGCACGTCTACTGGTCGAACTTCACGCTCGAATCCGACGAAAACTTCCGGTAGTTGCGGAACTCGATCACGTTCCGGTTGCAGTCGTTCGTGCCCGCGAGGCACCCGATGTTTTCGCTTTGAATCGGCAGCAGCCACGACTTGCCTTCGATATCCACATATCCATACACAAGCGTGGACACGCAGTTGTCGTAGGCGAAATTCCGCGGCAGATCGATCGCCCTCTGCTCGATTCGCAGCACGCGCCGCGTCTCCTTATCGACCCAGATTGCGCCGCGATAAGCCGGGAAATAATTGCCGCCGCGCTGCGAGACAATCTCCCAATGTGAGTTGGGTTGCTCCACGCTGAGATCGAAAACCCACGCGGTCCGGTTCGCGACCCGCTGCTCCCCGCGCAGGGTGAAGCGCGCGAATGTCCGGGGCGAGAGGATGTCGTCCAGCGTGACCTGAAACTCACCGGTCGACCACGAACCGCTCTTTTCCGGATCGCCGGGACGCCCGTTCACTTTGATATTGCGGTATTCCTCCTGCCCGTTCACGGACGCAACGTCCGCGGTTACCACGTCCAGTGCGCGCCAGTCGTTTCCCCGGCGCGGGCCGGTGTATCTCGTCGTCACCTGCGTCACGAGAAAATTCGGAAGGCCGTCCGAGAACGCGTACGATTCGCTGCGGGCGTCGCGGATAATATCGTCCGTCGACTCGGCGTCCGCGGAAGGTTTGATGTCATCGGAGCGTTTGATATCAGCCGGTCTGCTGGTGTCATCGGAGCTTCGGGCCAGGGTAGGGCGCTCGCGATCGGTTTCCGCCGGCGTGGTCTCGCGCGTCGTGGTTTCACGTGGCTCCGGATCGCCGGCCGTTTTCTCCGTTACCGTACGTGCTTTTCCAAAGTCGCCTGGATCGGGAGCGGAGACGCGCGCTTCGTCCACCGGAAGGGACGCCGCATCCCGCTCGGCCTGATTACCCGCCTTGTCGAGAATCACGTACAGCGCAGTCTCGATGTCATCGGGACTCACTTCGACGGTAAGTTTATCGCCGGGGTGAATCAACGAATCGCGGACGGGCCTGCCGTCTTTTCCCTGAAACTCTGTTTTTGCGATCAAACGGAAACGAAGCACTTTATTAGAGGCCGTCTGGATCGACAGATCCTTCTCGCTCAGCCTGCGCAGACTGCCATCGATGGACTCGACCGTCGTTCGGGTCGAGTTCGTCGAGTTACCGGAATCGTCCGATTTCGACTTTCGCGAAGGCAAATGGATGCTGGGAATCGACAGGGGAACTCCCAGCGGACCCGGATAGGTGCTTGGCGGATAGGTATTCGGTGGATAAGTATTCGGATAGGTATTCGGGTATTGACCCGGAGACTGTGCCGGCGGAGTGGAGCCCGGATACTGCCCGCCGGGATAAGTGCCGGGCGGATACTGTGCGAGTAAACACAGCGGGGAAAGGACCGCGGCAACGAACAGGGAGCGCAAAGAAAGTCCTCCAAGATTATTCTAAGCCGAAACCGGCCACCTTGATTAGCCGCGGTTCGCGAGGTATTCCGATGTCGGTGTCGATGTTGTACTTGTCTATCCAAGTGGCGCGGCGGCCCCGGATCCTACTGCTGGGTGACTTGCCTGAACCTGAAAACGGCGATCCGGCCACTGCCGATCCACCGCAAAAGGAGGAACTACCCTCGAAAAGCGGGCGCCTGACCTCGAACCGACCTCGCATGTCCCGGAATCCACGCCCGAAGTGTCTTTAAACTTGCGTCCTCGCGGCTTTGCGAGAGTTTGGTTTTTGCCTTTGCTGCCCTCCACTTCACGCTATGCGACATTGAATATGGTTCGACATCGAATGAGAGACCAACATGAATGACGCCGTCATTGTCGATTGCCTGCGCACCCCTGTCGGAAAAGCGAACCGCGGCGCGCTGCGCAACACCCGGCCTGACGATCTGGCCGCGACCGTCGTCCGCGCTCTTCTCGCCCGCTATCCGCAGGTTCCGAAAGAAGACATCGAAGACGTGATCCTCGGTTGCGCCATGCCGGAAGCCGAATCCGGCAGCAACATGGCCCGCATGGTCGCGTTGCGCGCGGGTCTTCCCGTCACCACGTGCGGTGTCACCATCAATCGATTCTGTAGTTCCGGGCTTCAATCCATCGCCATGGCGGTCGATCGCATTCGCGGCGGCGGCGCCCACATCCTCATCGCGGGCGGCAGTGAATCCATGAGCATGATCCCAATGGCCGGCAACAAACCCGCGCCCAATCCCTGGTTTGTCGACCACTATCCGCAGGTCTACATCAATATGGGCCTCACCGCCGAAGAGGTTCAGCGCAAATACAACGTCTCGCGCGAGGCTGCCGACGAATTCTCGTATCGCAGCCATTGGAACGCGCTGCGGGCACAGGCCGAAGGGCGCTTCACCGATGAGATCGTGCCGGTCTCTGTCGAATCAACTTCACTCAATGGCTCTGGCTCCAGGCCGATCCACACCGAAACTCTCTTCGATAAAGACGAAGGTCCGCGCGCCGATACTTCTCTCGAAGCTCTCGCAAAACTGAAGCCGGTCTTTCACCTCAAAGGCACGGTGACCGCGGGGAATTCGTCGCAGACGAGCGATGGCGCAGCCGCCGCGCTCGTGATGTCGGAATCGAAGGCGCGCGAACTGGGTCTCACGCCAAAAGCCCGTCTGGTCAGCTTCGCCACCGCGGGAGTTCCACCCGAGATCATGGGCATCGGCCCGGTAGTCGCGATTCCAAAAGCTCTTGCGCTGGCCGGTCTCAAACTTCGCGACATCGGAGTTATCGAACTCAACGAGGCCTTCGCTGTCCAGGCGCTCGCCGTCATCAGGGTTGCCGGTCTCGACCCCGCGATCGTCAACGTCAACGGCGGCGCGGTCGCGCTGGGCCATCCACTCGGATGCACCGGCGCGAAACTCACCGCCACCATCCTCCGCGAAATGGAACGCCGCAATGCCCGTTACGGCATCGTCACCATGTGCGTCGGCGGCGGTCAGGGTGCGGCAGGCGTTTTTGAAAGAATGTGATTCATGGCAACCGCAGTCAACGTTAAAACCGCCGGCGGTCTTTTCCTGATCGAAGATCAGTCGCCGCATGAAGTCTTCACCCCGGAAGATCTCACCGAAGAGCATCGCGACATTGCCCGCACCGCGCGGGAGTTTTTTGACAGAGAAGTGGTCCCGCATATCGAAGAAATGCAGCACGGCAATTTTGACGCCGCCGTCGCTCTCCTGCGGAAAGCCGCCGCTCTCGGACTCGAATCTGTAATCACTCCCGAACGTTGGGGCGGCATGGAGATGGATCTCACCTCCATGATGATGGTTGCCGAGCAGTTCGCCCGCGACGGTTCATTCGCCGGTTGGCATGGTGCGCACGCCGGCATCGGCACGCTCCCTCTTCTGCTCTTCGGCACGGAGGCGCAGAAACAGAAGTATCTGCCCCGTATCTCCAGTTGCGAATTGATTGCCGCCTATTGCCTGAGCGAACCCCAAGCCGGCTCGGATGCTCTTGCCGCCCGCACCCGCGCCGACCTTTCGCCCGATGGAACGCACTACGTCCTCAACGGCCAGAAGATGTGGATCACGAATGGCGGCAAAGCGGACATCTTCACCGTCTTTGCAAAGATCAACGGCGAACAGTTCTCGGCCTTTCTGGTCGAGCGTGCATTCCCCGGTGTCTCGAACGGCGCCGAAGAAAAGAAGATGGGCATCAAGGGCAGTTCCACAACACCCATCTTTTTCGACAACGTGCAGGTCCCTGTTGAAAACCTGCTCGGCGAAGCCGGCCGCGGTCACATCATCGCTTTCAACATCCTGAATATCGGGCGCCTGAAGCTCGGCGCGTTCGCGGTCGGCGGAGCAAAGAACGTTCTTCAGATCTCGCTGGCATACGCGAAAGACCGCAGGGCCTTCGGCACGACCATCTCGCAGTTCGGCATGATCCGGCACAAGCTGGCCGAGATGGCGATTCGCATCTTTGCCGCTGAGTCGATGACTTACCGTGTCGAAGGTCTCATCAAGAGCCATCTCGAAGGTTTCAGTTGGGGCGATCAGAGTTCCGAGCCGGAAGCCGCTCGTCGCATGATGAAATCGGTGGAGGAGTTTGCTGCCGAGTGCTCCATCATCAAGGTCTATGCGTCCGAAATGCTCGACTACGTGGTCGATGAGGGCGTGCAGATTCACGGAGGCTACGGCTACCATCAGGACTACGCGGTCGAGCGCGCTTACCGCGATTCGCGCATCAACCGCATCTTCGAAGGCACCAACGAAATTAATCGCCTGGTGATCACCGGGATGCTGCTCAAGCGCGCGCAACAAGGCCGCCTGGGACTGGTCAAAGCCGCGAAGAGCCTGATGGACGAGGTCCTCTCCGGCCCTTCGGCCGGCGGCGATCTGGTATCGAACGCGAAGAAAATCGTGCTTCTGCTGATGGCTCTTGCATTCGAAAAGTACGGGGCGCAGTTGGAGAAACAACAGGAAGTGATGGCGGGCATCGCAGATGCCATCATGGAAACGTTCGCGATGGAATCCGCTTGTCTGCGGTCACAAAAGAATGCAGTTGCCGCTGACATCTGCGCGGTACTGCTTCCGGAGGCGATGGGCCGCATCGAAATGCTCGCGCGTCCGGTCCTTGCCGCGTGCTCCGAAGGCGATTCTTTGCGCGCCAATCTGGCCATCCTGCGGCGCTTCGCAAAGTTCGAGCCGCCGAATTCGATCACCTTGCGCGAGCGGATCGCGGAACGCCTCCTGGCCGCCGACCGGTATGCCGTTTGACGGAGATGCGGCCGCCAGCCGCGCTTCCATGCCGCGGATCATTCTCGCCGTCGGCCTGCCGGGATCGGGCAAATCGACGTATCTCGCAAATCAGGGAGCGCATCCCATTTCGAGCGACGCGATCCGCCTTCAGTTGGTGGACGATGAAGCGGACCAGACTCTTCACAGCCGCGTCTTCGCCACGGCGCGCTACCTGCTGAAGCAGCGCATCGAGTTGCAGCGGCCGGTTACTTATATCGACGCGACGAATCTGACTCGCCGCGATCGCAAGCCGTTCATCGCACTGGCGCGAAAGTTTGGCTGCGAAATAGACGCGCTGTTCTTTGACATCCCGCTCGACGTCTGCAAAGCGCGAAATGTGGCGCGCCCCCGCCTGGTTCCGGATCATGTGCTGGATCAGATGGCAGCCAAACTGGCGCCGCCTTCCATCGACGAAGGCTTCAGCCGGATCGAAGTCGTTCGATCCCTTCCCTGAAAACATCTGTCGGCGCCAGCAGACTGATGACGATGTAGCCGGAACTCTCAAAGTCGTAAAAATATCCCGGCTGCACCAGGACGTCATGATCGCGAAGCAGGCGGATTTCGGAGCCTTCTTCCTGGAACACGATCGCGTACCAGCCGGCTTCGACATCGAGCGAGCGCAGATCCGATCTGCGCAGTATCTCCAGATTGGTTCGCAGCCGTTCGATGATCTGCCGCTGCACAGGCCCGCGCAACTCGAGTAGAGACGCAAGCGCGCACTGCACCGGAGTGCCGACGGATAAGTATGTATCGGCTATGATTTCGAGTCTCCCCAAAGCTTCACGAAGCGGATCCGGCGGGCCGTTCGCGATCATCCACGCCAGTTTCATCTGCGGAAGCCCGACGGTCTTCGAGAGTCCGTTGAGGGTGAATACGAGTGTGTCGTCCACATCCCGCAGGGTCGGCAGGCTGTCCGCCGCGGGTTGCAGTCCGTAGTCGCGAAACACTTCGTCCGAGATGATCGGCAGTCCGAACGAAGTAAGCTGCGCCAGTTCGTGGCGGCGCAGGAAGTGTCCGGTCGGATTGTTGGGATTGACCAGCACGATCGCGCGCGTGCGCTCGTTGATAGCGCGCTCGATGGTATGAAAGTCGATGAACCAGCCGTGGTCGTAAAACAGTCCGTAGTGGCGAACGGTCGCCGACTCGAGCGCGGCGAGATAGTCGAACAGCGGATACGACGGACGCGGCACGAGCACTTCATCGCCGGGGTCGCAGAGCAGCTTGAATAACCAGGAGTAAGCTTCGCTGGTGCTCGCGGTCATCACGACGCGTTCGATCGGCGCGCCCCATTCGCGGGCGATGATCTCGCGCGCTGCTCGCAAACCGAAAGGCTCCGGCTCATAACGAGCTGCCGCGTCGTCGGCGAGGGTCGAGAGAAAGCCGGCCGGATACTCGATCCCTGCGTGAGTAGGATTCGATTCCGTCAGATCGAGGATATGAGCGCCGCTTCGCCGCTTCGCCTGCAGCAACTCGGTGAGCGCGTTAGCGTGCATCTCATGCGGCAATCGGCGGGAGAAGGGAACAGATTTCATGAAAGGCAAAAGTCACCCGAAGCAATCCGGCGATCGTCCGCCGGCTGGAGCTTGTATTGATAGATCCACGCTCCGTTCAGCACCACGCGCTCGAATTCTTCATCCTCATAATCGTCAAGCGCTTGCAGAGTCGGCTCCGGATTGTGAAGCCGATACAACTCTCCGTGTACCTCGCCTTCCGGCGTCGGCCGGAACGCGGGATAGTGCCGCACGCGGTAAATTGAACCGGGCATCGTCGCTCGTCCCACGAAATCCGCATGGGACTGCAGCAGGCGCGCGTATCGGTTGTCGAACTCGCTCCGCAGCGTCCCGTAGACGAAAAGCAGATTCAGCACCTTCGCTTATATTAGTGCTCGTGACCATCACGGAAGCGGCTACTCAACTTCGCTCGCGCAGGGTGTCGTCCGTTGAGTTGACTCAGGAATCTCTGCGCCGCATTCGGGAATCCCAGCCGCGCTTCAACGCATTCATCACCATCACCGACGAGCTTGCATTGGAACAGGCCCGTCGCGCCGATGAAGAGTTCGCGCACGGTGTCGATCGCGGTCCGCTCCACGGAATCCCCTACTCATTGAAAGACCTCTTCGATACGCGCGGCATCCGCACCACCGGCGGATCGAAGATCTTCGCTCATCACATCCCCGATCGCGACGCCGAAGTCTACCGAAAGCTCACCGAAGCCGGTGCAGTCTTGACGGGCAAGAACGGCATGCACGAGCTTGCCTACGGAATCACCAGCAACAATCCGCATTTCGGACCGGTTCGCAATCCGCACGATATGGCCCGCATCCCCGGCGGGTCGAGCGGCGGTTCGGCTGCGGCGGTGGCTGCGGATTTGGTCTTCTTCTCGATCGGCACCGATACCGGCGGCTCCATTCGGGTGCCGGCCGCCTACTGCGGGTGCGTCGGACTGAAGCCGACTTACGGACGCGTGAGCCGTGCCGGAGTTTTTCCACTCGGCTACTCGCTGGATCACGTAGGTCCGTTTGCGCGCACGGTTCGCGATGCAGCGTTAGTGATGGACGCGATAGCAGAGCCCGTGCCGGAGTCGCGTGAAACAGCCGGTCGGCGCATTGGCGTGCCGGAGAACTATTTCAACGAGCGTCTTTCCCCTGAGGTCGCAGCAGCCTTCGATCGAACTTTAACGGCTGCCGAAGCCGCGGGCTGCCGACTGGTTCCCATCACGGTCCCTGATCCGGCGGAGATCAACTCGCTTGGCAGGCTCCTCCTTCTATGTGAGGCGGCTGCGGCGTTTCGACCCTTACTCAATCGGCGCGACGAAATCGGCGCGGACGTCCTCGCGCTGATCGATCAGGGCCTTCTCATTCCCGCAGTGGACTACATCGACGCTCGCCGCCTCCGTCGCGTTTATCGAAAACGATGGGCTGAGGTCTGGACCAAAGTCGACGTTATCCTGACACCCACTACTTCAATCACCGCCCCGCTCATCGGACAGACAATCGTAGGAGAAGAAGAGGTCCGGATGGCTTCCACCAGGTTTGTTCGTCCCTTCAACGTATTGGGTATTCCAGCCCTGTCCATTCCGGTTCCAACGGATGGCCTGCCTATCGGGATTCAGGTTGTCGGGCCAGCACTCGGGGACTCTACGGTTTTGGAGGTTTCGGAGTTGTTGGAACGTGCTTTAAAGGCCTGATTTCACTGTGTTTTAAGTTAGGTTACATTATGGAACCTACAAGTTTGCATAGGTGTCTTGGGTTATCGTTAGTTAACTAATTCCAAAAACAGTATTTCGTGAAATATTGATTTCGTAAATAACTCATTTTAAGTTGGTTATCCTGTTTGTTAATGGTGTATTAGTTGCTTAGGAGGGACCCATGACGTCTAGCCATCGGTTTCTGGCAGCTCTGGCTGCACTAACTCTCTTCAGTTTCGGCGCAAACGCACAGGTTTCGAGTGGCACGGTTGTAGGGACCGTGCTCGACCCGACCGGAGCCGCTATAGCCAACGCAAAAATAGAAGCCAAAAATGTAGCCACCGGTGTGGTCTCGTCCGCCACGACAACCGGCGCCGGCGAATACCGGATCGGTGATTTGATCGCCGGCGTTTACTCAATCACAGCTTCCGCCAATGGTTTCGGCGGCACGACGATTCAGAATGTCACCGTCGATGCCAATAAAATAGCAACCCAGAATCTGACGCTGGCCGTTGGCCAGGTTGCAACCAATGTCCAAGTCACCGAGTCGATCGCGAACATCGATACGACAACGGCAACCATCCAGAATACGTTCGATACGCAGATGGCGCGCGACCTGCCCGTAACCAGCATTGGCCTCGGCTCGGTCAACCTTGCGCTGCTGAACGCCGGTGTGGGAAGCAACGGCGGTATCGGCGCCGGAGAAGGACCCTCGGTCGGCGGCCAGCGCCCCCGCAACAACAACTTTATGATCGAAGGCGTTGACGACAACGACAAATCCGTCACGGGTTCTCTCATCCGGAGCATGCCCAATGATGCCGTCGCCGAATTTACCATTCTGCAGAACCAGGAAGGCGCGGAGTATGGACATTCCTCGGGCGGACAGTTCAACACGATTCTGAAGAGCGGCACCAATTCATTCCATGGCAGCCTTTACGAATATCTGGAGAACCGGAACCTGAATGCGATCGACCAGATCGTTCAGAATCAGGCTGCCGCCAACGGTGTACCGGCTGTCAATCCGCGCAACGACAGCAACCGTTTCGGCGGATCTTTCGGCGGGCCGATCATAAAGAACAAGCTCTTCTTTTTCGCCGATTATGAATACAACCCGGTCGGCGAGTCCCCCACGCCATCGGCAATTTACGCGCCTACCGCAGCCGGTTACACGGCTCTATCCAACATGTCCGGCATCAGCGCGACGAATCTGGGTATTCTGAAGCAATACCTTCCCGCCGCGGCTCAGCCCGATCCGTCACTCCAGCCTTATCCGGTCGTCAACGGCGTCACGATCCCCATCGGCGATATCATTACGACGGCGCCGGCTTACCAGAACAATCAGGCTCTGGTCACGACCGGCGATTACAACATCTCAGACCGCGACCAGTTGCGTGCCCGTTATATTTACAATCGTCTGGGGCAGATCGACACGGAGCCGAATCTGGCGGCGTTTTTCCAGTTCAACAACGGCACCTACCATCTGGCGTCGCTCGGCGAGTACCACACCTTCAGCCCCAGCCTGACCAACGAATTCCGGGTCGCCTATACGCGCGAGAATGTGCCGGTCAGCGCCGGTAACTTCAAGTATCCCGGCCTCGATCAATTCCCCAATATCGTGCTCTTCGATCTGAACGTGGATATCGGACCAAACGATTCCTCCCCGCAGGGCCGCACCCAGAATACCTACCAGATTCTTGACAACATGACATGGGTGAAAGGCCGCCACACCATTCAGGCCGGCTTCGAGCTGCGCCGCTACGTCAATCCCAATATCTTTACTCAGTATTCGAGAGGCGCGTATTACTACAGCACCTCCCAACAGTTTCTGGACGACATCACGCCGGATGTGGACGCGATCCGCGGCGTGGGCACCAACGGCCAGTTCGTTTATTACGGTAATCAGTGGTCGACCGGCGAGTTCATTCAGGATACGTTCCGCTACAGTCAGCACCTGACCCTCACCGCCGGTTTGCGCTATCAGTTCACCTCGATCCCCACAGGCGAGAATTTCCAAAGCGCCAACGCGATCTCAGGCGTTCCGGGCCTGATCGCCTTCGGCGTACCGACCGCGCAGAAGAAGAATTTCGCGCCGCGCCTCGGAATTGCTTACTCGCCGGGTAACAAGGGCACCACGTCGATTCGCGCCGGGTTTGGCCTTGCGTATGACGTGCTCTATGACAACGACGCGCTGAACAGCCTGCCTCCTCAGGCTTATACTGTCGTCAACGATACGGGTTTAGGCGCTTCCAACTTCCTCGCCAACGGCGGTATTCCGGGCGCCATTGCAATCACTTCCGCTGCGCAGGCCCGCGCCCTCACGAGCGGGTATATTCCGAATCAGGAATTGCCCTACTCGATCCAGTGGAATGCCGGCATTCAGCATGTATTCGCCCATGACTATACGGTTGACGTCCGTTATCTCGGTGACCGCGGCGTCCATCTTCTCTTCCAGAATCAGCTCGATCGTTTTTCTCCGGTCACCGCAACGAATTCGCTCCCCACTTACCTGCAGATGCCTTCGCAGGCTACGCTGAACGCGTTGCCATTAACGCTGGGTCAGTTGCAGAGCCAAGCCAATTGCGCGGTCTCCTGCGGCCTGATTCCGGCCTGGGCAAACGCCGGCTTCGGCGCGACGGTTACAGGAGATATGCCGCAGGGCTATTCCAGCTATAACGGCTTGGCCACACAGGTGAACCGGCGGTTCGCCAACGGCCTTCAGTTCCAGGGCGCATACACCTGGAGCCACCTCATCGACAACAGCACCGCGGACGTAGATAGTACGGCTCTGACGCCTCGCCGCGCGCAGAATTCGCAGGATCTGACGTCGGAGAAGGCGAGTTCGGCTCTGGACCACCGTCAGAGATTTACGTTCACCGTGTACTACGATGCTCCCTGGTTCCGCAAATCGAACTGGTTTGCGCGGAATCTCCTCGGCAACTGGGTGATTGCGCCGATCTACACATATGAGAGCGGTGAATGGTATACCGTTCAGAGCAACATCGATGCCAACCTGAACAACGACGTCGCTTCGGATCGCGCTATTGTAAACACGGCCGGCGTTCCGGGAACCGGCAGTGGCGTCACCGCTCTGACGAATTCGGCCGGACAGACAGTTGCTTATCTGGCGAACAACCCGACAGCTCAATACATCGTGGCCGGAAAGGGCGCGTATGCAAACGCCGGCAGGAACACAGTTGCCGGCCGTCCGATCGATAACGTCGACCTGAGCCTCTTCAAGAATTTCTCCATCCGTGAGAATATGCGCCTGCAGTTCGGAGCTCAGTTCTTCAACCTGTTCAACCATGCCCAGTTCGTTCCCGGCTTCACCAACCGGGTTGACAATCCGGCGGTCCTCAACAACACGGTCAGTGACGTAAGCTTCCTGACCCCGGGCAATCCCATCTTCAACAACCCGGAGGCGATCTTCAGCAGCAATCCGCGGAACATTCAGATTTCCGCGAAGTTCTCCTTCTGAAGTCAGGAGATCTCGGCTATCGAAGGGCGGGATTCCCGGTTCCGGGACCCGCCTTTTTTTTCACCGTTATACTGAAACCAGTTCGTAAATCAATTCCTGCACATGCCGAAGCGCATACTCTACATACTCGGTGCGGTCCTGTTCATCGTGTCCGTAACGCTGATTGTGTGGCAAAGCTCTTTTTCCGGAAGCTTCGGCACTTTCGCTCCCGACGACGCCGATCAGACCTTCATCTTTTACGGCATTTCGATCATCATTTTCCTGGTCTTCGTCACGCTCGGGTTCATGCTGGTGCGCCTGCTCTGGCGGCTCTGGATCGAACGCGGGAGCGGCCGACCGGGTTCGCGCATCCGGACCAAACTGGTGGTCGGCGCGCTGCTGCTCAGTATCATGCCGGTGTTCTTCATGGTGCTCTTCAGCGTCTCCGTGCTGAACAACAGCATCCGGAAATGGTTCAATCTGCCGAAGGAACACGAACTGGTGGACTTCGATCGAATCGCTACGGCACTCGACCGGCAGACCCGCGATAAAGCGCATGCCGAAGCCGACCTTCTCGCGGCTACGCCGGAGACAAGACTGCTGCTCGCGGGAGACAACGCAGGTCTCGATCCCGCATGGCTTTCCCGATTCTGCCGCACTCGGGCAATCCTCGCCGCCAGTGTGGGCCACTCCGGCGGTGAGAAGGCCGTCATCTCATTCGGCGAATTTCCGGCGCTTGGGGATTCGGCGATAACGGTTCGTGCGCTGGTTGAGAATCTGGGCTGGGTTCGGGTTGCCGTCGCCGTTCCGGTCGACGTGGCCAAACAGCAAAAAGCGATTGAAGACTACCATCGCGTCTTCGGCCAACTGAGTTCACAGCAGAAGGCTGTCCGGCGCAACTACCTCCTGCTGCTGTCCCTCATCGCGCTCTTCATCCTCTTCGCAGCCACATGGCTTGCGCACTATCTCTCCCGCCAGATCAGCGGACCGATTTCAGCGGTGCTCGGAGCGGTCGATGAGGTCAGCAAGGGCAATCTCGGATACCGGGTCAAAGTGACGGCGGTCGATGAACTCGCTCAATTGGTGAGCGGATTCAATCGCATGACCGCCGACCTCGAAGCCAACCGCACGGAAATCGACGCGCGGCGCCGCTTCACAGAAGCCATCCTCGAAAGCATTCCGACGGGCGTCATTTCGGTTGATTCGAGCGGCGCCGTTCAACTGGTGAACAAGGCGCTGGTGGAGATTTTCCCCGATTCTCATCCACGGAATGCCGTGCGCCTGGAAGATCTGTTTACCCGCGAGGACGCCAAGGAGATTCGCTACCTGATGAACCGCGCCCGCCGCACGGGCCATGCCACTCAGTTGCTGGAAGTGAATGCCGCACGCAAGACCCTGCATCTGGCGGTTACCGTATCGGCCATTGAAGGAGGCCGCGGGTCCGGGTTCGTGATCGTTATCGAAGACACCAGCGACCTGCTGCGCGCGCAGAAGACCGCGGCGTGGAGTGAAGTGGCGCGGCGCGTGGCGCACGAAATCAAAAATCCGCTGACGCCGATCGCACTTTCGGCGGAGCGCATTCTGCGCCAGATCAATCGCCAGCGGGATGCACTGCCGCCGGCCATGGACCAGTTGGTGCGCGAGTGCGCCGAAACCATTCTGGAAGAGTCGGCTTCGGTGAAGCGTCTGGTCGATGAGTTTTCGCAGTTCTCGCGCCTGCCCGCGTCGCAGCCGGTCATCTGCCGATTGAACGACGCGGTGAGCAGTGGCATCGGCGTTTTTGCCGGTCGACTGGAAGACATCGACGTACGCGTGGATCTGGCGCCCGATCTGCCGCAGGTGTTAATCGACCCCGAGCAGTTCAAGCGCGTGGTCGTCAACCTTATCGACAACGCGGCAGAGGCGATGCAGGACTCGCCGGTAAAGATTCTGACCGTGCAGACGCGCACGGGTGTCGGAGACATGGTGGAGATTATCTTCGCCGATACCGGATGCGGTATTACAGCGGACCAGAAAGAGAAACTGTTTCTTCCTTACTTTTCCACCAAGGGACGCGGGACGGGTCTGGGGCTGGCGATCGTGAGCCACATCCTGGCGGAACATCATGCGACCGTCCGGGTCGAAGACAACAGTCCCTGCGGCGCCTGGTTCGCCATCGAAGTGCCCGCCGCGACCGCCGAGAAGCCGCGCACGCCGGTAGCGGCCGACGCACTCGCCTGACATCTCCTCATGAAAAACCGCATCCTGATCGTCGATGACGAGCCGGGGATTCGACAGTCCCTCCGCGGCATCCTGGAAGACGAAGGTTTTCAGGTCGAAGCGGTTGCGAACGGCGAAGCCTGTCTCGATCTGCTCGCCCGCTCCATCTTCGAGCTGGTGATTCTGGACATCTGGCTGCCGGGGATCGATGGGCTGGACACGCTTGACCGGATTCAGAAGATTCCCCAGGCGGACCGGCCCGTGGTGGTGGTGATTTCCGGTCACGGGACAATCGAGACGGCGGTCAAAGCCACCAAGCTCGGCGCGTACGATTTCCTTGAAAAGCCGCTTTCGATCGACCGCGTGCTTCTGGTCGTCCGGCACGCGCTGGAACACCGGCGGCTGCGGTTGGAGAACGACGAGCTTCGCGAGGCCGCCGCGGGCGCGCCTCAGATCATCGGTGAAAGCGTACCCATGAAAGCCCTGCGCCAGCAACTGGCGCTGATGGCGGGGACCAACGGACGGGTCCTGATTTACGGCGAGAGCGGCACCGGCAAGGAACTTGCGGCGCACGCCCTGCACGCCCTGAGCGCGCGGGCGGCGAAGCCTTTCGTCGAAGTCAATTGCGCGGCCATTTCGGAAGGCATGATCGAGAGCGAACTGTTCGGGCACATGAAGGGCAGCTTCACGGAAGCGCACGAGCGGAAAGTAGGCAAGTTCCAGAAGGCCGACGGCGGCACTCTCTTCCTGGACGAAGTGGGGGACATGAGCCTGCGGACGCAATCGAAGGTTCTGCGCGTCCTTGAAGATCAGCGATTCGAGCCGGTGGGAGCGTCGGAATCCATACAAGTGGACGTGCGGGTGGTGGCGGCCACGAATAAGAATCTGGAGACCGAAATCGAGCGCGGCAATTTCCGCGAGGATCTGTTTTACCGGCTGAATGTGATTCCCTTCCACGTACCACCGCTGCGCGAACGCAAAGAGGACATCCCGTCGCTGGCGGCATACTTCCTCGATGAGTTCGTACGCGCCTACGGCCGCAAGCCAAAAGAACTCACGCCGCAGGCGCTCGATGCACTGGCGGAACATCCGTGGCCCGGGAACGTGCGTGAGTTGCGGAATCTGATTGAGCGGATTGTGATCCTCAATCCGCAGAGCCGAATCGACGCGCGACATATTCCGCTGCAACTGGCCCGAAAGCCGGCGCACGCAAAAACTGCAGAGCGGTACGGGAGCCTGCAGGACGTGCGCGAAGCGGCGGAGCGCGAATACATTCTGAAGAAGCTGGAAGAGTCGAACGGGAACGTCAGCCGTACCGCGGAGCTGCTCGGTCTGGAGCGCAGCAATCTGTATCGGAAGATGCGCGCTTTGGGGATTGCGCCCCGAGAGTAATTTTCAGACCCGCCCTGGCGCGAACAGATCGTGGATGCGCACGAAGACCTTCTTCCAGTAGTTCAGCTTCGCGCCGCGAGTGCTCACGAGCGCAAGCAGAACCAGCTTTCCGAGTGATGGAGTTTCAACGGAAGAGCCCATACCTTTATGCTATCTTGACGTTCTTTGTTCTTCCAGCCGGACGTTCCGCGACCATTTGGGTATACCGTCGACACCGAAGCGAGTCATTTTATACACCTCCCCCCCGGGGTGGGGTAATCATTTTTGTATATCGTCGTTCCCGGGCGGCGGGCGAGTTATGATCGTAGGCGTACGCCCTCCCGATGCCGGCGCTGCACGGGGAGGGGAAGGGACCCATGAATTCCACGTCTGTGTCGAAGCCGGACCCCACGGTTGTCGGTATCGGCGCTTCAGCCGGCGGCCTCGCAGCGCTCCAACTTTTCCTGAACAACGTGCCCGCGGATAGCGGTCTGGCCTTCGTGGTGGTGGTTCACCTTTTACCCGACCATGAGAGCCACCTCGCGGAGTTGCTGCAGACGCGCGCTCCTTTTCCCGTTGAGCAGGTAACCGACACCACGGCTCTCGAGCGGAATCACGTTTACGTTATCCCGCCCAATGCGAACCTCAACTCAATCGACACGCATCTGCGGCTGACAAAGCTGGAAAAACGGAGGCGGGAACGGGCGCCCATCGACCATTTTTTTCGTACGCTCGCCGCCACTCACGATGGGCACGCCATCGCCGTGATTCTCACCGGAACAGGGTCGGACGGCACCCTCGGCGTCCGGGACATTAAGGCGCACGGCGGTCTCGTCATTGTCCAGGATCCGAATGAAGCGGAATACGACGGAATGCCGCAGAGCGCCATCGCTACCGGACTGGCGGACCTGATCCTTCCGATAGCGGAAATCCCCGCGGCCATCCTGCGCATCGACCGCACCCAGCCTCGCCTGGCGCTGCCCAAAGACGATGAAGAAGTCGCACAGGACGAGAGGGTTCTTTTACAAAAAGTCTTCGCGCATCTGCGCACCCGCACGGAGCGCGACTTCAGCCGCTACAAGCGCTCCACCGTACTGCGGCGCATCGCCCGGCGGATGCAGCTCAACTATCTCGAAGACCTGCCGAAGTATATCGAGAGGCTTCGCGAACGGCCCGAGGAAGTCGGCGCGCTGGCGGACGATCTTCTGATTACGGTCACGCAGTTCTTCCGCGATCCCGAGGTCTTCGAAAAACTGAAGAAGGACGAAATTCCCCGTCTCGTCGCCGGAAAAGGGCCGCAGGACACTGTGCGCGTATGGTCGGTTGGGTGCGCTACCGGGGAAGAGGCGTATTCGCTCGCGATGCTGCTTCACGAAGAGCTCGCGAAGCATGAAGCGCCGCCGCAGATTCAGCTGTTTGCCTCCGATCTGCACACCGCCTCGCTGGCCAAAGCGCGCGAGGGTTTCTACGCCGGCGAAATCGCGGCCGATATCAGTCCGGAGCGCCTGAAACGGTTCTTCACTGCGGAAGATGGCGGATATCGCATTAAAAAGGAAATCCGCGATCTCATTGTCTTTGCTCCGCATAATCTGCTGAGCGATCCTCCCTTCTCCCGGCTGGACCTGGTGTCCTGCCGTAACCTGCTGATCTACCTCGAGCGCGAGATACAGCGCGACGTTATCGAGCTGTTCCATTACGCGCTGAATCCGGAGGGCACGCTCCTGCTGGGCTCGGCCGAGACAGTGGATGCCACGGATCTTTTCCGGGTGGCAGACAAGAAACTGTGTATCTTCCGTAAACGCAATGTGCCGGCGCGGGAGCCCAGCCTGCCGGTCTTTCCCGCGACCCGCCCGCGTCTGGTCAGCGAGCCGGGACCGCGCAACGAACATCCGCCCCAACCTGTGTCCTATGGAAGCCTCCATCAGCAGATGGTGGAACAATACGCTCCGCCCAGCATTCTGATCAACGCGGACAACAAAATCGTCCATTTCTCCGCGCATGCGGGACGCTATCTGGTTCACCCCGGCGGCGAGCCCACCGATAGTGTGTTGAAGCTGGTGCGTGAGGAGCTTCGGATTGAGCTGCAAATGGAGCTGCAGGCGGCGCGGCAGAAAAAGGAAGCCCTCGATTCCAGGCCGATTCCGGTCCACTTCGACGGACACTCGCGCCCGGTAGTGATGCACGCGCGACCAGCTCTGGAAAACGAGCAGGATGGATTTGTGCTCGTCATCTTCGAGGAGCGTGAGGCGACGGAATCGCCCCATGGCGGCCTATCGGATGTGCCGCCGGACGCCGATAGAAAGCGACTTCAGGAACTGGAAGCGGAGCTGAATCTTGCACGCGAGAGATTGCAGGCTGTCATCGAGGAGCACGACACCAGCCAGGAGGAAATGAGGGTATCGAGCGAGGAGATGCAGTCCACCAATGAGGAACTGCGTTCCACGATGGAGGAGCTGGAAACTTCGAAGGAAGAGCTGCAAAGCATTAACGAAGAGCTCCAGACGGTAAATCAGCAGAACCGGCATAAAGTCGAGGAACTGGCTCAACTCTCGAACGACCTCCAGAACCACCTGGCCGCCACCGATATCGCCACGCTGTTCCTCGACCGGGAATTGCGAATTCTCCGCTATACTCCCAAGCTCGGCGACTTGTTCAACATCCGCGGCACGGACCGGGGCCGGTCCATCTCCGATCTGACGCATCGGCTGGGCTATGACGACCTGCGCAAAGATGCGGAAACCGTGCTCAGCCGCCTGGTCCCCATCGAGCGCGAAGTGCAGGACGACAAAGAGCGCTGGTACCTCACACGCGTGCTTCCCTACCGCAGCACCAACGACCGTATCGAGGGGATCGTCATCACTTTTATCGATATCGACACACGCAAGCGGGCCGAGGTTGCCCTCCGCAGGAGTGAGGAGCGGCTCCGGCGGATGGTCAACGTCGACGTGGTCGGCATACTGATCTTCGACGCATCCGGCACGCTGATCGAAAGTAACGAATCCTGGCTGGCGATGTCCGGGTATAGCCACGAAGACGTTGCGGCGCGGAAGCTGACATGGCGGTCCCTGACGCCGCCGGAATATATCGAGATCAGCGAGCAGGAGATGCGGACGCTCGCCGCAACCGGACACAGCGGACCTTACGAGAAGGAGTTGTTACGCAAAGATGGCTCGCGCTGTTGGATGATCTTTGTCGGCGCCAGCCTGGGCGACGGCACCATGATCGAATACTGCATCGATGCGTCGGAGCGGAAACGCGCGGAGGATCAGGCGCAGGAGGCCGGGCGCAGTCTGCGGATTTCAAATGAAGCGCTGATGCGCGCGAACGCCGATCTGAAGCATTTTTCTCATGCCGTGTCGCACGACATGCAGGAACCGCTGCGCATGGTGATGACCTATACGCAGCTCCTGGCGAGAAATTACCAGAGCAGCCTCGACGAGCGAGCCGCCCTCTATATCAGCCAATCCGTATTGGGCGCCAAACGGATGGAAACCATGCTGAACGATTTGCGGGAATACTGGTCCGTCGACGAGCAAAAGATTGAAAAACTCATTCCCGTTGACTGCAATCTGGTTTTTGACCGGGCCCTCGGATACCTGCAGTCGGCGATCGAGAGCAGCGCGGCCGTGGTCACGCACGATCCTTTGCCGACCGTTCTCGCCGAACAGTCTCCCGTGACGCTTTTGTTCCAAAACCTGATCGGCAACGCGATCAAGTATCGCCGGAAGGATACGCCGCCCCAGATCCACGTTTCCGCTCATAAAAACGAAACGGTGTGGGACTTTTCCGTGGCCGACAACGGCATCGGCATCGAACCGAAGCATTTGAAAGCGATCTTTCTTCCTTTCAAGCGCCTTCACGGAAGCGAGTATCCCGGCGCCGGTCTCGGGCTTGCCATGTGCGAGAGAATCGTGGAACGCTATAATGGCCGGATTTGGGTTGAGTCAACGTATGGGCAGGGTTCGACATTCGAATTCACTCTGCCTCTTGCCGAGAAACCGGAGCATGAAAAATGAAGCCAGCCGAGATCGTCCTGATTGAAGATAACGTGGCGGACGTGCTGCTGGTGCAGCTTGCCCTTGAGGAGAGCGGCATCTCCCATTCGTTGAAGAGGTACGAAAGCGGAGCGGATGCTGTTGTTGCTCTCTGCGAGTCAACCGGGGAAGATGTTCCACATCCGGACGCGATTCTGCTGGACCTGAACACGCCGCGGACGGATGGTTTTGAGGCGCTTGCCAGCCTGAGACATTCGCCGCGCCTTTCCGGCGTGCCGATCGCAATCCTGACCTCGTCTCGCGCGAAAGGCGATAAGCGCCGGGCCGAGATTCAGGGCACGCGTTATATTGAGAAGCCCTCTCAACTGGACGAATTCCTGACTTTGATCGGTCAGGCGGTGAAGGAGATGCTGGACCCGCCGACGGACGGCGCCGGGCAAGCCTGAGCACCCCGAAAAGCTCTTTTCATTTGCAGTAAGGGTTTGCGAACCGTAACCGGTATACGCGGCTTCAGCCGCGTCCTTCGGCTGCGGAACCAACGCGGCTCAAGCCGCGTATACCGAGTTTAGTGAGGGAACTTCAGAGACACCACGCTAGCTAGTGCGACTTGTCCTGCCAACTGCCCGATCCCACACCGGCCAGCTCCGGTTCATGGATGTGCCGGGTTTCCCAGAGATAAATTTCATTGCCGTCGGGATCTTCCAGATCGGCGAATTTCCCGGAGTAGTCGTCTATGATCGAGCCTTTGATCTGTACGCCTTTGTCGCTGAGGCGAGCCACCATGCCCTCAATGGGTTCGTCAATCTCAAGGCCGAGCATCATGCTTCCCCTCGTACCGGGCGCCGGCTATTTCGGCGAGGCCGGATGTAAACCGATCGTAAGGCCTTTCCCCGCCTCCACTGTTGCCCAGTTGTCGCCGAAACGGTTGGTCAGTTTCAGTCCCAGCACTTCCGTGTAGAACCGGACCGCCGCATCCATATTGGAGACAAACACCGTCGCGTTGCCGCCTGAGATCATCGTTTACTCCTTTCCGATTACCCCACTATCTTCGCCGAACGGGTGCACAATGAAAAGAGCCAAAGGCCGGAGCCACTTGAAACGCCGTCCACAACTCTTCATACCGCCGATCGCGCTGGATCGCGTGTCGGCTGTGCCGCTGCACCGACAGATTTACGGTCAGATCGCGGACGCGATCCGCAGCGGAGCAGTTCAATACGTGGCTCGTCTGCCGTCCACGCGGGTGATGGCCGCGCTTCTCGGCGTATCGCGAAACACCGTGCTGGCAGCGTATGAAGAGCTCGCCGTGGAGGGTCTGGCGCAGGGAGAATGAGGCGCAGGAATGCGTATCAAGGGCGTCGGCCGGGCGACGTTTGGCCTGCGTCAGGTGATTCGGGCGGCGAGATATCCCGCCAGAGCGCTGGCCGTGGCGGATCCGGACGGAAATCCCCTCTACATCAACTTCTGACGGAGGAAGAACCGGAAGCCGGTTTGACGGCTATACTCAGGCCATGGCAGCACTCATCGACCCGATGGCGTCGACGCTCGACATAGTCGAGCTTCGTCACCTCACCGGACGCGAGCTGGATCCGCTGCTGCTCGAAGAAACGGTCGAATGGCAACGGGAACTGGACTGGGATTTCAGCCGCTCGGCCGATCTGGTCCGCCAGTTTGCCGACATGCGCGCCCTCAATGGGTACGCTCTGCTCGACCACGGCGAAGTGGTCGGCTACGGCTATTCGGTGCTGGAAGACCAGCGAGGACTGATCGGCGATCTCTATCTTCGTCCGCCCTGGCGCAACGGAGCGAACGAGGTGCGGCTGTTCCGGACGATTCTGGATGCTCTGATCGCGACCCCGAGCGTGTGGCGTATCGAAAGTCAGTTGATGCTGGTCATTCCATCCATAGGGTATGCGCTGGCGAAGGAGCGGCCGGTGAAGCTGCAGGAGCGGATGCTGATGAAGCTCGATGCGAGCTCGCCTTCCTTCCATTCCGCAGGTGCGGCGCTGCGGCGTTTCTACATCGAACCATGGGCCGACCATCATCACGAGATGGCCGCAACTGTCATCTCGCTCGCGTACGGCGAACACATCGACAGCCAGATCAACGAACAGTACCGCACGGTCCCGGGCGCGCGCCGCTTCCTCTACAACATCGTGCAATTTCCCGGCTGCGGAGTTTTTTTCCGGCCGGGTTCCTTCGTGGCTTTCGATGCCGCCACGGGATGGATGGCGGGTATTGTGCTGGTGAGCTTTATCGGCGACGAGGTGGGCCACATCACGCAGCTCTGTGTGACGCCGCGCGCGCAGGGTAACGGACTCGGCTACGAGCTATTGCGCGAGGCGGTCAACACACTGCGCATGCACGGCGCGAGGCGAATCAGTCTGACCGTCACCAAAGCCAATACCGAGGCGATCGAACTCTACCATCGCTGCGGCTTTCAGGACGTGCGCGATTTCCTGTCTTACGTGTGGGAGGGCCGTCAATGACTCTTCGGGAATTGCCCGCGACGCGAAAGAATGCGGGAAGCCGGTAAAAAGGGAAATGACTCCGACTCTCGACGAGATTCGCTATCCGGTCGGCCGCTTCAGCTTTAAAGATCCGTGGCGTCCCGAGGACCGTCCCTTGTTTCTCGCGCAGCTTGCTCAGGCGCCGGCGAATCTGAGAGCGGCAGTTGAGGGACTCTCCGACAGCCAGCTCGACACACCTTACCGCCTGGGCGGCTGGACCATCCGTCAGGTGGTGCATCATCTGGCGGACGCGCAGGTGAACTGGTACATTCGTCCGAAGCTCGCAGTCACGGAGGATCTGCCTGTCACCAAGCCTTACGCCGAACAGCTTTGGTCCGAGCTTGCGGAAGCACGGACCAGTCCGGTCGAGCCTTCACTTCGGATGTACGAAGGCGTCACTGCGCGCTGGCTGCGATTTCTGGAATCGCTCAAGCCTGACGATTGGGCGAGAAAGTTCACCAATCCGGAATGGGGCGAGCTGAGTGTTGAGGACACGCTCAGGGGCATGGCGTGGCACGCGCGCCATCACACCGGGCATATAACGGAGCTGCGCAAGCGGATGGGTTGGTAGCTACTCGGAAGTTGGGATCACCGGTTTTGCGTCCGCAGAGCCGGTGCTTCGGGCCGCAACTGCGACCGGCACGGCGTCGGGTTTCCCTTTGACCGTACCCTTCAACTGGGAGACGTCGACGGTCAGCTGTAACCAATGGTACTTTCTGTGGGCTTTGGAGCAGATCTCAACCGGCATACCCGGCCGCTGATCGGCCTTCTCCGGCCAGAAGCTCCCGAGGGTTTGTTCATTGCAGGCCGGCTTTGCCGATTCCGCGTTCTGAGCCCAGCACGATCCCGCGAGCAACACGGGAATTAGCATTCGCCTGACAGACGCCATTTTCTCCGGCTCCATTTTTTCCGGCTCCTGCGAACCGAATGGAACATCCTATAGCAGTGGGTATACCAAAGTCAGGTACTGGCGTACTACCTTTTGTCGATAACGGGCTTTTGCGCACCGGTGGGCGCCACAGGCGATCTGCCAAACTATAGATAAGAGGTTCGACGCTCTACGGCTGGTCTAAATCCGGCTGGTCTAACCGTACCAATACTGACAAGTGAACACAGTGCAAAAGCTAAACCTGTCGTTCGGACTTGCCTTTGACGATCTGTACGCGCACGAAGGCCTGACGAAAATCGACGCCATCTTTCTGAAACAACTGCGGGAAACGTCACCTTCGCTGAACGAAAGGCTCGCCGAAGCGCGCCGGGATCCGTCCGCGCTGGCTGCGAAACCCACATCGGAGCTGATCATCGAACTGGCTCCCTATGTGGAGGATTTCGTCGGGACTCTGTTCGGGATCGAAACGGAACTCAGGGATCTGCAGGCGCGGCATCACGAGCTGGCTCCGCTTTATTCGGTGAAGCGGAAATTCGTGCAGCGTAAGGCATTGACCGGGTATACAGCGGAGAAGGCAGCGGCAATAGACGGCTTTACGGTGGGCGCGGACCTGGAGGGGTTTCTGCTCGAGCCCCTCACAGAGCAGAGCTTCGCCAAACACGTCGAGCGCTGGATGACGGCGGAGGCGGATCATGCCGAGCCGCTGCGCCTGGCCGCGCTTTACGCCGCGTGGGCCACGCTGACGCCGGAAGGCAAAGCGAAGCACCGCGAGGGAGTGCTGTTCAAGACGCCGCATAAGCTGGATATGCACCACCTGGTCCCGGCGGAGGAAGTTGCCGGCGACGGCCTGGTGCAACTGCAGTTTTCGAGCGATCACTGGCGGCACCGCGAAGGCTTTCAGCTTACGGACGCGGGCATGGATCTGACGGGCGCGCTCGACCATGCCAATTACTGCATCAAGTGTCACAACCAGGGCAAAGACAGTTGCTCGACGGGCTTAAAGGAAAAGGACAATTCATTCAAATCGAGTGTCTTCGGCGTGAAGCTGGCGGGCTGCCCGCTCGACGAGAAGATCTCCGAGATGAATGCCGTGAAAGGGAACGGCAATCCCATCGGCGCGCTGGCGGTGGTGACGGTCGACAACCCAATGTGCGCGGGGACCGGTCATCGCATCTGCAACGACTGCATGAAATCCTGCGTGTTCCAGAAGCAGGATCCGGTGGATATTCCGCAGGTGGAAACCCGCTCGCTGAAAGACGTTCTGGAACTGCCGTGGGGGTTTGAGATCTACGGTCTGCTGACGCGCTGGAATCCGCTCAACTTCGCGCGACCGGTTGCGCGCGCGGCGACTGGATATAAGGTGCTGGTGGTCGGTCTGGGCCCTGCGGGTTTCACGCTTGCCCATCATCTGATGAATGACGGGCACACGGTGGCGGCCGTCGACGGATTGAAGATCGAGCCGCTGCCGGCTGAGTTGTCGGGCACGGATGCGCACGGGAATCGTGTTCCCTTCCGGCCGATTTACGACATCGCGGAGATTTACGAGCGGCTCGATGAGCGCGTGATGGCCGGGTTCGGCGGTGTTGCGGAATACGGGATTACCGTGCGGTGGAACAAGAACTTCCTGAAGGTGATTCGTCTGCTGATCGAGCGGCGGAGCGCGTTCAGCATGTATGGCGGCGTCCGGTTCGGCGGCACACTTACGATCGACAGCGCGTTCGATCTGGGCTTCGATCACATCGCACTTTGCGCGGGCGCGGGACGGCCTACCGTTATTCCGATGAAGAACGGGCTGGTGCGGGGCGTGCGCCAGGCGTCGGATTTCCTGATGGCTCTGCAACTGACGGGCGCGGCGAAGTTCGATTCTCTTGCCAACCTGCAGATCCGGATGCCGATCGTGGTGATCGGCGGCGGTCTCACGGCGATCGATACGGCGACGGAATCGCTGGCGTATTACGTGGTGCAGGTAGAGAAGTTTCTGCGCCGTTATGAGGCGCTCTCGGCGGAACTGGGCGAAGCGGCGGTTCGCGCATCCTGGATGCCGGAGGAAGTGGCGATTGCGGAAGACTTTCTGGAACACGCGCGTGCCATCCGAGCAGAACGCAAAAAGGCTGCGCGCGAGGGACGGCGGCCGGAGTTCCTTCATCTGCTGAATGCCTGGGGCGGTGTAACCATCGCTTACCGGCGGCGCTTGATCGACGCGCCCAGCTATACGCTGAATCACGAAGAAGTGGCCAAGGCGTTCGAAGAAGGCGTGCGATTTGCCGAGTGCCTTGCACCCGAGGAAGTTCTGGTCGATAAGGCCGGAGCGGCCGACGCACTGCGGTTTCAAAAGTACACGTTCGACGAATCGAACGGCAAAATGTCCGCGTCGGGCGAGATGGCTGTTCTGCCGGCGCGCACGATCCTGATCGCCGCGGGAACCCAGCCGAATACGGTTCTGGCGCGCGAGGACGAGCACAACGTCACGCTCGACGGCCGTTATTTCCAGGCTGTGGATGAAAGCGGAGAGCCGGTTAAACCGGAGCGGATTTCGAAGCCCAGCGCCGTGCATGTATTGATGTCGCTGCGTCCCGACGGCCGGGCCATCAGCTTTTTCGGCGATCTGCATCCTTCGTTCTCCGGCAACGTGGTGAAGGCGATGGGGAGCGCGAAAAAGGGTTATCCGGTGGTATCGCGTGTGCTGGCGCGGCGAGCAGTATCGCACCCTGCGCCGGCAGACCTTCTGCATCAGCTCGACGATCAACTGCGTCCCACGGTGCACGACGTGGTTCGTCTGACGCCCAACATCGTGGAAGTGATTGTGCGCGCGCCCATCGCCGCGCGTGCTTTCAAACCGGGCCAGTTCTATCGACTGCAGAACTATGAAGCGCTTGCGCCGCGCACCAGAGACACGGTGCTCGGCATGGAAGGGCTGGCGCTGACCGGCGCGTCGGTGGATCACGAAAAGGGGCTGCTTTCGACGATCGTTCTCGAGATGGGTGGCTCATCCGATCTTTGCGCTCTGTTGAAGCCGGGCGAGCCGGTCATTCTGATGGGTCCGACCGGCACGCCGAGCGAGACACCGCCGGAAGAGACGGTGCTGCTGGCGGGTGGCGGTCTGGGCAATGCGGTGCTGTTTTCGATCGGCCAGAAATTGCGCGAAGAAGGTTCGCGCGTCATCTACTTTGCCGGGTATAAGAAGATCATCGACCGCTACAAGGTGGAAGAGATCGAAAAAGCGGCGGACGTGGTGATCTGGGTGTGCGACGAAGCTCCCGGATTTACAGCCGGACGCGTGCAGGACAGCGCGTTCGTTGGCAATATCGTGGAAGCGATGGCCGCATACGGACGCGGCGAGCTGGGCGAAAACCCGATCCCGCTGCATGCGGTGGACCGGCTGATCGTCATCGGCTCGGACGGCATGATGCGCGCGGTGCAGCAGGCGCGGCACGGCGTGCTGTTCCCGTTCCTCAAGCCGGATCATCATGCGATCGGCAGCATCAATTCACCGATGCAGTGCATGATGAAGGAGATTTGCGCGCAGTGCCTTCAGGTGCATAAAAACCCAACAACCGGCGAAGAGACGGTGGTGTTCTCCTGCTTCAATCAGGACCAGCCGCTCGATCACGTGGATTTCGGAAGTCTGAGGACGCGACTCTCGCAGAACGGAGCGCAGGAAAAGGTCACCAAGCTGTGGATCGACCATTGCCTGCGGGATCTGGGCGTGCGCGGCGCCCCTGCTGAAAGCAGCGCTGTCAGCGGATAGATGTTACTTACGGTTCGTAAAGACTGAACTACCGCAGGCAGGCGCCGGAACCCGGACCGTACCGCCGCGTTCGAGTGGGCCTTGGGGCTTGGTTACCGGCATCTTGTCAGCAGTTCCGGGCGGAATCGCGTTGAGTAGTGGTATCGAGCAGACCTTCGGCGCGGTGGCTAAGCACCAAACCGCTTTCTTCATAAACAAAATTCTAACCGTTTTTGGATGACTTAAAATGAGAGCCATGTATCGATCCAGTGGAGTGACCGTCGCCGGCCTTTTCGCTTGCGCGCTGGCCTTCGCCGCCGACCCCGGCGCCGCGAATCTGGCGGACAACTTCTATACCAACGTGCATCAGTTGACCTCGGGTGGAGAAAACGCTGAAGCATACTGGTCGCCGGACGGGAAACGCCTGATTTTTCAGTCGACGCGCGGGACTTCGAAGTGCGATCAGATTTACACGATGAACGCCGACGGGTCGAACCAGCGTATGGTCTCGACCGGCAAGGGACGCACCACCTGCGGCTATTTTCTTCCCGACAACGAGCACATCCTCTACGCATCGACGCATCTCGCCAGCGAGGGGTGTCCTCCGGAGGCCGATCACAGCAAGGGTTATGTATGGGCGGTCTATGCGGGATACGACATTTTCAGCGCCAAGGCCGACGGGAGCGATCTCAAACGCCTGACCAGTGCTCCCGGATATGACGCCGAGGCCACGGTCAACGCAAAGACCGGCAAGATCATTTATACTTCAATGGCTTCCGGCGATCTGGACCTTTGGGAAATGAATCTCGACGGGTCGGCGAAAAAGCAGATCACGAAATCGTACGGCTATGATGGCGGTCCGGTCTTCTCGCGCGATGGAAAAAAGATCGCGTGGCGGGCAGGCCATCCTACGACGGCCGAGGCGAAAAAAAAGTACGCGGATCTGCTGCACCAAGAACTGACGAGCCCTATGAAAATGGAGCTGTTCGTCGCGGATGCGGACGGGAAGAACGTAAAGCAGATCACGAATTTCGGTTGCGCTTCTTTCGCACCGACGTTTACGCCGAACGGAAAACAGTTGCTTTTCGCATCGAACAAGCATGCATGCGATTCCAGCAAGTTTGAGCTTTACCTGATCAATATCGACGGGACCGGCCTGACGCAGGTCACGAACTACGGAGGGTTCACGTCGTTCCCCGAGTATTCTCCGGACGGAAAGAAGCTGGTTTTCGTGACCGACTGGAAGGCCGGGAAATACGAATTCAACATCTTTACGGCAGACGTGAAGCGTTAAGCCGCAGGCTTCTCTTAGGCGGCGGCGCTGGTCTTCGCCCGTCCCAGAATCGTCAGCAGGTCGGTCGAAATTGTTTCTGGATCGCGGTCGCCGTCGATGCGGTGATAATTCCCCTTGCGGTAATACTCCACCAGCGGAGCGCACGAGAGATCGAACTCGGTGAAGCGCCGCAGAATCACAGCCTCTTTATCGTCGTCGCGCTGCTGAAGAGCGCCACCGTCGTTCTCGCAGCGCGTCCCGAGAGCGGACGGTCGTGAGATCAGGTTATAGATCGATCCGCAGACCGCGCATTGCCGCCGGGCTGTCATTCGGCTGACCAGGCGCTCGCGCGAGACTTCCAGGTGCAGCACCACCGGTCCCGGCATTTTCAAACCTGACAAAATCCGGCTGAGGCTTTCCGCCTGTTTGCGCGTGCGCGGAAAGCCGTCGAGGATGATCCCCCGCATCGGCCGTTCGCGCTCAAGGCGCGACTTCACCCCTTCGCAGACCGTTTTGTCATCCACCAGCGCCCCCGCGGCCAGAATGCCGCGCAGTTTCAGACCCGCCGGGGTGTTCTGTTTCGCCTCGGCGCGCAGCATATCGCCCGTGGACAGGCTGCGGATGCCGAGTTGCGCCGACAACCACGCGCTCTGCGTCCCTTTGCCGCTTCCGGGCGCTCCTAAAAACAGAATGACCCTGGCGTCTGAATTCCCCGAATTTCCCCTCACCCTATCCATGTCTTTTTCCAGTAAATACGAAAGGCGTTTGTGACTCAAGTTAGGCGGTACCAGAACCGACTCGTCCGTTTTGGACTACTTTCTGGTACGCTGGAACCCACACGTGGAGAGCAGCCTCCTTGACAACCTCCGGGCGGATTTGGGGAAGCGCCGCATCGGCAGCGGGATGGCCCGTCTGGACGCCTACTGGGCGAAATCGGGACGGCTGGACCCCGCTCACCAGGACGCAGCGGGCCTGCTTTGTTACATCTCCCAATGGGTGGATGCCGGCTGGCGGGATATCGACGTCGTCCAGGACGGATTGTGCGGATTCCCCAAAGGCCGCCGGGTCGGTCTCAAGCTGCTTGACTACGGCTATGTGCTGATGGCCGAGGGCGTGATCTGGGTGGCGGAGGAGAACGTCGATCGGGCGCTGGAAAACTTCAATTTGGTGCTTACGTTGCACACGGAGATCGCCGATCCCGTGGTGCTCGCGCTGGCGCATTTCTGGAGTTCCCGCTGCAATCGCAAAGCCGGCGAGTATGACCACGCCCAGCATCACGTCGCCGAGGGTTATCGGTATGCGGTGGAAGCCGGCATGGAGCCGATGGCCGCCGCCATGCGCGTGGCGGAAAGCTGGCTCATGTTCCAGAAGGGCCGCCTGAAGGAAGCTCTGAAGATGCTGGGCGAGGCCGATGCGGTGCTGCGCGAAACGGATGATTTCGTAACGCGCGGCAATATTCAATCCAGCTACGGCCGCATGCACCAGAGAGAAGGCCGCTACGATCTGGCGCTGCGGCATTTTTCCCAGGCGATCGAGGAGTACGGGAAGGTCGATCCCGAGCACCGCAATCTGGCGCGATCGCTGGCCAATATCGGATATGTGGAGCGGCTTATCGCTCTGCAGTTGCGCAAGCGAATCGACGCCGACGCCGCGCAGCGCCGACGCAGCGAACCAGACCTGCGGCGCGATTACGAAACCATCCGCGCGCAGGCCCTCGCGCATCTCGACCGCGCGAGCGAGATTTATCGAATTCATTCCAACCATCGCGGCGCCGGAACGGTTTCGGTCAATCGAGGCCATCTGCATCTCGACAGCGGGGACCTGCACGGCGCCGATGACGAAGCCCGCATGGCATACAAGCTGGGCGAAGAGAAACACGACTACATCCTGATGGCGCGGGCGCGCCTGCTGGAGTGCATGGTTGAGAACACCAAACTGGAAGAGGAGATCGAAGATCCGGCGTGGGTGGCGCATCTGGCTCTCGAAGCCGCCAAAGAAGCTGTGGAGCTTGCGCGGCGGACGGAGAATCGCCGATTGTTGTCACGCGCGCTGATCTGGCAGGGCCTGACCATCTGCTGCACGTCGCCGGGGAGTATGGATGCCGCGCGCGATCTGTGCGAACAGGCAGGCGCGCTGCTGAAGAACGAGGTGCAGGACCACATCTGGGAAGATCTCCAGATGCTGAAGACCAAGGTGGTGCGAGGCGGCAATCTCGATGCGACGCTGCACGCGTGGTCGCAGGGCGTGGTGGGCGAGCGCAGCTTTCAGCAGTTAACGGAGGATTTCGCGGACCTGATCATTCCCAAAATATGGGAACACGAAAGCCGCAAGGTTGCGCGCGTGGCGAGAAGGCTATCGATTTCACCGAAGAAGGTGCGAAGGGTGCTGGCGAGGTTGGGACTGCATGGAGGGTGACTTTAACCCACTCCAACCATCAGTTCACCTCTCCACTGTCGCACTCCGAAAATACACAGCAGGAGAGCAGCAAGCCAGGTTGTTGGCAATCCCCACCCGCCAGTTCCAGATGTTCTGTTACGCGAGCAGCCACACGTTCACCACGCTGGTGGCGAAGCCGAAGATTTCCGTCATGCAGCCGTCAGCAGAATCGGCGCCCCACGCGTGATGACAATTGTATGTTCGTAATGCGCGGACAAACTGCCGTCGGCTGTGACCACAGTCCAGCGATCCGGCTGCAGAGTGGCATTGCCGTCTCCCGCCGAAATAATCGGCTCGATCGTAATCACCAGGCCTTCGGTCAAACGGCCGCGGTCGCGCGGATCATGAAAATTGGGCACACTGGGCTCTTCATGAATGGTACGGCCCACTCCATGGCCGCATAGCTCGCGCAGCACACTGAAGCCACCGCGCTTCACCTCACGTTCGACAGCGCGACCGATTTCATAGATCCGCGATCCCGCCTTCGCCACGTTGGCCGCTGCGCGAAATGAGCTCTCAGCGGTGCGAACCAATGCCTCCGCTTTCGCCGACACTGCGCCCACCGCAACGGTCACCGCGGCGTCGGCATAGAACCCGTTCTTCTCCGCAACCAGATCCAGCTTGACGAGATCGCCTTCGCGCAGCGTGCGGCTGCCCGGAATACCGTGGATGGCTTCCTCATTGACGCTGATGCAGACATCGCCGGGAAAGCCGTAGACGATGGGAGGCGCAGACCGCGCGCCCTCATCCGATAACACGCGCGAGCCGATTTCGTTCAGCTCCGCGGTCGAAATACCGGGCCGCACAGCAGCCGTCATCCGGTCGAGCGCCTTGCGAACAATACGGCCGATTACCTTCAGTTGCGCGAACTCTTTTTCCGACTTAATCGACATTTGCGGCGCAGCCTCTTTTCATTGCGCAAATCGGCGGAAGAAGCTGTCCTGCTTCCATTCCGGAACCTGCGGAGTATCCGCCACCTTTTCGAGCAGGGCGGCCAGGATCGCATTGAATTGCGCCGCGGCGGCCAGATCGACGGGCTGATTCACATCGTCGGCGACCCCGTGATAACGATCGCGATACCAATCGCGGAAGATTTTCTCTTCCGGACTGCCCGGAATCCAACCGAATTTGAACGCGAGAGCAGGAATTCCCTTGCGAATGAAACTGTACTGATCGCTGCGAATAAAGCGATTGGCGTTAGGTTCCTTGTCCGCCTGAACTTCGACATGGGCGGCGTTTGCGACAGCGCGAATGTCATCGCCGAGAGTCGATTCGTTCAGCCCCTGCACTTCGAGATAACGAAGAGGGAACAACGGCAGGAACATGTCCATGTTGATATCCGCCACAGTGCGGCCTGGGGCCGTGGGGTGCTCCGCGAAATACCGGGAGCCCAATTCGCCCTTTTCTTCGCCAGTCACTGCCAAAAAAATGATCGAACGCTTCGTTTTTACTTTTTGCATCTTCAAAGCGCGCGCGATTTCGATGACCGAAGCGACGCCCGAGGCATCGTCCATTGCCCCGTTGAAGATACCGTCATCGCCGACCTTTTCACCCACGCCCAGATGATCGAGATGGGCTGAGAGGATAACGTATTCGTCTTTCAACAGGCGGTCCGAGCCGGGCTTAATGCCCACAATATTGCGGGAATCGACTTTTTCCTGAGTCGTCGCGACACGCACCCGCAGCTTTTTCTGAAGCGCGAAGTGAGGGAGTGCCTGGTCGCGATCGGCCAGGTCCAGGATTTCGCCCATCTGATAACCCGTGCCCAGGAACAATGGAGCGGTTTTCTCCGGATTCCATGTGGCTGAGAACTGAAGGGCTGTGGCGGGAGAAACCGCTTCAGCCAGCGCCATCCGCGGCAGCAGACGATTCGCACTCTGCCGCGCCCACGGAATATCCATGGACTTCGGATTGGGAATGGCGATGGTGCCGGCCACGCCTGCCGCTTTCATCGCCGCCGCGCGTTCTCCACCGGAAGAATAGTGCGCGCGCAGATCGCCCGATATGTCTGAAGGGCCGCCGGCCAGGTAGACGGCGATCGCGCCACGCAGCGCGGGGTCTTTCAGGTCGTTGTAGCCGGCTTCCGGAATGTTGAGTCCATAGCCCACAAAGATCAGCGGCGCTTCGAGCGCGGAAACATTGACGGAAGAAGTGATCAGCGCGTCGTCTCCCAAACGAATCGGGCCCAATTTGACGGAAGCCGATTCGCGCTCGCTGAGCAGCGTGAACTGCGACTCCGCTTCGTTCAAAGAGGACTTCGTAAACGCGACCGGCTGCGAGTAACTCCCGCGCGCGCCGGGCGCCAGTCCCGCACTCTGAAATTGATTGACGACGTAATCCGCCGCGGCTTCATAACCGGCTGATCCTACGTTACGGCCTTCCCGTTTGTCATCGGCGAGGAACTGCACATGGGCCCACCACGCCTTGCCCGCCGCGTTCCAATCGGTCCTCTCTGTTTTCGCGATGGCCGCAGCGGCCATCAGGAACAGCACAACTCTGGTGGTAAACCGCATGATCCAGTTTAAATCTCAAAATGGAATCTAACTGGCGCCGCGCCCTGAAACGACCTGCGGAATGGTCAGCAGGATAATCCGGGCATCGAGACCCAGCGACCAGTTGTCGATGTACTGAAGATCGAGGCGCATCCACGATTCGAAATCCACCTGATCCCGTCCGCGCAAAGCCCACAGGCACGTCAGGCCGGGCCGCATGCGAAGCCGGCGACGCTGCCAGCGCTGGTATTGTGCCACTTCCGCAGGCAGTGCGGGACGTGGCCCCACCAGCGACATATCGCCCTTCAACACGTTGAAAAGCTGCGGAAGCTCATCGATCGAAAACTTACGCAGCCATTTGCCCACTACCGTGAGGCGCGGATCGTTGCGGATCTTCATCACTACGAGATCCCTCTCGTTCAGATGAGCGACCTCATCCAAACGCGCCTCCGCATCCCGGACCATGGACCGGAACTTGTAAAAGGTGAAGGTGCGGCCGTTCAACCCGCACCGAACCTGCCGGAAGACGACGGGGCCGCGCGAAGTCAGCTTAATGAACAGCGCAGCGAGCAGAAACAGCGGACTGAGCAGAATAATTCCGGTGACTGCCAGGACGACGTCGATGGTCCGCTTCGCCAACAGCAAAAGATCGTTTGCCGGCGCCCCTGAGAACGTCAGGAGCGGAGTGCTGCCGATCTGCTCGAGATCCATATAGCCATTGACCTGCGGAAAAAAATCTATCGCGATGCGGCTGCAGACTCCCTCTTCATGGCACAAGCGGAAGAGCGGTTCGAGAGCCGGCAATAAGGCGGATTCCACGGCGAAATGGATTTCGTCGATAACCACGCGATCGGCGAGCATTTTCCGTAAATCGTCAATCGCAAAGACGCGATAGGTCCGCTCCAGTTCAATTGTCGCCTGTGTCGATTGCTCCCCGGGGGGAGCGACAAACCCGAGAATACGGACTCCATGACCGTGATAATCTTCGAGGCTGCGCGCGAGCGTCCGCGCCGCGTCGCCCAGACCAACGATAAAAACGTTGCGCTCCGCCCCCATCTCGCGACTGACATAAGAAACAAAGTTACGCCCGGCAATGCGGACGGCAACCAGGAAAAACCAACTGACAGCGATGAACAAACTGATAAAGACACGGCTGATATCGAGCTTCGTGACATAGACCAGCACGATCAGCGCGAGGCCGCTGAACCCAACCTGACGGAACGAATCGGCAAGAATGAGACGAATCCGCGCCGAATCCACCTTCCCGTAAACGTCGAGCCAATAGCCGAAGCCCACCCACGTCACGAGACAGAAGCCAAGCAGGAGCGTGTAAACGTCCTTCGTCAGGAAAAACTGATGACGAAGGGGTGAATATTCACGAACGCTATAGGCCACCGTGAAGGCGGCGGCGGTGAGAACAGCATCGCCTAAACCAAATAGAATTTTGAGCTTGCGGGTTTGGCTCCGAAACATCGGTCGTGATAGATCGCCCTCAGTATATATGCTACTTTTGCCTGAAGGAGACGGGGATGGATGAAACGAAACTGCAACAGTTCATGGGCAAATTGGTCACCGACATGGGCGGGACCGCGATGATCGCCAGCGTCATCCTGGGTGAAGAGCTGGGCCTTTACAAAGCAATGGGCGATGGGAGCCCGATCACGTCGGACGACCTTGCAACGAAGACGCACTGCAATCCGCGCCTCACACGTGAGTGGCTGAGTGCGCAGGCCGCCGCAGGTTACATCGAATACGCTGACGGCCGTTATCGGCTGCCGCCCGAGCAGGCCATGGCGCTCGCGAACGAGGACTCTCCCGTCTATGTAGCAGGCGGAGTCTCCGTACTGGCGACGATGTTCCTCGACAAGGACAAAGTAGTGAAGGCAATGAAAGGCGACGGCGGCCTCGCGTGGACCGATCATCATCCCTGCATGTTTTCCGGCACGGAGCGTTTCTTCCGTCCCGGTTACCGCACTCATTTGGTCGCGTCCTGGATTCCGGCGCTCGAAGGCGTGGCGGCAAAACTGGAGCAGGGTGCAAAGGTCGCGGACGTTGGATGTGGTCACGGAGCCTCAACGGTCGTAATGGCTGAGTCTTACCCGAAGTCGCGCTTCTTCGGCTTCGATTACCATGACGCGTCGATCGATACCGCGAAACAGCGTGCCGCCGAAGCCGGTGTCGGGGAACGAACGCAATTCGTCAAAGCCACTGCGGCCAACTATCGGGAGCGCGACTTCGATCTCGTGTGTTTCTTCGATTGTCTGCACGACATGGGCGATCCAACGGGCGCTGCCCGTCATGCTTATGAGTCGCTCAGGCCGGATGGAACAGTTCTGCTCGTCGAGCCGTTCGCGAACGACACGCTGGAGGCGAACATGAACCCTTTGGGGCGCATGTTCTACGCCGTTTCCACCTTCGTCTGCACGCCCAACTCACTCTCGCAGGAGGTTGGTCTGGGGTTAGGAGCGCAGGCCGGCGAGGCGCGCCTGAGCGATGTGCTGCATCAGGCGGGATTCACAAAGGTCCGCAGAGCCGCCGAGACGCCGTTCAATCTGATTCTGGAAGCGCGGAAGTAACAGCGCTTTACTTACCAGCCGGCAGCGCGAACACCACATAAGCGCCCGGGCCGGGAGCGACGGACCCTTTCGCGGGGATTCGTGGCTCGCGCAGCCATCGAGCCGTTGCCTGCGGCGACGCAGAATGCGATGCACTCGCGTCCTTTCACTTCGTAAACAGCGGGAACTCCTTCGGACCCGGTCGGCACGTCCTTCTCCCAAAGGACCTTCCCGCTGTCTTCATCGTAGGCGCGAATCCTGTGATCCGAAGCTGTTGCGACGAAGATGAGGCCGCCCGCGGTGGCAAGAACTCCGCCGCGCGGGAATTGCGCGCCTGTGTCGGCGTGTCCCTGCTCTGCCAGCGCGGTAATGCTGCCGTCGGGAATCTGCCATTTGATCGTGCCGATGTTGAGATCGTAGGCAGTGATCTGCGACCAGGGCGGTCCGATGGCGCTGAGACCGTTGCTGCGCGACTGCATAAAAGCAACCAGCGGCTGTTTCGGCGATAGAGTAACCATGCCGCAAAACCGCACACGCCGGGCAGAAGCCCGGCGGCAGCCTGGAAAGGCCGCCCCACACCTCTTACTGGTCTTTGTGAAGCTCAGTCGGAGGCGGTGGGGGAGGAGCCGGGCCGCGGCCGCGGCCGAACGTCGGAGCGGGCATCGCCTTGGGCATGGGAGCGTTTCCGTCCAATTCGAAAACAAAGAACAGCGGAGGATAGTCCACCTTCGCGTCGGTCGGTCCCACGACCATCGCAGGCCGCCCGGTTCCTCCCGCCAGCGCGACATACTGTTTCCCGTCGATCTCGTACGTAATCGGGGGCGCCATGCCGTTGCGGCCGGTCTGAATATCGAGAAGCTTGTCGCCTTTGTCGGCGCTGTATGCCAGCAGGTGGCCATCGTTGGTGACCTGGAAAACCAGATTGCCCGCGGTAGAAACAGTTCCGCCGCCAATACCGCCTCCGCCCGGCGTGCGCCACACGAGTTTCCGCGTCACGGGATTCCAGGCTTCGAGCACGCCGCGGTTATTACCCAGCGGCTCGGGTCCCATCATCGGGAGGTTATTCGGCTTCGGTGCAAGGAACCCGGGCGCAAGACCGGTGTGACCGGTGGGCGCGGGGATCACCTCATCGCCCGCTGCGAAGGTCCAGCTTGCATAGGTGGTGGGAATGTAAACGAGCCCCGTTGCCGGATTCCACGACATCGGCGACCAGTTGTGAGCGCCGCCCGCGGTCGGATAGATAGTGATCGGGTCCTTTCCGTAGAACGCCGCGGGGTTGATCATGGGCCGTCCGACTTCGTCGAAGCCGTGCGCCCAGTTCACCTGCGCGAAAGGCGTCCCGGAAATGAACTGGCCCGTGATGCGATCGAGCACATAGAAGAATCCGTCCTTCGATGCCTGCATCAGCACCTTGCGCGGCTTGCCGTTGATAGTCAGATCGGCGAGCATGAGTTGCTGCACGGCGTCGAAGTCCCAGTTGTCGTTGGGCACGGCCTGGTAGTGCCACTTCAACTGCCCCGTCGAAACCTGTACGGCGAGGATGGAACACGTGTAGAGATTGTCGAGGCCCTGCGCGCCGCGAAACTTCTGGACCCAAGGTTCAGCGTTTCCGGTGCCTACATAGATAAGGTCGGCTTCGGGATCGTAAGCCATGCCATCCCAAACGGAACCGCCGCCGCCCATTTTCCAAAAGTCGCCGCCCCAGGTTTTCCCGGCCTTGCGCATGGCGTCATTTTCATAGGGGTTGGCCGGATTGCCAGGCACCGTGTAAAAACGCCAGGCGCGATGGCCGGTTGCGGCATCATACGCATCGAAGAAGCCGCGAGTCGGATGATCGCCGCCCGCCGCGCCGATAATGACCTTCCCGTTCGCGACGCGCGGAGCCATCGTCAGCGAATACCAATCCTGCGGATAGGCGAGGCGTGCTTCCCAAATCACTTTGCCGGTGAGGGCATCAAGCGCTTCCAGTCGGCCGTCGTTGATCGGAGCAAAGATCATGCCGTTATACATGGCCAATCCGCGGTTTACGATGCCGCAACACATCTTCGGCCGGACTGCGGCCTGATTGACCTCGGGGTCCCAGCGCCACAGCTCCTTGCCGTTGCGCGCATCAAGCGCGAAAACGACGCTCCAGTTGGTGATGCTGTAGATCGTGTTGTTCCAGACCAGCGGAGTGCCTTCCTGATTGCCGCCGCCGGCGCCCAGCGTGTAGGTCCAGGCGAGTCCGAGGCGGCCGACATTGGAAACGTCGATCTGATCGAGCGGACTGTAGCGCGTTTCACCCTGGGTTCGCCCGTAGCTCAGCCATGAGCCGGCGAGCGCATCTTTCGACGTGCCGGTGTTCTTCAGGACCGTCGCGTCCACCTTTGCCGCGGTGTGGTTCACCTGCTGGGCGCCGATCGTCGTGACGAGTGCAAAACCCGCAATGATGCCTGCAATCGCCCCATATTGTATGAATCTGGACATATTTTTCAGGCTATCAAATCCGCGCGCGATGATGTTTGTATGCCGATCTCACCGTGGTTATCGGTTCGCGGAGGCGCTCGAGCCGTTGAATTCTATAAGTCCGCGTTCGGCGCGGCAGAGGTCTTTCATCTCGACGGACCCGACGGAACGGTGGTATCGCGGCTGTCGGCTCACGGCGGGCAATTCTGGGTAGCGGACGAATCTCCGGAGCACAAGAACTTCAGCCCCGAATCTTTGAGCGGCTCAACTATGCGAATGATTCTGACCGTGGCCGACCCGGACGCCGTCTTCGCGCAGGCACTGAAGTCCGGAGCCACGGAAGTACATCCGGTAAGCGAGGGACATGGCTGGCGCGTCGGCCGGATCATGGACCCATTCGGACACCACTGGGAAATCGGCCGCCCGCTTACGGAAAAGTGGTGACTTACCCGATATTTCAGAGGACGTCGACACGATAGCGGCGCAGCATCGGATCGACCGTCGCAATCGGAATGCCTTCGGCGCGCGCCTGCGCAACCAGCATGCGATCGAAGGGGTCTCGATGCAGCGGAGGAAGTGAATTCAGTTCCGCGAAGTGGGCAGGCCGCGCTCCCAGATACGTCAGACGATTTCTTTCCATTTGCCGGAAAATGTAACGGGAGTGGGGCGCAGGCAGTGGCAGTCTCTTCAGCCCGGCTTTGATCAGCATCTCCCATACGCTTGCGAAGCTCAGGTAGAGTTCGCTTGCTTCGTCCAGCCAAAGAGCCCGGTGTTTTTTCGAGAGCTTGGGACTCTCAGCTATGGCCCACAGGAATATGTGGGTATCGACAAGAACCTTCACTTTTCGAACTCGTCGAGCACGTTTTTAGGCAGCGGGGCATCGAAATCGTCAGGCACTATGAAATCCCCCTTCGCGGTTCCGATTTTCCGGCGCATGGGAGCCGTCGCGACCGGGGTCAGGCGGACCAGGGGCTTGCCTGCTTTCATAATGACGACATCGTCCCCCGCCAGCGCCTGTTCCAACAACCGGGACAGATGCGTTTTGGCCTCATGAATATTGACATCGACCGTCATGACTAAATTATAGACTAAGTCTGCTTTTTGACTCACTCATTGACTGTTCTCCTGTTTTCGCTGCCGATATAATGAACACGCTTTCGGAATCGAAATGAATTTGTCACGCCTCAGGCTCGCCGTCTTTGCAATTTTTCTGTTCGCCTTCCGTGGCGCAGCCGCGGAACCTCCGGCCCTCCGCAAAATCACCATCAACTATGCCACTCGCACCGGGACCAGTTGGCCTCTCTACATCGCGAAAGAGGCCGGTTATTTCCAGAAGTACGGCCTCGATGTGAGTCTCGCGTTCGCCGTCCATCCGGCCGCCATTGCCATGGTGATCAGCGGAGAAGCGGCGATGACCAACTATCCGCTGGAGCAGGCCATGCTGGCCGGGGCCAACGGCGGGGCTCTGACCATCGTCGCCAGTCCGTATCGGAAGAGTCTGTTCGCGTTGATGTCCGGCAGGAACGTGGGCAGCGTTCGCGATCTGAAAGGAAAACGTATCGGCGTGAGCCAGATCGGCGATGCGCCTTACAACTACGCCGTCGGTCTTCTCGGCAAGTTCGGCCTGACTCCGCGGGATGTCGAGTGGGTTCCGATCGGCACCGACGTCAACGGACGTGCTGCCGCCCTGATCGCGGGTCGCGTGGACGCCACGATGATTACCGCGCCGGTCTACTTCCGCCTCGAAGAACAGGGCTACAAGAGTCTCGCCAACACCAGCGATTACGACGACCTCTACGCGCCCACCGTTTACGTGTTCCGGAAATCCACCGTTGCCTCCGATCCGAAGCTGCCGGAGCTGCTCATCAAGGCCCACACGGAAGCCATCAAGCGCTTCTATGAAGACAAGGATTTCGCCCTGAAGGCCTATATGAAATACACGCCGGAGAAACCGGCGGAACTCGCGCGCGTTTACGACCGCTATGCGAAGACCAATACCTTCGAACGCGTTCCCTATGTGGTCGCTGCCTCGGTTCAGTACATGATCGACCACGCCGTGGACGAGCGGGCCGCAGCGCAGATGAAGAGCTTCGATTTTCGAACGGTAATCGACAACAGTACAGTCGACCGTCTCGTGCGCGAAGGCTGGTTCGAAAAGCTGTTTGGCCCGGGGATCAAAGACGAGGAAGACCGCAAGAAGAAGCTGGCCTTCCGTTAAACTCCCGTCCACTCCCAACGCCTGGAGCCGGACAGCAACAGGCCACGAGCCGACTTGGAAGCCATCCCGACATCACTCGCGATGGCACAGCCATTCGCCATGAACATCTGGCTCGCGTTCTGGCGGCCGTCGTCACCGTTCCGATTGCGGAGCAACCGGCGTTCCGCGGCTTCCTCTACCGCAGACTGCTTTCAGCGGATTTTGAATCGGTATCGCTGCGCCGATTCTCCTGGCTTGCCCTGCTCGCGAGTTCCCTCATTCTTCCGCGCGCTGCACGGACCCGCTTGTTTGCCGGCGCCGTTACAGGCGTGTTGTATACGCTCGCCTTACTGCGGCGCGGGCGCATCGCCGATGCAATCGTGGCGCACGCCGTCACCAACGGGCTGATCGCAATGGATGTTCTTGCGTTCCACCACTGGGAACTCTGGCAGGGTCAGACTCGTTGCCGGCGTCGGATGAAAAGACCGGCAAGCCCGCACGCAAACAACATCAGGGTCCGGGGCTCGGGTGTGTCGAGAGTGGACAAGTTCGTTATGGAGGAGGATCCCGTGAACTGTGTCACCAGACCATAGCCGGTCGTCCCGCCATAGAAGTTGGAATAACGGACAATGCCCGCCGGCCCGTCGCCTTCTCCATCCTCGAAGAGTGCGTTTCCTCCGCCGGTCGGATTACTGACCTGAATATTCAACAACAGATTTCCCGCCGACGGATCGTAGAGGAACGGCCCTCCGCTAAAGGCCAGCACGTTCGGCGCGGCGCCCGAGAGAATTTCCGTACTGAAGATCGTATTGTCCGCACCTATATTACTCGCCAGGTCTGTTTGACTGAGACTATTGATGTTCGCGGTGATGACCGACAAGCTCACCTGATAGGTGCCGCCGTAAAGCGTGGACCCCTGCGACCCCGGCAGCAGGAAGAAGTCGATGCTGCTGATTGCTATCGTCCCTGAAAAGTCAGAACTCGCGTACGCTTCCTGATATTCGGTGCCCGCCTGACCGGGGAAAGGCCCCGCAAACGGATCTGCGTTGCCTCCATTGTTTACGCCGAGAGTGATGGTATCGCCCAACAGCGTTACCGGAAATGCGCATAGGACGATAAAAGTCAACCAAATGAAGTACTTCCCCGCATACAGAGGACGCTTGGTCGGAGGACAGCGCGGCTCGAAGACACTTCTCAAACTGTTAACTCTAGTAGTATACACAACGTATCCAAAGGCACGTCCGCTCAGCTAACTACCGAGATACATGGGACTTAAGGGATAGCGGATTACGGCTGGTAGGGGAGCACGGTCTGATTGCTGGTCTGGCCGTCTTGCGAGATCGCGACGGTAATGTTTCCCGCCGGCAATCCCGAAGGCACCTGGAAGTCGATCTGATACAGGCCCACCAGACCGGGCGTCAAACCGGCAAAGAGCAATTGACATTCAGGAAGGGATTCACACTGCATGCCGTTGATGGTGAGTTGCGGCGCATCCACCGGGACGGCGAGGGAGGGTGTCAAAGGCGAGGCGGTTCCACTGGCCACCGGAACGTTTGTGTCGCCCATGCCGGCAAGATACGCAATCAGATATTCCCCGGCTTGCGCGGGAGACGTCTGGCTGACCAGCGACCCGTCGGAATTATGCTGCGCGATGAGAGTTCCATCGGCGAAGGCGGCGAGCCCCGGCGTCGCCGGTGAGAGCTGGATCGAATCCGGCGTCGTCAGGGCGTTGTTGGAGGAGACGATAACCTGATACTGTTGTCCGGCCTGCAGTTCAAACGGAATCTGTGCGTTGATCTGCTCCGCGCTCACATAGTAGAGCGGCGCCGGCAAACCTCCGATAATCACCGACACGCCGGTCATGGCCGTCGGCAGCGGAATGGTTGTTGGCTGTGCGGCAGCGGGCGCAAAGTTCTTCCCGTAAATCTGGACGATCGTTCCCGGCGCCAGGGCCGCGCCTACCAGCGGGTCGAAACTGTGCAGAGTTCCATGAGGCGTAAGCACTGGCACCGCGTTGGGAACCACCACGCCGGAGATCCGGTTGAGTGCCTCCGGAAAACCCGGAGCATCGGCGCTGACAACAATCGATACCTGCGACGCCGCTTTTGCGGGTGACCATGTTCCCGAGTAGAGCCCATTGCTCGGATCGGCCAGCGGCAGCGCGAGTGGTGGATCTCCATTGGAGAAGGTTGCTACAACCTGGCCGTTGTTCACTGCCTGGCCGCAGTCGTTATACAAAAGGATTGCCAGCGGCGTCGGCCAGCCCGCCGGCGCGGAGAAGCTGTTGACCAGCCCGGTTTGCGCGGGCACCAGAGCGCTCGCATTACAACCGGAGGCCCGCGGACGCGCGGTTCCCGGCGCTGTTGCCGCGGAGGGCAGGGACGACTGCGAAATCGCGGACGGCGTGGTAGTCCCGGCCGGGATGATCAGCGTCACGCCTACTTCCCGGATGGCCGTAGCTGAAAGCGAATAGCTGACGCTGCCGGTATACACGCCCGCATTCAAGCCGGTTGGATCGACATTGACCGTGGTGACTCCCGCCGCGGTGGCCGATGCTGTTCCCGTAGACGGTGTTACCGACAGCCAGCCGCTGCCCTTGTCGGTCACGACGCTGGCCTGGAACGTCAATGGCGTTGTCGATCCCGAGTAGACCGTTACTGTCTCCGGGGGCAGGACGCCGCCGGAACCGGTGATGAAAAGCAATCCGGCGGGCTCCAGATCCGGGGGCACTGCCGCAGTTGGCGCAGTCACGTTCAGGACGACTTCGAAATCCAGCGGCGAATTGCTGGCATCCATGGAAATAACTTCAATCCGGCCGTAGAACGCGCCCTGCGAAAGCTGGCCGGCAGCCGTCGGGTCGATGGAGAAGGAAACGCTTCCGGGTTGTGTAGATGACGAACTTCCGGACGCTGTACCCAGTGTCAGCCAACTCGAGCCCGGAAGAACGGATGCAGTCCAGTTCACCGGAGTTGCGTTGTTGACGCTTACCAGGAAAGAACCATTCGGATTTCCCGGAGCGCTTCCGGCGGGCATGCTGAACTGCTGCCCGGATGGAGCGAGCGTCATGCCGGAGTTCGCCGCAATGAACAACGTCACCGGCACGGAGCCGTTACCGGCTGAGGTCGCGACATCAACCTGAGTGCGATAGAAGCCCGGCTGCAGCAAACCCGGATTCACAATCACCGGAATCGAAACAGTTCCGCCGCCCCCCAAAGGCCCTGACGCGGGACCCGCGGTGCACCAGCCTGTTTCGCACGAAACAGAGCTGAATGTGATCGCGCCGCCGCCCGTATTCTCCACAACAATCGGCTGGCTGATGCTTCCCGTGGCCGCCGAAGTGGCAGCAAATGACAGCAGAGTGGTATCGATCTGCAGCTTTTGAGGTACAGACGTTACCTTCAGATCTACCGATACGGTTTGCGTATGGCCTGTGCAGGAAGTGGAAGTACAGGTTGCAGCGATCGTCGTCTGGTAGTCGCCCGGGCTGAGAGCGAGCGCCGCGGACGTAAGAGAAATCTGGATGGAATCAGGCGTCGTGGAGCCATTGCCGATGCTGAGCCAGGAGGCTCCCGAGCCGACCGAGGCGGAGTATGAGATCTTCTGTGTCGCTACAGTGGACTGTACCCCCGCCGACTGAGATGCGGGCAGAGTCGTTGCGGGGCTGGACAGCGCGAAGCTCAACGAGCCGGCAGTCAGGATCAGGTCCGGCGCCGCCGGCCGAATCGTCAGCGAAATGTTGGCGGGGGTCCTGGTTGCGGGAGAAGCGGAGTCGCTTACCGTGATCCCGACCGAAAATGTTCCTGCCGCGCCCGGGATGCCGCTGAGAGTGCCATCGCTCCCGAGAGTCATTCCGGTCGGAAGCGCACTGCCGCTGGTGAGCGCCCATGTGTACGGCGATATCCCGCCGCTGGCCGCCAGAGATTGTTGAGGATAATCGACGCCGTTCATACCTGACGGCAACGTCAGTTTGGTGACGAGCAGCGGGGGCGCGTGGATCAACAGGGTCGTTGGCGACGTAGCGGTCGCTCCCGCCGAGTCGGTCGCCTGCACCGTGAAGGAAGCCATACCGGCTGTGGTCGGAGTGCCCGATATGATCCCACCCGTGCCGATCGAAAGACCTTGCGGCAACGATCCGGCACTGATCGCCCACGTGTAGGGCGGAACTCCGCCCGTCGCGCTCGGCGATTGCGAATACGGCACGTTGACAGTACCGGCCGGAAGGGACGCGCTCGTAATCGAAAACGCCAGCGGATTGGCGATGGCCAGGCTTACAGAGCCGGTAGCGCTGACTCCGCCACTGGTCACAGTCACCGACAGAGAGTAAGTACCACCTGTCCTGGTAATGCCGGTGAGAGCGCCGGAACTGCTCATGGTCATTCCCGACGGCGCTCCTGAAGCCGAGAATGAATAAGGGCCTGCGCCGCCCGAGGCGCTGACCGTGCCGGAATAGAATTGGCCCGCGGCGCCACCCGGAAGTGACATGGTCGTCAGGCCCAGCACGTTGATAATGATCGACGCGGAGGCCGAGTTGTTGGCGGCATCAGTCGCGCTGACGACTGCGTTGAATGTCCCGGCCTGCGAGGCCGAACCGCTGAGCGCTCCGCCCGAGCTGATCGTGATTCCGGCTGGTTGTCCGCTGATCAGGAAATTATAGGGCGGCACTCCTCCGCTGGCGGTAAGGCTTCCGGAAACCGATCCGCCTGTTGAAGTCGCCACCGAACTGGTGGACGAAGCAAGTAAAAGAGGAGCGGAAACCGGAATGAGGTAAAACTGTTGCAGGTGCTGGCCGCTGATCGCGTCAGACAACGTCACGACGAGGCTTAAGCCCGGACTGGGGTCGGGCGCCGTTGGCGTGCCGGTCAACGAGAATGTCGCTCCGGTTGCCGAGGACGGTCCGAGATTCAGTCCCGGGGATTGATTCGTAATGGACCATGTATAGTTGCCCGAGCCACCGGAAGCCTGAAGCGTTACACCATACAGCTGGTTGGTATGCCCACTCGGCAGAGTGCCACCCGAAGGGCTGATGGAGAGCGGCTGAGATGTAACCGTAAACGGCAGCTGATTCACCGGAACGCCTGCGGGATTTACCACCGAGATCCCGGCGATTCCCGCGGTTGCCAGTAAAGCCGAGGGAACATTCACAACGACGCTGGTTGCGTTCCCGGCGCTCGGCGTAAGAATCGTGGTTTGCCCAGCGGGATTCGATCCCGCCGGCGATGTCCACCACACCGTCGAGCCGGTTGCAAAATTCTGGCCCGAAATCGTGACGGCTGTTGTACCCGCACTCACATTGACGCCTGCGGGAGAAAGCGAGTTGACGCTCCCGGCGGGTCCCGATTGACGGGTGGCGAACATCCTGTAAACCTGAGGCGCCGTCAGCGCATAGCTCCAGACGGCCACATCGTCGATTTTGCCGTTGAAATAACGGTTCCCGAAATCTCCGGAATTCGAGGTGTTACCGATCCGGAATGTCCCGGTCTTGTTTATAGACGACGAACACGAGGGGCAATTATCGCTTGCCACCAGAGCGCCATCCCAGTAGATGGCCCTGGTGCCCGCGGTCGCGTCAAATGTGGCGACAACCATGTGCCATTGGCCTGCAAGTGTCGACGGATTCGGCGTGTACGAAAGGGAATTGCCGCAGCACGTCGTGTAGAAGCCCAGAACGTTGGTGTTGCTGATCTGAAGGTCGAAATCATTCGCCTGGGCGGATTCGCCCGCAATGTAGTTGAACGGCCAACTCGATGTTGATGGCAATGCTGCCGGCTTGATCCAGGCCATCATGCTTCCCGCAGTTAGGATCTGTCCCGCAAGGCTGGTGGTCACCTCGCCGCTTTGCCCATCGAGAAGAGCGGCATTGTTGGCCGCAATACCAAGGGGTGCGCCCGCCGTTGAGACGCTTGCGCCGGCTCCACTCAGGCTGTAGGTATAACCATTTGTTTCGCTGGTCCCGGTCGAAGTCTCCAGACGAAAGTAGGCCAGGGGAATCGTAGCGTCGACAGCGGACGGAAAATCCTCAGGCAGAGTAACGACCGCGGCAGGCGATGCCAACTGCGCATTGCTCACCAGAGTGGTTACGTTGGAGCCGCCCCCCGCCGGAATCTGTTTCAACTGACCGGGAGAGCCGACAACGAATTGGTTGGTCAACGGATTCCTGTCCAGACCGGAGGCCCCGCTTCCCAATAGGCCTGTTCCGGTGAACACCGTCACGACACCCTGCGGTGTGATCTGAAAAAGCGCCTGCTGCGTCGCATCCAGCAGCATGTAATTGCCGCTCTGGTTGAACTTCAGCCCGGCTACGCTCCTGGGCAAGATCCCGCCGGTCAGCGTAACGGTAGTTTGGACCCCTGCCGGAGTAATACTCAAAAGGCTGACGGCGCTCCCATTGTCTTCAGCGACGATGTAATTCCCGTGAACATCCACCAGTATTCGGATGTCCTCCTGTTGGCCTGCATTCGCTACGGGATAAGTCGCAACCGCGGTTTGAACCAGACCGTCCGACGAGACGCGCCAGATCTCATGCATCTTGTTATCGCCGACAATCAGATTCCCGAACGGGTCCGCGGCTATCGCTACCCAGGAAGAGCCGCCCGGTGCGCCGGCAAAGGCATTAATACTGCCGCCGGGTGTGACGCGCCGCAACGTTGTGCCCATCGCCACAACGGTGTTGCCGCCTGAGTCCAAGGCCGCGTCAGACCCGTTCACCGCAGCTTCAGACGTGGGCGTAGAGCCATTTGCGGGAGCCAACACCAAACCTGCCGTCGCCGAGTTCTCGACCAGGAACCCAACCGGCAAACTCACACCCAGGTTCAACGAAGCCGTATTGGTTCCGCCCATCGAATCGGTTACTGTGACGCTGAAGGGGAACGTTCCGGCGGCAGAAGGAACACCGCTGAGGATACCTGTCGCCGAGGCCAGGTTCAGCCATGGAGGCATGCCGCTCGCGCTCCAGGTGTAACTGCCGGCGCCGCCGTTGACGCTGAGTTGTACAGCCCACGACTCACCCTGCGCTGCGTTCGGAAGCGACGAGGTCGTGACTGCGACCGTGGAATCAACCGTCACGGTGAGTGGCGAACTGGTGAAACTGTCGCCCGCCGCATCCGTCACGGTCACGGTGAAGGGCGACAAACTTCCCGCAGCGTTCAGTACGCCTGACGACGAGAGAACCGCGCTCGAGCCCGCTGCGTTCAATGAAAGCGGCGCCCCCTCGGAGATGCTCCAAGTGAAAGAACCATAGCCACCAGTTGCTGTAAGAGTCTGGCTGTAAGCGATTCCCTTTTCTCCGGCGGGAAGTGTCGTTTGCGTAATACCAAGCGCAGGTGACGGCGCCCCGATGTTCAAAGTAATCTGGCTTGCAAAAGAAGAACCCGCTACCGGATCTGTCACCGTGATCTGGACCGAATAAGCCCCGATGTGTGTAGGCGTGCCGCTCAGTACACTGGAGGCGCCCGTAGCACTCAGGCTGAGGCCCGGCGGCAAGCCGGCCGCAGTCCAGTTGTAGATTCCCGAGCCTCCCGTCGGCGTCAGGTTTTGAGAATACGCCACGTTCACCTGTCCGGCAGGCAGAGTCTGCGTCGTGAGGCCAGGCGTCCCGTTGGAGGGGGCAATCAACACGGAGACTCCGCCGCCCTGATTGCCGGGGGGATAATCGGGAACAACAAAAATCAACGTTGTCTGAGTATTGAAAGTGTAGGTGGTCTGGAGAGTCCCATTGCGAATCTCATTGAAAAATGGCGGGGTAAACACATTGTTGGCTGTGTAACCATTCGCCGCGTCAGCGTATGCTGAGGCGGGATCTGCCGTTCCCGGGCCGTTGTCCGCTCCCGAAAACAACTGCGTCTGGGTGGAATTCGACGCGGCTGAGCTGTCAAACGCAAGGTAGCTCGTTACGTAGTTATTGCCATTGATACTGGAGTTCCAGGCCGTCCACATTCCGTTCAGCTGATTTTGGGTGAGGGATGGGAAGATCGACGCAGCGTCGGCCGGATCGATCACGCGCATCGTATAGGTCCCCGGTTGCACTGTGTACTCAAGCAACTGGCCCAGCGTATTGTAGGGATCGTCCCATGCCAGGTTGCCTGCGGCCGGCTTCGCTCCGTTCGCTCCCGCTGTGTTACCGGAAGCGGCGCTGATATTGACGATGGCCATGCCTGTGGGCAGGTTGGTGGTGATGACCGTGCCACTGAAGTTAATGGCGAGACTGACCGTCTCCTGGCCGGGATTGCCGTTCATGTCGGTGGCTCTCACCGTAATGGTGAGCGTGCCATTGGTAGTCGGAGTTCCGCTAAGCGTTCCGCTGCTCTGATCGATGGCGAGCCAACTCGGCAGTGAACCGCCGCCGGAAAGAGCCGCAGACCAGGCGTAAGAACCGACTCCGCCGGTCGCGCTGAAAGTCTGACTGTAGAATGTTCCTGCGGTAGCAACGGGTATTGAAGCCGGAGTGACAGTAATCTGCACCGGTCCGGCGAATGCAGAAACCGCGCAAAACAGTCCCGCGAGGCAGGGGGCGGCACGGTTGATTGAAGAAAACAGCTTCAATTTGCCGATAGTAGCACTACAAAACCTTGTGATAAGCGCGAGTTGCGCGTTTCACTCTGTGCCACACTACAAATGCAGCAGAAGTCCGGCTACTACAAATGACAATCGCTGAGAAGATCCTTGCCACGAAATCCGGCCAAAGTTCCGTTACCCCCGGAGAAATAGTCGAAGCGTATCCCGATCTGGTCATGAGTCATACGGCTACATGGCGCTCGGCGAGCGTCATGCAGCGCATCGGAGCGACGAAGCTGTACGATCCGGACCGGCTGGCGATCGTTCTCGACCACATTTCCCCTGCCAAAACGGAAAAGTACGCCGCGGACCAGCAGACATCCCGCAACTTCGCCCGCAAAAACGGCGTTACGAAGTTCTATGACGTCGACTCGGGCATCGCCCACCTGGTTTTGATGGAGGCCGGGCACGTCGTCCCTGGCGATCTGATCGTCGGCACCGATTCCCACTGCACGATTTACGGCAGCTTGGGCGCCTTGGGAACCGGCATCGGCTACACCGAAGTCACATCGGTCTGGATCACGGGTAAGCTTTGGCTGAAGGTTCCGGAAAGCATCCGGATCGTCCTCAACGGCAAATTCGCACCCGGCGTTTATTCCAAAGACCTGATGCTCCATTTGATCGGGACGCTGGGAGCCGATGGCTGCGGCTATAAATCGGTGGAGTTCTATGGCGGATCGGTTTCCGGACTGAGCATTTCCGAGCGCATGACCATGACAAACCTGGCCATGGAGATGGGCGTGAAGTGCGCGTTCGTGCCCCCGGATGAGAAGACAGCCGAATATCTCAAAGGCCGATTGGAAGACCCGGCGCGATATCGCCCGGTATTGGCCGACGCGGATGCCGTCTACGAACGGAATATCGATGTCGATCTCTCGCAACTGCAGCCGATGGTCGCGTGCCCGCATGAAGTCGAAAACACGAAGCCGATCGGCGAAGTAATCGGCACCCACATCGACCAGGTGTTCCTCGGTTCCTGCGCCAACGCCAAGTATGAGGATCTGGTGGTGGCGGCAGGCATTCTTAAAGGCCGCAAAATTCATCCCGGCCTGCGCATGATCGTCACACCGGGATCCAAAAAGATCATGCTCGATGCCATGAATTCCGGAGTACTGCAGACTCTGATCGAGGCCGGCGGTCTGGTGACCAACCCCGGCTGCGGCGCGTGCGCGGGCGACGGCGGCACGCTGGCGGACGGCGAGGTCTGCCTCTCAACCGCCAATCGGAACTTCATCGGCCGCATGGGCAGCAGCAAATCGGAAATCTATCTTTCGAGCCCCGCCACGCTGGCGGCGTCGGCCATCAAAGGCGTGATCTCCGACCCCAGGGAGTTTGTGCACCAGGCGCTCGTGGAATAAATGTCGTGGAGTAAATATGGAATCCATCATCGAAGGCCGCGTCTATAAGTTCGGCGACAACGTCAATTCCGACATCATCATTCCGGGCCGGTATCTGATCTATATCGATCGCGAGCGGCTCGGCCAGCATGCTTTCGAAATGTTGGGCGAAGGCTTTGCGGATAAGCTGCGCAGCTTCGACATCCTGGTCGCCGGCCGGAACTTCGGTTGCGGCAGCGCGCGCGAACAGGCCGCGACAGCCATTCAGGGACTTGGCATCAAAGCGGTCGTGGCAAACTCGTTTGCGCGGACTTTTTATCGCAACGCCATCAACGATGGCCTGCCCATCGTCGAATGCCCTGCCCTCTACGAAGCGGTTCAGGAGGGCGATCGAATCCGCATCGACCTCGAAGCGGGACAAATCGGCTTTGGCGAGAAAGAATATTCCTTTCCGAAGATGCCGGAGTCCGTTCGCAAAATTCTCGAACTGGGCGGACTCGCCGAATACCTGAAGACTCAGCTTCAGGCCTGATGTAATATCAGGCGGCAACAAAATGAGATTCACCGCCCTGGCTCTCTTCTGCGCGTTGGTGTCGCCGGCCTGGCCGCAGACCGCCGATCAGGGTCAGCCCGAGGTGACCTCACACGAAGGCGCCGTTACTTTCAGCACCAAGGTGAATTTGGTTTCGGTACCGGTGGTGGTGCGCGATGCGCAGGGCCGCTCGATCGGAAATCTTAAGCAGGAAGACTTTCAGCTATTCGACAAGGGCAAGCCTCAGAGCATCACGGCGTTTTCCATCGAGAAAACGGAAGGCAAGGGCGAAGCCGCCGTGGAAGCGAAGGCTCCCGGATCGTCGCAGGAAACAAAGCCGACTCCGCCGACGCCCGCCCTGCCCGACCGCTACGTCGCCTATCTGTTCGACGACGTTCATCTGAAAGGCGACAATCTGCTGCAGGCGCGTCAGGCCGTCAACCACCATCTGGATGAGGCGCTCGAGCCGAAAATGCGCGCCGCGATTTTCATCACCAGCGGCCGGATGATGGCCGATTTCACCGACGACCGCGAGAAGCTGCACAAGGCGGTGAACAGCATCCTGCCTTACACCAGCGGGCCGGATGCTCAACAGGACTGTCCGAGCGTCAGCTATTACCAAGCCGATTATCTGTCCAACAAGACTCCGTATTTTTCGGGCTTGCTGTTTACCGACGTGCACATTGCAAACGCAGCTCTGAACAACGAGGACCCGATCCTTTCCGCCGTTCTCATGGGAGCCCAGAATTGCACGGGCCTGCCGTTGGGCACCGGCGCTGTCGATCCTCCGCCTGGTTCAAAAATGATCCCCCCGGATGTGCCTTTGATCCGAACCGTTCGAGTCGCCATTCATCAGGCGCTCTCTTACGGCAACCGCGACGCCGGGTTCTCGCTCGGAGCGATCCGCGACATCATCCGCAGGTTATCCGTCATGCCGGGCAGCCGCACGATCGTGCTGGCTTCACCGGGATTCATCCTCACCCAGGATTTTCGCTCCGCCGAATATGACGTTCTGGATCATGCGATCCGCGCCAATGTCACCGTCAACACGATCGATATGCGGGGCTTGTATGCGATGCCCGGCTTCGACGCAGCCTCGAGCGGGCCTTCCAGCCAATTAGGGGGCGCGCTGACCCAGGCCGCGATTGCCGAAGCGTCACAGAACGACGATGTGCTGGCGGAGGTCGCCGACGGCACGGGCGGCACGTTCTTTCATAACGACAATGGCCTGAAGGAAGGACTCAATCTGCTGGCGGCCCGCCCCGAATACATTTACGTACTGGGCTTCTCTCCCGAAAACCTGAAATACGACGGCAGTTATCACGCGCTGAAAGTCAAAGTCGGGAATCTTCGCAATGCGACTCTGCAGGTGCGGCGCGGCTATTGGGCCCCGAACCATGCAATCGACTCCGCGGAGGAAGCGCGGGACGATATTCGCGACGCCGTCTTTTCAAGAGATGAGATCCAGGATATTCCCGTGAAGGTCGAGACCGAGTTCTTCCGGTTGTCGGATGAGAAAACAGAGCTGACGGTGACCGGACATCTGGATGGAGAAGCTTTGCGATTTCGCAAGGTCGAGGATCGCAACAATGACACCGTGACGGTAGTGGCGGGGCTCTTCGACTCCAACGGGAACTACGTATCGGGCATTCAGCGAGTCATGGAACTGCACCTTCGCGACAAGACGCTCGAGAGCGTGCAGCATTCCGGCATCACGGTAAAGGAAGTTTTCAACGTGGCGCCGGGACGCTACATCGTTCGGATGGTCGTGCGTGACGGCGAAGGGAAAACGATGGCGGCGCGAAACCAGGGCGTCGAAATCCCCTGACCGATTTTATTTCCTCACGGGAATGGTGACCGACCCGGCGGCTCCGGTGGTCCGATCCTGCGCCACCACGCGCACCGCTTCCACTCCGCCCCTGGTATCGACCGATTGAACCGCGCTGAGGCCCTTTTCCACGTAAGCGGCGAACTGAGCGTCCGGGATATCGATCTTAAAGGTTCGCGTCATCGCCTTGCCTGTTTCTCTCACGTAAAACGAGAGGTCGACTGCGCCGGAATGAATCGCGTTTTCGTGCCGCAGTTCGATGTTGTGAAGATCGACGTTCACTTTGATCCGGAGGACGCCTGGCCGCTCCGGATCGGGAGCGGTTTCCGCGACGAGCTCGAGTTGAGTGGAGTCCAGTGGGTCTCTGAGAAGTTGCCCTAAATCAGGACGAGCTTTCGTTTCGTCGATCGCCCGGGCAGCGAAGTAGTTTTCGCGGTAGCGCATGCTCACGCCGTGCCTCGCGACTTCAACCTTCAGCTTGTGCCAGGCGCCGTCCTGCTCTTCCTGCGGGTAGAAACCCAGCGTATAAGTGAACCCGCCGTCATCCACTGCCTCCTGGATCAACTCCCCGATGCCGTTATCGTTTTTGAACACCCGGCCTCCGGTCAGACTCGCCAGCATGTTCATGGTGTCGAAGCCGTTTGGAGCCTGGGACTCGCCTCCCCGACCCATTTGTGCAACGATCTGCCTTGGCGAACCATGGACCGGTGTTTCGGCATTGCCGATCCCCGTCGTGCCGGACAGAGCGCCCACCAAACCGCGCGGATCAACGGCGTAAAGCGCAGTGTTGGCATCATTGAGCGAGCGGGCGGCTTCCTGCAGATCCGGCCTGAAATCGATAAGACCCTGGACGAAGGGAGGAAAGGCGGTAGTCAGCCAGACCAGAGTCTTGCGGCCGGGCACGTTTGAGAGATGACGGGCAATTGCCTGCAACGCATGCTTGGTATCCATACCGCGTTCAATGAGAGTAATGGCTTCGTGAGCCTCGGCGGCATGCGGGCTCATTCCTGTGGTGTCGGAAGAGCGCCGGTTAGGATCCCGCCCGCGGAGAGACTTTGCGGCTTTCTTGAGGAGATCGCCATCGTCCGTCAGTTCCTGCATCACCTGAAGCGAGCCGTCGCTCTGTAAGGTATAGATGCCGATCCGATCGTTCAGGCGGCGCATCTCAATGAACTTTGCGATGCGCGGAATGGCATCCAACTGGACCACCTGCGGCGTGTTCAACTGATCGACGAGCACGACCGTCGTGCTTCCGGAAGACCCGCCTTCACGCGCTGCCCGGTTCGAGAACGTCCCGGGAGGAAGCGGCGTCGCCGCTACCGAAGACGCGGAAGTATTGGGCGATCGAACCGAGAAAAAGGCAATCTTCTGCGGCTTTCCGTTGTCGAGCAGCGTGAAGTCATCCTTCGTAAGGCCGGTCGCAGGAGCGCCTTTGCTCCTTGCCACCACATCCACTTCGACCAGCTTTGTTCCGGCGCGAAAGGTGGGAGATTCCGCAGCCGCGGATGGCACGGAGTTTTGCTCGCTCGCCGCAATTCCGGCGGAGAGGAACAACAAGCCGATCCATTTGTGCATGGTCCTCACCTTTCTGTTGGGCGTCTTTATTGTGGATCGAACTGAATCGAGGTGTCGGCGCTGAAGCGGCGATATTTTGTGAAGTCGCTGGAGTCGGCGAGAGATCCGATGTCCGTACGGTAGTTCAGCGCGAAATGGGATGGGAGGATAAACTCCGCGCCGGCCACCTCGGCAGGCTTGTAATCGAGCGTCAGGCCGACCGCCTGGTATTCGGAATGGTCGGGAATATCGGTGCATTTCATCTGAATTCGCAGTACCGCGCCGGATTGAGAGTCGGCGTAGACAAATCCCTGGAACGGCACCCGACGGGTTCCTTTCGCTTCGACCAACAAGTAGCCTTTCGGTTGGGGAACGCGAAAAGCAAAAACGTAAACGCGGCGCTGATTCAGAGTGGCGACGCGGTCGAATCGAAGATCGGCGCCGGTCGCCGGTTCAAAGATGGTGTCCAGCAGATTGCCGAACTCGCCCCAGGACACTGTGGCCGCGCGGCCGGAGTAATTCGGAGGAGGAGGGTAGCCGTCGATCCGAATGAGCTTGCGAATCTCCTGCTTATCCACGAAGCTGAGCTGCTCTTCGAACGAACCGGTTTCCGTATGCATCCCGCCTCGCCAGGTGTGTCGCGTTATCTGTGTGCAGGTATAGTTTGGCAGCCGCCGGGTGTAGTTCAGAGCGTACTCCCGAACGAAGGCAATGGCCTTTGCCTGCTCAGGCACATTCAACTGACCCAACGCGCCGCCGCTCAGCAGAAGCGCCACGAAAATCGTGCTGCGGACCATACAGGTGAGCTCTGCACGAGATTATACCTGTTTCGGGGTATACATTTACATCATGACCAGACTCCGGGCGGCTTGTTTCGGATCCATTCCGGCGATCCTTAGTCTGGCCGTCAGCGCCATGCTCGGCCAGATCCGGACTGAGACTCGCGTCGTTCTGGTGGACACGATTGTAACCAGCAAGCAGGGAGAGTACGTTCACGATCTTTCAGCCAAAGACTTTCGCCTTTGGGAAGACAACAAAGAACAGACCCTCAAGAGCGTGACGCTGGAACGGAGCGCGGACGCTGCGAGTTCACGGCAGCGTTACATCGTTCTCTTCCTGGCCGGTATGGAAGCCCCGGAACGGATGGCTGCACGCTCCGCGGTTTCCGGGTTTATCGACGCCAATGCCCGGGAGAATCAACTGCTGGCCGTGGCCAGGTATAACGGCGGGCTGCACATCGGGCAGAACTTCACCGACAACGCTACACATCTGAAAGGGGCGGTAACGGCGGCACTGGCCTCTGACGCAAGTTCCGGCACGGCCGCTTCGGGAGCACTCGACACGATACGAGCGCTGGGAAACCTGGCGCGAAATCTGGGTTCGCTGCCCGGCCGCAAGACGATCGTTTTCGTCAGCGGAGGGCTGTCGCAATCGTCCATTCAACGAGCAGAGCTGACGACGGCGATCGAAGCCTGCAACAAGTCCGATGTCGCGGTCTATCCGATCGACCTGCGGCCGCGTTCCTCTGAGCTGAAGGCCTCGAGCGCGGAAAATCAGATCGATGAGAGTAATCTCGGCATCTACGTCGTGCCACGCGGATCGCGTGGGGGCAGAGGGGGACCGCAGGGAGACAGCGAAGAGTCCGACTCCCAGGTTCAGGAGATCGGGAACAGCAATCAGCAACTTCTGTTCCGGCTTGCGAACGAAACCGGCGGCTTCGTGGTTGCCAATGCCGGTGACCTGCGGACCGGGCTGCAGAGGATCGGCGAGGAGCAGACAGAATACTACCTTCTCAGCTATACGCCTTCCGAGGCGAAGGAGGGCAGTTGTCACACACTCCGAGTTAAGGTAGATCGCGGTGGAACCACGGTTCGCGCGCGCTCCAACTATTGCGACTCGAAACCGCAGGATCTTCTCGCAGGCACGATAGCCGGGCAGAATCTGGAGCGACGGGCAGCAGCTACGCAGACGAATGGCCTGGGGGCTTCTGGACTCGGGGCTTCGATGCAGCTTTCTTATTTCTACCTTTCGCCCGGCGTGGCGCGCGTCAACCTGGCGATGGAGATTCCGCCGGAGGCATTCCAGAAGAGCAAGGGAAAGAATGCCGAGATTAACTTCCTGGGTATTGCGGCCATCGAAGATAAAACCACCGCGGATAACACCGTGGGCGCGCGTTTCAGCGATGCGGTGAAACTCGACGCGGAGAACAAGGGAAAGCCGCTTCATTACGAGAAGGAGTTCAAGATCGTTCCCGGCCAATATACGTTCACGATGGCCTTCAGTTCCGGCGGAGAGAGTTTCGGAAAACTGGAGGCGCCGCTCAATATCGACCCACGCGAAGCAGGAAAGCTGGCTATGAGCGGCATCGTTCTCAGCAGAGAAGCGCATCCCGCTGCGGAGCTGGGTCTCGGATTGGGTGGCCTTACCGAGAACGGTACACCACTGGTTACTGACGGCACGCAGATTATTCCCACCGGTTCTCACGAGTTCACGAAGTCCGAGCCGGCGTTCTTTTATTTCGAAGCTTATGCGACCGACCCGGCAGCGGTGCGCGTCGGTGTGCGCGTGCTGGATCGTAAAACCGCGCAGCTGAAGTGGGATTCGGGACTGATGAAGCTGAGCCTGCCGAAAGCCTCCGCCGGCGATATGGTTCCGGCCGGCTCGAGATTACCGATTGCGACGCTGCCTGCTGGGTCTTACGAACTCGAAATCACCGCGATCGACGGCGCCGGGAAGCAAGTCACGCGGACGACGGATTTCGAAGTCAAATAGAACGCGGATCGGTGATGCGTCCGGTGATGGCGGATGCAGCCACCGTAAGCGTCGATCCCAAGTAGTGTCTGGCTTTCGGGTGACCGTTGCGACCGGGGAAGTTGCGGGCCTGCGTCGAGACCATGACTTCTTCTTCCGCCATCGCGCCCATGTTGAAGGCCTGGTTGGAGCCGGCGCTGGGCGGGAAAATGTTCGCGCCCGCGTCGTGCAGGATCTGAAACAAGCCTTCGCGCAGAGCCGCGCCGTATGCGCCACGCGAAACGGGAACCACCTGCAGACGGACGTCGGGATGCACCTTACGATTGGCGAGGCAGCGGGCGAGAAGGCGAATGTCTTCGATGCGTCCGCCGGTGCTGCCGCCCACTTCGGCGATGTTGACCGGAATACCGACGGCTTCATCGATGGACTTCACGTTGCCGACCGTAGGAGGGCAGGCGATCTGCGGGTCCAGTTTGCTGACATCGATGTCGATGACCTCTTTATAGGAGATGCCGGGATCGTTGACGGGCATTTCGAAATCCTTCGAATGCGCGAAGGATTGAGCGAAGGCGATCGTCTTTTCGTCGGGATTTACGAAGCCGCACTTGCCGCCCACATCGATCGACTGAAGCGGAAACAGCATCCGGTCTTCGACGGACAGCGCCTGCATGTAAGGACCGGCGTATTCGATGGCTTTGTAGACCGCGCCGTCTTCGCCGATTTTTCCGACGAAGTATTGCGAGACATCGCGCGGCGTTACCGCGGGTCCGGCCTGGCCGTGGAAGACGACCTGAATGGTTTCCGGTACGCGAAACCATCCGAGGCTGTACTGAAAACCGAGCGCGGCCATGGAGTTGTTTCCCACACCCGTAGCAAAGACTCCGATTGCGCCGTAGATGGGCGTGTGGGAGTCGCAGCCGATGATGATCTGGCCGGGCTTCCAAAGTCCGCTTTCGATGACGGCGTGGTGAATGCTGCCGCAGCCGCAGTCGAAGACGTGTTTGATGCCGTGTTTGGCCGCGAATTTTCTTACCGCGGCAAGAGCTTCGGCTGCTGCCTGTGTGGCGGGAGCGAAGTTATGGTCGAAGGCGAAGGCGATGCGCGAAGGGTCCTTGATCTTCGCGTTCTCCATCTCGTTTTCGAAGACCTTCATGACGAAGTTTGAGCTGAGGTCGTGCATGACCATGAGGTCGATGTTGGCAACGACGACGTCGCCGGGGCGAACCTCTTTATGGCCGCTCGCTTTGGCCAGGATTTTTTCGATGACGTTCATAGAAGTTCGGGGCCGATGGGCCCGAGGCGGTACGTGTCGCCGTGGAATATGCGGTGACCATCGACGGTGAATTCGCCCATGGAGGCAAAAATCGACCCGCGCCGGAGATCGGATTGCCCGCAGAACTCGTAGGGATAGGGGCCGGAAAGAAGCTCAATTTTGGAATTTGAATCGCCGGGCGGAAGCCCGGCGGCAGGCTGAAAGCCTGACCCCACAATTTTTGTCCAGTGACCGCGGTATTCCATTGCGGCCGAGACCGATGACGTCGAAGCAAGCGTCGACCCGTCCGGGGGATGAGGCGGTGTCTTGCCGTTGGTAGTCAGGACGACCAGGTCTTCGATGCCTGCGCTACGAAATCGACCTTCCAGACGACTGACGAATTCGTGGTCGACAAGCCCCGCAGCATGGGGCAGTTCGGAGGCCACGGTTTCGCGGGCCATTTTCGCCGCGCGGCGATACATCGCGAGTTCGGCTTCATCCGGTTCGGGATGGATGGTGGCCCATGGAACATCGACCGCGTTCGGCACCGTGAGGTCGAATGGGAGTTGCGGCAGATCGAGGACACCGACCTTGCTCCAGTTCTTTTCGGTGCACATTTGGGTCAGCGCCTTGGCGATATCGGGGCTGGGACGGATCTCGTCGAGAATGGTGACGGACCGAATCCAGGGATAGACGCGAGGCGACAGCCCGCAAAGGAGCACCGGAGCGCCGTCGCGCGGAATCACGAGCAGGGCGCGATTCCAGTACGGCATGAAATTCGAGAGATAGCGGCCCTGATTGGATCTCCAGACATCGGCGTAGACAACGAGAGCGGGCAGCTCGCGTTTTGCAAGTTCCTGCCGTACCACGGCTAGGCGCGATTCAAATGCGGGGGGAGGAAGCTCCGACTTATCCCAGGTAATCAGACCGCGTTTCATTTGCGGAAGAGCTTCCTTTCCGTGGTGTTGAGCGATGTGCAGCCATTGGCGGCGACCAAAAGCGTATCGCCAAAAACCATGTATCCGGACAACGGCAGGTAGGTGTTCGGGTGACAGATCACGACCATGCCTTCCTTTACTGTGTAGTTCACGTCTTCCAGCACGTAAGGATTCTCGTCGGGATGCAGGCCGAGATTGTGTCCGCGAACACGCGTATACTTCGAGCCGGTGTATTCGCCGTAGCCGTATTTGCGGAAGACATCGTTGGTGGCCTTCGCGACGTCGGCGATGTTGACGCCGGGCTTAAGTGAATCTTCAGCGGCTTGGCGGGCTTCGGCGAAGATCCCGTAAGCTTCCTGCTGTTTGTCGTTGGGCTCGCCGATTACGAGAGTTCGGCAAATCTGCGCCCAGTAACCGTCGATCTGCGGAGTGAGTTCGGTAGTGACGGAATCGCCGACCTGAAGTTTGCGTTCGGTCGGCGGCTTCATTCCAACGACTTCAGTGCCACCGGAGGCGATCAGCATGAAGTTGTCTTCCGCGCCGTTCCGCTTGAGGAAGGCTTCGGTCTCGGCGACTAACTCATATTCCGTCATGCCGGGTTGAGCGACCTGCGCGAAGTGCTGGTAACCGCGATCGGACAGCTCAGCCGCCTGCCGGATGCGGATCAATTCGTCTTCGCTCTTAACGCGGCGCAATTCCTCGACAAGATACGTTGCGGAGACATGGGCCGGCGTGGTGAACCGGCTCTGCATGATTTCCTTGCCGGCGACGGCGACCGAGGATTTCGATGCGTAAGGCTGCACCGCCGCCGCGAAATCGGGCGCGAAGACCGATCCGGGAAGAGCTTCCGCATCCCACGGATCGGAGACGATGACCTGGACCTGGCCAGAGCGATCGAGCGCGGCAACCGCATGAGGCCCGGAGAAATTGAAGTTCACCAGGCAGCGGAAATAGTCTTTGCGCCAGGTGTGTCCATACAGGAGCAGGAGGTCCCAGCCGTGCTCGGACATGAGCGCGGTGAGTTGAGTCAGACGGGTCTGGTTGATCGACATTACGGGGAGACATCCTCCGTGAACCACTCGGTGGGAATTTCGCGCCCGAGTCCCATGGCGCGCGCACGTTTCAGCACGGCGGCGCCCACCGCGGCAAATTGCGTGCCCGCGCCGGTGTTGTTATTGAAGACGGTGATCTGATCGGCGGAGGTGCGGCCTTTGATGCTGCCCGCGACGAGATCCTGTATTTCCTGAATCGACTCCCAGGATTTGACGCCGTTCTGCGCCATTTCCCAGACGTCGGGAGACTGGTCGAGCCGGGCGACTTCTTTGGAATGGACGACGTAGAGGTCGGCGCGGCGGATGGTTTCGTCGTCGATCTCGCGGCGCTTGTTGCTGCCGTCAGAGCCGCCGATCGAAGCAACGTACATTCCTTTTTCCACCCAGTGGCCGTCGAAGACGGCGTCCCATGCGGCGGTTGCCGCCTGCACGACATCGCTGCCTTCCACAACTTTGCGTGGAGTATCGACGGCATCTATCTCCTGCCCGAGTTTCGCGGACATCTTTTTGCAGAATTCGCGGCAATGCTCCCGATTGGGGCTGAAGACTTTGACCTTGTTGAAGCGGAACTGGCTGCAGAGAAATTCCAGATGCGGGCCCGCCTGCCATCCGCTGCCGAACAGTCCCAGGACTTTCGGATTTTCGGGAGCGAGATATTTGGCGCCTACGACACTCAGTGCGGCGACGCGGACTTTCTGAATCACGCCATCCGGCATGATCGCGATAGGTTCGATGCGTTCAAGGTCGAAGAGAATGACGAGGCCGCAGTAACGGTTGCCGGTTGCGACCGGAAGAATGCGGCGGCGCTTCACACCGGCCGTGTAAGAGAAGCCGGCCATGTCGGAAGTAATGCGGAGAGCCCACACGCCGCTTGCGACACCGCTGCCTTCCTGCGACTTGAAGCGGTAGCGAAAACCCGGATTTTCCTTCGACTCGACGGGCATGTACGTCTGGCTGCGGGGCCGGTTGATGGCTTTGCCCTCGGCCAGCTCGCGATAGATGGTTTCAGTGGAACCGATGGCGTCCTGCGGGGTGAGCGCCTGCTCCACTTCGTCGTTGTTCAGAAGGATCATTATTCAAGGGGCGGGTTGCCAACCCGCCGCAGGATGCCATCCTGCCCCACATTGAAGAATTTCGAGCCGGATTTCAGGAGCGGTATGAGCCCGCCGGTCTGAACCATTTCCAACAGGAAGTCGGACGGCGGGTTGCCCTGAAGCGATTTGCCGGAGGTTAAGTTCTCGAAGGTTCCGCGCTCGATGTCAATACGAATACGATCGCCGGTTTCGACGAGATCATGAGCGCCCGGCGCTTCGAGAAGGGGCAGACCGATTTCATGGCCGTTGCGATAGAAGGTGCGGGAAAATAATTCCGCGACTATGGCTCCGATGCCAGTGGCCTTGAGCGCTTTGGCAGCGAGAGCGCGCCCGGAGGAGCATCCGAAATTTCGGCCGGCCACGAGGATGTCGCCGGGTTTGACGTGGACCGGGAAATCAGGGTTGGCGGTTTCGAGGACGTGCTTCGCCATCTCGCCCGCGGTGCGGAACATGATGTGCGTGGGCGTGATGAGGTCGGTGGGAATGTTATGGCCGAACTTCCAGCAGTTTCCTTCAAAGATCAATTTATTTTTCATGTGGTGGAGAGAGCCGGCTTTGTGGAAACGGCCGCGGCGCGTGTTCGCCCGGCGCTGACAAGAAGCAGCAGCAATCCGACGCAGGCGAGCGCGAGATCGACGGTGAAGGGCACGGACCAGCGGTGTGTTTCATCGAAGAGGTAGCCGGCCAGTTCGCCGCCACTCGCGGTGCCAAGACCGAAAAATACATAGAACAGGCCGAGGGCTTTGCCGACCTGATGGGTGCCGAAGTATTCAAAGATGATGGTCGGCGCGGCGTTGAAGATGCCGCCGTAGCCGAGACCGAAGACGATGCCGATCCAGACGATGAGGTCGGACTGCGGGGCCGTGTTCAGGAGACCGAGAACTCCGAGAGCTACGCAGATCACGCTGAAGATCATACCGGCCCGTGCGTTGATACGGTCGGCGAGCACGCCCGCGATGATTTTGCCGGGCGCGGCGGCAGCGAGGGCGATGGCGAGGATCGACGCGGCTTCTTTGGCGGAAACGTGCGCGCCGGTGAGATAAGAGATCAGGTTTTGCTGGACGCCGAGCATGGCGTGCGCGCTGAAAAACAGAGCGATGCCGAAGATCCAGAACATCGGCATGCGGGCGAGCTCGGGCATGGTGGGCACGCGAGATGAGGCGGTCTGCACGCGCGGGGTGTACTTGTTGTCGGCTTTGTTGTCTACGATGACCAACGTCAGCAGGAACGGAATGATCATGCAGGCGGCGAGTACGAGGAACGCGCCGGAAATACCGCGTTCGGCGATTTGCGCGGTCGAGAGACGCGGAGCGATGTAGCCGCCGAGCCCGATGCCGGCGTTGATAAATCCGACGGCGAGTCCCCGCCAGCGTGAGAAGAACGGGCCGATCAGAATGGACGTGGGCAGGATGGAAACGGCTGAAGCACCGACGCCGAGCAGAAGACAGTATGCGTAGTATTGCGGGCGCGAATGGATGGTGGAGAGCAGCACGAGGGCGACGGCGATGAGGAAGGTGCCGCCGAGGATCACGCGCTTGGGTTTGAATTTATCGACCAGCGTCCCGACGAAGGGCGAGAGAATGCCGATGAGAAAGAGGATGATGGAGCCGCCGGCGTTGGCTTGGGCGAAGGTCCAGCCGTATGCGCGGGTGAGCGGCCGGTAAATCGCGGGCCAGCAGAACAGGCCGAAGGCGAAGGCCACGGTCAGGATCACGAAGGACGTGAAGAGGGTGAGCCAGCCGCGGACGGTCAAGGGTTGCGTTGATGACGTGGTGGCCGGCAAGTCGTTTCCTGTCTTTGCTTCTTCCTATTTCCCGATTCGCTTCGCGCGAATAGCGGATTCTATCAAAGACGCTCCCGAAGGCCCCTCGGAGAGAGAACCGGCCCGAAACGTCATTCGCAAATTCAAACCCATTTGGGGTCAGCGGTCGTGTCGTGCCGCGACCGATTTGTGGGTATAAGGCCTGACCCAAGCCTGCTTGCGACATCGACAGCGATTCGCAAATTCGAACCCATTTTTGGAACTGCAATCTTTGAGGCCGGATCGAAACAGAATCGCCTCAGCACAAGACGATCCTGGAAAGGAGGCCACTCATGCCCAAAGTGGTGCGATCCGGCCCGATTGCAGGGTACATGTCGAAGGGGCAAAAACGAACCATGACAGGCCGGATATGGCCGGAGGTGGTTGATTTGGCGGGAAATAGAGGTGAGGGGTAGTTGGTGAACGGCCGCCGTGGCCGGCTTTACCCGATTAACCCCATCGGCGGCTCCGACCGCCGGCGGTACACTCATTGCGAAAATGCTCTAACGCGCCGAAAGAAATCGCAGGATCTCGCGCATGAGGCGGTCGCCCTGATCCGTGGCGAAGATGGCTTGGGCGTGCGCGGAGCCATCGAGAAGCACCAACTTCTTCGGGCCAGAGGCTTTTTCGAATTGAGCGCGAATCCCCGGCAGACGGGGTTTCTTGTCGTCTCCCATGAAATCGTCGCGGCTGAGGATAAACAGCTTTCGGGCTTTGGTGTGGACTAAAGGCGTGTAAGCTCCCGAAGCGAGGAGCACGAGGCGGTCGATCGCATCCGGTTCCGCTTCCGCGGCTTCGGCGGCATAGTCGCCTCCCATGCCGGCGCCGACGACCGAGAGCCTCTTCGCACCGGTTCGCCGCAGGTAGTGGACGGCGGCGAGGACATCGAAGCGGCGGCCTTGCCCGGAACTCCGAAAATCGAAAGCGACAACGCGAAATCCGGACGCGGCGAGCGCCTGTGCCTGCCGATCCCAGCTCTCCTTTTGTACTGGCCTCCGTGGGCTAAGACGACGCCCTTCCGACCGGCGCCGTAAGTGAGGGCGGAGACCATAATGCCGTCCTGCGCGGGAATCGAGATTTGTTCCGCGCACAAGGCAGGAAGAGGTGCGAGAAGGAGAAACAAAGGCAGGCCACAAACGACGATGGCCTGCCCCACGGATCTCACGATTTGTATTGCGGCAGCAGTTTGGCCGCGTTCTCGCGGAAGATGCCGTGGAGTTCGTCGGTACTGAGGCCGCACTTTTCCAGGCCCTGACGATGTTTCACTGCGTCGCCACCGAAGGGATAGTCGGTGCCGAAGAGAATCTGCGATGCGCCCGCAATGGTCTTCAGCGCTCCGATCTGGACGGGATTGGTCGCCATCGCCGTGTCGTAGTAAAAACGGCGCAGGTGATAGAGCCGCGAGTTGGGGGCGGCGGGTTTCGAAAGATTGTCGGCGAGATCGTCGGGGCCTCCGACGCCGACACGCCCGATGATGGCCGGCAGAGTGCCGCCGCCGTGCGAAAAGATGAAGCGGCAATCGCCGTAGCGAGTCGCAGGGGAAGGCATGTTGGGCGCCGACGCAATGAGACTCAGGATGGCGCGCGTGGTGTCGGTCGGAAATTCGAGCGTGGTGGGAGTGACGCCAGGCGTCGACACATTCTGGCAGCAAGGCGCGTCGATGGGGTGCGTGTAGACGACGGCCCTGCGGCGGTTCAGCTCATCGAAGATCGGCTGAAAAGCGGGATTGCCAAGATAGCGGCTGCCGTTGCTCGTCAGCAGTCCGACGCCATCGGCTTTGAGGGTGTCGAAAGCGTATTCGATTTCTTTCAGGCAATCGTCGACGGAGGGCAGCGGAAGAAGCGCGAAGAGACCGAAGCGGCCTTTGTAGTCGGTGGTCATCTTCGCGCCGTATTCGTTCATTTCGCGCACGAGGCCGCGGGTCTCATCGCGATCTCCAAACCATGTGCCGGGGGAAGTGGTGGAGACGATGGCCGTGGCGATGCCCTGCTTGTCCATGGTCTCGATGTCGCGAGCGGGCGAATAGTTCATCCAGGGTCCGAGCGGAAAGAAGCCTGTGAAGCCGTCAACTTTGTGACCGGTTTTGGCGTTCAGAACTTTGAGATAAGCCGGGGAGACAAAGTGGCGATGAATGTCGATAAGGCGCGGATCGGCTGCCGGCGTCTGGGCGAGCGAAACGCCGCGCGACAACAGAGCGCCCGCGCCAAGCGCGGCGATGCCGGTGAGCAGGTCCCGGCGGGAAGGAGAAACGGCGGATGATTGCATACAGTTCGTTATATACTAATCCCCCATCAATAATTCCGACGCGCCCGGTGCGCCGGTCAAATAGACGCGCATCTCTGATATGGCAATGGCTTGACATCCGCAAGACGGGCGTGATAGCGTTCGTCCTGAATTCGAGAGTCGGATAGCATATATTGATATAGCCGGGCCGGTGGCCTGCAACGAGAGGTTTTTCATGAAGACAAAAATGATTCTTTCCGCGGCGGGGCTACTGCTTTCGGTCGCGCTGCCCATGCTGGCACATCACTCCTTCGCCGCTGAGTTCGACGACACCAAGAAGGTGACGCTGAAGGGCTCGGTCGTAAAGGTGGACTGGATGAATCCGCATATCTGGCTTTATGTGGACGCCAAGGACGATTCCGGCAAAGCGGTACGCTGGCAGTGCGAAGGCGGTCCGCCGAATACGCTGACGCGCAACGGCTGGACGCGGGACGCGCTGAAGGAAGGCGATCAGGTAACGATCGACGGCTTCATGGCGAAAGACGGAACCCACACCTGCAACGCGCGTTCCGTAACGCTGCCGAGCGGTCAGAAGGTTTTCGCCGGCACGAACACCGACGAAGTTAAAGAAAGCAAATAAGCGGCGCAGGAGGTTTGACGTGAGCAGCAATATCCGGACTTTGATCGCTACAGGTGTGGCTTTGGTGGCCATGGCCGCGCCGGCTTTCAGCCAGGGCAGAGGCCCGGCAGGACCGAAACCGCCGGAAGGGCCCACGCCTCGGACGGCTGACGGGAAGCCGGACCTGAGCGGGCTTTGGGAGCGGCCGTATACGCCGGACATGTCCGCCTTCGGCAGGAACCAATCGCCCGATCCGTCGCTTCCCGACGATCCCAAGCCGAAGGCCAATCCGAACGCACGCGCGAAAAAGGTGCTGCCGTTTACGGCGCTGGGCAAGAAGGAGTGGGACGCCTACGACGCGGCCAACGGCGATTACACCGGAAGCTGCATGCCGTTCGGTCTGACGCGGTCCATCAACTCGCCCGATCCTCTGCAGATCATGCAGAACCCCAAGTACATCGGGTTCCTCTTTGAGCAGAATACCTGGTTCCACTTGGCGCGAATCGGCGGAACGCATCCCGATCCGAGGAAGATGACTCCCACATGGTTCGGCGACAGCATCGCCAAATGGGATGGCGACACGCTGGTGGTGGATACGATCGGATTCAACGGCCGCACGAGGCTGGACACGATCGGCCATCCGAACAGCGCTAAAATGCACGTGATCGAAAAGTACACGCGCACCGATCTCGGACACATCCAGTACGAGATGACCATTGACGATCCGGTGACTTACACGAAGCCGTGGAAGAACGTCAGGACCTTCACGCTCCGGCCCGATTGGCAAATCATGGAGTACTCCTGCGAAGAGAACAATAAAGATTTCTTCGAAGGCCATATCAAGGCCACGCAGGACCCGAACAACGCCAGCGGCGTGAAGTAAAGCGCAACAAGCGCCAGACCAACCGCAGGGAAAATAACAAGTTGGATCAACCCGCCTGCGCGGTGGCGCTGGTAGGATGAGACTGGTGCGGCACCGCTATGGCACGGGCATCGTGGCCGTCTTCCTGCTCAGCTTCGAACTCGTCGGCGGAGTTCGCGCGCAGGACACGTCTTCAGCCGGGCTCTCTTCAGCCGGGCGCTCTTCAGTAAATCCAACGGAGTCAAACTTCGAGGGTCGGCGCATCGCCGGGATCGCATTCGATCCGCCAACACAACCTCTCGACGCGAGCGAACTGCGCGAAATCCTGCCGGTAAAAACCGGTCAGAACTACTCATCCGCCAATATCCGCGCGGCGATCGAACGGTTATACGCGACTGGCCGCTATGCGGACATTCAGGTGGATGCCGACGGCGCGGTGGACGGCGTGACTGTTACTTTTCTCACGAAAAACAGCTGGTTCATCGGGGACGTGAACGCGAGCGAAGACATCGCGGAGCCGCCGAACGCGGGGCAGATCGTGAATGCATCGCGGCTTCAACTCGGCGATCCCTTCGACATGACCCAGATTCCCGCCGCCGTGGAGAATATTCGCAAGCTGCTGGTGCAGAACGGCTATTTCGAGCCGAAGATCGATCCTCATTTTGAGTACGAAGACCGATATCAGCAGGTGAACATCACATTCGCTATAAAGACGGGTAAGCGTGCACGCTTTGAGACGCCGAAGATCGACGGTGATACGACGGTCTTAAGCGCGGATGCCATCACGAAGGCAACACGCTGGCGCCGTTTCCTGCTGCCGGGATACCGCGGCATCACGCAGAACCGGACGCGCAGCGGCATCGACAATATCCGCCTGAAGTATGAAAACTCCAAACGGCTTCTGGCGACGGTGGTGCTGAACGGCATCACTCCGGATGAGAAAGGCAAAGGGAAGCCCGAGATCACGGTCAGTCCGGGTCCGACAGTCAGCATCACGACTCCCGGCACAAAGATCTCGAAACGGCAATTGCGCGAAAACGTGCCTGTTTTCGAAGAGCACACGGTCGATCCGGATTTACTGAACGAAGGAAAAACGAATCTGCGCGACTATTTTCAGGCGCAGGGATATTCGGACGTCGGAGTGGAGTTTCGGCAACAGCAGGTTAGCAACGGCGCCACTGAGATTTCGTACATCATCGAACTCGGCAAGCGCCACCGTTTCGTGTATTTGGGGATCGGCGGCAACAAATACTTCGACGAAAAAACGATACGGGAGCGTATGTTCCTGACGCCGAAGTCGTTCGAGTTTCGCAGGGGGCGCTACAGCGAGGCGTTCGTAAAGCGGGACATTTCCACGATCAAGGACCTCTACGAATCGAACGGATTCCGCGACGTCAGCATTACCTCCATGCTGGAGGACGATTACAAGGGCCATAAAGGCGATCTCGCGGTGTTTCTGACGATCACGGAAGGCCCGCAGTATCTTGTGTCGTCGCTCGATATCAAGGGAGCGAAGAAGCTCGATCTGACCGGCGTGGTCCGGTCTCTCAGCTCGCAGACGGGGCAGGTGTTCAGCGAGTTCAACGTGGCGATGGACCGCGAGACGATTATCAGGACATACGGGCAGAACGGTTTCGCCAACGCGACGTTCGAGTGGAACTCCAAACCCGGCGCGAAGCCGCATACGATCGATCTGCAGTTTGTGATCGATGAAGGCCAGCAGCAATTTGTACGGGAGGTAGTGATCAGCGGCCTTGAAACCACCAAACCCGAGCTGGTTTCCAAACAGATGAGCGAGCTGAAGCCCGGCGCTCCCCTTTCACCGGAGGCGATGGCGGATACGCAACGAAAACTTTACGATCTGGACATCTTCTCGCAGGTGAACGCGGCCATTCAGAACCCGGATGGCGACGAGAACAGCAAGTACGTCGTGTACAACCTGGACGAAGCGCGGCGCTATTCGATCACCACGGGATTCGGGCTGCAGTTCGCGCGTATCGGCGGCAGCAATGCGGTGACGGATCTTTCCGATCCGGGCGGAGCACCGGGCGTAAGCCCACGAGTCTCGCTGGCGGTGAGCCGTCTGAATCTTTTCGGGCGCGGCCAAACACTCAGCCTGCAGGGCGTGGTGTCCACGCTGCAGCGACGCGGCGTCCTCAACTATCTGGTGCCGAAGATCTTCAACATGCCCAAGTTCGACGCCACGTTTTCGATTCTCTATGACGATACGTTCGACGTCAGAACTTTTCAGTCGAAGCGGGAAGAAGCGACCGTGAAACTGACGCAGCATGTTTCGAAACCGATCACGATTTTTTATGACTTCTCGTACCGTCACGTGGGTGTTTCCAATCTGAAGATCGATCCGCTGCTGCTGCCGCAACTGGCCCAATCCGTGCGGGTGGGGATTGCAGAGATCAATCTTGTGCAGGACCGGCGTGACGATCCGCTCGACCCCCATAAAGGGATTTACAACACGATCAACGTAGGGCTGGCTACAAAAGTGTTCGGCTCACAGACCAGTTTCGGACGCATTCTGGCCAGGAACGCGACTTATTACAAGCTGGGAGAAAAGCTGGTGTTCGCGCGCGAAACGCAGATCGGACTTCAACCGGCGTTTTCGATTCCATCGAACACCGAGCCAGGCGACCCGATCCCGCTCGCGGAACGTTTCTTCGGCGGGGGCGGCAACACACAGCGCGGCTTTCCGGAAAATCAGGCAGGCCCCCGTGACTTACTGACCGGCTTTCCACTGGGAGGGTCGGCCTTGTTTTTCAATAACACCGAACTACGCTTTCCACTGTATGGACCGAATATCAACGGCGTACTTTTCGAAGACGCGGGAAACGTCTATTCGAGTCTGGGGGCGATCTCTTTTCGCGTGGATCAGAGGAACAAGGAGGATTTCGATTACATGGTCCATGCGGTGGGATTCGGGATACGTTACCGAACGCCGATCGGGCCGCTGCGCCTCGACCTCGCTTACAGCATCAATCCGCCGAAATACAACGGCTTTCCGGGCAGCTATTCGCAGCTTGTGCAATGTTCGGCGGCCAATACCTGCCAGGCATCGCTGCAGCAGATCAGCCATTTCCAGTTTTTCTTTTCGATAGGGCAGGCGTTTTGATGAGGGGGATGTCGGGTTACGTCGGTTCGTTGCCGCTTGCTGACGCGCGCGGTTCGGTAACTGCCGCGAAATCGGCTCGAGCGCCGGGCAGAAGCCCTGACCAGAGGCTGGAACGCTCGGTCACCTTTTCCGAGGATAAGGCCTGGCCAGTATACTGCGACTTGCCAACAGCGCAGAAGCGCTGGCCCCACATTGCACTCTGTGTTTTTCTGTTGGGCGTGCCTGTCGCGGGGCGCGCGGTGATTGTCGATCGTGTCGCTATCGCGGTGGGCGACAAAATCATTACCGACAGCGAGATCGACCAACGGATTCGGCTGACCGCTTTTCAGAACAAGGAGAAAGCGGATCTCAGCCCCGCATCTCGCCGTAAGGCAGCGCAGCAATTGGTCGATCAAAAATTGATCGAGCGCGAGATGGATGTCGGCCGTTATCCGCGTCTGGAGGCTGTCGGCCGCAAGACCCTGCTCACTGACTATGAGAAGACGGGATACAAGTCCGATCTGGTCGCTATGACCGAGGCACTGGCCGCCTACGGACTCACGCCCCGGGATCTGGAGGATGACCTGGGGCGGCAATCGGACCTGCTCACGTTTCTGAATTTGCGCTTTCGACCGGCGGTGCAGGTGACCGATCAGGATATTCAGAAATATTACGACGAGAATGTTCTGAAGGACGCAGCCGGGAAGACAGCAGAGAAAGCGCAGGCGGGCGCCCTGAACGAAATGCGGGCGGCGATCGAGCAGAAACTTACGGGCGAGCGAGCGGATCACGAACTCGACCTTTGGCTGCAGGATCAGCGCAAACGAACCAGAATTGAATATCTGGAAAAAGATCTTCAGGGAGATCAGAAGTGACGCGGCGCGCACGCATCGGCTGGATTTCCGCGGGTACCGTGCTCGTGCTGATTGCTGCCGCGGCGATTACCGGCGTGGTCATGGTCCGAAGCGGCTGGCTTACCGAAACGATTCGCGAACGAATCGTCACGGAGGCGGAGAAGGCGACGGGAGGGAAAGTTGAAATCGGCGCGCTCCGGGTGGATTGGAAAACGCTGACCGCCGAAGTGGACAATCTGGTCATTCACGGAACCGAGCCGGCGGACAAGGCGCCGCTATTGGCTGTGAAGCGGGTTGTGATCGGCTTCAAGATCATTTCGTTTCTGCAGCGGGAGTTCAACGTGGCGCAGGTGGAAGCGGACAGTCCTCAGGCTCACGTGATCATCGGGCCGGATGGCTCCACAAATCTGCCCCATCCGAAAACGACATCGGGCCGACCGGCGCCCGAAACGATTCTCGCGCTCAAGATCGGAAAGTTCGATCTGACGAATGGTGTGGCGGCGGTGGAAAGAGCGGGCGGTGGGAAAGATGTGACGCCCTGGAGCGGACGCGGCCGAAATCTGACGGCACGTATTCTCTATAATAACGCAGGTCCAAGATATGACGGCACAGTGTCCGTAGCGCCTGTCGAGTTTGTATGGAACGGAATACAGACTGCGGCCGAAGTCTCGGCAACGGCGGCGATGGAGAAGAACCGGCTGACGATTTCCGCCGCGACTGTGAAAACGACGCAATCGGAGATCGATCTGAGCAACGTACTGGTGAGCAGCTTTACATCACCTGTGATGACCGGTCAGTATCGCGCGCGAATTTCGCTCGCCGAGGCCGACAAAATGTTCAAGCTGGTCAATTTCCAGCACACCGGCACGCTCAATGCGAGCGGCGATCTTCGATTCGCCTCGGCGACGAATTATCTGGTCAACGGTAAAGTGCAGGGTTCGGGAATCGGATATGGAAGAGTGCGGAACATGCGGGTATCCGGGAGTGTCTCGGCGAAGCCGGACCTGTTGACGATCAGCGCACTGCTCGTGAACGCATTGGGCGGCGAGATGCGCGCCACGGGAGAGATTCGCAAGCTCGAAGATTTCCATCTTGCCGGACAACTGGAACATTTCGAAGCGCGCGGTCTGGCGGCGCTCGGCGGTATCGCCAGGCTGCCGTACGACGGGATGCTCTCCGGTCCGTTCGATGCGGCCGGCAAACTGCGCGAAGCGAATCTGCATCACCTCATGGCAGACGCGACACTCGCTATTTCGCCGATTCAAAATGCCCTTCCGGTGCGCGGAGAGGTGATGGCGAAATACGACGGCGCAACGAATACCGTGGAACTGGGGCAATCCTGGATCGCACTTCCCGGCACGCGGCTCGACGTTTCCGGAGTGTTCGGGCAGAGGCTGGACGTAAACTTTCAGTCGCGCGATCTGAACGATCTCTCACCGGTCGTGAATCTGACAGTGCTGCCGGCGAAGCTGGCCGCTCAAGACGGTTCGGTGGTTTTCAGCGGATCGGTAACCGGGCCGCTGGCCGATCCGAAGATTGCAGGGCACGCCAACATTACGAATGCGACATATCAGAAGCAACAGATCGATTCGCTGACCGGTGATTTCACGGCAATGAGAACGCAGGCGACGGCGACCAATGCCGTGCTCGTGTCCAACAACCTGCGGGCGCGCGTTACGGGCTCGATCGGGCTCGTCGGCTGGAAGCCGGCCTCGTCGTCCGCGGTAAATGGGACAGTCCAGCTCATCAACGCGGACATGGGAAAGCTGCTGGCGCTGGCCGGAGAGCAGCAATTACCTGTGAGCGGAACTTTGAACACGACGGCTCAGGTGCGCGGGACGGTCGGCGATCCTCACGCCACGGCCGATCTGACACTGGCGAAGGGGCAGATCTACGGAGAACCTTACGATTCGATATCGGGGCATGCGCAATATCTGAACAGCGGGGCGCAACTCCTGACCGCAACAGTCGACGCAGGCAGGAAGCATCTCAACGCCAGCCTTCGTTTCGACCATCCGGACAAGTTAACTTTCAACGTTACGAGCAATGTGATCGCTCTCAACCAGGTCGCGCTCATTAAGAAGAATGAGCCTACTTTGGAAGGCACGGCTCAGTTGAAAACGGACGGAGCGATCCGAATCGACCGTACCAAAACGCATACACAGGTGGATATTCTGGCCCTGAACGCCGATGTGAAAACGACGGGCCTCACGCTGAACGCGCGGCCGCTCGGCGATGCGCACATAACCGCGGAGACGCAAAACGGTGTCATGACCGCAAAGTTGGATTCGAACATTGCCAAGTCCGCGATTCAGGGCGACGGCACGGTGCGGCTGACCGGCGACTATCCGATGAACGCGCGGCTGACATTTTCGAACCTGGGGCTGAGCGGGCTGACGGCTCTGCTGCGCGGGGCGTCTAAACCGGGGCAGACACAACAGGATCTGAATCTGGAAGGTTCAGCCGCCGGCGAGGTCACACTGAACGGACCAGCGCGGACTCCCGATCTGCTCACTGCTTCGTTCGAAGTGACGCAATTTGAATTACATCCCCGAACCGTAAACGGCGAGGCGCGAAACATTCCTAATCCGCGGCTGCCCAATCCGCAGTTGCGGAATAACGGACCGATCCGGGCGTCGCTGGCTCGATCGGTGATTCGCGTGGAAAGCGCTCGCTTTCAGGCGCCGAATACCGACCTCGCTCTTTCGGGGAATATCGCGCTGAACTCACAATCGCCTTTCAATCTGAATGTGCAGGGGAATATGAATCTGGGGCTGGCCGAGGCCTACAACGCGGACCTGACGTCGTCCGGAGAGTTGGATGTCAATGCGGCGATTCGCGGCGGCTTTACCAACCCCGATGTCTCGGGCCGTGCGGAACTGAAGAAAGCCGACTTCCACTACGCGGATTTCTCGAACGGCCTCACGAACGCCAATGGCGTGGTGCTGTTCAGCGGAACACGGGCCAACATTCAGTCGTTCACCGCCGAATCGGGCGGCGGCAGGGTCGATGCGACAGGCTTCGCGGCTCTCACCAACGGCCTGCTGGCTTTCCGGGTCGAAACCGTCGCACAAGGCGTTCGCGTTCGCTATCCGGAAGGAGTGAGTTCCATTTCGGACGCAGACGTTACGCTGGCGGGCACGTCGGACCGCAGCGAGGTCTCGGGCACCGTAACGGTGCGCCGGGTTTCGATCAATCCGAAATCGGATATGTCGACGATTTTGGCCGCCGCCGCGCAACCCGCGAAAACGGCTCAGGCGACTGCGGGCTTTCTCACCAACGTGAATCTGGACGTTCAGATCGAAACAGCGCCGGACGTGGCGTTCGAAACCAGCGTGGCGCAAAGCCTTGAAGCGGATGCTAACCTGCGGCTGCGCGGCACGGCGGCAAATCCGGCGGTTCTCGGGCGAATCAACATCACCGGCGGTCAACTGTCTTTTTTCAGCAACAAGTACACGATCAATCAGGGATCCATTTCGTTCTTCGATCCGGCCAAGATCGATCCGATTCTGAATGTCGACCTGTCCACCAAAGCGCGCGGCGTGGATGTCACGCTGGTTGTCACCGGGCCGATCAACAAACTGAACGTGAGCTATCGTTCCGATCCGCCGTTGCAATTTTCGGATATCGTGGCGCTGCTGGCCACAGGACGAACGCCGACCGATCCCACGCTGGCGATTCGGGATACCGGCACACCGCAGAGCCTGCAGACATTGGGCGCGTCGGCTTTGATCGGCGAGGCCATTGCGAATCCCGCGGCGGGACGGCTGCAGCGGTTTTTCGGCGTGAGCAATATCAAGATCGATCCGCAGCTTACCGGTATTACCGGGAGCCCGGAAGCCCGGCTGACGGTGGAACAGCAGATCTCGCCCGAACTGCTGTTCACTTACATCACGGACGTATCCAGCACCAGCACGCAGTTGATCCGGGTGGAGTGGGATTTCAACCGGCGATGGGCGGCGATTCTGACGCGCGAAGAGAACGGATACGTGGGTATCGACTTCGCTTACAAGAAGCGATTCAAATAGCCGGCGGCATCAGAGCCGCTACTGGCCGGGCCGATTCCCAATCGGCCACAGATTGACAATCTGCCCCACGTCAGAGCAGTCTCACAATCAGCGTAGAGACCCGCGCCGATGGCTGGGGCTGTCTTTGCCCGATTAACCCACCGGCGGCTCCGACCGCCTGCGGTACATTTATTGCGAAAATGCTCCAGCTCTAGATGGAGAGAGACGAGATATCGACCGGGGTCCGGTTGCCCTCCACGATTACGATTCCGCTCTCGGTCGCGTGATAGCAATCGTAGTAGATTTTGCGCTCCAGCTCGGGATCGTAGCCGATGGTGGAATCCGGCGGAACACGGACGTTTTTGTCGAGGATGGCGCGGCGGATTTTCGCGCGACGCCCGATATCGCAATTATCCAGAATGACGCTGTCTTCCACGAGTGCTCCCGCGTGTACTCTCACACCGCGGCCCAGGATGGAATTCCTCACGCGGCCGCCGGAAAGAATGCAGCCGCCGGACACGATGGAATCGATGGCCTCACCGCGACGATTTTCTTCGTCAAACGTGAATTTGGCGGGCGGGTCGGAATAATTGTTCGTACGAAGAGGCCACTGCCGGTTGTAAAGATTCAGCGCGGGTTTGACCGCGCGCAGATCCATATTGGCCTCCCAATACGCCTCGATTGTTCCGACATCGCGCCAATAGGGCTCTGAATCCAGGGGTTCGCCGGGAATCTGGTTCGTCCGATAGTCATAGGCGTAGACCGCATGATGATCCACTACGAGCCGCGGCAGAATGTCGCGACCGAAATCGTGAGAACTGTTCAGATCGGCGGCGTCTTCATTCAGCGCCTTCAGCAACGTGTACGTTGAGAAGAGATAGTTGCCCATCGAAGCGAAGACGCGCGCGGGATCGCCGGGAATAGAAGGCGAATCGGGATTCTTTTCGTGAAAATCGAGGATGCGATTGTCCGGACTGGTTTCGATCACGCCGAATTCGCCGGCGTATTTGCGGGCCACCGGGATGGCCGCAACCGTACAGGAAGCGCCGGTGCGCCGATGATCCGCAATCATGTGCGCGATGTTCATCCGGTAGATATGATCGGCGCCGAAGATGGCGACGATGTGCGGATCGGCCTGCTCGACGAGGTTGATGTTCTGGTGGATGGCGTCGGCCGTCCCCTGATACCACTGTTCGCCAGGGGATCTCATCTGAGCCGGCACAGGAATAATGAACTGGTTTTTCAGGATGCCGCCCATCTGCCAGCCCTCACTCAGGTGCTGCAGCAGGCTCTGGCTGCGGAACTGAGTTAATACGTAGATCGAATAAATGCCGGAGTTGATGAAGTTGCTCAGGACGAAATCGACGATCCGGTATTTCCCGGCGAAGGGAACGGCTGGTTTCGCACGTTCCTTGGTCAACGGCCAGAGCCGCGTTCCTTTACCGCCTGCGAGGATGATTCCGAGGACGCGCAGTTCCATGTTTCGTTGCGGTGATGCCAGGCATCACCATCGGCAAGGCCATTGTGCCAGCACGAGAAGATGTCCGCAAGCTTGAACCTCACCGGCGACAAGATCGCCGGTGCTACAGCCAGTTCAGGGCCAGGTTAACAAAGGAACCCAACGGAATACCGGTTGGTCCCTTGGCGAGGAAGGGTTTGGCGTCGTCAAGCCAGGCGGTTCCGGCGACATCGACATGGACCCAGGGAGTGTCGCCCGCAAATTCCTTCAGGAACATCGCGGCCGTGCAGGCCCCACCCCAGCGGGTGCCGATGTTCTGGATGTCGGCGTAAACCGTCTTGAGCTGATCGCGATATTCATCGTCGAGAGGCATGTGCCACATCTTTTCGCCGGCCTCCTTTGCGGCAGCCATCCAGCGGCCGAGCAGCGCGTCATTGTTGGTGAATACACCGGAACTGGTGTGACCGAGAGCGACGACGATCGCGCCGGTCAAAGTCGCAGCGTTAACAAGATGCGTGCAGCCGAGTTGCTTTGCGTAGGTGATGGCATCGGCGAGGATCAGACGGCCTTCGGCATCGGTATTCAGGATTTCGATTGTTTTGCCCGAAAGCGATTTCACGATATCGCCCGGACGCTGCGCGTTGGCGCCCGGCATGTTTTCGACAGTGGGCACGATTCCGGTGACCGCGACGGCAGGCTTCAGACGCGCGATCGCCTGCATGGCGCCGATGACTGCAGCGCCGCCCGCCATGTCGTACTTCATCTTTTCCATACCCTCGGCGGGCTTGATGGAGATGCCGCCGGTGTCAAAGGTGACGCCCTTGCCGACGAGTCCGAGGTGGTCGGCGGAGGTCGCTTTTTCGGGCTTGTAGCGCATAATGATCAGCGCCGGAGGCGCGGCGCTGCCCTGCGCAACGCCGAGCAGAGCGCCCATGCCGAGTTGGCGCATGCGGTCCTGGTCGAGGACTTCGAACGATAGTCCGTTTGCCTCCGCCATGCGGCGCGCACGCTCCGCAAGAACGAGAGGTGTAAGCAGATTGGGCGGCTCGACCGCGATATCGCGGGTCAGGTTGGCGGCTTCGGCGACAACGCGGCCTTTTTCGAGCGCGGAGTCGAGGACGGGATCCAGGCTCTCGGTGGCGATGGTGACGGAGTCGAGAGGTTTGTTTTTTTCTTCTTTATCCGTCTTCAGGTAATCCGGCTGCCAGGCGCCAAGAAGAGCTCCCTCGACCGCCGCGGTGACGCACGCGGCAGTGCTCACGTCGTCGTCCAGGAAGAATGCGACGGTGGCGATTCCTTTGCCGTCGAGAAACCGGACGGCCGCACCGGCGAGCTTGCGAAGCACGGCGGCGTCGAACTTCTCCCGCTTGCCGGCGCCGGCGATCAGGACGCGCCGCGCTTTGTAGCCCTGAAGGCTGAGGTCCCCATACAGGGGACCAGGCAGGCCGTGAAGCAGGGTGAATTCGGAGGGCTTTCCCTTAATTTCGCCGGAACTGTACAGAGTGGCCAGCGATTTGCCGAGCTCGGGGCGCGGCGAACCTTCCCACTCCAGTAGAACGACGGCATCGGCGTCGAGCGCAGCGGCGCCCGACCGGACCAGCTTCAATTCCATCTATTGTTACCCCTTCAAAACGCGGCGGCGGGCCGCGGGCCACCAGCTAACCAAAACCAAAACGGGATTTGCTGGCGCGAATGGCCTCGCGCGCCTCGGCTTCATCGCCTTTGGCGCGCTCGGCTTCCCGTTTGTCGTGAAATTTCTTGCCTTTGGCAATTGCAATTTCACATTTTATCCTGCCGTTTTTCAGATACATGCGAGTGGGTATCAGGGAGAGTCCCTTCTCGCGCGTGGCGCTGAGCAGTTTGTCGATTTCGCGGCGATGCAACAGGAGCTTCCGGGCGCGCACCGGCGGGTGGTTTTCACGGTTTCCGTGACTGTATTCGCTGATATGGGCGTTATGCAGCCAAGCCTCGTTGTTGTCGACCATGGCATAGGCATCGCGGAGCTGCACTTTTCCCGATTTGGCCGCCTTGACCTCGGTGCCGGTCAGGACCATTCCGGCTTCATAGCGATCAGTCAGGAAGAAGTTGTGGCCAGCCTGGCGGTTGTCGCTTAGAGTTTTTGTGCCTTCGTTGGTGGCCGCCATAGTCGTTCTTTCGTATCTCTATTCTTTCCTATCCACGCCATCGACCCGCATCGCGTCAGATAGTTTTGATGATAGTTCACTCGGGGCGGAGCCTGCATTCCCGCAGGGCTGCATGTTCGTGCGGCCAGCCACATAGTTGGTTACAGGCAAGATGAGCCGTTTCAATATGTTCCGGGCGAATATGACCGTCCAGCAATTGACGGCCGTCCTGCTGACCTGCCTGCTTTTCCTACCCCCAATAACCCTGCTGGCCAATAACCGGAAGGGCGACAAACTATGGAACGATGCCCGGGCGGAGGAGGCAAAGGGGAACCTCGACCATGCGCTTCAGCTGGCCGAGCAGGCATTTGAAACTGATCCTTCGGACGTCGGTTATCAGCTCGAAGTGCGCCGCGTCCGCTTCGAAGCGGGTGAGATGCACGTCAAGAATGGGCAGAAACTCCGCAACGACGGGAAGCTTTCCGAGGCTCTTGCCGAATTTGAGAAAGCGTACGGGATCGACCCGGCATCCGACATTGCGATGCAGGAGATCAAGCGCACGCGCGCCATGATCCAGCGGAATTCGAATCCCGCGGACAAGCCGGGTACGGCTGCGCTTGAAAAGGAAGAAGACAAGGCGCTCACGCCATCCGAACTGGCCCACAAGGAGATGCAGGAACGGACGGATGCGCTTCTTCCCGTCCCCGAGCTCAAGCCTTTGAATCCCGAGCCCATCGACTTAAAGATGAAGAACACGCCGCGGGTGATGTTCGAGACAGCGGCGAAGCTGGCGGGCATCAATGTTCTGTTCGACCCGGAATACGATACCGCGCAATCCGTCCGATCGCAGCAGATCGACCTTTCGCGCACCACACTCGAACAGGCCCTCGACCAGATTTCACTCGTTACGAAGTCCTTTTGGAAGCCGCTGTCTTCAAACACGATTTTCGTCACGGTAGACAACCCGACCAAGCGCCGGGAGTACGCCGAACAGGTTGTCAAGGTTTTTTATCTGTCGAACGTGACCGCGCCGCAGGAAATGCAGGAAATGCTGACGGTTATCCGCACAGTGGTGGACGTTCAAAAAGTATTCAGTTTCGCATCGCAGAATGCGCTGATCGTGCGCGCCGAGGCGGATACCATGGCGCTGGTCGAAAAGCTGATCTCAGACCTGGACAAGCCCCGGCCCGAAGTGATTGTCGACGTGATGGTGATGGAAGTGAACAGCACGCACATGCGGAACATCACCGCCGCGTTTGCTTCGACCGGTCTCAGCACGAGTGCGATCTTCGCGCCGCGGCCGGGGATTACGACGCCAGGAATTCAGAGCACCACGACCGGATCCACGACACCAACGACCACAACAACCGGGACGACGACGACCACCACAACGCCGGTTACCACGACCACGGGCAGCACTACCGCCGCCGGTACGCCGACCAGTACAAACATTCCGCTCAATGCGCTGAGTCACATTTCCAGCGCGGATTTTTCGATTACCAGCCTGCCGGGCGCCGCGCTCGACGCCGTGCTGAACGACGCTTCAACGCGCGTGCTGCAGGCGCCACAGATTCGGGCAGTGGACAATCTGAAAGCGACGCTTAAGATTGGCGAGAAAGTTCCCACCGCGAGCGGCAGCTTCCAGCCAGGCGTGGCAGGCGTAGGCGTCAGTCCGCTGGTCAACACCCAATTCACTTATCTGGATGTCGGCGTCAACATGGAGATCCTGCCGAAGGTGCATGAGAACAATGAAGTCTCGCTGCACATCGATCTGGACATTTCACAGGTGGACAATTATCAGAACCTCGGGGGCATTTCCGAGCCGGAGATCGGGCAGAACAAGGAGACGGCCGATGTCCGGCTGAAGGAAGGCGAGATCAATCTGATCGGCGGAATTATTCAGAAGACGGACACCAAGTCGAAGACCGGGATCCCGGGGCTCGCGAATATTCCTCTATTGGGCCGCCTCTTCAGCGGCGAGAACGTCGAGAACGACAAGAACGAACTGGTGATCGCGCTGATCCCGCATATCGTGCGCGCGCCTGAAATCACCGAGTCGAACCTGAAGGGAGTAGCGGCGGGTAACGCGACGCAGATCAAAGTTGGGTTCGCGCCGCGGGCCACCGCGGATGGAGCTCCGAAGCCTGTGGTGCAGGCAACGGCTCCCGCTGCCGCGCCGGGCGCCGTGTCGAGGCCCGCGGTTCCGCCGGCCACAGCGCCGAATACAATATCGCAGCCCGCAGGGGCGGCGGCGCCGACAGCACCTCCGGCGACAGCGCCCCCATTGACACCGCCGGCAACTGCTCCGCCGGCGACGGCGCCGGTGATTTCGCCGCCCGGAACGCCGCCGGGTTTGGGGATCGCGAAGATCAGCTTCTCTCCGGCGACCGTCGACACGCAGCTCAGCTCGACCGTGACCGTGACGCTGGCCGGAGACAACATCACCGACATGGTTTCGGCGGCGGCGCAGATCCGCTACGATCCGCGGATTCTGCGAATCAACAACATCGTTGCGGGCGATCTGCCGCAACGGGGTCTGACGGCGAATTCGCGCGCGGAGCCTTCGAAGAACATTTTGAATGACACCGGGCAGGCGGACATGTCCGTGAACCGCGGTCTGAACGGCGGCGGAATCTCCGGAGGCGGCGGTTTGTTTACCGTGGTATTTCAGGCAGTGGGACGCGGCACCACGAATGTGGCGGTGTCTTCCGCGTCACTGACGGCGTCAACGGGACAGCCGATCAGTGTGACGGTGCCTCCACCGTTGGTGGTTAATGTGAAGTGACTATGGCTGGACCCGGAGATGCGGCTGCCAGCCGCGTTTGTTCGAACGCGCGCGCGACGCGGCCGGCAGCCGCATGTCGCCCAGGTTCACCGTCGAATTCGCAACGCGGGATGACGCTGGTGGAGCTGATCGTGGCGTTCACGATCCTGCTCATACTCAGCAGCATGGCAGTGCCGGTAGCGCGAACAAACGTCCGGCGGATCAAGGAAAGGCAACTGCGCGAAGCGCTGCACGAGATCCACACCGCGATCGATAAATACAAAGATATGGCGGATGCCGGAAAACTGGGCATTCAGAAGCAGGACTCGTACGGATATCCGGAATCGCTCGATGCGCTGGTGGAAGGCGTCAAAGGGTCGGGCAACGCGGCGGATACCAAGCTCAAGTTTCTCCGCCGGATCCCGCTCGATCCCATGACCAACACGCGGGAGTGGGGACTGCGCAGCATGCAGGACGATCCGACAAGCACCAGCTGGGGCGGCCAGAATGTTTTCGATGTGTATACCAAGAGCATGGATAAAGCGGCCGATGGCACTTCCTATTCGGAGTGGTAGCGTTTCTTTACCGCGCACAACGCCCGCGCAAGCGGCGGACTGTGCGCTCGGCCGCCGTTCATCAATAGCACGGCGCGGATTCACGCTCATCGAGATGATGATCGTGATGGCGATCATTGTCATATTGATCGCCGTTGCAGTGCCTTTTTATCAGAAGTCGATCCAGCGGGCGAAGGAAAGCGTGCTGCACAGCAACCTTGCGGCGATGCGTTCGGCGATCGACGAATATTCTTTCGACAAGCAAAAGGCGCCGCAAAGCCTGCAGGATCTGGTGACGGAAGGCTATCTGCATAATGTGCCGAAAGACCCCATCACGCAGGGCACGGATTGGAAAGTCATTATGGAAGACGCGGGGCAGGCGGTAAGTTCATCGGAGCCGGGTATCTTTGACATTCGTAGCGGATCGGATAAGATAGGGCTCGATGGTACACATTATTCCGAATGGTAAGGCCAGATACATCCGGATCGCGTCATTATCTGTCTTTTTCCTCATTTTTTCATTTCCTATTTTTGGTCAACAGGTTTGCTCGGCCGGTGCGACGACGTCAGTCGTTCATGCGGAAGGGCTGGCGGAACAGGTGGGCAATATCGTAATCACCTGTACGGGCGGTACCATCGGAGCCAGTTTAAGTTCAACGGTGTTCCTTCAGTTCCCCGGAAATGTCACAAACCGCCTGGACGCCGGCGGCAACCCGGAAAATATAATAATCAGCGGCGCACCCGCGGCGGCGGGCGTTTCCGCGGCTGCCCCCGTGCTCAGTTCGCCCACGGCTCTGCTTATCAGTCCGGTGCAGTACACCGTTCCGAATCCCAGCACGCAAACCGTCACCATTACTATCAGCGGCATCCGCGTGGCGGTGCCAACAGCGGGTAGTAACGGAGGGTCCGGAGTTTCATTCCTTAACGCCTCCGTGGCAGCGCCCACCTTCGGGATCACAAGCGGCCTGCCTGTCCCGGTCGCTCAGGCTGCCCCCTCGCTGCTCAGCTCCGTGCTGAATTACGGAGTTCCGTGCTTGGGGTCGCCATCACCGGGATCGTCGTTACCATCTCCGATTACTTTCCCTGGCCTTACCGGAGCGGGAACCGCTGTCTCCACCATCCGCATCACTGAAGCCTCTGCCAGCGCCTTCGCCTCGGAGGGTCAGTCGCCGACGGGAGATTTCGGCGTACGATTTCTGGTGAGCCTCTCGGGTTATGGCCCGAACGCACAGGTTTATGTGCCTGATGCGATCGTGGGAAACAGGGGCACAACCCCTACTTCCGCCGGAGCCTATAACTCATCTCAGGGCGGGGGAACATACACATCGGGCCTGAATCAGTTGCTGTTGTCGCGAGTCAATGGCGCCGACGCGACTGGCGTGGGTGGATCACTTGCTTTGGGCGCTCCAAGCGGAGTTACCAGCTTCACATCGGTGAACCAAGTAACTCTGGTGAACGGCGCGGGAACCGTGACCTACGAAGTGATTGACGATAATCCTGGCGCCATCGATTCGGCCCAGATTCCGGTGTTTGTAGTGTCCCCCGCGACAAACTGCTCGACAGTCCAGGTCAATACGCTCGGCGCCACGCTCGCGCCCGCATCCGCCGTTTCGGTTGCCACGCAGGCGGACCCGATCCCGCGCTATATCGCCACCACTCCGGCTTCCGACTGCACATTCTTCGGCGACTGCGCCGCGACGTATTTTCCCGTGCTGCAGGCCGCTCCGGCCTCAATCACTCTGAACGGTTCGTCGCTCGGGCAAACTCAGACTGCTTTCATTACGGCGACCAACGGGGGACAGAGTCAATTGTCTTTTACGGCCACGACCACGTATCAGACGGCGTCCAACCAATCGACGGCCAACTGGTTATCCATTAATGGCGCCGCAGGCACCGTTATCCAGGGGATTGTCGACCCCTCGGCTGGAATCAACGGTTTCGTGCTGAACCTTTCGGCCAGTCCAGCCGCGCTTCAAATTCCCGGGACGTATCAGGCGACCGTGACGATCAACGCCGGCAGCGCCGGTACCGTCGCAGTGCCTGTAACTTTCAATGTCGGCGTGGCAGGCCCGGTGATTCAAGGTGTGGTAAATGCCGCCAATTCCCAGCCAGGGCCCATCACTGCCGGCTCTTTCGCCGCGATTTACGGGCTGAACCTGGTTCCCAAGACTTCGGCGCCGGCAACGGTAGCGGTCAACGGAATCCCGGCTACCGTCACCTACGACGGGCAGCCGTCCCCTACGGCTCCGACGCAGATCAATATTCTTATTCCCGCGGGCCTCACCTCCCCGACAGTCGCCGTCACGGCTACTATCGATGGCACAGCCAGCAACAACTTCCCCGTGAGCCTGGTGACTAACGCGCCAGCGGTTTTCAATCCTGGAATTCTGAACCAGAATAACTCGGTGAATTCCACATCGGTGCCGGCATCGCTCAATGACGTTATCCAGATCTTTCTGACCGGACTGGCCACGCCCGTAACGCTGCCCGTGACCGTTAACATCGGCAGCAGCTTGTCTCTTACAGGAAGCCAGATTATTTATGCGGGCGCGGTCGCATCTGTGCCCGGTCTCGATCAGATCAACGTGCAGGTGCCGGCTTCACTCACTTTTACGGGGAATTCGGCGCCTTTATCCATCTGCGTGCCGGGCGCGAACGGCCAGCCGACCTGTTCCGCTCCGGTGCCTCTATATTTGCATTAACAGTCCGGTTGTGGCGTGCGACGCCGAGCGGAAGCGCCCGGCGTCAAAGGTGGAAGCCTGCTCCACCGGTTGTGGCGAGACTCGAAGAGCCGGGCACATGAAAATTCGGTCATTTTTTCAAAAAGTATTGCAACCGGCGCCAGGAATGGATATAGTTCATAACTTGTAGAGTCCGACTTGACGCTGGGCATTGGTTCCGGTTATTGACAATACAGTCGGAATGAGTTATCAAAGGGTTTGCAGTAATCGTTCTTTAGTTTTTGCTTTCGGGTAGTGGCCAGGCAGTTAAATCATAAAGGCCCGCACCCTTCAGGATGTACCGCCTTCGCTGACCGCTCAAGGGAAGCAGGCAAGTCATACTCCGCCCGACACGGAGAAGTTCCCTTAAGGTAGTACAGAAATATTTGGTTGTAGTTGAGGCTCAGGTTGCAGAGAACTTCGACCCGATTCAAGAAAAAATTCACAAGGAGAAGCAATGTCAGATTTTCGAACTAGAATTTTAGGTTTGGCTGCTCTGGCGACTCTGTTTACCACAGCGTCGTTTGGGCAGATAACGATAGCTGCGCCCGGCGGCGTGGCGGGCACGACCCCGACAGCAACCCCCACCGGAGCATTCAATCTCCGTGCCGAGGGCACCACGGAATTGACTGGCGATTTGCAGTTCGACATCGCGGGTGGAACAGGCGCGGCCGGCACCATTACGATTTTCCTGAATGCGCCAGTCACAAGCCCGGCAAATGCCCTTGTTCCGGGCACAACTGTTGCAACATTGAACTATAACGGAGTTAACTATTCGGGTGTGGCTTCCGGCACCCAACTCATTTTCAGCAACAACGGCACCGGTATTCCGATTTTGGCTGCAGCTACAACCGCAACACTTAGCGCCGTACGCGTTAACGCGAATGCCGTTACGCTTGGGGCTCTGACAACCGTGACTGAGCAGCCCGAGGTAACCGTAGCCGGCGTATCGGTAGCCGCTACTGCGGCGACGGTTGTTGGATATATATCCCCGACGATCAGCAGCACGACGAGTGTCGTCGGTCCAAATGCCGCGGGTGCGCCCGGTACTCCGGGGACAGCGCCTGCGACTTACAACACCGGAACGGGTAGCCCCTCGAAGACCGCTCTGCCCGGATTTTATGTCACAGTGGCCGATACCGTTGCGGGTGCATTTAAGCAATTCGGTCCTGTTGCTGTCATTGGTACGGAAGATTTCGACGGTAACGCGACCTTCGGTACGCGTGTCCAGTTGTCATTTGGAAACGTGCCCGCAGGTGTCACGCTCTATGTCCCGACGACCATCTCCTTTGGTCCTACACCGGCTGCCCCCCCCCTCGTTCCGTCGTTCGTATTGACGCTCGTAACAAGCGCGACGGCTCCAGACGCGGGTGCTGTGATACCTGTTGTTACGCCACCGTTCTCCCTTTCTACTCCCGCGACCGCCGGTTCGATAGTCGCCGGTGTGCAGGGTGCGGGAGGAACTACAATAGCCTTCGGGGGCAACGCGCCTATCACGCCTTCCGGTAATGCCGCGACGGCAGTGTATGAAGTCACCCTTGCGCCGGCCTCAGCCACGGTAAGCGTGAAGATTCCGGTGTGGGTGACATTCCCGGCGAATACTTTGACCGCTGCTTCGGGAGCAGTTACCGTTCTCGCGACTTACGCTCCGATGGCCGCCGCAGCTGCTGCGACCACCGTTCCCAACTTCGCTCCGGTGACCACTGGCGAAGCCAATGGGTCGGCGATTATTCTTGCCCAGACGGACCTGCTCTACCCGTTCGTAACCAGCGCCGGGAGTTATGACACCGGAATCGCGATCGCCAACACAAGCAGCGATCCGTTTGGAACCACGCCTTCGGCCGGAAGTTGCAACCTGAACTTCTACGGTACCAGCGCGCCAACTACGAGCACTAACGTAGCGGCTCCCAACGGCAGTACGGCGGGTGGCAGCGTAAACGCCTTCCTGCTTTCCAGCGTGGCTCCGGGGTTCTCGGGCTACGTGATTGCCGTTTGTCCTTTCAATTTCGCACACGGCTTTGCCTACATCGTCGATAACGCCAACGGAAATGCTGCTACAGCCATGGGCTATGTCGCCGATGTTATTAATGACCGCTCCACGGCGGGCACGCCGTTGCCTGCTTCAGAGACGCTGACACAGTAGGTTCCTGTCAATCGTACTTACCAGGGGGGAGCTTCGGCTTCCCCCTTTTTTTGTATGCGGGCGTTCCGTGGGAGGAAGTTCCCGTTAACGGAACTTATTTCGACTGGACGGAAATCCGGAATACTTTTTTTAATGGCAACGCTGTAAGTTTCACGACTCCCGCGCCCCCTACGTTGCCTGTCAATCGGAACCGCAGCGCGCTTTTTTCTCCCGCCTTCAACTCCTTTTTTTCCAATTCAACCGCGATTCCTTCGAGAAGGGGCGGTTCTAGCTCCAGAGTAACTGTACCGGGAAGATTATTGGATACGGTAACCGTCCGCTCCGGATCAGAAGCGCTCAGAACGACTGATGTTCCATCCACGGTGACCGGATTCATGAGCATTGCGGGATCGAAGCCGCTGGTTGGCCGGTCGCCGGCGCCTTTCGCTGCAGCGCCCGGCGGCGCAATCGCACCGAACGGAGTCAGAAGGGGCGCGGTGCGATCGATGTACCAAACCCATTGGCCGTTCTCGACTTTCCAGGTTGTCACTGCGGCCATGTCAAAAGCCATCGGACCGAGGGCCGCCGCCTGGATAATGACTTTTCTTTTTATCGTTACCCGAGCACGGGTATTATCATCCAGCAACTCGATCCGCTGTATCGAAAATTCCCTGATATCCTGCTTGGCGCCATTGTAGTAAGCGTCTTTAGTATCTTCCGCGACAAAGGCCTCCGCCTGGCGAAATTTTTTGGCGGCCTGGAGCTGATAAAACTGTTCGACGCGCGCGCGCAAAGCTGCTTCGGCCTCGGCGGCCGCAGGGGACGGCTGTTGCGCCCACACCGTTGCCGCCGCGGCAACGGGGAAAAGCAATCTGCGGTCTATGTATTTCATTCTTGTTTGACACTCCGGAGGAGGAATTAGTTGGTAGGCGCGGCTGGACTCGAACCAGCGACCCTTAGCTTAGAAGGCTAATGCTCTATCCACCTGAGCTACGCGCCCGTCCGTACCTTCTTCGATTGTAACTTCGATTGCATGCGGGACAGAAAGGCTTCGTCCGCGAAGGCGGACAGTTCGCGGTCGAAGTCCTGCTGCCAGCGGATCTCGGCGGCATGCCTGAGCTTTTCGAGCAACCGCAACTGCCGCCGGGCTTCCATCAGGCCGCTCATTTCCAGCGCCAGAGTGCGCTGAGCGACGACAGTCCGGGCCTCGGCATCGCGGATCGCCGCGCGCGCCTTCTCCCGGAAACCGGCGTATGACGCAAGGCCGGCGCCCGTCGATCCATCGACAATCCCGGCCGCCGCCGTCAACATTTCAGTCTTGCGAGCTTCCCGCAGCGCTTCGATCTCCGTAAGTCTTGCCGCTGCGACGGCGACGCGGGCTTTGCGGAGATTGACCTGCGTTTCGCGCCAGCGCAGGGCCTGTTCGAGACGGAAGGTAAAGGCTTTCATGGGAGATTTATGTCACGGGCTGGCCGGGCGGAAGCCCGGCTGCAGGGCCGAAGCCCCGCCCTACAAGATTAGTTGAGCCAGCGCACCCATCTGGCGGATCGTCTCGTCGACCACCGAAGTATCCCGGGGGCCCTGCCGAAGGAATCGCAGGATGTCGTTTCGAGAGCGGATTACCGCGTCCAGCCGGGGATTCGTGCCGGACACATAGGCGCCGAGGTTGATGAGGTCCTCCGACTGCCGATAGAGCGCGAGCGCTTCGCGAATCTTGCGCGCATAGGCCGACTCCTCCGGCGTGGACAACTGCGATTGCAGACGGCTGACGGAATCCAGCACCTGAACCGCGGGGTAGTGGCCCGCCGCGCCCAGATCGCGAGCGAGTGTAATGTGCCCGTCCAGGATGGCGCGAACAGCGTCGCAGATCGGTTCGTTGAAATCGTCGCCTTCGACCAGGACCGTAAAAAACGCTGTGATGGAGCCGGCGTCAAAGTTCCCCGCCCGTTCGCAGATTTTGGGCAGCAGACTGAAAACGGACGGCGTGTAGCCTTTCTGGCTGGGTGGTTCGCCCGCCGCAAGACCGATTTCCCGCTGCGCCATGGCGAGCCGAGTGATTGAATCCATGACCAGCAGCACGTCCTCGCCCTGGTCGCGGAAATATTCGGCGATCGCGAGGGCGACGAAAGAAGCGCGCACGCGCAACGGCGCGGGGCGATCCGACGTCGCAACGACGACAACCGAACGGCGCATACCCTCCGATCCGAGATCATGTTCGAGAAAGGCGCGGACTTCACGGTTGCGCTCTCCGATTAATGCAATCACATTGACGCCCGCGGAACTGGATCGCGCCATAGAGCCGAGCAGAGTACTCTTGCCCACTCCGCTGCCGCCGAAGATGCCGATGCGCTGGCCTTTTCCGCAGGGCAGAAGCCCGTCAATTACGCGAATTCCGGTGATCAGCCGCTGGTCGATGTGCGCCCGTTCGAGAGGGCTGCGCGGCGCGGCATACAGTGCCCTCGTACGTTCCGCCTCGATGGCCGGGCCGCCGTCGATCGGCATGCCGAAGCCGTCCAGAATGCGTCCGAGCAGCTGGCGGGAAACTTCCACATCGCTTTCGCCTGCGCGGGCAATAATGCGATCGCCCAGGCAGAGTCCGTCAGTCTCTTCGAGCGGCATCGATAGGACGCGGCCGTCGCGGAAGCCGATCACCTGCGTGCGAATCGCGCGGCCGCCGCGGGTGCGGATTTCGCAGAAATCTCCGATACCCGCGGCTGGTCCGCGCGACTCAACGATGAGACCGATCAGTTCGACCACAACACCTTCGCTGCGCACCGGCTGCAAACGGTTCAGGAGAGTTGTGTAGCGGTTCAGGTTCAGTTTGGCGGTGGGGGTCATTTTATTCCCTGGAAGAATACCGGCGACAAGATCGCCGGTGTTACAAGATTCGGTCGGCCAGCCCGCGGCTGATTTCTTCCAACTGGGCGTCGACAGAGGCATCGATCGTGCCTTCCGTGGAATGAATCGTCAGGGTCCCTTCCGCACAATCGGGATCCGGATCGAGGCGAATACGCGCCGAGTGGCTGCCTGGCACCACGGAAGCGATCGCAGCGGCGAACCTCGGATGGACAACGACACGATAGGACTCGGAGTGCATCAGGCGCTCGAACGCAACACGCGCGATTGCCGTCAAGGCTCCTTCGTCTACAGTCAATTGCCGGTGGAGTACTCTCTGCGCAATCAGAAGGGCCAACTGTACCGCGTCCCGCTCCGCGCTCCGCCGCAAATCCGGACGCATCGCCAGGATCTGAGTGACGGAAGCATTGAGGCGCTCCAGGACGGGCTGAAGCTCGGCGTTGGCGCGGGATTCACCTTCCCGTCGGCCCGCTTCGAAAGCCGCGCGGCGTTCGGCCTCAGCCTGTGACTCAAGCTGGTGCAGCTTTTCCCGCAGGGCTCGGTTTTCGTGAGCTGCGTTTTCTTCGTGTCCCGCGGCGCCTGGCGCGTCGCCCGTAGGGCCGCGATCCCGTCTTCCGCGCTCGTATCCGGTCAGATCCGGGAAGACCAGAGCCTGGACACTCGCCGCATTGCCGCGGCTGATGACCCTAGACAACATACTGTTCTCCAACGGTGCCCTTCATCGTCAGGATGCCGTCCGCTTCCATTTGCCGCACAATGGCGATGATCTGTTGCTGGGCGGTTTCGACCTCCTTTATCCGGACCGGACCCAACGCTTCCATTTCTTCCTTCATCATTTCGGCGCCGCGTGCTGACATCGTGGACAGAAAGTGGTCGCGGAGCGGCTCGCTGGTTCCCTTCAGGGCCATCGTCAGGACTTTACGGTCGACCTTGGCGGTAATGTCCTTCAGTTGAATGGTGTCGATCATCAGCAGATCTTCGAAGACGAACATCAGGTGACGAATCGTTTCTACCAGGTGCGGATTATTGAGCTCGATCGTCTGGAGGATTTCTTTGCTCGTTCCGGAATCCAGGCGATTGAACATCTCCGCAACCGCGCGAATGCCGCCGTAAGACTCGCGGCTGTACTCGCCGATGGATTTCAGCTTCTTGCCGATTACCGTCGCGATTTTGTTCACGATCTCGGGTGAGATCTGATCGAGAACGCCCATGCGCTGGGCAACGTCGGAACGCATTTCAGACGGCAGCGAAACCAGTAAGGCCGCGGCCTGGGAAGCATTCAGGTGGGAGAGAATCAGCGCAATGGTCTGCGGGTGTTCGTTGTGAATGAATTTGGCAAGCTGCTGCGGATCCACTTTCTGCAGAACATCGAGACTTGCATATTCCGTGCCCAACGATTTGGCGAGGCGATCGAACAACTTTTTCGCCAGTTCGGGACCGAAGGCCTGGTGCAGCATCTTCTTCGCGTAATCCATGCCTCCGCGCACCACGAAGTCATGCGCGAGATTCATTTGATAGAACTCTTCGAGAAGCTGCTCGGCCTGATCTGCCGGTATGGAATCCAGCCTCGCGATTTCGCGGCTGACCAATTGCACTTCATCTTCCGTAAGCTGCTTGATGATTTCCGCGCTGGATTTGTCGCCGATCATGATCAGCAATATGGCGGCTTTCCGAACGCCGGTCAGAGTTTCGACAACAGCAGTTTGAGCGGGAGTCATGTTGAGTGCTTGGTCTCCGTTTCCGAAATCCAGGAACGGAGGACATTGGTGGCATTCACCGAATCCTTATGGACAGAGTCGCGTATGTGCCGGACCAGTACTTCCGTCTTCCTCGTGCTTGCCGGGAGCTTGATCCGGCTGAGCACCTCAGATTCCAACTGAGACTGGCGGGCATCGTTTTCTGAAATCTGCTGCTCCAACTGACGCTCGAGTGCAGTCTTGGGATCGACCGGAACCGCGGCGGAGGGCACGGCGGCGCCGATTGCGGCTGCGGACATGTCCGTTGCTCTCGCCGCGCGACGCCGGCGCAGGGTAATGAAAACGGCGGCGACGGCGAGCAATACGAAGACAGCCAGTCCGCCGATCACCGCAGGCTGCTTCAAGTTGAGCGCAAGCGGAACCTGTTTGACCGGCGCCGGCGGACCGGGAGGCGGTTCGACTTCGAGAGTGGTTTCGAACGGCAGGGTCTCGACGGTGATCTGATCGCCGCGCTGCTCAGTGAAGCCAGTAATTCCGGCGATGATGTCATGGACCCCCTTGAGCACGTCCGCGGACGGTGGCAGCAGCGTTCTCCGGGCTTTGGCTCCGACGCCATCCCAGCGAACCGTCTGATCGACCAGAACCGCAGTGGAAATTCGCCGGATGGTCCCCTTCGGAGAAGTGGTGTGCTTCACAATCCGGCTGGGTTGGTAAGTAGCATTCTCGGTTCGACGCCGGAGTCCGGTGCCTGTAGAGGTTGCTCTGGCAGTCGGGCGGGGCAGATTGGACGCAGTGCCCGGTGTTCCGCCCGCAACGCCCGCGCCGCTCGACTCCTCTGTCGTCTGTGAGGTGAGGACGGCGGATCGGGTGGAGTCGACGCTCTCTTCGTTCTCTTCGCTACTGCTGAAATCGCAGTCCACGTTAACGCTCGCGCGGAACCGATCCGGACCGAGGAGCGCGCCGAGAGACTGACTGATCTTCGCAAGAAGCTCCGATTCCACCTGGCGACGATATTCGAGATTCGCTTCGGCCAGCTGCTCATCGCCATCGCCCTGCACACGCGGCCTGCTCAGCAACCGTCCATTGGAGTCGATGATCGCCACCGCTTCGGGCAAAAGGCCGTCGACCGCACTGGCAACCAGGTTGGCTACAGCAAGTACGCTTGGTTGGGAGAGTTGTGCGTTGTGCCTGAGGCGCAGAACGACAGTTGCTTTGGACGGCTGGCGGGCGTCGAGGAAGACCGATTCCTTCGCGAACGTGATGTGGATACGAGCCTGCTCGACCTCGGAGAGCGTAGCGACGGTGCGTTCGAGCTCTCCTTCGAGTGCGCGGCGGTAGTTGACCTGCTCCGCAAAGTCGCTCGCGCCAAGATTAGTCCGGTCGAAAAGTTCGAAGCCGATTCGACCGGTGCGGGGTAGACCGGCGCCTGCCAAGGCAAGCCTCGCATCAGCCAGCCGCCCGGAGGGCACGTGCACGGTGGAACCGGTTTCGTCAAGGCGGAACTCGATTCCCGCTTCACGGATCTTCTGGGTGACGGCTGAAGCGTCTTCCGGGGCAAGGCCGCTGTATAAGACGCGGAAATCGCTGTCGTGCTTCCATCGCAGAAGTCCGAATGCAACCGCGCACACGACAGCAGGCACGAGGATCAGCGAGATCTGCTGACTCCGGCTCAACGACGTCCAGATGCGCGCCAGTTGATTCATAAGGACATCCGAGGAAACGGTCGGGTCCTCACGCTCACATCGGCATCTTCATAATTTCCTGGTAGGCCGAAACGAACTTATTTCTTACCTGCTGGAACAGTTCGAGCGAAAGCTCGGCCCGCTGGGTGGCGAGCGCAACGTTGTGAACGTCACCTTTGCCGTCGGCGAGAAGGTCCATTGCGGCGGACTTTGCAGTTTCCTGCGCACCCTCCACCTGGTTGACGGCGCTGTTGAAGATATCGCTGAAACCGGTTCCCGATGTTGCGGGGCCGGAGATTCCATTTGATCCGGAGACGATAAACGGTTTGATTACCGGGGTGAGATTCATACCTGTGGCCTGTTAGCGATTTGCCTTTTAGCGAAACAGGTCGATGGAACGGGCGATCATGTCTTTAACAGCCGAGATCGCCGCGACGTTTGCCTGGTAGCCGCGGGAAGCGCTCATCAAATCGACCATTTCTTCAGCCGGATCGACACGCGGGAAAGCCACATATCCATCGGCATCGGCGTCCGGATGCCCGGGAATGTAGCGCCGCTCGGGATCGCGGTCGTCGATGGAAATGTCCGAGACGGTGACGCCCAGGCTTTGGCCCGACAGAGTCTGCCCGGATGCCTCAGAGAGCGCGTCGGAGAAGGACCAGGAAACGGGCGCAGTTGTGAAGACCGTGTCCTTGCGTTTGTATGGCCCTCCTTCCGGTGTCCGGGTGGTGTCGGCATTCGCGAGATTCTCGGTGATGACTTCCGCGCGCGATCGCTGGGCTTCCATGCCGGATGCGCTGATGGAGATAGCGGTAAAGAGACTCACGACAAGCGGCCTTCTTCGATTGCCGAACGGATATTTTTCAGTTCGCCCCTTATCAGTTGGGCAGAGAGATTGAACTTCATGGTATTTTCGGCAAGAAGTCTCGCCTCGCGATCGATCGAGACGTTGTTGCCATCGTTACGGCTGGGAAGGTTCGGGGCTTCGACGATGGAGATCGCGGCGTCCTCGATGGCTGAGGCGAAGTCGATGGGCATCGCGACATCGCGTGTCTGGTAGCCCGGCGTGTCGACGTTCGCGATATTAGACGCGATGACCTGCTGGCGCTCGACGAGGTAGCTCATGAAGTTACCCAGCTGCAGGCCCGTTCGATCCAGCGTCACGCGGATTTCAAGGCAAGGTGCAGGCCAAACTCAAGTCGTTGGCCCGTATCGGTTACAGCGAAGCAGGCGATCTGCGAAACGTCAGAAATCTGTCGTCCCGGCAAATTCCTGGCGTACTCTGTGGAAGCTTGCCGCGGCATTCAACCGAACGGCGGCGGCGTTAAACCTCGCGAGCGATGCAGCAGCGTGTGCTCGCGAGATCTTCGCGGTGACCAGCGCCTCTTTCAAATGGAGGAGATATTCCCCGAGTTCCTTGTGGTCAGTCGGCAACTTCTGCTGACGCAGGCCTGCCGCAAGCTCGCCGGCGCCTCTCCAGTCGCCGTGCCGGGCCGCCTCTTCAAGGGAGGCGACGGACTCCAAAATCCCGGCAGGCTGCGGAGAAAGGCTTCTTGCCGCTCCTTCACAGTCGCGGTTCGGCAAAGCTCGTGCTGATTCCGCGGCGGTTACTGAACCGCGCGTGTCGGCAAGCGGCAACGAAAAAGGTTTTTTCAGCAGCATGCTAGAGCGTGGCGAGGCCATTGCTTTGTGTGTCCGTCGCGCCGGTGTATTGGGCAAACAGACCGGTAACGTAGCTTACCTGGCTTTCCAGTTCCGCAATCGCCGAATCGGCCTGCGAAATCTGCTGCGTGAGGTTCGTCTGCAGCTGGTTCACCGAGGCCTGCTCGTTACTGATGACGGTCTGCTCGTTCGTAATCTGGTTCCCGACGGAGGTTTCTTCCGTTTTGAGCGCGCCGGTCTGCGGATCTTCAATACCGTTCAGGAGATTCGTCGCGGTCTCCAGGAATCCGCCCGAGGTGACGCCGCCCAACGTCGAAAGAAGGGCCGGGAAATTCGCATTTGCCGCATTGGTAAAAGCAGTTGTGTCCACCGAAAGCTGGCCGGTCTGATCGAGCGTGATGCCGAAATTGGCTAAGGCGCTGTCTGCCGATCCGTTGCTGTAGTTTCCCAGTTGATCCAGAACGCCGGTGAGCGTCTGGAGAAGGCTGTCTCCCTCAAGCGCGCCGGCATTCTGCCCATGATACTGGCTGATGGAATCGACGGCAGCATTGTATGAGCCCGCAAACGAGCTGAACGCCGATGCCAAAGCCGAAGGATTATCGGCTACCGCGATCGTCGTGGACGCGCCTGCCGCGCTTTTTGCGAGAAGACTCACGGTCAGCCCCGGCGACAAGGTGATGGTTCGGCTGGTACTGTCGACGGGTGTCGTCAGCCCTCCTACTGTGTAGCTCGCCGGCGAGCCGGGCGTCGCGGTCTGAATCAGGTCCGAGCCGGATGAATCCGTGAGGTCAATGCCATCGGTACCCAGGCTTGTGGCCTGCAGCGAAAGACGATAGTCCGGTGAACTGGTGGAACCGACATTTACGAGAGTGGCCTGTACGTCGCCGCCGGACTGTGAGTTGATCGCCGCGGCAAGATCCTGAAGAGAGGTTGAAGCGGGGGTGATGGTCGTCGGCACGCCACCGACGGAGAGCGTGAAGGTAGCGGAGTTGCTGATGCCCTGCGTGGTGGGATCGGTCACCGGGGGCAAGCCTGCGTTGCTCAAAGCTGTCGAAAAAGCACCGAGGCTGTTTACCGAAATAGTGTAAGTGCCGGCGGCCGCTCCCGTTCCTACGGTAGCGCTGACAGTCGATGGGTCCGAAACCGACGAGGTGAGAAGGTTTGAGGTCAACGTGCTTTGCAGAGCATTGACGGATTGCTGAAGGCCGGCGAATACGGAGTCCAATCCCTGAAGATCCGATTGCGTAGTATTGAGACTGTTCAGCGTTGCCTGGTCGCTGTCGAGCGGCAGGGAAGCAATTCCTACGGCTCTTGAAAGAACCTGCTGCAGGCTGCTTGCAAATTTGCTTACGCCGGAGAAAGTGGGCGGAGCAGTGAGCGATGCAACGGATGCCGGTGATGTCGATGAAGTTGCCATTTGTTACGAAAAACGTACCGAGCCGGCGCGAAACGGCCGGCTCGTTTTCGTCAGATCAGCCATCACTTCAGTAGAGTCAGCACGGCCTGTGGAGCGGAATTCGCCTGTGCCAGCGCCGCCAGTGAGGCTTGTTCGAGCACCTGTGCTTTCGTGAGGTTTGCCGCTTCCTGCGCCACGTCGGCGTCCTTTATGCCCGACTCCGCTGCCGAATAGTTCGTGATTTGCGACTGCGCCAGGTTGATGGCATAGTTCAGCTTGTTTTCACCGGCGCCCACGATACCCTGAGTGAGTCCCAGATTGGCGATGGCCGTATTCAGCGCACTCAGCGCCGCGATCGCGTTGCCCGTATCAGATGCCGTGGTGGACGGCCCTGTTATGGCAACGGCGCCTGCGATGGAGTTGGCCGCCGACGCAGCCGCCGAACCAAACAGATTTCCGACCAGGCCGGTTGTGTTCGCCGTGACATCGATATTGAAAGAGGACGTGCTCTGAAAGGAGATCCCATCGTCAGCCGCGTTGGAGATCGCGCTGATTCCGGTGCCACTCAGCGCACCGTTCAGCGTCTGCAGAGTCGTGGCGAGATCCACGGCGTTGTTGGGATTGGTCGCGGCGCTGCCCAGCACGACGGACGTCGACCCGTTGCCGTTCTGGAATGTGACGGTCTCCGACCCGGTGGTAAATCCCGCAAAAGCTCCGCCTGCCACAGCGGCTCCATTCAAGGCCGTGGAACTGTCTATGTTGTAGTTGGATGTATTGATGGCAGTGGAATTCGCAGTAGCAGCCACGCTGCCCGCAGTTCCGCCGCCACCGATCGCTCCGGCTGTAACCGTGAAGGCGGTGCTTCCGCCGAACTCAAGCCGTCCGTCGTTGGCGATCGACGCACTGATGCCGTATTGAGCCAGCGCGGTGTTCAACTGGGTTACAACGTCCGCTCCCGTGATACCGGCAACACTTCCATCGACGACGACATTAACGGGGGTACTACCTGTGGCGGTGGCGATATTAAGGTTGAACGTTTGCGTAGCAGCCGCGTTACCGGAGATAAATGTCGTAGCAGTGTTATTCAGGTTGATGAGGTTATTGGTGAGTTCGGTGCCTCCGCCCGCCACGCTCGTGGCCTGAATCCCCAGCGCTGTGGAATCGACTGCGTTGTTCGCGCCGCTCAGATTGACAGCCACCTGAGAATCAATCTGGTTATCGCCGCCGCCAACGTAGGTAATAAGGTTGGAGTTGTACAACCCGCCGGTGTTGAGGTTGATGCTGGCGGCCTGACGATTGATTTCCGCCAACAGACCCTGATATTCCGTATTCACCGTGGATCGGTCTCCGGCGAATGTGGACGAAGCCGACTCCGTAGCCAGGGTTTGCAGCCGGCTCAGAATCGTTGAGATATTGCTGATACCGCCATCGGCGATCTGCAGAGTGCTGGAGGCGTTGTTGGCGTTGAGCACGCCCTGGGTCAGCGTTGCGATGGTGCCGGCATACTGATTGGCCGTCGCGAGACCGGCCGCATCGTCACCGGAGTTGTTAATCCGATAGCCGGAGGACAACTGCTCAATGGTATTGTTCTGAAAATTGTTGTTGATCCGGATAAAGTTCTGCGCTTCGAGGGAAGCGACGTTGGTTTGAATTGATAACGGCATTTTAGGCGTCCTTAACGTGATACATACCCGTCATCAAGCCGGGCTCGGGTTCTCCCGATTTTTCGTTCGGGATGCCCTGTATATCCGCAGTACATATCGGCCATGCCTTCGGAAGTTTTAGGTACGGCCCGGACCGCATCAGCCAGCGTGGTCCCGGACATGTTCGCCGATTCGGAACGCCGCCCTATGACCGGCGTTCACCATCTCGCCGCGATACTTTCGTTTGCCGTTGAGCATGAGGTCCAGCGGAGACCTTGTGGGAAATTCGAAGCCGAGGACATCGCCTTCTTCGAGATTCATCAGGTCACGAAGACGCAACCGGGGTCCGGCGAGAAGTACTTCGGAAGGCACCTCCGCCGACCGCAACAGATCGAGCACGCGCGACTGCTCATTCTCGGTGGAGACGCTTTTGCGCAGCGTCCACTGCTGGTCGAATTTCTGCCTCATCATCTTGATGATGATGGAGGGCATCGCGATGTTCATCATGCCGATCGAGTCGCCGATGCGGATTTCGATGGCCACGGCGACCACAGCTTCGGTGGGCGCCAGAATCTGCAGGAACTGCGGCTCGGTCTCGATGGTTTCGATGGAAAAATCGATGGGAGTCACCAGCGTCCACGCTTCCCGCAGATCGCGGAGAATGAGCCGCAGAAGCCCGTCGAGCAATACCTGCTCAATTTCGGTAATCTCCCGCTTGGCGTTGAACTGCAGCTTGCCGTCGCCACCCAGCAGAATTTCCAGGATCGGGAAGATGAGCGTGGAATTGAGCTCAAGCACGGCATTCCCGTCATAGGGCTTCAGTCCCAGCGATGCGAGACAGGTGGGGGACGGAAGACATTCCAGAAACTCCGAATAGGACAACTGCTCCACGCTCACGAGATTGATGATCAGGTAAGACCGGAGATAGGCCGACAGGCTCGAGACGAGATTGCGGACAAAGTTATCGTGCAGCTGATGGATGGCATGGAGCTGCGACTTCGCGATGCGGTCCGGCCTGCGGAAATCGAACACGATGGCGCGCTTGGAGCCAGAACGCTCCGCCGGGCGTGTCTGCGTGTTCTGAAAGACCGCGTCGATTTCCTGCTGGCTTAATTGTCTTCCCGGCATTGGTCTGTCAGGCCAGATAGTCGAACAGCGTTTTTTGAGGAATCTCCGCTTCGGCGCCCAGCGCGGCCGACTGATCGGCAGATTCCTGCGTGAGATCAGTGGCTGCCTGCGCCAGATCGGTGTCGCGAATGTTGCCGATCTGAGTCTGCAGCGCGGTGACCTGGTTGGCCGCTGTGTTCTGTTCGCTGGTGAGACGCTCCTCGGTGGTGCCGTAATAGGCCTGCTGTTGATTGACGTACGTTGTGGCAGCCTGGAGGGAAGCGAGAGCGGTTCCGACTCCGGCCTGATCATTCGCAAGAAGCGCCGTTTCGAGAGACTGAAGGGCGGCGAAAGTATTGTTTGCCGTTGGCGCACCGGTTGCGTCCACGGGATCGAAGATCTGCTGCGCAGTCAGGGGTTGATAGACAGTCTGCCCAGTGGGGTTGACAATTACGCGGCTGTTGGTCTGCGCGGTAAGGCTGTCGACGCCGGTTGCGCTTGCAGCGTCGTATTGATACGGCGCGGATTGATCCTGATCGCCGCCAAAGATAGCCCGACCCGCGACCGTGGTGTTCGCGAGCGACACAAGCTGTTGCTGGATTCCCTGGACGTTAGCGGCGAAGGTCTGATCGTCGGCAGCCGTGGCCGTGCTGCTTGCGCCCTGCGAAGCCAGCGTCACCGCATTCTGGAGCAGCGTAATGCTCGACGTGAGCGCCTGGTCCGCCGCACCGGCTTCCGTTTGGACGTTGTCCACATTTGTCTGATAAGTCTGGATCGCCGCGAGGTTGGAGCCGATCTGGACCAGGTCCGGGGTTTCGACCGGCGAATCGGCTGCAGTGTTGATTTGATAGCCGGAGGACAACTCGCGCTCCGTCTGCGCCTCTTCCTGCTGTAGGTTGGCCAGACCGTTCAGGAACCAGGCCGTTCCCGGAGTTGCGGAGCCGATCGGTGTCATATGGATTCCCTGATCTCCCTTGACAGATGGCTAACCGACAGTCGGCGTGATCATATTGACGTCGTCCTCGGTGAGCTGGTTAAGAATAGAAATGACCTGGGCGTTCGCTTCGTAAGAGCGCTGATAAGCGGTGATGTTGGCAGCTTCCTGATCGAGCGAAACGCCGCTCTGCTGCTGCCGGTTTGTCTGCGCGGCCGTGAGAGTCGCCTGATCGACGGTTGATGAAGTAGTGGCATCGGAGAGTTGCTGTCCTACCGTGGTGGCGATCGAACCAAACAGAGCATCCGCGGAGAGGCCTCCAATCTGATTGGCAGCCACAGTTGAACTCGCGAGAGCCGCCAACTGGTTGGCGATACCGTTGGATTGCGGAGCCGCACCGGATGTGGCCAGACCGAGATCAGTCGGGGTAACGGTTGGATCAACTGCGAGAGTCCGGGCGGCGTCGGTGGGATTTGCCTGGTCCCAGATGAAGATCGGTACGCCCGGCGCGCCCGCTGCTGTCGTTCCGGATGTCAGCAGGTTGTTTACAAGAGATGCGAAACCGGAAGCAAGCGTATTCAGGCTGCCGGCTTGGCCGTTGCCGCCGAGCAATTGGCTGATCGTGCTGTTTTGCGTCTGGAGCAGCGCGCCCAACTGGCCTGAGAAGGTCGCCGGTGAATTGCCGCCACCCGAAGAAGAAACTTGGGAACCGGGCGCGGCGGTCGGGTTTGCGGATAAAGTGTAGGATTGATTTCCGATGACCAGCGGCAGTTCCCCACCTGCCAATACCGTCGCCGTGCCGTCGGGCGCCGTCGTCACGGTGATATCCACAAGCGAAGAAAGCTGGTCGAGGTCGGAGCGGAGCTGGGCAGTAGTGCTCGCGTCATCCTCCGGGGAACCGGTTGTCAGACTATTCAGGTGGCCGATATCCGCGGACAGCGTATTGATCTGATTCGTTGTGTTCTGAATGCCGGCATTCAATTGCGTGCTCTGGTTGTCCAGACTGGCAACGACGGATTGAAATGCGGAGGCCACATTGCCCGCGGCGGTCAGCGCCGCCGCACCCGCTGTGGGATCGTTCGGCGTAACGGCCAGGTTCGCAAAAGCGGTGCTGAACTGCTGGAAAGCAGCAAGAATGCCCGACGATCCCGTGATATCGAAAAGCTGATTGACAGGGGTCAACTGCGCTACCAAAGTCTGGCTGGAGGACGCCTGTGAAGAAGCCGTCTGCACAACAGCGTCGGCGAACCGACTGCCGGTCGAACTGATGGTTACGAAGTCGCCATTATTGGCCCCGCCGCCGGCGTTGTCGATCGGCAGGATGTTGGCTCGTTGCGCGGCGTAACCCGGCGTGGATGCATTGGCGACGTTGGATTGGTCTACACCGAGAGCCTGACTGAAAACGTCAAGGGCGGTGGTGGCCGTTTGCAGAGATGCGAAGAGTCCACCCATTTCCGGCCTACTTCACCTGACTATTGCCGCCGGAAACAGCGTCATCGACAATCGCGCGACCGACCAGGGAACCGGACACCTGGTAAGATCCGTTCTGCACCTGGGCGGTCAGTTGCTGCACCCGTGCGGCACGATCGGCTGACAGGGTATGCAGGGCGTTTGAGGTCGCCGAGAGGCGAATACTGTCCGCGCCGGAGGAGTCTCCCGCAACACGACGAGAATCCGCACCAGTGGTTCCGACCGGAACGGTCTGGCCGGCTGCACCCGGTTTTGTGACTCCGTTTGCCGTCACATCGGCATCCAGTTGCAGTCTCATCGCTCCTTTCCTCCGAAACCTCTATCCCGTCTTCCCAGATCTCTATTCCCGGCGACTACATCAGCGTCGACATACATCGAAGACCACGTCTTGACAATGCCTGGCGCAGGCGGCTCAGTGCGCTCCGATGGAGCTGGCAGGCGCGGCTTTCGCGCACGCTCAATACCGATCCGATTTCACGCAGACTGAATTCGCGGGCATATCGCAGGCGGACGACAGTGCGATACCGGGGAGGAAGACGCGCCACTTCCTCACCAAGGATTGCCGCACGCTGGCTTTTCGCGAGCACGTTGTGAGGCGAATGCTCAGCGGAGGCCGGAATCACGCTTTCCATGCCGGGACTATCGTCGGTGTCCGCTCCCGGAATAGTCGTGTACCCACGGCCGGATGCCCAACTGCGGCGAACTGCATCCAGCATTTCTCCCCGGATACGGAATTTCGCGTATCCCGCCAGCGGAACGCCGCTTTCAGGCGAAAATGTGCGCGTCGCCTGAAGAAGACCTACATTTCCTGCCTGAATCAAATCGGACATTTCAATTCCGGAATCCCGCGGAAGGCCAGCCAGCACTCTCGCCGCCAGTGTTCGCACGAGCCGATTCATATCCGTGGAGTCCGTCGCCATGGATTCGGCGCACTGAAAAGCAGCGGTACTTTCGACAATTCCCTGCGCGCCGCCGGCGGATGTATTGGTCATGTCGCTCCTGAAACAGTAGCCACGGAAACAGTGGCGCGCCGGCGGAAAGTTCTCAACAGCGGCTGCGGCGCTTCCCTGTTCTCTATCGGCAAACAAGGTAACGACCTTTACGACATCCTCCAACGGACGACGAAAATATTTGCTAAATTTTTTTCACTTTGAGCCGATACAAGACCAGCTATGAACTCCGGGAAGAACTGCGGGCATGAAGGCGAGCAAGGCGGCACGCTGATCGGCGGCAGCCCTTCCATGCAGGCGGTGTCGTCGAGTATCGGATTGGTTGCGAGTCGCCGCTGTAATGTCCTGATCGAAGGGGAGACGGGCACAGGAAAAGAAGTTGTGGCGCAGGAGATTCATCGATCCGGAAGCCGGTCACGCGGGCCCTGGGTCGCTGTAAATTGCGGCGCCATACCGGATACGCTGCTCGAAGCCGAGCTGTTCGGCCATGTAAGAGGGGCGTTCACAGGCGCGGTGCAGGGACGTATCGGAAAGTTCGAAGCGGCGAACCATGGGACGATCTTCCTCGATGAAATTGGTGATATGCCGTTCGCCGTGCAGTCTAAGGTACTACGCATCCTGCAGGAAAAAGAAGTGGAGCGCCTCGGCGGCAATGAACGGATACGCCTCGACGTGCGCGTCATCGCCGCGACCAATGTCGACCTCGCGGCGCGCGTCGGGCAGGGGCAGTTTCGTCAGGATCTTTATTACCGGCTGAACGTCTTTCAGATCGTCCTGCCGCCGTTAAGAGAGCGGCCCGACGACATTGCGGCACTCACGACCCATTTTGTTGCAAAGATATGCGGGAACGAAAATATCCGGCCGAAGAGTCTGGACGTTTCCGCGCTGGATCGTCTGGTAGAGCATGAATGGCCGGGGAACGTGAGGGAGTTGGAAAACGTGATGGAGACTGCGGTGATCCTCAGCGGCGCGCGTTCCTGTATCTACGCCTCGGATATCCGGATCACGCCCGGGGTCTCACGCCGGGCGCCGACGGAAAATCCGGTGAAAATACCACTCCCCTCGGGCGGCCTTGATTATCAGCAGGCGCTCGAGGCATTTGAACATGATCTGCTCACCCAGGCAATAGCCCGGACCCGGGGGAACAAAACAGCGGCGGCGGAGTTGCTGCGTCTGAAACGGACGACGCTATCGGCGAGAATGCGGGTGCTGGAATCCCGACTGCCCCGCCTGGTTGCCTGAGCGCGGCTTCATCGGGATCGCAAACAAACAGGATCAAAAGCGGTTGCTCTTGCCATGGACAGCTTCCGCCATCCCGGATCTAAGGCGGTCTTCACGACTGGCGAGCTGATTGATCCGAACACCGTAATTTCCGTCCACGACGACAACCTCTCCGCGGGCAATTACACAATCATTGACGATGACTTCCACCGGATCGCTGACGAAACGCTCGAGTTCCACGATGGAACCTGTGTTCAGCTTCAACACTTCACGAATCTGGAGTGAGGTCCTGCCAAAAGAGACAGTTACCGGCAGCGCCACCTCCAGCAGAAGATCGAATGTTTTCGAAACCGCAGCGCCGCGGGCGGGACTGTTGCGGGCTTCTTCGGCAACGGTGGCGCCGAGACCAGCCAGTCCCGCACTCCAACTCACGTGAACTGGCCAGCCATTGTTGTTAGCGTTCTGATCGGTAACGACAAAGATCCGCCAGGAAAGATCCGGAGGTAGGGCGTCTATTTCCTCGCCTTGCGAGGAGGTAACTTCTCTGCCTTGGTCGACGGCGATGCCCGCTGCGACACCCGCGACGGTCTGTTGGACGATTTCCTGCCAGGTTGAGCGGCAATCCTCTTCCGTGATCTGATCGACACCCGCGGCTTCGAGCGTAGTCCGGCCCAGAGATTCCCAAGCCTCTTTACCTGCCGCGATCCAGAGCGCGGGCCCTTCCAAAATCGAGAAGGACTGCTGCCAAATGATTGCGTTCTCCAGTGCAGCGGGATCCGCGGACTGATCGTTGAGCGCCGCTGCAAAATCCATGCCGGTCAGGCCGGCGATCGCCTGACCCAGCGCCTCCTCGAAGTGATGGACGAGCCCGGGAGTGGCGTCTTTGACGGCCTCGGCTGTTTCCTTACTCATCTTGCGATCATCTCCCGCTTTTCATCTCCGGGCGCTTCTCTCCTGACACTTATCTCCTGACACCGGGCCAACGCTTCACCATGGCCGTCCGCAGGCGGAGGATGGCCTGCGATTTGATCTGCGAAACCCGTGAAAGGTGGATGCCCATGACTTCCGCGATTTCCCGAAGCGTCAACTCCTCATAGAAGTAGAGACTGAGCACGGTTTTCTCAACTTTCGGAATGCGGTCGATGGAGGCGGCGATCAGCCTCTCCAGCTCCGCGCGTTCGAGCGTCGCCGCCGGCGAATCTTCCTCAGTCGAAGCGGCGTATTTCAAAATTACCGGAGTTTCGTTCTCGTCGCGAACGAATTCCAGCTCTCCGATATTGAGTGCCTCCATTTCCGTCAATTTCTGCCGATATTCATCGAGAGTCAAATTCACTTCGGCGGCGATTTCCGCTTCTTCGGGGACCCGGCCCAGCCGCTGTTCCGCGCGAGCGATCGCTGCCTCGAATTCACGCGCCTGCTTCCGCTTGAGGCGTGGAGCCCAATCCGTCTCGCGGAGGCTGTCCAAAATCGCGCCGCGGATTCGGAATTCGGCGTAAGTTTTCAACTTGACGTTGTGGCGAGGGTCAAAGTTGTCAATGGCCTGAATCAGACCAACGACGCCTGCGGACAGCAGATCGTCGAAGCTAATGGTTTCGGGCAGGCGCTCGTGAATTTTGCGCGCCACCAGGCGTACCTGGGGAAGATGTTCGAGTATGAGCCTCTCGCGCTCTTCCTCGGAGAGGGTCTCGGCCTGATATTGATAAGCAGCGGTCGCCAAGTCTTCTCCTTATGCCGCCCTCGTGGTCGTGTAGAGGGTATCGGCGGAACCGGCAATCGCCGTTAGGACCAGTTGGCTATCTATCTTGGGAGATATTCCCCATAGCTCGATAGGGACTAATGTCTGTTTGCGAAAGTTCGCATATGTCGCTCCGTTGAAGACGCACTCCTCGGGAGACATAAAGCTCCGGGCCGGGCGAAGCCCGGCCTGCAGGGCCGAAGCCCCGCCCCACAAAAACGTTACAGCGTCTTCGCAGCTATCGGCGGCTCGAAGGGTCATGAGGATTCCCTCTCGGTCAGCAAGCGGCGTTGGAGATTGGTGGTACGCGAATTTCCGGAACTTGGTATCACGTAGATCCGCATTTACGAGATCACCCCCAAGGAAATGACTTTGACTCCGGCGGGAATCTCACTGTGCGCGAGGAAAAACAGATTGGGGATCGACGACTCCGCGGCCTGCCGCAGGAAATAACGGCAGACAGAGCTCGTAATTACGATCGCTGCCGATTCCTGCGTACCGATACCACGGCGTAATCGGTCCAGCAGGTCGCGCAATGCGTTCGGGGCCAGCGCCAAAGAACTATTCGATTCGCCGTGTTCGACACCGCCTTCGGCCAGCCGCTCGAGTTGCGGCTCGAGGAAGAATGCCGGCAGATCGCCGTTGGCGTTGAGGTACGGCTTAACGATCACACGACGGATGGACTGGCGTACATAATCCGTCAGCAGGACCGGGTTCCGTGTCGACGGGGCCGCTTCGCCCAGCGCTTCGAGGATCGAGACCGCATCGCGGATGGAAACACGCTCGCGCAGCAGATTCTGGATAACACGCTGCACAGTCGCCAGCGGCAAAAGCTTGGGCACCAGATCCTCCACCACACGGGCATTTTCGACGCTGATGCGGTCCAGCAGCTTGCGCGCCTCCTGCCGCGAGAACAGTTCATAGGCGAAACGCCGGATCAGTTCGGCCAGATGCGTGGTCATCACGCTCAGGGGATCGATCACCGTGTAGCCTTTGGTCCGCAGGCTTTCCGACTGCGAAGCCGGTACCCACCACGCGGCGACACCGAACGCAGGATCTTTCACCGGCCGCCCGTCGGGAGGAGGGTCAGTGGCAGTGAGCGCAATCGCCAATTCACAGCCCTGCGGCAGCTCGAAACGCGCGATTTCGATTCCCTTCAGGCAGATCGAGTATTCGCGCGCACGCAGCGAGAGATTGTCCATCACGCGAACGGCAGGAATAATAAAACCCAGCTCGGTGGCGAGTTGCTTGCGGATGCCGCCGATCCGGCGCAGAAGGGGTGACTTCACTCCCTCCGCGATGAAGGAAACGAGGCTGACGCCCACCTCGATCGAGAGGGGCTCGACTCTCAGCAACTCGTCGAGATTTTCTTTGGCGGGCCGCGCCGACCCAGCTGAAGCTTCCGTTGACGGCGGCCTGCCTGCCCGGCTTCTCATCCGCCAGCCGATGGTGCCCAGGCCGCAACCCAGTAAGAGAAACGGAACTTTCGGCAATCCGGGCAACGCGGCCAGTGCGACCAGAACACCGCTCGCCAGCAGCATCGGTTGCCAGGCGCCGAAGACCTGCTTCTGGAACTCCACGCCCAGCCGATTTTCCGAACTGGCGCGCGTAATAATCATCGCGCCCGAAATGGAGATCATCAGCGCAGGGATTACAGTGACCAAACCATCGCCAATGGTCAGTACCGTGTAAGTCTGGAGCGCCTTCATAATGTCAATGCCATGTTGAAGGACGCCGATCAACAGGCCGGCTACGATGTTGATGCCTGTGATCAGTATCCCGGCAACGGCGTCGCGCTGCGTGAATTTGCTGGCGCCATCCATGGCTCCGAAGAATTCGGCTTCTCCCGCCAGTTGTTTGCGGCGGCGGCGCGATTCCGCCTCATCGATTAATCCCGCGTTCAGATCGGAATCGATGGACATCTGCTTGCCGGGCAAAGCATCCAGCGTGAACCGCGCTGTCACTTCCGAGATGCGCACCGCGCCGTGATTGATCACGATGTACTGAATGGCGATCAGCACCAGGAAAATAACCGCCCCGATGATGTAGTTGCCGCCCACGACGAAATTTCCAAAGGCCTGAATGACGTCGCCGGCAGCATTGGCGCCGGTGTGCCCGTTGAGCAGAATCAATCGGGACGACGAGACGTTCAGGGCCAGCCGGAACAGCGTCAGCATCAGAAGCGTGGTCGGGAAAACGTTGAAGTCGACAGGCTTCGTGATGTACATCGCGACCATCAATACGATGAGGGACATCATGAGGTCGGTGACGATCAGCAGATCGAGCAGGAATCGGGGCATCGGCGCGATCAGCGCCAGCACGATCGCCAGAACGGCGGCGGGGACGGCGAACTCGCTCAGGGTCTCCAGCGAGACCTTCGGAAGCGCCAACCTGGCGATGCCGGGGGTCATTTACGTCCCGTCTTTCCCATAAGTTTGAAGATGTAAGCCAGAATCTCCGCCACAGCCCGATACAAATGAGCAGGAATCTCCTGCCCCACATCCACAGATTTGTATAGTGCCTGCGCGAGGGGAGGATTCTCAATAATCGGCACCTGGTTTTCCGTGGCGCGTAAACGGATACGCGCAGCCAGATAGTTCTTACCCTTCGCGACCACGAGAGGCGCGGCCATAGCGCCCTGCTCATATCGGATCGCAACGGCGTAGTGAGTCGGATTGACGATCACGGCGGTGGCCTTTGCGACCTCCCGCATCATGTTCTTCCGCCGCATGTCGCGCTGCAGGCGGCGGATGCGCGCCTTGGTCTGCGGATTGCCTTCAGTGTCTTTCGCTTCCTCGCGCAGTTCCTCCTTGCTCATCCGCAGCCGTCTGTTGTATTTACTCCGCTCCCGGACGAGCATCACCACACCCAGAAACAGCAGGACAAACGCGGCCTTCCGCATGGCGTCCTTCACAAGAAGCCCGGCCATGGCGGCTCCGGCGGCGACAGGCATCATGGGGAGCCGAAGCAGTTCCGGAAGCCGGTCTTTCACCATCGACCAGGTGACCCAGAACATCACCGGCAGCATGACCATCGCCTGAAGCAGCCGCTCCATGTTGTTGCCGGGCATCTCCCGCATTCTTCGAGCGACGTTCAATCGGTCGAACCGCGGCGCCAGCCGCGCCAGGCTGAGGCCCATGTTGGTGGATGCCATCTGGAAGAAGACGGTGACGGCGAGAAGGGCAAGGCCAAGGAATGCCAGGGGCCGCAACGCCGCGGTGGCGAGCCGCAGCAGTATGGCGATCAGATCGGCAGGCGTCAGGGACGCCGAAAACGATTGCCGTAATCCGAGCCGGAATGCCGCCTGAAGGCTTTGCACCCAATCCGGAAAGTATGCTCCGGCGAGCAGGATGAACGCGAAAAACTGGATCGCGGAGACAAATTCGCGGGCAGCGGGGTAATCACCCTCGCTCCGCGCTTTCTGCAGGCGGCGAGGCGATGCGCTTTCGGTTTTTTGCGAAAAATCCGCCATGTCAGGGCATTTCGATCAGTGCGCGGTTCGCAAAATACCTTCCATGAGCCGCACCCAGGCGGTCATCAGCGATTCGATAAAACCCGGCTGCAGAATGACCGTTGCCGAGAGAATCAGCATCGTGGCAGCCAGCTTCAAGGGCATGGTGAGGCCGATGAGATGAAGCTGCGCCTGTACTCGGCCGAGGATGGCGAGAGATGCGTCCGCCAGCAGCAACAGGGCAATTAACGGTGCGGCGAGGCGCAGGCCGGAAGTGAAAATGGCCGCTGCGAACTGAAAGAGGGCCGTCGCCCAGGCTTTGTGCAGTACGAACGACTCCGGTGGACACCGCCTCAGACTGGCGGCCAGTTCCCGAACCAGAAGGCGGTCCGCGCCGGAGACGAAGAACATCAGAGCGGCGGACAATTGCGCGGTGGTCAGGAGGACGGTCGAATCGGCGCCGCTGGTGGGATCTACCGTAGACGCATAGCCGAACCCGGCCTGCAGACTCACGGCCTGCGCCGCCATCTGAAAGACCTCGAATACGATTCCCAGCGCGACGCCGATCGCGAGGCCCAATCCCATTTCGGCGGCAAGACCGGCTATAATCCGGCCGATTGTCGCGTCCGCGCCGACGGGTGTTTTCCACTCGGCGCGCAGCATCAGCGTCAGCAGAAGCGAAAGCAGGATGCGTGCCGACTCGGGCGCGGCCCGAAAGCCGGCCAGCGGCAGAAATGCAAATACGCCCGATATACGCGCCAGCGTAAACAGGAATCCGAACAGGGTCGAATAGCTGAAGACCGGATCAGTGCCCATAGCGGCTTAGATTGCCCAATATGTCGATCGTGTAGGACATCGCCTTTTGCACCATCCAGGGCATCATCAGCAGACTCCCTCCCAGAAACGCGATGAGGCGCGGGATCGTATTGAAACCGCTGTCCTGAATGGAAGTGAGAACCTGCAGGAGACTGATCACAATGCCGGTCACGAAGCCGAGCGCCAGCAAAGGCGCGGCGATCCAGAAGGCTGTTACGAACATCTGGCCGATGATGTGAGCGACGCCGTCCGGTGTCATGCGAAGAACCCTTTCATAAGCGACCCCACCGTGAGATTCCAGCCATCCACCAGCACAAAAAGCAACAGCTTGAATGGGGCGGAAACCATGGCGGGCGGAAGCTGAACCATGCCGATCGAGAGCGTCACCGAGGCAACAATAATGTCGATCAGCAGGAACGGAAGATAGATCACCGCGCCGATTTGAAAGCCTGCGCGCATCTCCGAGAGGATATAGGCCGGCGCCAAAACCTCGAGATCAAGATCCGCGGGAGTGCGAGGCGCCGGGGAGTGAGTGAGATCCAGAAAGAGCTTCACGTCTTTTTCCCGGACGAAGCGGCTGAGATATGTCTTCAGCGGTTTACTGCCCGTTTCATATGCCTGCCGATACGTAACATCGCCGCGCTCCATCGGCTGCCAGGCGTCTTTATAGATTTCCGAGGCGAGTGGCTGTATGGAGACGAGCGTGAGAAAGAGGGAGAGCCCGATCAATACCTGGTTGGATGGGGCGCTTTGCGTTCCGAGCGCCTGCCGAAGAAAGTGAAGCACGATGGAAATACGGAGGAATGGCGTGATCGACATGATGATGCCCGGCAGGAGAGTGAGCACAGTCATCAGGATGATGATCTGCATCGGCGTGCTCAGCGAACCCTGACCGGCTGGAAGCAATGAAGGCAGCGACGATGCCGACGCGGAGGACTTCGCTGCAGAAAGCGGCAGCGCAAATGCGCCGAGAAGCAATGTCTTTCTCACGCGTCCTCCTTGCCGGTGACGGTATGGTCGAGGAGTTGGCAGGAATTGGGGGCGGTTGCGACCAGCAGGAGTCTGCCTCCGGTCCGTACCAGATGCAGGGCGTGATGCGGCCCTAATGTAATCCGTTCGACGACTTCGAGGCGGTGACCGGCCACTATATTCCGGGAAACGACGCCGCGCTTTTTCAGCGTCAGCAGGGCCCCGCTGAGGAGCGCCAGAACGAGAAAGATTGCCGCAACAGGTTGAACTACGTCCATTTGGTATCGTCTTACAACTGGATGTTGAAATCGGTGATCCGCACGCCCATCGTGTTTTCGATGATCACGATTTCACCGAACGCGGCCAGTTTCTTCCCGATAAAGATGTCGATGTTTTCGCCCGCCGAGCGCCGCATTTCGACGATGCTTCCCGCTTCAAGCGCGAGAATGTCCGACAACTTCATCCACCGGCTGTCGAGCTGCACTTCGATTTCAATCGAGACATTGCCGATGTGCGCAATTTCCTCCTGCGGTGTCATTTATCCGGTGATCAGGCTGAGTGTTGTCTGAATGACCTGGTCTTCCGTATTGATGACCTTGGAGTTGGCCTGATATCCGCGTTCGTAGATCAGCAGATTGGTGAACTCCGTCGCGATATCGACGGTCGACGATTCGAGTGCGCCGCCCGTCACTGTGCCTCGCGATCCGGTCCCGGGCGTGCCGATCGCCGGCACCGCCGTCGCGGATGTGACGCCAAATGTATTGCTGCCCAAATCCTGCATCGACTGCGGATTCAGCACCGTTCCCACAGCGAGTTGCGCCACGGCCACGTTGTCACCGTTGGAGTAGACGGCCGTGATCTGGCCGTTATTGCCAATGGACATCTTGGTCAGCTGCCCCGCCTGTGTGCCGTCCTGAGAGCTGGCAAGATTCGCGGAAGTTTGATCGAATTGCGTGATCTGCGGATTGCCGTTGACGTCGTACAGGTTCCAGGTCAGTGGCATGTCGGCGGCGCCGTCGGCCAAACCGGTGATCGAAACCGGAATGGCGCCGGCTCCGCCTGCGAATGCCGGGGTGCTCAGATTTCCGCTGGAATCGAATGTCAGAGTTCCGGTCGCCAGCGAAGTGGAAACGCCGGCGCCGCCGGTCAGGTCTGCCGACGGAATCGTAACGTTGTAATCCCAGCTTCCGGCGGCGGTCTCAGTGTAGGTGACGGTGAGCGTGTGAAGCTGGCCCTGCGAGTCCACCACTTGTATCGGGGAGCTGAACGTCGCGTCGGTGGTGCCGGGAGCCGCGCCCGAATTCAGGTTTAAGTTCAGGCTGAATTGCGTGGTGACGGTGGGCGCCCGCAGCCCGGCTACGGGAAGGACGATATCGGCAAGAGGTGCGTTGGTGTTGACGACACCATTAACGCCGTTCCAGCCCTCGACATTTTCGCCACTTTGCGTGAGAAGGTGTCCTGTTGCGTCGAGCGTGAAGTTGCCCGCCCGAGTAAATCCCTCCTGTCCACCGGCGTCATTCACCACGAAGAAGCCGTTTCCCTGAATGGCGGCATCGTAAGCCTGGCCGGTCGTCGTGATCGAACCCTGCGAGAAGGATTGAGTCGAGAGGGGTACGACGGAGCCTCCTGTGAGATTCGTGTCGCCAGCCCCGCCGATCTCGCTTACAAGCTCCTCGAACGACACCTGGTTCGCCTTATAGCCGTAAGTGTTTTCGTTGGCGAGGTTGCCGCTGACGACGTTGATCGCCTGAGAGTTTGCCTGCAATCCGGAAAGCGCGTTTGAAAATGCCGTTGCCATATGATCAGACTCCTGTCGTCGAATTTGTAGATGATGTCGAAGTACTGCCGGCGGTTGCCGGCGTGGTGTTCTGGTCGATGTTGATTAGCTGTTCGAGTTGGCTGTACGAAGTCAATTGCGAAACAAATTGCGTGCTGTCGGTCGGATTTAGCGGATCCTGATTCTGAAGCTGCGAAACCAGCAGCGTAAGAAAGGTGCTTTCGCTGGCAAGGGGGTCGGTTGCGACAGCCGTCGACGTTGCCGGGCTGGTTGAACCTGAAGAAGACGTTACGGGATTTGCGGTCGGACTCATGAAATCTCCTGAAAAGGTTGTTGAAGCATGCTGTTGAACTCCTTTTCCTCCGCGCCGCCGGATGGGGAGCGGTAAGACTTGCGCTGTTCGGGCGGTTGTTGTTGTTCCCGGCGATTCTGACCGGGCGTCCAGGCCTCGGCGTCGTAGCCGGCTTTAGACAGCGATCCCACCAGATCGCTGACGCCTTCGCGCATGCGGCTGGCAACCACGGAATCGCTCCCATGCAACGAGATGTGGACGTCGCCGGCGCGCTCGGAAAGACGGACCTTGATATCTCCCGCGCCATCGGGCGTAAATTCCAGGGCAAGAGAGCGAATCGGCTGTTGGGCCTTCGCCCGATCGATCAGAGGCTCCGTTGGAACGGCCGCGCTCATCGCGGGCGGTTCAGGCTTGGTTTCCGGAGTGACGACATGGGGCGATGTCGGCGGAACTGGCGCCGGGGATGCGGCAACTCCAGTTAGCGTGGCGGGCGTCTGAGGCACAGACGGCTGTGCGGCTGCCGAATCTGGTCTCGTTTGCCGGGGAGTTGCTGTGGGCACTTCCGGGTTCGCGACAATCCGCGGAATTACTGGCGCACTCACCTCCGGCGCCGGGTTATTGTCGGTATCTCTTCGGTCAGAGGATCCCTGATCGGGATTCTGCTGCCGGGTCCGCGACTCTCGGACGTCCGGAGTCGTCAGCTGAGCATCAACCGGAGCTGGCTGTGGTGGAGGAACAGGCGCGGGACCGCTGACAGGCGCCGGAACCGGTGAGGTAGAGATTGGCGATGTCAGGACCGTCGGGGCGATAGGCGGAGCTATGGACACCGGTGCAACGGTGACCGGCTCAACATGAGCGGGAATCGCTGAAGTGGCAGTGACGCTTGGCAGCGTATTAACAACAGAGGACGAAGGCGGGACTTTATTGTCCTCCGAACCCGCGACTGTGATGACGGCAGATGGCTGTGTGACAGCCGGTTGCGCAGCCGGAACCAATGACATACTCGTCGGCGGCTGATTGAGGTGAATCTTCACCTCGAGAATTGGCGCTGGTTGAAGCTTAAGCACCATGGGCTCTTCAGGGGTTGAAGTCGCCGGCCTTGTGGTTGGCTGCGGGGCGGGCGCAGCGCCGCTTTGGACCGGCGGCTCCCATTTCGGCGTAATGGGAATGGGCAGCGTCACATCAACCGGTATCGATAGCAGTTGGGCGGATGTGTTTTCAGTCGGTTGCACGGGACGGCTGCGCTGCTCATGGCCTTTGCCAGTCGGCGCTGAGCCAGGAGCGAGTGCGGTCTCAGGCAAAGGTAGCGGCGCGTCCCGGTGCGGAGCATCTGTATTCACGGGCTGATCCTCGGCCTTGGGTGTCGATTTTGCTGGAAGCCCCGGCGTCTGTGGCGCGGCATACTGCGGAGCGTCCTCGGGAACCGTCGCATCCGCAATCATCTCCGTGACAATTTGGTGGAATTCGGATGAAGCGTCCTGATTTGTTTGCGGAGAGATTGGCGGGACGTTGCTCTTTTCCACCGCGGGCGTAGCAACCGTCTTGCCCTGCGGCATGACTTTTCCAGTGACCCCCCTCATCTGAGTACCCGCGATCAGTTGCGCAGGCGCCGCCGGCACGGGCGCAACGGACACAGGCACAAGCGACAGAGTCACGCTCCATTGATCGCAGGTGCGGAGCCAAACCGCCGCACTCGGCAAATCAGGCTGTTAGCGAGTTGTCGAGATTCGAAGGAGGCAGATTTTTGCCGATCTCGCGGTGTCGCGCCAAAATCCTGGCGATCGGACACTCGGGCTCATTGAACATATCGACCGTCCCAAGTTGATTTCCAGCGATTTATCCGTTTTTTCCATTCGGCCCGCAGGCTGCATTACGTCCGCCCGAACCCGCTATGGACTCCCTCTCAACTTCAGCCGCGAGTGGAATGCGCGCACGGATGGAGTCGCTCGAAATGCTCGCGAATAATCTGGCCAACGTCGAGACCGGAGGATTCAAGGCAGACCGGGAGTTCTTCAGCATCTACACCGGAGATGACGCAACGGACGATCCTCAGACCGGCGATATCCCGACTCTTCCCGTGGTCGAGAGTCATTGGACCGATCTCTCGCAGGGAACGCTGATCAATACTGCCAACGCTCTCGACTTTGCGATAGATGGCGATGGCCTGTTCGGAATCGAAACAAAGAGCGGCACCCGCTACACCCGCAACGGCAACTTCCGCATTGGAGCGAATGGAGTGCTGACGGCGGCAGACGGCAGTACGGTGCGCGCCGTGGGAGGCGGAGCCATTGCGCTTCAGCCGGAGCTTCCCGTAGAGGTATTGCCGGACGGCACAGTACAGCAGGGCGGGCAAGCGGTCGGACAACTGGAGATCTCCGCATTCGATCGCAGCAGTATGGACAAGCAGGGCGCCAATTATTTCATCCCGCTCGACGGCGCAAAAGCCAGACAAGCGGCGGGCGCGGTGATGCAGGGAAAGCTTGAGCAGTCCAACGTCGGGGCGGCGGAGTCGTCGGTCCGCCTGGTCGCGATTATGCGCCAGTTCGAAATGCTCCAAAAAGCCATGAACATCGGGAACGAACTCAACCGAAAGGCTATTGAAGAAGTCGCCAAAGTGACTTCTTAACCATCTTCGAGGGAAAAATGATCCGAGCTCTCTACAGCGCCGCCAGCGGCATGACCGCACAGCAACTGAACATCGACAACATCGCCAACAATCTGGCCAATTCCAACACCATCGGCTACAAGACCCGTCGCGCTCAATTCCAGGACCTCATGTACCAAACGACAACCCAGCCGGGAGCGCAGTCGGGCGCTGCAACCATTGTCCCGACCGGCCTTCAGCTCGGGCTCGGTGTGCGCACGGCGTCCAACGAGATCATTTTTTCACAGGGTGATTTCTCGAGCACCAGCAATCCGCTGGATATGGTGATCCAGGGACGCGGCTTCTTTCAGATTAAACAGCCCAGCGGGGAAACGGCCTATACGCGCGCGGGCTCGTTCCAGCTCGATGCCACCGGAAACTTCGTCGATCCCAACGGGAATCCGCTGCAACCGCAGATCACAATTCCGGCGGCTGCACAATCCATCACCATTGCTACCGACGGAACGGTCAGCTTCACTCTTCCGGGACAAACCGCCGCTCAGACCGCGGGTCAGATCACGCTGGCAAATTTTCAAAATCCCGCCGGACTGAATTCGATCGGTCAAAGCTACTATCTCCCTACCGATGCCTCCGGGGCCGCCCTGACAGGCACTCCCGGCGGAACGGACGGAATCGGCACCATCCTGCAGGGATATGTGGAGCAATCGAACGTCAGCGTGGTGGATGAATTCGTCAATCTGATCAGCAGCCAGCGCGCTTATGAAGCAAATTCGAAAGTCGTGAAGGCCGCCGACGACATGTATTCGCAGGTCAACAATCTCACGCGCTGAGAATCGGATGATCAAGTTTCTGTTCATTCTCGTGGCGGGATCCGGCGCCGTATTCGCGGGCTGCATACCGGTTACGGGAAACCGCATCCAGGGACACGACCTTGCTCTGGCCGATTCGCATTTCGCTGCGCTTCCCGCGAGCCTCACCATTGGCTTCGCGCCTCCCCCCGGCACAAAGCGAACCTACACCGCTCCTGAATTGCAGCGGATCGCGCGGGCGAATGGGATTTCCGTGACAGGTTTCGGCGATATCTGTTTCGAAATTCCCATGCGGCGCCTCACGGAAGAAGATGTAACGGCAGCCATTCGGCGCTCCCTTCCCACGCAGGCGATGTTGAGAGTCGTGGAACTGTCAAAGTTCGACGTGCCTGCCGGAGTGCTTGAGTTTCCGCTCGACGGGCTGGAACCGGCAAATGCTGTAAATCACGGCGTCCAGTTATGGCGCGGACACGTAAGCTACGCCGAAACGCGCCAGGCTTCGGTCTGGGCGAGGGTACAGATTACCGAAACGCTCACGGCTGTCGTCGCGGCGAAGGATCTCCCGGCGGATACATCCATCGATGCCCGCTCGCTCCGAATCGAAACCCGGACCGGCCCACTCGAAAAGGAGCGTCCGGCGGTTCGCATCGAAGACGTTCAGGGACGAATTCCCAGGCGCGCGCTCCAGGCGGGTTCAATAATCCCGATCGCGATACTCACCGATGCGCCCGCCGTGCGCAAGGGCGATCCGGTGGCGGTCGAAGTCCGAAGCGGGCCGGCCAGCCTTCACCTGGAGGCCATCGCCGAAGGTTCCGCGCGCAATGGCGACATGGTGGAACTGCGGAATCCGGCCAACGGCAAGACATTTAAGGCCAGACTTGACGCCGGACCGAAAGCGCTCCTGGTCATTGCGCCGGGGCAACATTTATGATGCGGCTGGCGCTGGCCATTGCGCTGCTGTGTTCCATTTCGCTCTTCGGAGCGACACCCGATCCGAAGAAACAAAAGAAGCCGCCCGAGCCGTCACCGCTGGATAAATATCTCAAAAGCGCTTCGGTCAGTTCAACGGACGAGTCCGCGGCGCCGGGAGCAATCTGGTCGCCTTCGTCGCGCCTGGACGATCTCGCGAGAGATGTGCGCGCCAATCGGGTGGACGATGTTGTCACGATTATCGTCACCGAGACCATCAATGCCGCCGCTACCGGCGCCAGCACCACCGAGCGCGCATCGAGCGCCAATTCGTCCATCACCGCACTGGGCGGCCCGAAATCGCCGACCGGCGGACTGGCCAATCTGCTGAACGCAACCGGCGACCAGAAACTCAACGGCACCGGCACTACCAGCCGCGCCGCCACGCTGAACGCGTCTCTCAGTGCGCGCGTGGTCAAGGTGCTGCCGGGAGGCCTCCTCTATATCGAAGGTTCGAAAGATCTGCAGGTGAACTCGGAACAGCAGGCCATCACGCTTCGCGGAATCGTCCGTACCGCGGATATCACGACCACCAATACCATCACGTCAACGCAGATTGCCGACATGGAGATCCGCCTGAATGGAAAAGGAGTGGTAGGCGACGCCATTCGCCGTCCGAATTTCCTGTACCGGCTCATTATGGGGATTCTTCCGTTTTAATCATGGGATCTATTTTTGCGGCGCTGCTGTTTCTGAATCTCGCTCTTGAGCTTCCCGCCGAAACGCGCTTGAAGGATCTCGTCTCCATCGAGGGCGTGCGCGATAACCAGCTTGTCGGCTACGGGATTGTCGTGGGGCTGAACAAGACCGGCGACAAACTCACAACCGTTTTCAGTGCGCAAAGCCTCACAAATGCGCTGGAGAGGATGGGCCTGCTGGTCAACCCGAGCGCAATCATCGTGGCGAATACCGCCGGCGTTATGATAACCGCGACGCTTCCGCCCTTTGCCCAGCCCGGCACGAAAATCGATGTCACGGCCGCGGCCGTTGGCGATGCCACCAATCTGCAGGGGGGCCTGTTGCTGATGACGTCTCTCCATGGCGCGAACGGTCAGGTTTATGCGGTTGCACAGGGGCCGGTTGTGACGGGCGGATTTGTAGCCGGCCGAGGCGGGAACAATCAGACGGTGAATCACCCGACAGTCGGCCGCGTGCCGAACGGAGCGACGGTCGAGCGCGTGGCGCCTTCTGTCGAGCCGACCACCCATGTTCGCTTACAACTCCGCAACGCGGACTTCGCCACGGCATCCCGCATCGCTGAGGCGATCAACAAGCAATTCGGCGGCGAGAAGCCGGTTGCGCAGGCCGAGAATTCCGCGCTCGTGGATGTGGACACGCCTGCCACCTGGCGCCCCCGAATGACGGAGTTCATCGCGGCAATGGAGGAACTGCACGTCGAGGTCGATATGCCTGCGCGAATCGTCGTGAATGAACGCACCGGAACGATTGTCATGGGCAAGGAAGTGCGGATTTTGCCGGTCGCCATCCTGCACGGTAATCTCGCGGTCGAGATTCAAACCGTGCTGCAGGTTTCGCAGCCAGGTCCACTGTCGCAGGGAAAAACGGAAGTGGTCCCGGAAGTAACGGTGAAGGCCAAAGACGAACCCACGAAGAACGTGGTGCTGAAGCAGGGGGCAACGGTCGAGGAACTGGTTCGAGCACTGACTGCCGTGGGATCCTCTGCGCGCGACATTATCGCGATTCTGCAAAATCTGAAAGCGGCCGGAGCGTTGGATGCGGAACTGGAGGTGATCTGATGAATGTTGCGCTGAACGAGATTACTGCCTTGGCGGGCTCGAGCCCGGCTCTCATGAACAAAACCACCGACAATGAGGGTCAAAAGCAGTTGAGCGCAGCGCAGAACTTTGAGGCGCTTCTGATCGGACAGATGCTGCATTCTCTTCGAGAAGAGGGTTCGGGCTGGTTGGGAACGGGGGACGACGACGCCGGAGCTGTGGCGTTCGGTTTTGGGGAAGATCAACTCGCGAAGGCGTTGACCAAGGGCGGGGGGCTCGGTCTGTCGAAAATCATCGCCGCAGGCCTTGCGGCCAAGAGCGCTCAGGCAGAGAAGGCATCTGCGGCGGCAGACGGGACGTGAGGAATCAGGCGCTGACTGCGCGAGGTACAGCGAAGGCGTTTGGCTGCTCCGTATGTGGCCAGGTTGCCGCGGCCACGAGGTCTTTCGAGGCGAGTGCAGCCGCAACTCCCGACCATGCGCTCTCCAGCGTGATCAATAGGTCCAGAACTTCTGCCAGAGGAGACTCGGCCTGTTGCGTGTTGGAGTCGATCAGGCGCTGCTGCATGTAGAGGTAAAGACTTCGGAGACGTCGTGAAAGCTCCGGGGCCTTCTCCGGCCGCAGCGCAGCCTGTAGTTCAGCCAGAACCGCGTATGCCTTCGTGATTGCCGCGGATCGCTCCGCGATTCGTTTCCGCTTCAGGTGTTCCCGCGCTTCCAGCACCCAGGAAATTGCCCGCTGATACATGATCCTGACCAGATCGATCGAATCAGCGTTCAGAATGGTCTGTTCGAAGTAGGGATTCATCCCGCGTCTCGCGTGAACTTGCTGGAATCCGCGGCAAGCTGCAGCAGATATTCCGGAGGCCACTGATTCAGGACTTCTTTAGTAGCCGTGTCGACAACCTGGATGACCGGACGTTTCGTTGCCTGGTCCACGGAAAATGTCACTTCCCGCCCGTCCCCGGCAGCCCCGGTGCTGTTGACAGTCTGTACCGCCGCCGACACGGCCCGGTTTAACGCACGCTCCTGAGTGGTGGGAGCCTGCGCAGTAATAGCCAGCGCCGGCGTGGGCTGCGCCTGTATGGATGTAACCGAAGATTGGGCCATTTATTCCTGCCTGTGTTTCTTATCGACCGGCAGAAAAACTCTTTGAGCTCGTTTTTCACGAGCGGCCCAAAGGCTTTCAGAGAAAAGATGCTAACGGCCGGGGACGCCCATCAAGGTGCGCGACCAGAAGTCCGCCATCGTGAGAAACAAAAGCAGAAAGAGCCAGAACATACTCGCCACGACGATCATCTTCGTAAGGCGCGTGCTGTACCAGACGTGCATAAAGAACAGCACCACCAGCGAGGCCTTGCAGACCGCGATTGCCAATGCAACGAAGATGTTCCAGCGTCCGAGGTCGACGGTCGAGACGAACGTGGTCACCCAGGTGAGCACGATCAGCGCCAAAAATACGGCGATATAGAGACGCTTGGGAACTACATGCGGGCCCGCATGCAGGGGACCTGCATGGCCTGAGCCGTGTTGGGCGCCGGAGTTGTTTGCCATTTCGATAGTCTTTCTATTTCAGCGTGTCTATTTAGGCGCCGCCGACCTGTCGATCAGGTACAGCAATGGGAAGAGGAAGATCCACACGATATCGACAAAGTGCCAGTAGAGTCCGAATAACTCCACCGGGGTATGCCACTCGGGACTGTAGGCGCCCTTCCTGGCCTGCGCGATCAGGAACAGGATGATCCCCACTCCGACAATCATGTGCGTGGCATGAAGTCCCGTCATACCGAAGTACAGCGCGAAAAACAGAGGCGTATGCCCGGCATCGGTGCAGGGCTTGCCGGCTTCGTCGGTGCAGTTGAAGTTATGTCCCGGGACTTCGTGGCGCACCCATTTATCGTGATACTCATACGCCTTCACACCCAGGAATGTACCGCCCAACAGCAGAGTCAGGATCAGAAACAGCACAATCAGATTCTTCTTTCCCATTGCCGCGGCGCGTACTGCGAGCGCCATGGTCAAACTGCTGCAGATCAGAACGGTAGTATTGGTCGCGCCGATGATCAGATTGGTATTGTTGCTGGCGGCCGCGAAGGCGGAAGGGTACCACTGCCGATAAACAAAGTATGCCAGGAACAAGCCACCGAAAAACATGACTTCGGTGCAGAGAAAAAGCCACATCCCAACCGTCGAGGCATCTTTCTGTTGCTCCGAGTCCTCGAAGTGATGCTGGAGCGTTGTGTGCGCCGCCTCTATCTGAGGATCTGCCGTGTGACTAGCCAACGTGTACAACCTCCTCGGGCGAATATGTATAGGCCTCCTGCGTTATCACAGGCGTGACCTCGAAATTCTCCGTCGGCGGCGGCGATGTGGTTTGCCATTCGAGCGTCGTCGCCCCCCACGGGTTTGGCGGAGCGTCCGGTCCATGTTTGAGCGACCACAGCAGGTAACAGAACGGGATCAGGTAGCCAATGCCCAGAATCGAAGCGCCTGCCGACGACAGCACATTCAGCACCTGGAACTCGGGCGGGTAAGCGTGATATCGCCGGGGCATTCCCATGTATCCCAATATGAATTGCGGAAAGAACGTCAGGTTGAACCCGATGAAAACGATGATCGCCGAAATCTTGGACCAGTTTTCGTTGTACATCTTTCCGAAAATCTTGGGCCACCAGTAGTGGATACCGCCCAGGAAACCCATAATCGCGCCGCCCACCATGACGTAATGGAAGTGCGCAATCACGAAATAGGTATCGGTCAGATGAACGTCCATTCCGAGGCTGGCGAGAAACAGTCCGGTCAGGCCGCCGATGGTGAAGAGTCCGATGAAGCCGAGCGCATAAAGCATCGGCGTGGTCAGACGGACAGCCCCTTTATACATCGTTGCCGTCCAGTTGAAAACCTTGATGGCGGAAGGAATGGCGACCACATAGCTCAGGATGGAGAAGACCATTCCGGCGTAAGCCGACTGGCCGCTGACGAACAGGTGATGGCCCCAGACTATGAAGCCGAAAACGGCGATCGCCACGCTCGAAAACGCGATGAAGGTGTACCCGAAGGGCTTCTTCGAACTGAACGTCGTGATGATTTCCGTCACCACACCCATCGACGGCAGAATCATGATGTAAACCGCCGGGTGCGAGTAGAACCAGAACATGTGCTGGAACAGTACGGGGTCGCCGCCGTAGGCCGGATCGAAGAATCCGATATGCAGTCCCCGCTCCAGCAGGAGGAGAAACAGAGTCACCGCGATCACAGGCGTTCCCAGCACCTGAATCACGCTGGTGGCGTAATGCGCCCACACAAAGAGGGGCAGCCGGAACCAGGTCAGGCCGGGCGCGCGCATCCGGTGAATCGTGACAATGAAGTTCAGTCCGGTCAGAATTGACGAGAATCCGGCTATGAAAATACCCAGGCCGGTCGCGACTACGTATCCGTTTGAATAGGAGGAACTGAAAGGCGTGTAGAAAGTCCAGCCCGTATCGACGCCACCCATAAACAGGACAGTGAGGACAAAACAGCCGCCGATCATGTAGATGTACCAGCTCAGCAGGTTCAGCCGGGGAAACGCCACGTCCTTGGCGCCAATCATCAGCGGGATCAGGAAATTGCCCATTACGGCCGGAATCGAGGGGATCAGGAACAGAAACACCATGATGATCCCGTGCATCGTAAACAGCTTGTTGTAGGTGTTCGATTCCACCAGATCGCCGGCCGGAGTTGCCAACTCTGTCCGGATAAGAACAGCGAACATCCCGCCCAGCGCGAAGAAGAATGTCACACCGATCAGGTACAGGATCCCGATGCGCTTGTGATCGTACGTCAGCAGCCAGCTCTTCAACCCTTGTGTCTGGTTGAGGTAACTCTTTTTCGTTTGTACTGGAGGAGTAGCCGTAATCATACAAATTTCCCTTTACTCATCGGTTCCCCGCATTCGGCTGAACCGGTCTGGCCGCATTGGCAGGTCTCGCCGGAGCTTCCGGCGAAGTGCTGGTTTGGGTCGGCGCCGGAGTCGCGGAACTCTCCATTCCGTTCTTCGGCCCGATGGATTTTATATACTCGACCAGCTTTAACAGCCCATCCTCCGTCACCAGCCCCTTGAACGTCGGCATGATGTCGTCGTACCCGCCGACGATCTTTGCCTGAGGATAGAGCACCGATTCGCGGATGTAAGATTCATCCGCTTTAATTCGCGATCCGTCCTTCAATTCCACAGTCGTACCGAACAGACCGTTGAGATTCGGACAGCGCCCGTTTTGCTTGTTCATCGCGCTCGGGTGGCAGGTACCGCAGCCGAGTTGGTTGAACAGCGACTCTCCCTGTTCCGCCATCGAGCCTTCCCCGCTCCCCGCGCCCAGCCATGCATCGTAGTCGGCTTGATTCATCACGTATACAGTGCCGATCATTCCGGAATGTTTCGTGCCACAGTATTCGGCGCAGAAGATGTGATACGCGCCCACCTTGGTGGGACGAAACCATTCGGTTGTATACCGGCCGGGCAGCACGTCGGTCTTGGTGCGAAACGCCGGCACATAAAAGTCGTGGATTACGTCTTCCGAGGTTAAAGTCAGACGAATATCGCGATTCACGGGCACGTGCAGTTCGTTAATCTCGCGCGCCCCTTCGTTGTGTTGTATTTTCCACATCCACTGTTTGCCGGTGACGAAAATCTCCATCGAATCCGCAGGTGGCCGCGATTCGGTGAAGAAGATGCTGGCGCCCCAGGCAAACATGACCATCGAGAGACCCAGCGGAATAATGGACCAGACGATTTCGAGGACCATCCCCCCGATGCTGTGCTCGTCCACGGGCTTCGGAATTTCGTCGTTCTTCCGCCGATACTTGACGGCGAAGAAGACGACCAGGAACGCGATGAGCAGCGAAAAGAAAGCGCTGACCAGTACCAGGTACGCGTAGAGCCCGTCGACCTGACCGGCGATGGACGACGCCGCTTCCGGAAAAAGCTGGAAACTCTTTTGTCCCATAATTGGCTAAGCGGCTCGACTCCCTCTCTGCCTGCGGTCTCTGCGCAGCATGACGATCACAAGTCCCCCCAGCAACAGCACTGTAGCCGCCCCTGCCGCGCGCAGGACGCCCATCGCCAGGAACGTATATTTCGCGGAAGTCGGGTCGAAGTGGTAGCAGAACAGGAGAATCTGGTCGACCGCGTTGCCAATTTTGTGTTGCGACGCCTCCACCAGCGCGAAGCGCATGTCTTTCGGCGAGTATTCAATGCCGTAAAAGTATTTCGAAAGCTTTCCGTCCGGCGTCAGGACATAGATCGCGCTCGCGTGAGCGAACGTCGCGGTATAAACATCCCATTTGTACTTGAATCCCACGGCGTCGGTAACCTTTTTGATCGAGTCCTGGTTGCCTGTCAGGAAATGCCAGCCATTGGCGGTTTCCGGATGGCCGTAGTCCTTCATGTACACCATTTTTTTCGGCAGCGCATCTTTGGGCGTTTCCCGCGCGTCGAAGCTGATGACCACCACTTCGTAGTCCTTGCCCGGCGTGAATGTCAGCACTTTCGCGGCGCCAACCATTCCGTTCAGGATCTGCGTGCAAAGCATCGGGCAGTCGTAATAGACCAGCGCCAGCACCACCGGCCGTTTGCCGAAATACTTACGCAACTGGACGGTCTGACCGTATTCATCCCGAAACGTCTCGTCCAGGGGGATCTGCGAATTCAGCCGCTGCTCGATCGTCACGCCCGTGAGCGCGTTTGGCCTGTCGACGCCCTTCATATTCAGAAGATCTCCGACGGGAGCGTTTCGTGGTGCGTTCAGCGTCGGTTCCACATTCTGAGCCAAAGCCGCGGTGACCGCGAACAGCATCCCCGGAATAAACAACATTTTTTTCATTGCGAAATCTTTTCCAGCGTTCTCCCGCTGCTTGAGTCCTCCGGAATCATCCGATAACCTTCGTTGTCCAGGCCCGTGGGGCTGGGCTTCGACGGCAAACCTTTTTGCGCCACCATATCGATGGCCTGATCGATCGGTATCCGCACGATTCCCTTGTTGGGATCGATCCAGGCATAGCTGTTGAGGATGGCGTCCTCGTCGGCGTGCAAATCTTTCAACTCCACCTTCGGTTCGGCCTGCAGGCGCGGCTCCGGCGGCAGTTTCGGCCGCTCGTTCATCATCGCCGCCGAGGGGTTGCGCGCATTCCTGGCATCTTCGCGGTGAAACAGAAAATCGAATAATGCCCACATTGCGAAGACCACCACAATGCAGCTCAACAGAAGTCCGATGCCGAACGCCGAGATCTGAAAGACGTTGACGTCCCGTCTCTCATGCGAGACACCGGCGTTGCCCCCGGGTTCCGGGCCGTTATGCTCGTTCGGGTTTTTAGTGCTCTCTGCCATGATTCAAAGCCTTTAGAAGATCCGGCGCTCCCAGCGGCAGCAGGGGCCGCGTGGGCAGCGTCCGGAAAAATATTGCGAGCCACAATCCGCCGAATCCGAGGGGAGCGGTTATGTCGAGCCATGAGATCGCGAAGGCGGGATGCTCCAGACTGGTAAAGCTCGGCTCAACCAGCCAGAAGGTTTCCACCAGGCGAATACAGACGATGAAAATAGCGATCTTGGCGAGTGTATTCGCGTTCCTCTTGAGTTGCTGCGACAGCAGCAGCGAGAAAGGAAGCGCGAAATGCAGAAGCAGAATGCTCAGCCCGACCCACTCCCATCCGCCATTCAGTCGCCGCACATACCACGTCACCTCCTGGGGCAGATTGCCCGAGTAAATGATCAGGTACTGCGAGAACGCCATATAGGCCCAGAACATGACCAGCGCCAGCATCAGTTTGCCCAGGTCATGCAGATGTTTTTTGGTGAGCGCCTCATTGATGGGCGCATACTTCGAGCACAGAATCAGCACCGCCACGATCAACGCCATTGCGGACATCGCCTGTCCGGCGGCGATCAGAAATCCATAAATGGTCGAAGCCCAGGTGACGTCGAGCGACATCACATAATCGATGGCGCAGAGCGCAATCGTATAGAAATAAGCCACGATGCCCGGTGCGCTTAATTTTTCGAGCTTGCTCGAATACTTCCACGACTTGGTTTCGTCCTCGAGACGGGACCATTTATTGAGAAGCGCGGTCATCCCCAGCCAGACAAGGCCATAGAACAGCCAGCGGATCCACATGAAAGGCATGTTCAGGTAGAGATGCTTCTCCTGAACCACTTTGTCGGCCGCGTGCGCCGCATTGGCCCACAGGTACAGCTTCGGGGCCATCAGCAGGAGCGGCAGAAAGCCAAGCCAGAAAACGTAAAGCGTTCGGGTCCCGGCTTCGAGCGGCCGGCGGATCATCATACCCCATGCGCCCCCCGCCACGAAGTGGATCATCAGCAGAACAAGGCAGCCCATGCCCATCCCGAACCAGAAGAAAAAGCCAACCAGATACGAACGCAGGAACTGCTGCGCTCCCTCGATGAAATAGCCCGCGACCGTGGCTGCGAGGAACACGAGTCCGACAAATGCCGCGATATTCTGATACTTTTTCAGCGTATCGGTGAGCTGCGGACTGATTGCGTAACTTTGTTCGGTCGTCGTCATTGTCTCTCGGGTTGCTTCCCAGGCACCGCACCGGCCCCATGCGCTCCGGGGACACCAGACGGAGTCGCGGGTTTCGCCGGGAAATCCTCAAAGTCCGGATCGGACGTTACCAGGGGCTCGTTGGCCTGCGCCGGTAAGGGAGCCGTACCTGCGCTTGGGACACGAGCGCGTGCTTCCTGCGGCAAATCGTTGATATTGGCGTTCTCGCTGTACTGCAGTGCGCGTATATAAGCTATGATCGCCCAGCGATCGCGCGGCTGCACCTGCGATGCGTAGTTGAGCATGGCGCCGTAGCCGTTGGAGATCACATCGTAAAAATGTCCTACCGGCGCATTACGCAGGCGGTCGATGTGATACGAGGGCGGCTGCTTGAAGCCGCGGCGCACAATCATGCCCAGACCGTTTCCGATCCTTCCGTGGCAGGGAGAGCAATATATGTCATAGCGCTGCTGCCCGCGCAGAATCACCGCCTTATCGACGGCGATCGGAAATTCCTCAATGTCCTTGCCTGCGGCGTCCTTGCCGTCGTAAAAGGCCGTGTCTTCGTTGAGCGTGCCGCGGGCCACCGTGCCTTCGACGGGCTGGCGCTCGCTGCGGCCATCGGCAAAAAAGTCGCTGGGCCGCTGCGGCCGATATTTCGGCTGGTCCTGCATATCGAGCCGGGAGCATCCTGCCGCCAGCAGGCTGACCGCTGTAAGACCCCAAATGGAAAGTGACGTTTTCATCGCGCCACTTCCGCTATCTCTTCCGGATCCAGGGTCTCCAGGAAACCGGCGGTCGCGTGCCTGTCGAATTTCGGATCGTCGGACTCGATACACAGGAAGAACTTATTTCGCGAAGCGTTCGAGAACCGTTCCACGTTGAAGACGGGATGGTACGGCATAGGCAGCCCGTTCATCATGATCATGCTGATGGCCGCCGTCACCCCGCCGAACAGGACCGTCAATTCGAACGTAATCGGAATGTACATCGGGGCGCTGATGGGCGGGCGGCCGGCGATATTCAACGGCAGAGCCACCGCTTCCACCCAACTGCACAGCCCGAAGCCGGTGCAGGCGCCCACAATACCGCCGATCAGAGTAAACAGAGAAACGCGGTTGTCGTGCAGATCCATTGCCTCATCCAACTCGTGAAGAGGAATGGGCGTATAGGCGTCAAATTTACGATATCCGGCCTCACGCGTGCGGCGTGCCGCGGACACCAATTCGCCGGCAGTCTCAAATTCCGCCATCAGGCCATACAGCGGATCGGAATACTCGACCGAATGAGCGCTCATTGCGCGACCGGCTCCTTAACGCGCGCTCCGGGCAAAAGCATCCGAAGCTCAAAGATCGTGATCATTGGCAATATCCTGATGAAGATGAAGATCGCGGTGAGGAAGAACCCGATCGTTCCGATCAGTACCGCCCAGTCCCAGATTGTCGGCCAGTACATACTCCAACTCGACGGCAGGAAGTCGCGGTGCAGGCTGACGACAACGATTACGAAACGCTCCAGCCACATTCCGATGTTCACCACGATCGAGGAACACCACAGAATGAGAGGGCTTGTTCGCACGCGCTTAAACCACAAGGCCTGCGGCGCGATGATATTGCAGAGCACGAGCGTCCAGTAAAACGCGGCGTACGGGCCACCCATGCGGTTCAGCGTCTCGAATTTCTCATAAATGTCAGCGCTGTAGTAGCCGAAGAAAGCCTCGGTTATATATCCGTAACCCACAATCAGGCCAGTCGCCAGCGTGACTTTTGCCATGTTGTTCAAATGGCGGATGGTGATGATGTCTTCGAGCCCGTAAAAGGTCCGCGCCGGGATCATCAGAGTGAGCACCATCCCGAATCCCGAGTAGATGGCGCCGGCGACGAAGTATGGCGGGAAGATCGTGGTATGCCAGCCGGGCAGCATCGACACCGCAAAATCGAAGCTCACAACGGTGTGCACGGAGAGCACAAGCGGAGTAGCGAGTCCTGCAAGCAGGAGGGATGCTTTTTCGTAGCGCTGCCAGTGGCGCGCCGAGTTCCGCCAGCCCAGAGCCAGGGCTCCGTAGACCACCTGCTTCCAGCGCTGCACCGCGCCGTCGCGCAATGTAGCCAGATCCGGAATCAGGCCCACGTACCAGAAAACCAGCGAGATCGTGAAATACGTCGAGACCGCGAACACGTCCCAGACCAGCGGACTGCGGAACTGGGGCCACAGGTCCATCGTGTTGGGATAAGGGAAGAGCCAGTAAGCCAGCCACGGCCGGCCGGTATGCAGGACCGGGAACATGCCGGCGCACATGACCGCAAAGAGCGTCATGGCTTCCGCGAAGCGGTTGATGGCATTACGCCAGGACTGGTTGAGGAGAAGGAGAATCGCCGAGATCAGGGTACCGGCATGACCGATACCGATCCACCACACGAAGTTGACGATGGCAAATCCCCAACCAACCGGAATGTTGATACCCCAGACGCCGACACCCTTGACGAAAAGCCAGGTTGCGCCCGCCATCAGGCACTGCAATAAGCCGAACGAGATCAGAAAGCCGAAAACCCATCCGATAGTGATTTTGCGCTTGAGGACGACGCCGGCGACCTTATCGCTTACCGATGCGAGGCTGTGCCCTTCGTCGATAACCGGTCCGACTACGATTCGATCCGGCAGTTCAACAGGTTGCGCCATATCAGCTTTCCTTCTCCGATTTCTGCACCATCGGATTCGGGTTGCGGATCTCCGTCAGGTACGTGGTGCGCGGGCGCGTGTTCAGTTCGCCCAACAGCGAATAGTTGAGACTGTGCCGCTTCCATTGCGAGACGCGGCTCTTCGGGTCGTTGAGATCCCCGAACATAATGGCTTGCGATGGGCAGGCTGCTGCGCAGGCCGGAACAATCTCGCCGTCGCGCACCCTGCGGTCGTCTTTTTCCGCCGTGATCTTTGCGTAGTTGATGCGCTGCACACAGTAGGAGCATTTCTCCATCACTCCGCGACTGCGCACCGTAACATCCGGATTGCGCTGCAGCTTCAGACTCTCGGTCTCCCAATCCGTGAACAGCAGGAAGTTGAACCGGCGCACCTTATAAGGGCAGTTGTTCGAACAATAGCGAGTGCCCACGCAACGGTTGTAGACCATCGTGTTCAGGCCTTCGGCGTCGGTTGAAGTCGCAGCCACCGGACAGACCAGTTCGCACGGAGCGTCTTCGCACTGAACACAGGCGACAGGCTGGAAGTACATGTCGGGCTCATCCGGCTCGCCTTTGTAATAACGGTCGATGCGAATCCAATGCATCTCACGAGTGTTGAGCACCTGCTCTTTGCCCACCACGGCGATGTTGTTTTCCGACTGACAGGCCACCACGCAGGTATTGCACCCGACGCAGGCGGTGAGGTCGATCGCCATGCCCCATGCGTAACCCTCATAGCGCCAGGTTTCCGGGAAAATCGTCAGGCCCTTGGGCGGAATCTCGCTGCGCTTCTCGGAGAAATAAGGATCCTGCTTGAATTCGTCGAGAGTGCCTGCATGGACCGGTTCGCGGCCTTCCATCGCAAAATGGTGCTGAACCGCCGCCAGACGGAACTTCTTGTTCAGCTTCCGTACCGTAGCACCCGCCGCAAAATAAGGACTGGCAGCCGGACGCAGCGGATAAACATCGAAGCCCGCGCCATTGCCTGCCCGGCCTGATCGCGTGCGCCCGTAGCCGAGGCTCAAAGCGATTGACCCATCCGGCTGGCCAGGTATCCGCCAGACCGCGCCCCAAACCGTGTGCCCGTTATAGTCGATTGCGACCTGATCCTCGTCCTCGACATGCAGCTCGCTGGCTGTTTTGGGGCTCATTATGACCGCGTTGTCCCAGGTCAGTCGCGAAACGGGACGGGGCATTTCCTGCAGCCACGCGTTGTTCGAGTAACGCCCATCCAGAATGTAAGGATCGCTGTGGAATGAAATTTCGTATCCGGAACCACCGGCCGGGTTGGCTTGCGAAGGCGGCGTCAGTTTCGCCGCTACGCCATTCACCATGGGAAGAGCGGAACCCTTAATGAAGCCGTCGTGCACCGAATGCTTCCACCAGGTTTCGTAGTCCGCGCCGGAATGTTTCTCGAGCCAATAGTCGCGAACGCTCTCGAAGCTCGACTTCTCCGGAGTCTCGGTAAACGCCGAGAAGATATCGTGCGCGGACTTGCCGCCGTAGAGCGGCGTGATCAGCGGCTGGATGATCGTGACTGTGCCGTCGTAGGCCGGCGCATCGCTCCAATATTCAAACGGATGTGCCTGCGGAATGTTCCACTGACAGACTTCCGACGTTTCATCTTCATGCTCTCCGAGGCGAACGCGCATCTTCGCCATTTGGATCGCACCGCGGAAATTCAGCTCCGGAGGCGCGCTGTAAACCGGATTGCCGCCAAGAATCAGCAGGAGATCAACCTGCCCTGAGTGCAGATCGTTCACAAGCGCGTTCAGCTCCGCCCACTGATCCACCGGCTTGGCTTCCAGTGGCTGCGTGAACGCTACGGTGGTCCCGTTGTTCCCCAGAACCTGGTTAATATAGTGAACTACCGCATGCACTTCAGGCGACTGGTCTTCGCCGGCAATCACGATCGACTTACCCTTTGCCGCACGAAGGTCCTGCAGGAGCGCGGGATAAAATTTTGTACTCGCCAGCGGGCCGCTCGCTCCGCTTCCACCCAAATCCGCAACCAAGGCTCGAACAAATCCACTTACCTGCGAAGGCTTGATCGCCTGCCGATGATCCGCCTTGCAACCGGTTGATGTCGGCGTTGTCTCAACAGCATAGAAGCGGCTCTGAGTCGAATTGCCGCCGCGCACAACGCGCTTCGAAACGAAGTCGCGGGCGTAACGGACGCCGCCCGGCCCGTTTCCGAGGAAATTGCCGTCAATCGAAAGGACTACTTCCGCCTGATCGAATTTATAGGTGGGATTCAGAAATTGTCCGAACGCCATTTGCGCGCCCATACGGCGGCCGTGCCCAATGGGCTCCCACTGATACCATTTCGCGCCGGGGTAGAGTTTCAGAACGTCCTGAATCTGCCCGTAAAGCGTTGGGGAAGTTACCGTTTCGGTCAGAATTCGAACGCCGGAACCGGTTTTGGCTTTCTGGTTCGCCAGCGTATTGATAAAGGTTTCCAAAAAAGAGGAATACGAGCGAACTTCTCCAATGTAATTAACGGTTTGCAGCCGGTCCGGGTCATACAAACCAAGGATGGATGCCTGCGTCGGGACGTCCGTGGACCCCATGCTGGCGGGATGCTCCGGATTTCCTTCTACCTTAGTAGGACGATATTCGTGAGCCTCGACCAGAACCGGATTCGCGATACCCGAAACAGGGAAGGCCGTGGCATAGAAGAGCGGCTTGCCGGGTACCGCCTGCTCGGGCGCTTCCACATATGGCATGATGTATTCGGTCGGCTGTCTCGTGCAGGCCGAAAGACCTGCCAAGGCCAGCGATGCGCCCATAATTTTCAGAAAGTTACGGCGGCCCTCATCATCGATCCATTCGGACGCCTGCCGGGGAAACTCGCGGTGGAGGAAGTCCTTGAAGCCTTCGACCGAAGTCAGCTCGTCGAGACTGCGCCAGTAGCCGGCCCCCTTGGCCTGCTCCAGTTTCGTCCGGATGGACGTTAAATTCAGAGAATCGCTGTTTTCGCTCATCGGTAAGTGGCTATCTGTGACAGGTCCAGCACGTTTCCAGCTTCTGAACGTGGTATTCCTTGACCAGCCGCGCGCCCAGTTGTTCCTGCGGTTCGGACGGGACGTACCCCATCTTCGTGATCTGATCCCGCGGGCGAAGATATTGCTCCGGATTACGATGGCAGTCCAGGCACCACCGCATCTGGAGCGACGGTTTCTGATACGTCAACGCCATCTCATCCACACGGCCATGGCAGGTTTCGCAGCCGACACCTTTCTTCACGTGAATGCTGTGGTTGAAATATACGTAATCCGGCAGGTCATAGACCTTCGTCCATTTGATGGATTGATTCGTCCGGAAACTCTCGCGGACCGGCTCCAGCGTCGGGCTGTTGATCCAGATCTGCGAATGGCAGTTCATACAAGTCTTCGTCGGCGGAACCACCGCCCAATCGGAATTCTCGACCGAGGTGTGGCAGTAGCGGCAATCAATGCCCATGGAGCCGACATGGTGCGCATGGCTGAAGGGAATCGGCTGTTCGCGCATATCGCCCATACGCGTCGCGTATGTGGAGTCAGCTATCAATTCAAAGAGGGCGCCACCGGCCCCCGCCAGCACCACCAGAGCAATGACGATACTCATTCGGGAGAATGCGTTCGTGCTCGACTTGAAGATCTGTGACATTAAGGTCTGTTTGTTCGAGGGGAGAAAGCCAAGAGAATATTATGCTCCATCCCTTTCGTTTTCCCAAGCGCGGCCCGTGTAGTTCCTTCAAAGAATGGGGAATATCCCAATCCGCACAAGACAACTCTCGCGCTGCGCAAGTTCCTCAAAGTTAAAAGTCTACAATGGAGCTTCATGCGACAGACTGTTCGCCCCGCGAGGCGTCTGTCCGGACTGGTTACACTGCCGGGCGACAAATCGATTTCCCACCGCTACGCAATGATCGCTTCGCTGGCGGAAGGCCCTTCGAAGATCGTCAATTATTCGACCGGCGCCGACTGCCATTCGACGCTTGGCTGCGTGCGCGCGCTGGGAATTGACGTCGAGGAACAGGGAACTACCGTCACCATTCAGGGGCGCGGACTTCATGGCTGGAAGCAGCCGGCGGGAGATCTCGATGCCGGAAATTCCGGTTCGACGATTCGCATGATGTCGGGTTTGCTCGCGGCGCAACCGTTCGACAGCCGGATTTTCGGGGACGAATCTCTCAGTCGGCGACCGATGGGCCGCGTTATAAAGCCTCTCGAATCAATGGGTGCACACATCGAGGCGCGCGAAAATCGGTTTCCGCCGCTGTGTATCCGCGGAACCCGACTGCACGCGATCGACTACACGCTCCCTGTGCCCAGCGCGCAGGTCAAAACGTGCGTATTGTTCGGCGGCGTGTTCGCCGAGGGCGCAACAGTTGTGCGTGAAACAATTCGCTCCCGCGATCACTCCGAGATCGCCCTGCGCGAATTCGGCGCCGATCTGCAGGTTGTCAAGCGCGTGATCACTCTTCAGGGCAGGCCAAAACTCATCGGCCGTGAAGTCGTTGTGCCCAGCGATTTGTCGTCAGCCGCATTTTTTCTCGTGGCCGGTCTGCTGGTCCCGGAATCGCAACTCGTGATTCAGAATGTCGGGCTGAATCCGACCCGCTCGGCGCTGCTGGATTTCCTGCTCTCGATCGGCGCTTCCGTAAAGGTGCTGAAGATCGAGTCGGTAAACGGAGAATTGATCGGAGATATCGAGGTGCGGCACTCCCGCGTTCGCGGCGGCACGATCGATAAAGAGCTCACCACCGCTCTCATCGACGAAATTCCCGTGCTGGCCGTACTCGGCGCGGCCTCCGAAGAGGGACTCGTGATTCGCGACGCCCAGGAACTTCGGATCAAAGAAACAGACCGGATCGCAACGGTCGCCGAAAACTTCAGGCGCATGGGCATCGAAGCCGAAGTCACTCCCGACGGAATGCGCGTGCCCGGCAAACAGAAATTCCGCGCGGCCCGGTTCGATTCGTTCGGAGATCACCGGATCGCTATGGCATTCGCCGTCGCCGCGCTCGCGGGCGATGGTGAATCCGCCATCGAGAACGCGGAAGCCGCCTCCGTTTCATTCCCGGAGTTCTGGGACATACTGCGGCAAATTGCCGGATAGCTTTGTCTGATAACAATCTGCACGAAGTCCTGCGAAGGTATTGGGGCTACGACGAATTTCGCCCCCTGCAGGGGCGGATCGTTCAAAGCCTGATCGACGGTCACGATTGTGCGGTAATCATGCCGACCGGTGGCGGGAAATCGCTCTGCTATCAATTACCCGCGGTGGTTTCGGGCCGCACCGCGGTAGTGGTCTCGCCGTTGATCTCACTGATGCGGGACCAAGCCGCGGCACTGGAGCAGATGGGCATTCCGGCCGCCGCGCTCAACAGTCAGGTCGAGTGGCCGGAGCAGCAGAACATCATGCGGCGCGCCGTCAAAGGCGAGTACCGCCTGCTGTATCTGTCACCGGAACGGCTGCTGCGCGAGGACTTCATCGATTTCCTGAGCCGCGTGCCGCTGGCATTCTTCGCGATCGACGAAGCGCATTGCATCTCGGAATGGGGGCATGAATTCCGTCCGGAGTACCGCCAGCTTCGGCGGCTGAGAGAATTGTTTCCGGATCATCCCATTGCCGCTTTTACGGCGAGCGCCACCAGACAGGTGCGGCATGACATTCTCCGGCAACTCAGCCTGCGCGATCCGCATAAATACATCGCCAGTTTCCATCGGCCGAACCTGAACTATCACGTCAAAATGACGGACGGCAAAACACAGGGCGGAATCCTCCTCTCGGCAATGGATTTTTATGCCGAGTCGACCGTTATCATTTATGCGCCTACCATCGCACGCGTGGGCGAGACAGTGGCTTTCCTGAAGAAGAACGGCGTCGAAGCAATTCCGTATCACGGAAAAATGGATGGCGACGAGCGCGCCCGTAATCAGGAACGGTGGATGTCAGATGAGGTTCGCGTGCTGGTGGGAACCATCGCCTTCGGACTGGGAATCAACAAGCCTTCCGTGCGCGCGGTGATCCATCTCTCGCTGCCGAAGTCCATCGAGCAGTATTACCAGGAAGCCGGACGCGCGGGACGGGACGGAGCTCCGGCGGACTGCGCTCTCCTTTGGCAGACGAAAGACGCGGGACTGCTTGCCTGGTTTACCCAACAGATTGCCGATTCGCAGGAACGGCAGCGGGCATGGGATTCCTATCATGCGATTCGCAGGTTTGCCGAAGGCGAGGTGTGCCGGCACCGGCAGATCTGTCTGCATTTCGGCGAAACGCCGAAGTGGGATCGCTGCGACGCGTGCGACATCTGCGCACCACAACTGGAATGGATGTCAGCACCGGAGAAACGCGCCGCCGAAACGTCGCGGGCGCGTGTCAAAGCATCTGTTCAGGCCGATTCAGCCCTGCTCCACCATCTGCGGGAATGGCGGCGCGACTTTGCAAAACAGCGTGGAGTACCGGCATTCATGATCCTCAACGACGCATCGCTTGCAGATCTTTGCCGCAAAGAACCGCACGACATCGAAGACTTGTTGGAAGTCACCGGCATCGGAGAGAAGAAGGCTCAGTCTTTCGGGAGAGAAATTCTGGCTGCGATCCGCAGCTTCACGAGTCGCTAGAAAAACAGAGAGATCGGGCAAGCCTGCGGGAGTGCGGCTCGCCCTCGGCGTTATTGGGCAGCCGGCTGCTCGGTTCTGATCGGCGTCACGGTCACGGGACTGCCGATGCGCATTTCCTTCCAGATGTAATCGAACTCTTTTCCGCAGTCGAGGCAGACGATATAAGTGCCGCGCCGGGCTCCTTCGGGAAGCTTTGCCTTACGGGATGGAGTAAGAGGAAAAGTCGTCCTGCTGTGAGCACAACCGAAAATCGAACTAAAGAAATTCATCATCTGAGTTCCACCTGCCTACTTAGAGTCAATCACCTGCTCAACGGTTGCATTAACAGCACGCGAGCGTCCAGTTAACAGGTACTAAACCAGTACCCGGTGCTGATTGATACAGAGCGTGAAGGATGTTTGATTTAGGAGAGCTGAACTGCGATGGCGTCGGCGATTTGATGTCCGTGAAAGCGTCCGTTTTCAATGAAAATTTCGTTGGTGTGCATTCCCGCTACGATTACACCGGCGAGAAACACACCTTTTCGATCGCTTTCGAGCGTCTTCGAATCCGTTCGCGGTTTGAGAGTTTCCGGTTCCAGTACTATTCCGTTTGCGTTAAGAAATTTTAAGTCGGGGCTGTAACCGGTCATGGCAAAGACATAGTCGTTAGCTAACTCGATAACACCTTCCGGAGTTTGAATCCTGACGGTAGCTGGAAGAATCTCAATAAGCTGAGAGTTGAAGTAAGCCTTCACTTCTCCGTTCCTGATCCGGTTTTCTATATTCGGCTTAATCCAATACTTCACATGCTTGTGAATGGCGGCGCCCCGATGCACCAGAGTTACACGAGCTCCCGTCCAGTAAAGTTCCAGCGCCGCAATTGCCGCTGAATTTTTCGCGCCGACCACAACAACGTCATGGTTGTAATACGGATGCGCCTCCTTGTAATAGTGAATGACCTTCGGTAAATCCTCTCCCGGCACGTTGAGCAGATTCGGCACATCGTAGTAGCCGATCGACACCACAACTTTTTTTGCCCGGTAGCAATGCTTGTTTCCGAGGTGATCGGTCGTCGGAAGCGTAAACGCTCCATCCGCGCCATCGATCGCATTGACGCGCTCGTACTGGTGAATGTCCAGTTTGTAATGTTCCGCTACGCGGCGGTAGTACTTGAGGGCTTCGGTACGGGTGGGCTTCTCATACATGCTGGTCATCGGAATGTCACCGATCTCCAGCAATTCCGGCGTGGTGAAGAACGTCATGTGCGTCGGGTAGTTGTACAGCGAGTTCACGACGCATCCTTTGTCGACGATTATTGCGTTCAAGCCGCGGCGTTTCAGCTCAATTCCGCAGGCGAGGCCCGTGGGGCCGGCGCCAATGACGATGGCGTCATAAATCGGGAGAGCGGGACTGCCGGTCCCGCGCAGGATGCCCTCCTGCCCCACGTGGGACTCACTCACAGCTTGCTTTCGACCTCAAGGGCAAGACTCGTCAATGCCTGAGGAAGAGCCGCCGGATCTTTCCCGCCACCCTCCGCCATATCGGGACGGCCGCCGCCTTTGCCTCCCACGCCTTGGGCCAGAGTGCCGACCAGTTTTCCGGCCTGGATGTTTTTCGTGAGATCTTTGGTGACCGCGGCGACGATTGAAACAGCGCCCCCTTCAACAGTCGCCAGCACGACAACGGCAGATTTCCATTTGCTGCGCAGCGAATCGGCGAGCGTTCGCATCTGCTGCCGGTCCAAACCGTCGACCTGTGTAATCAGGTATTTCGCGCCGTTCTTTTCTTTCGCTTTCGATTCCAGGTCGTGCGCGGCGGTTTCCGCGAGCTTCGTCTTGAGCTGATCGATCTGCCGCTCGTTGGCCCGCTTTTCCGCGATGAGGCGATCGACATGTTCGATCAGCTCCGGCTCGGCAACGCGCAGAATACCCGCAATGCGATGCAGCGCTTCACTGGAACTTTGGAAGTGCGTCATCGCGCCTTCGCCGGTTATGGCTTCCACGCGCCGGACGCCTGCTGAAATACTGCTTTCGGAGACAATCTTGAACATGCCGATGTCTCCCGTTCGCGTAACGTGAGTGCCGCCGCAGAGTTCCCTGCTGAAGTCGGGGATGGAAACCACCCGCACCTGGTCGCCGTATTTTTCGCCGAACAGCGCCATCGCGCCGGTGGAGATGGCCTGATCGATCGGCATCACGTTGGTGGTGACCTGCGTGTTGCGCAGAATCTCGCGATTCACGAGGCGTTCAATTTCGAGAATTTCAGCCGGATCGAGAGCGGCGTAATGGGTGAAATCGAAGCGCAGGCGCGGAGGCTCGACCACGCTGCCGGCTTGTTTCACATGCGTGCCGAGCACCTGGCGCAGCGCGGCATGCAGCAGATGTGTCGCCGTGTGGTTGCGCATGGTGGCCCAGCGCTCGGAAATGCCGACCTCGGCCCGCAGTTCATCGCCGATCCGGACACCTGCCAGCGTGCGGACCCTGTGAACCGTGAGTCCGGGAACCGCCGGGCGCGTGTCTTCCACAATCGCCACAATCTCGCCGGAATGCGCATTGTAGAGAGATCCGCGATCGCCCACCTGCCCACCGGTCTCGGCGTAGAACGGCGTCTGATCGAGGACGATTTCCGCTACCGTGCCGGCGGGGAGATCGTTGACAAGCTGCCGGTCCATGAGCAAGCCCTTTACGGTGGATACCGCGTCGAGCTTTTCATAACCAAGAAAATGAGTGCGTCCCTTTTCGATCAATTGCTGATAAGCGGGAGCGATCGCGCCTTTTTCGCTGCCTTTCCAACTGGCGCGGGCGCGCTCGCGCTGCTGCTCCATCGCCTTGTAGAAGTTTCCGCGGTCTAGGCGGATGCCGTGCTCGCGAGCCATGTCTTCCTGCTCTTCGAGGGCGAGGCCGTAGGTGTCGTAGAGCTTGAAGGAGACTTCGCCCTGAAGAATATCCGGCATGGAAGTCAAACCCGGTAGAGCGGGGTCGGGTGGGAAGACTCTTCGGACCTTCTCGACCTCGTCGCTAAAGACCTTTTCTGCGACCAGGAACGTCGTCGCGTAGCGGTGCTCCTCATCCTTCACCACGCGCGCCACGCGCTGGACCGACTCCATCATCTCCGGGTAACCGGGACGCATCAGTTCCGCGACGAAACCGGTGAGTTCGAAAAGGTACGGCTCCTGTTTACCGATAAGCCGCGCATTTCTCATCGCCCGGCGCATGATCTTGCGCAGGACGTAGCCGCGTCCTTCATTAGACGGCAGCACGCCGTCATTAATTAAAAAAGCCGTTGCGCGGGCATGATCGGCATTGATCCGCAGAGCGGTGTCGACCTTTGGATCGGCGCCGTATTCGACGCCGCAGAGTTCGCCCGCGCGGTGGATGATCGGAAGAATGAGGTCCGTCTCGTAGTTCGAGGTCTTGCCCTGCAGGACCGCGGCAGTGCGCTCGAGTCCCATGCCGGTGTCGATGGACGGGCGCGGCAGTGGCGTCATGGCTCCTGACGCGTCGCGGTTGTACTGCATGAAGACCAGGTTCCAGATTTCGGTGAAGCGGCCGCCGCCATCGTCGGGGAATTGTTCGTGCTCGCGGCCGGGCTCGGCAGCTTCGGGGCCGAAATCGTAGAAGATTTCCGAGCAGGGTCCGCAGGGTCCCGTGTCGCCCATCTGCCAGAAGTTGTCTTTGGCGCCGAGGCGGAAGATGCGGTCTTTCGGCACGCCGGCGACCTTCTGCCAGAGCTCTTCGGCTTCGTCGTCGGTTTCGAAGACGGTGACGTAGAGGCGGTCTTTGGGTATCCCGAAGTCCTTGGTGAGGAGATCCCAGGCGAAGGCGATGGCGTCGGATTTGAAGTAGTCGCCGAAGGAGAAGTTGCCGAGCATCTCGAAGAAGGTGTGGTGGCGGCGCGTGTAGCCGACGTTTTCGAGGTCGTTATGCTTGCCGCCTGCGCGGACGCACTTTTGCGAAGATGCGGCGCGGGTGTAGTCGCGTTTTTCAAGTCCCTGAAAGACCTCTTTGAACTGATTCATGCCGGCGTTGGTGAAGAGCAGAGTCGGGTCATTTGCAGGCAGGAGGGAATTGCTGCGCACGAGGCGATGCCCGCGGGCGTGGAAGAAATCGAGAAAACGCTGACGGATATCGTTGCCGGTCACAATGAGGTCCTGTTCAATAAGCTATCAGGCATCGGCTATCCGCTGGTGAGCCTAATGAAAGCAGGCTCAAGGCGGCGATGGGGATTTGAGAAGAGAAATCGAGGTCAGACGCGGGTAAGGTACAGCAGAAAATCAAGGGAAGGAGGTTCTCGCCGCACTTGAGCAAATTTCATGGTTCTTTGACTTTTGGCAAGCAGTTGTCCTGCCAAACTGCCGAGCCTCGGCGATTCGGCTGTGCGCTTCAGCCTCCGCTGTATCCACCGATAATCGGAAGAATCTCGCCCGTAATATAGCTGGAGCACTGCGCCGACGCCAGAAATACATAAGCTGGCGCGATTTCTTCCGGTTGCGCGGGGCGCTTCATAGGCGTATTGCCGCCGAACCTGCTGACATCCTTTGCCTCTTTGTCGGAGGGATTCAGCGGAGTCCAGACCGGTCCAGGCGCAACTGCGTTCACGCGGATTCCCCTCGGCACCAGTTGTGTTGCCAGCGAGCGGGTGAAGGCGTGAATTCCACCTTTCGTCATCGAATAGTCCAGCAGATTCTTGCTTCCCAGAATTCCCGTGACAGACCCCGTATTCACGATGGCCGATCCCGGCTTCATTTTTTTGGTGGCCGCCCGCGCCATATAGAAATAGGCATAGAGGTTGGTCCGGAGCGTTTCGTCGAAGTGTTCGTTGGTAAGGTCTTCGAAGCGCGACGTATGAATCTGGAATGCGGCATTATTAATCAGAATGTCCAGCCGTCCGAACTCCTTTAACGTGCGTTCCACCGTGCGTTCGCAGAAATTCGGCTTCGAAACGTCGCCGCGCAGCAAGAGGCAGCGTCTTCCTTCCGCTTCCACCTTTTGTTTGGTAAGCTCCGCATCCTCACCTTCCGAAAGATAGACGATGGCCACGTCGGCGCCTTCCCGTGCGAAGAGAACCGCGACGGAACGGCCGATACCCGAGTCGCCGCCCGTAATCAGCGCCGTCTTCCCTTCCAGCTTCTTCGACCCGATGTAGTACGGAGCATCGAAGAGAGGAGGCGGTTCCAGCCCCGCTTCGGAACCCGGCTTACTCTGATGTTGTTTGGGGAAAGGAGGCGCCGGATATTTCCGCGCTCCGGCCTGCATCACGCTTTCGGATTCCTTTTGGGAACGGCTGCTGTCCGCATGAGACACCTGCCGCTGGATCTTACGCTGCCGCTGCGGCGCCTTTCGGGCTGTTCCATTGCCTGATGTTTTGGTGCCTGATGTTTTGGATGATGTTTTCGAAGTGGGCATTTGGAATTTGCTTAAAGTAGTTTGTCCGGCGTGATCGGCAGATCGCGAATTCGTTTTCCGGTGGCGTGATAGATCGCGTTCGCGACCGCGGCCGAAGCGCCGGTGATGCCGATTTCACCGATACCCTTGGAACCGGTGAGGCTGACATGCTCGTCATCTTCCTCCACCCAGGCAATATCGATATTTCCGACATCCGCGTTGGTGGGAACGTGATACTCGGCCAGGTTGTTGTTCACGATTCGGCGCAGCCGCGGATCGTATGCCGTATTTTCATGAAGCGCCATACTGATGCCCCAGACCATGCCGCCCATAAACTGGCTGCGCGCTGTTTTGGCGTTCAGAATCTTTCCCGCGGCGAACACCCCCGTCATCCGGGATACATAGACTTGTCCCAGATCCCGATCCACCCGCACCTCGGCGAACTGAGCGCCGAATGAGTAACTCGAGAATTTCTTTGCGTCGGGATTTTCTTCAGTCGAGGCCTCAACTTCTATATAAGGCTGCGCCGCGATGTCCGCGGATGTCATTCGCGACAGCTTTTTCTTCAGCTCCGAGGCCGTCTTGAATACCGCGGAGCCCGTGCTCGCGGCGGTCTGAGAACCACCCGACACCGGCGTCTCGGGATAACGCGTATCGCCCAGGCGAAAGGTGACACGGGAGACCGGAACGCCCAGAACATCGGCAGCGATCTGGGTCATGATCGTGTAGGTGCCCCCGCCTAAATCCTGGGAGCCCGCTTCCACAAGGAAATTGCCATCAGGATAAGCTCTCGCTCTGGCTGAAGCGGGGCTGCGGCGCGCGGGATAAACGGAGGTCGCCATTCCCCACCCGATGAGCTGATCTCCATCTTTCATGGATCGGGGCTCCCCCGGCCGCCGCGCCCAGCCGAACCGCTTCGCGCCCTGCCGATAGCATTCCCGCAGCGATTTCGAAGACCACGGCAGATCCTTGTTTTCATCCCGCTCCGCATAGTTGCGAAGACGCAGTTCAATGGGATCGATTTTCAATTTCGCGGCCAGCTCATCCATCGCCACTTCCAGCGCGAACGTTCCGGACGCCTCGCCGGGCGCGCGCGTATACGATGGCGTCCCAATATCCGAGCGGACCAAACGTTGAACAGTTTCGTTGTTGGGCACGGAATACAGCATCCGGGTCGGCAAAGTCGACGTCTCGACGAACTCATCCATCGTCGAGGTGTGCGAAAGCGTTTCGTTTGTCAGGGCAAGCAGCTTTCCGTCTTTGGATGCGGCGACGGAAATGGTCTGACGCGTTGCGGAGCGGCAACCCACGGGTCCGAACATCTGAGGTCGGCGCACCACCAGCTTCACTGGGCGGCGGACATGACGCGCCGCCATCGCGCAAATCACGGCAGGCGACCAGGTCGGCCCCTTACTTCCGAATCCACCTCCCAAAAACAGCGAAACGACGCGAACATTTTCGGGATCGAGGCCCAGAAGTTCCGCCATACGTTTTCGATCGCCGAAGATTCCCTGAGACGTGTCGTAAAGCGTCAGCTTTGTCGGGCCGTCCCACACGGCGATCGTGCTGTGAGGCTCCATGGGCGAGTGCGTATGGAACGGCGTCGAATAGATCTCCTCCATCCTGGAATCGCCCGCGCTCATCGCTTGTTTGGGATCGCCGCGATGACTTTGTCCGGGATCGCCTGCGCCCCCCGCTTTTTTCGGCACATAGGATCCAGGTACGTCCAGAGAGATCGAAGGCGTCAGGCTGTCGTATTGGACACGCACCCGCTCCGCCGCCTCAGACGCCGCTTCGAGCGTCTCTGCGATCGCGACAGCCACCGGCTGATTCCCATAGAAGATGCGGTCGTCCTGTAATAGCTGCAGCGCACGGTCCGCCGGCTGCGACGAATCCACCTTCGTGGGATCCTTCGCAAGCTTCATCCCGCTCTTATGCGTCAGAATCGCGATCACTCCGGCGACTCGTTCGGCATCGCTCGTTTCGATGGAGACAATACGTCCTTTGGCGATGGAACTCACAACAAGCACGGCATGGGTAAGGCCAGGAACCGGCTGATCGGCGGTGTAGATTGCATTTCCTGTCACCTTCAGGATTCCGTCTACACGCGAAATCGGCTTGCCAATAGACTGTTCCACTTCAGCTCTCCTCGCCGGCCCTACGCACGGGTACTCGCGCTCGCCAGCGCGCGTACCACGGCCCGCCTCGCCAGTTCCACTTTGAAGCCGTTAAATCGATAAGGCTTCGCACCGCGCAGCAGAATATCCGCCGCATCGCGGAACACGGAGTCCGCCGGAATTTTGCCCCGAAGGGCGTCCTCCGCTTCCGGAACTCTCCACGGACGCGGCGCCACTCCGCCCAAAGCAAAACGCGCCTGAGTGATTTTTCCGGCGGCGTCTATGTTCAGCATCGCCGCAACCGAGACCAGAGCGAAGGCAAACGAATTCCGGTCGCGTACTTTGAGGTAACGGGATCCGGTGGCCTGCACGGGAGGGAGATCGACTGCCGTTATCATTTCGCCCGGCAGGAGATCGTGCTCGATATTCGGGGTATCGCCGGGAAGACGATAAAACGTATCCATGGCCTCGGATCGTTCGCCGCGCGGTCCCCGCAGGACCACCTTCGCATCCAACGCTGCGAGCGCCACGGCCATGTCGCCGGGATATGTGGCGATGCATCGGTCGCTTGCGCCCAGAATCGCGTGGATACGGTTGTTGCCCTGCAGGGCTGCGCAGCCCGAACCCGGGACTCTTTTATTGCATTCGCTGTAGGACGGATCGTAGAAATAAAAACAACGCGTCCGCTGCAGCAGATTGCCCCCTGTGGTCGCCATGTTACGAATCTGCGGCGAGGCGCCGGCCAGAATCGCCTGGCTCAGAACCGGATAACGTTCGCGAATCAGCCGGTGTGCGGCGACGGCGGTATTTCGCGTCAGCGCACCGAGCCGGACGCCGCCCTGATGCTCCTCGATCCGGTCTATCGGCAGGCGCGTAATATCGATCAAGTGCGAAGGATGCTCAACACCCATCTTCATCAGATCGATGATGTTGGTGCCTCCGGCCAGAAATCGAGAGCCAGGCTCACCTGCCATCGTGACAGCATCCTCGACGCTCGCCGGCGCGGAGTATCGGAAGGGAATCATTGCTGGTTCTCCCCAACTGCTTTGCCTTCATGAACGGAGCGAATGGCCGCAACGATATTCGGGTAAGCGCCGCAGCGGCAGAGATTACCAGCCATGCGCTCCCGAATTTCGTCATCGGTCAGTTCAGCCCGGATGGTGGGATTCGTGCGCGTAACGGCGCTCGGCATCCCTGCGTTGAATTCCTCCAGCATGGCCGCACTCGAACAAATTTGGCCGGCCGTGCAGAAGCCGCATTGGAAGCCGTCGTTTTCAATGAAAGCTGCCTGCAGCGGATGTAATCCGGAAGAAGCTGCCAGCCCTTCGATTGTTGTGATGTGTTTGCCGTCCTGACTGACCGCAAGAGTCAGGCATGAGTTCACCCGCATGCCGTCGATAAGAACGGTACATGCGCCGCACTGCCCGTGATCGCAGCCTTTCTTGGTGCCGGTAAGACCGATCCGCTCGCGCATGAGGTCGAGAAGTGTGACTCGCGGATCGAGGTGCAGATCGTGCCGCCGGCCGTTGATGGTCAGCGAATAAGACACGGCGTTATGTTCCGAAGGAAGCGGGGACGCTTCCGCAAGGTCGCTTTCGTATACCGTTACGGCCGTCGCTCCCGCTGTGAGTTCGACAAATCTACGCCGGGTAATTTCGTCGTCCAGGTTGCTGCTCATGCAGGGTTGCTCATGGAAGATCGCTGCCTGGAAGAGCACGCATGCTGCCAGCGTGTTCCGCATCGCCAATCGAGGATCGGAAGGGGCGGAACGATACTCGCAGGGCTCTTCCGCGCGCGACATTCTCACCGCGAATCCTCTACGCTTCAGGCAGAGGGGCGATAAATGGCCAAAACCGCGGCGGACATTCTGGTCGAAACGATGATTGACTGGGGAATCGATACGATCTTCGGCATCCCGGGCGACGGAATCAACGGCATCGTTGAGGCGCTCCGCAAGCAACGGGAAAAGATCCGTTTTATCCAGGTGCGCCATGAGGAGGCGGCCGCGTTTATGGCCTGCGCCTGGGCGAAGTTCACGGGTCGTCTGGGGGCATGTATCGCGACCTCGGGGCCGGGCGGAATTCATCTCTTAAACGGCCTGTATGACGCAAAGCTTGACGGGCAGCCGGTTCTTGCCGTGACGGGACTTCAGTTCCACGATCTGATCGGCACCTCTACCCAGCAGGATGTCGCACTCGACAGACTATTCATGGATGT
>DATAXN010000043.1:0-56237 GCA_036273015.1 Bryobacteraceae bacterium | reverse complement strand
TACCCGAACGGCGAGACGGAAACCATCCTCAGCGTGCCCCGCTATGACTTCAACTGGCAGCTCGGGTACGATGTCGCGGCGCCCATCAAAATCCCCAAAGGCACGCGCATGAAGGTGACCGCGCACTTCGACAATTCGGCCAATAACAAGTTCAATCCCGACCCCAATCAGACCGTATACTACGGCGATATGACATGGGAAGAAATGATGTTTCCGTTCTTCAGCGTCACGGTGGATTCGACAGCGACTCCCCGAAAGGTGATCCGCATTATTCGGGGCAAAGACGGAGACGGAGCGTAGGACTGAAATGACCTTCTCGAAGCGTTTTCTGACAGTATCTGTGATCGCTGCAGGCAGTTCGCTCCTGTTCGCGCAGGGTTCCGGCAGCGCGCCGGAACTGAAGACCTGGACAGCCGCTGAAGATCATCAGAACATGATGGATCAGCTCGGCATCAAGGCTCTCCGGCCCGGTCCGAGCGGCAATGAAAGCGCCCCGAACCACGCGAACTACGACGAAGCAACCGCCAATCCTTATCCGAATCTGCCGGAAGTCCTGACTCTCAAAAACGGTAAGAAAGTCACTACGCCCGCGATGTGGTGGAATGAGCGTCGTCCGGAAATTATCGAAGACTTCGATCGTGAGGTGTTGGGCCGCGTACCTAAAAACGCTCCGAAGGTGACCTGGGAAGTAACGAAGACTGCCGAGGCAAAGCTCGGCGGCCATCCGGTCATCGGCAAACAGCTTGTGGGGCACGTCGACAATTCCGCGTTCCCCGCGATCTCCGTAGATATTCAGATGACGCTGGTAGTGCCCGCGGACGCAAAGGGTCCGGCGCCGGTGATGATGATGTTTGGCGGCCGCTCCATCCCGGAGGTCGCATTCCCCGCGCCCGCGTTTCCCCGACGTGCCGGTGCGCCCGCCGCAGGACGTGGGGCGCCTCCCGCGCCTCCCGCGAACGTCGATCCGCCCGCAACCGAGCAACTCATCGCCGATGGATGGGGATTTGCTTCCATCAATCCAGCCAGCGTCCAGGCGGACAACGGCGCTGGTCTGACCAGGGGCGTCATCGGACTGGTCAACAAGGGTCAGCCTCGCAAGCCCGATGACTGGGGGTCGCTGCGCGCTTGGGGATGGGGCGCATCGCGCGGGCTCGATTACCTGGAAACCGACAAGGCGGTGAACGCGAAGCAGGTCGGTATCGAAGGTGTGTCGCGCTACGGCAAAGCCGCTTTGATCACGATGGCCTTCGATACGCGCTTCGCGGTGGTGCTGATCGGGTCATCCGGTGAAGGCGGTGCGAAGCTGCATCGGCGCAACTGGGGTGAGGCTGTCGAGAACCTGACCGGTACTGGCGAATATCACTGGATGGCCGGCAATTTCCTCAAATACGGAGCGTCTGACGCGGTATTCGGCAGCAGGAATGCCGGAGACATTCCGGTTGACTCACATGAACTCATCGCGCTGTGCGCGCCGCGCCTTACTTTCGTCAGTTACGGCGTGCCCGAAAAAGGCGATGCAAAATGGCTCGACCATCAGGGCAGCTTTATGGCTGCCGTGGCCGCGGAGCCGGTCTTCCGTCTGCTCGGCGCGAAGGATCTCGGCGTCACCGCCGATTACCATACGGCAAAAATGCCCGGCGTGAATGTCGGACTGCTGGACGGCCAGCTTGCCTGGCGGCAGCACGATGGCGGACATACGGACGCGCCTAACTGGAAATACTTCATCCCCTGGGCGGATAAGTTCCTCCATCGGCCGTGAAAATCGTTCCGGCGCTGCTCGTCATAGCCGGGCTGCTTGCAACACAAACGCCCCCAGTTCAAACACCCGCGGATCAACCTGCTCCGCGAACCGACAGAAATTCCCAGATCGCGCACGAGCAGCTTCTCGCCAAGAGGAAGCAGGGCCGCATAGATATCTACTTCGAAGGCGATTCCATCACGCGCCGCTGGGGCGCCACCGACTATCCGCAACTTTTGGAGAATTGGAAAAAGAATTTCTTCGGCTGGAACGCGGCGGATTTCGGTTGGGGCGCGGATCGCGTTGAGAACATCTTGTGGCGTCTCGAAAACGGTGAGTTGGATGACGTCAATCCGAAGGCCATCGTGCTGCTTGCCGGCACGAACAATGTCGGAAACCGATTGCCGCCCGAGGGCATCAACGCAGCCGCCGCGAACGTGACGAGAGGGCTTGCGGCAGTTCTGCGCATCATGCGGATGAAAGCGCCGAACGCCGTGATCGTTCTGACCGCGATCTTTCCGCGTAATGACAACATGGCAGTCATGCCGGAGATCGACGCCATTAACGCGAATCTGGCAAGAATGGCCGACGGCAGCGCGATCTGTTATCTGAATGTCAACAGCAGACTCGCGGACTCCAGTGGAAAGCTCTACGACGGCATGATGAATGCTCGCGACAAGCTGCATCCCGCGCTCCCCGGCTATCAGGTCTGGGTAGACGCGCTCAAGCCGATTCTCATTGAATTACTTGGGCCTCCCGCAAATGACGATCGCGCTCCGCCGCCGACCGGCGATCCGTCGGCGCGCTGAATTTTCCGCTCGTCATAGAATCGTCGTTTACCCGAATGCAACCGGTGCTGTTTCCTCTCTTGTTCACCGCTGTCCTCGCGGGCACGGCGCTTCTTCCTCCAATCCATCGGAACCCGAAAGCTTTAGCGGCGTTCCTCGCGGCTACAGCTCTGCTCTGCATCTGGAACGCGGCGCTGGTGTCCCTCACTCGCCGCAAAGGCCGCGTTCTCTCGCTGCGTTGGATGCCGAAGAAGCAGCATTATGTCCAGGCCTGTGCCCAGGGATTGGTGCTTGTTTATTGGGGTTTCTATTGGCCGCCGGTATACGCCTTCACCCCATTCATCCTGGCCCAACTGCTCTTTGCCTATGCATTCGACATGCTGCTCTGCTGGTCGCGCCGCGACGAATACATACTCGGCTTTGCGCCGTTTCCGGTGATCTTCAGTATCAATTTGTTCCTGTGGTTCAAGCCCGACTGGTTCTGGCTGCAGTTCCTCATGGTCGCCGTCGGCTTGGCCGCGAAGGAACTGATTCGCTGGAATCGGGAAGGTCGGCGCACGCATATTTTCAACCCCTCGTCATTCCCGCTCGCCGTATTTTCGCTTGTGTTACTGGCGACGGGCGCAAGCGGAATCACGTCAGGAACGGATATCGCGAGCACCCAGTTCTTTCCGCCGCAGATGTATCTCGCGTTGTTTCTTATTAGTCTGCCCGGGCAGTTTTTCTTCGGCGTCACTTCGATGACGATGTCCGCCGTTGTCACCGCATGGCTGTTCGGCCGCCTTTACTTTGCGGCCACCGGCATCTATTTTTTCTATGATTCGTACATCCCGATTGCCGTGTTCCTCGGCATGCATTTGCTCTTCAACGATCCCACGACGTCGCCGCGCACTGAACTCGGACGCATCATCTACGGCGCCCTCTATGGGCTGAGCACGCTCGCCATATACGATCTGCTCGGTCGCGCGGGAATGCCGACTTTCTACGACAAGCTTTTACAAGTCCCGCTCCTGAACCTGTCGGTCAAAGCCATCGACGCAGCCGTGCGCTCACGCGCGCTTCGTTGGCTCGACCCCGCTTCTCTTGGCCGATCGCTGTTACCGCGTCAACGCAACTTGGCCTACATGGGAGTCTGGACCGGGATCTTCTTTGCTTTGAGCGCAGCCCAGGGCTTGGGCGACAATCACCCCGGTCAGTGGATGCCATTCTGGCGAAATGCCTGCGATCAGGGGCGTTCCTATGCCTGTCCCTACCTGGCTGATGTGGAGGAGAATGCCTGCAACCGCGGCTCGGGCTGGGCGTGCAATGAAGCCGGACTGCTCGACATCGCGCTTTCACGATCCGGAGAAGACCTTCGCCGTCTCAATCCCGGCTCGGCCAGGCAGCCTTTCGACCGCGGATGCGAACTCGGATTCCCGGCCGCCTGCGGCAACCTCGGTGCTCTGAACGGCAGCGGAGCGGCATTAGCCAGTACGCCGCCGACGCTCCAGGACTACCCGATCATCCTTAAAGGAAGCAAAGGAGACGTCCGCGAGCAAACACCGTCAAAGTTGTTCGCTTTGGCGTGCAGGGAAGGCTGGCCCAACACCTGCGCGTCGAATAATAAGTAGGAACATGTGGGGCAGGGCTTCGGCCCTGCAATTGGCCTTTTGGCCAACTCGGAATCTGTGCCAATGTCTCAGGCGTACCCTGAAACTACTTCTTCCCGGCGGCCGCAGCGGCCTCTTGCCTGCGCGTGCCGACGAGAATGCCCGTCAGTCCGTAGTTCCCCTCATGGCAAGCGGAATCGAAGATCATGTGCTTGGAGTTGTCGGCATCCTTGGCCATCTCGATGAGAACGGTCCATGGTTTCGTCCAGGTTTTCGGATCGATAAATGTGATCTCGCGATTCAAGTGAGTCGCATCCACGCGCGTGAGGCGCTCAATCGTCTTGTAGGTAGCGATATTGGATCCGCGAAAGCCCGACGAATAGTTGGTTGTTTCGATCACCAGCGTGTTGCCTTCCCAGTGACCGCGCGAGTCGCCGAGATAGAACTTAGCCTCCGCGGGAGCATGCGGACGTCCATCCATAAGGATCACGCGATTTCCGCCGCCGGCGTGATCGTCTTCCATATAGATCCCCATGGATTTCGGGGCCTGCACGATCTGCATCACTGTGCCTTGGGCGAACATCGTATTCAAAGGAAGAAACGGCATCGGTACGCCGAGACAGCGCGGCGATTGCGCCACCGTCTCCGGGTTATCATTCTGCGTTCCGCCGACTCCCAGGCCCAGACCGGCGCCGCGTCCGCCACCGGCGCCGCGGCCGCCCCCGGGGAAGGCGCCTCTGCCCTGAGGTCGGGCGCCGGCGACCAGCGGAGGAATTTTGCCGTCAGTCGGATCAATAATCAGCGAGGTCCGTTTGCCCGTTTTCAGAACCGAATTGAAGACTGCATTGTAAGCGCCGCTGACATCCTGAGCGCCGGTGGATCGCTCATTGCGTCCAGGATTTTCTTCCTTGCGTTCGTTCGCCGCCGCTACTTCCGCATCGGTGAGGAATGGTTTATTGGCGTTGGCGGCGGAGCGTTCCAGCGGAGTGTCGTAAATCACGAACCAGGTTCCCTGCAGATCGGGATCGCCCCACGCCGTGCGCGGCATGGCGCTTCCTGTCTTCGTCGTTCCCGCGGATTTCGACTTCGACGCGGATCCCGGCGTCTGGCCGATCAGCGAAACCACCGCCAGCGACGCCACTATGAGACTCCCGGCCGCGGCCAATAACAGGTGTGGTTTGCGCATCACAGACTCTCTTCGATCGTGAGAATATCACACAGACACGGTCTGATCCGCCGGGACTTCCCGCTGCCCGCCTGAGGTGGTGACTCCGCAGCGCACGCGATGCTTATGAAAGACTGGGAGGCTTATGAAGGAAACGAAACCCGAGTTCGACGCGCTCTCCGCTTCCTACGACGAATTGCTGCGCGATCCGATCCGCGATCGCTTCAGTGCCGGTACCGCTTTCTTTCACGCTCGCAAACGGGATCTGATTCGCGCTTACTTCGATCGAAACCGGCTCAAAGCGAGTTCGCTTTCCTGGCTTGATCTCGGGTGTGGCAAAGGGGATCTGCTGACGATTATGAAAGATGATTTCGGGCAGGCGGCCGGCTGCGATCCGAGCGGCGGGATGCTGGAGGCCGGTAACCTCCGCAACTCCGGCATCGATGCGCGGGAGCAGCGCGACCCCGGACAGATCCCGTTTGAAGACTCAGCCTTCGATTTCATCACGGCCGTCTGCGTCTACCATCACGTTCCGCCGCCTGTGCGCGCCGCTCTCACGGCCGAGGTCCGCCGGGTTCTGCGGCCGGGCGGTACATTCTGCATCATTGAGCACAACCCCTGGAACCCGGCTACGCGGCTGATTGTGAGCCGCACGCCGGTCGATGCCGACGCGATTCTCCTTCGCGCCGGAGAGTCGTGCGGCCTTCTCGAAGCCGCGGGATTCCATCTCACCAGGAAGGAGTACTTTCTCTATCTGCCGGAAGGTTTGTACCGCAATCTCAGGACTTTCGAAGGGGCTCTCGGATGGCTTCCTCTTGGCGGACAATACGCGGTCTTCGGCCAGGCGCCGGCGTAGGTCGCTTAGCCGGAAAAGCGGTCCGAATCAGTAACGGATGCTGCCATCCGCACACGATCTCGCGGGAAGCCTATCGGCGCGCATACCGATCCGGCGGAAGCTCGGCATCGATATTGACTTTTGTGGCGACTATATACAGCGGCCGTCCCTTGGACTCCTCATAGACCTTACCCACATATTCGCCGAGTAGTCCCACCGATATCAGCAGAACGCCGCCGATCGCGGTAACTGCCACCATCAGCGAGGTCCATCCGTCTACCGTGGAATGTTTGAAATATCCGACAAGGGCGCGGACGAACTCTTCCAGACTCACCAGCGCTACCGCGAATCCGACATAAATCGTCAGCTTGAGAGGAAGAATAGAGAAAGATGTCGCGGCGGTCCAGGCAAGGCGGATCATTTTCCGCAGCGGATACTTCGTCTCGCCGGCGACCCTCGGCCGGCGTGCGTACGGAACCGCGATCTGAGAGTAGCCGACCCACGTTCCCATCCCTCTGAGAAAACGATGCAGCTCCCGCAGTGTCACAAGAGTGTCGAGAAACCGGCGCGAGATCAGCCGGAAATCTCCAACGTCGGGCTGCAGGTCCCGATAGACCATCAGCTTCATCAGGCGGTAAAAGAGCCACGCGGTCGCTCGCTTGAACGCGCCCTCGCCGGCTCGGGAAATCCGCTGGCCATAGGCCACGTCGTAACCTTCGCAGTAGCGCGCGATCATATCGTGGATTGTGTCCGGCGGGTCCTGCAAATCCGCGTCGATCAGCACGATCGCATCGCCTGTGGCATGGTCCAGACCAGCCGTAGCCGCCACCTGGTGCCCGAAGTTTCGGGAAAGGCTGATGACCTTGACGCGCGGGTCGAACCGGGCCCAGTCATAGAGAAAATCGATCGTTCGGTCGGAACTGCCGTCGTTGACCAGCAGCAGTTCGACGTCCTGTGTCGCGAGCGTGAGAAAAAAAGCTTCCATCGCGCTGCGCAGATGGCCGATCGATTCCTCTTCGTTGTAGAGAGGAACCACGATGGAGAGGCGGCGGGGATAGTCGCGCTGTGTCAGAGCGTATCTCACGCCGCCGTGGGTCGCGAAGGAAACAGCGCTCTTCGTCTGTTCGTCGGCACTCCGGGAAAACGGCTGCGCCATCAGCGTACATTCTACCTGGCGGGAGTGAGAACCGCATCCTGTAAGCGCAGGCGGGGGCGGCCGGCCGCATCGCCGTCGCGGCGATCTCAACGCGGTGCGTGATATACGTAGTACTGCCGACGCTGGGAAGGAGATTTTTTCAAACATGCGAAGCTGGGGCAAAGGCTCTCTGATCGCCGTATCGACAGCCGCCGTGGTCGCTGGTTTTTTCGCGCTGTTCTCACCGCACGTGCCGCCTGTCTCCGCCGCGGCTGAACCCGTTTCCGGACGCATTGCCGGCAAGCCCGACTTCAGCGGTATTTGGGAAGCCAACAACACCGCGAACTGGGACCTTCTGACGCATCAGGCGCGGCCCATGGTTGGTCAACCTGGCGTGGTTCCCGGTTCCGTCGTTCTCGCTGCTCCCGTAGTCGTGCTCGGCTCTTTGGGTTGGGTTCCCGGAGGATTGGGTGTGGTTGACGGCGATGTGATTCCTTACAAGCCCTGGGCTGCCGCGAGAAAGAAAGAGAACGAAGAGCACTGGCTGGACCGCGATCCCGAGCTCAAATGCTTCCAGCCCGGCACGCCGCGCGCGATGTACCTGCCGCATCCGTTTCAGATCATCCAGAGCGCGCAGAAAATCATGATGGTGTTCGAATTCGCCGACGCCCAGCGCACCATCCATCTCACGAAGATGGAGCCTTATCCGAACGTCCTGTATATGGGATATTCGGTCGGCCATTGGGAGGGCGACACACTGGTCGTCGATGTCTCGGACTTCACGGACGCAACGTGGCTCGACCGTTCCGGCGACTTCCACAGCGACGCCCTGCATGTCATCGAGCGGTACACGCCCATGGGCGCCAACGCCATCCGCTACGAAGCCACTCTCGAAGATCCGCAGGTGTTCACGCGCTCCTGGAAAATCAGCATGCCCCTTTATCGCCGGTTGGAACCGAACGCCCAACTGACCGATTTCCGATGCGTTGAGATGGTTGAGGAGACCATGTACGGCCACCTCCGCAAGAACCAGCTCGTGAAACACTGGGAAGGCAATACGATGAACGTGGACATCACGCGCAAGATTCCGCCCGGCGAGGCCGTTTACGAGCGGTACATCTCGGGCAATCCGCCGCCCGGAGTAAAGTAAGTCGGTGGTAAGAAGGAAAGTTGAGATGCTGAACAATCAGGAGTCCGGTTTTATGCGATTCAGAGTAACGTTGGGAGCCGCTGCTGCAGTCGGCCTTATGCTTCTTTTGTCCGCGTCGACAATGTGGGCGCACCATGCCTTCGCGGCGGAATTTGACGCGAACAAGCCGGTGCATTTCCCCGATGCGACGGTCACAAGGGTCATGCTGATCAATCCCCACAGTTGGATCTACGTCGACGTGAAGGGACCTGACGGCATGGTGGAGAACTGGGCCATCGAGGCCGGCAGCCCCAACGTTCTGCTGCGCCGCGGAATCACCCGAAATACGCTCAAACCGGGAGACAAAATTGTGGTGGATGGCTATCAGTCCAAGGACGGTTCGCATCGAGCCAACGGCCGGGATCTCAAGCTGCCCAACGGACAACAGCTCTTCCTCGGATCCTCCGGTGAGGGCGCTCCGTACGAAGTACAGCGTCCGGGCGTAGACACCCAGAAATGAACCGGCCGGTTGCGGCCGCAATCGCAGTCTTCGTGCTTGCCGCGGGTCTGCAGGCCCGGGCGTCCGACAGAACCATTGACATCGCGGGCGTAACGCTTCACTACAAATTAGCCCTGCCGAAGGATTTCGACGCCGCCAAAACATACCCGGCGATCCTGGCGTTTCCGCCCGGCAATCAGGATGCGAACATGGTCCTGACCACCTTGGTGCGGAACTGGCTGCCCGAAGCCGACAAGCGCGGATACATCGTTTTCATTCCCTCGGCGCCCAACGGACAGGTGTTTTACGAAGGCGGTGCGCGCGTCTTTCCTGAGTTCCTCGACAGGATGCTCGCCGAGTACAAAATCCGCGACAACAAATTCCACATCGCCGGGATGTCGAACGGGGGCCGCAGCGCGTTCTTTATCGCGGCTGCGTACCCGCGGTATTTCTTGTCGGTGACCGGATTTCCCGGCTATCTGCCCGACGCAACTCCCTCGCGCATGGACGCCCTCGCGAACATGTGTATCAACATGCACGTCGGAGAATTTGACCCCGACTGGCGGGAGCAGATGCAGGAGCAGGCCGAGCAGTTCCGCGCGAAGGGATTCACCGTGCATTTCACGATCGAAAAGGACCAAAGCCACGTGCTCAGGACCCTGGAGGGCGATGGGTCAGTGCGCCTATTCGATGAGATCGCAGAGGCACGGCATGGGTGTGGCAAAGCACCGCGGTAAGCACCATCCCCGCGTGGGGCAGACCATCGTCTTTTGTGGTCTGCCTTCGGAGGGGTTAGCCCCCATTACTCCCTGCCACGTTTTATCTCCGTCGGTTTCTCGAGATCGAGCATAGTGCGAAGCACGTGAAGGTTATTCGCGTAGCCGTCGTGCGCGGTAGTCGGGTCGGCGAAGATCCAGTGCCACCAGGAATTCCGGACGTAAAGATTCACAACATCTGTTTCTTCGATCGCCGGAACATACCAGCTAAGCAGATCGCTGGGATCGCTCCATGCGACAAACTGCGGCTTGGATGTCGTGGAGGGAAGTTTCCCCGTGAAATCCTGGCGAAGGGTTTTCCAGGTTTTGAGCTGTTTCACGAAAGAGTTCCCCGGCATCGCATTGCCTGACGGACCTGGCGTAGCTGGTACACTCGCCGCCGGTTCCGTTGGGCTGGGTTTCTCTCCGCCCACATTGGCCAACTCGAGATTGGCCAATTCGAGCAACGAAACCTGATTGGCAAAAAAGTATATAAGCGACGTCCGGGCCAAAATGTATTGGGCCGCGAGGTCCTCGCGGTCAGCGGCTGTCTCCGGCTGCTTATAGTTGACAGTCTTTGTTTCGCCGGTGTCGGGATTGAGGGTGGAGAAAACCAGATAGCTTCCCAGGCTGTGCGTCACCGCGATGAACTCCCTGTCGGGAGCCCGGCGTGCCGCCTGCTGTACCCATTCATCCGTGCTCGAGCCATCTGCGTGAAACCGGGCCGACTTGACGAACAACTGACGCATCCCCTCGCGAAACAAGTCGTGCATCGAGCCGAGCGCCATCATGGCGTCGGCGAATCCCCAATCGAGGACGGAACCTTTTATCGTGCGATTCAGCAGCGCCCCTCGTTTGGGTCGCGCTTGCGGATTACCTGCATCCTTCAGGTTGAGCCACTGGTAGCTCAAAAACCGGCCGGAATAGCGGGCGTCGGGTGTCGTAGCTTTTGCGCATAAATTGATTAAGGCCGGGTCGGGTCCTGCCAGTCGCGCGTCGTCCGCCATAATGACCCTGCATTTGAGGGGAAGCACGAGAGGCCACCAGTTGATATCGTCGACAACGATCGAGCCGCCGTTGCGGAGCCGCAGGACGTAATGATCGACATACGGAGCCGACGCGTTCCATTGCGGCGCGTCCGTCCATACGGGTTTTCCCAGATACTCGTAGACAGGGACCGGGGCCTTGTCCGCAAACCTGCCCTTATCTGCATAGTCTCGCGGCGGGCGGCCGCTGGGCAGTTGGCAGCCAGGCAAAAGGCGACAGATGCCCTCTCGAAAGCTCTTGGAGTCGCCGTCGTCCAGGGGAACATATCCCATTCCATGCACATAGAGAATATGTACCGTCTGTTTGTTCTGTTCCGCATTGCGCAGGACCTTCCCGAGAGACGAGAGCTGACTGAAACTCTGCGGGCCGTCCGCCACAACACCCGCGTGAGCAGGACAGATGCCAATCAGCGGGATGCCCAGAATCGCCGCGATAGCCAAAGTCTTCGAATCCATAGTTCTTGATGATCGCAGCAATCTGGTCCGGAAATTTTTTATTTGAAAATAACTGATAAGTTATATAAATTAGTAGTTATATAGTAATGCCGAACCTCGATGCCGCCTTCTCCGCTCTCTCAGACCCCACTCGGCGTGCGATCCTTGCCCGTCTCGCTCTGGGTGAAGCCACCGTAATGCAGCTGGCCGAGCCTTTCGAGATGACGCAGCCGGCCGTCTCAAAGCATCTGAAGGTTCTCGAAACCGCGGGGCTGATCGTTCGCCGGGTCGAAGGCGCGAAGCATCCCTGCAGGCTGGCAAACGACGGCATGGAAGCCATGGATCGGTGGCTTGAAATGTTACGAACCGCCCTGGCGAAAAACTACGACCGGCTGGATGCCGTATTGGCGGCAATGCCGAAGGAAAGCAAGGCCGCGAAAAAGAAAGGAAGAAAGACTCGATGAGCAAACTGACCCTTGTGACCGAAGGAGACCTGTACATTGCGGTGACTCGCCGCTTCGCCGCGCCGCCGGAGGCGGTCTACCGCGCCCACACCGAACCGGAACTGATTCAAAAATGGATGCTCGGCCCCGAGGGCTGGACTATGCCCGTCTGCATCTGCGATGCCCGGCCCGGCGGCAAAATCCGTTACGAATGGGCGAACGGCAAAGGGCATTCCTTCCACCTCACCGGCGAGTTTCTGGAACTCGAGCCTTACAGCCGAATCGTTCATGTCGAGCGAATGCACCTGCCGGATCCTACGCCCGACAATCGGATCGAAACGAGGTTCGATCCCGAGGGCTCCGGTACGCTGATGACCATGCGCATGACCCTCCCCAATACGGAAACGCGTGCTGCCATGCTGGCCACCGGTATGGAGAGCGGAATGGAAGCGAGCTACGCGCGGCTGGAGAGCCTGATCTGATTCAGGCTGCCTGAACGTTTCCGTCGCTCGCCGCGGGAATCGTGAAATAGAACGTCGAGCCTTTCCCGGACTCGGATTCCACCCAGATCCGTCCTCCCGCTCGTTCGAAGATGCGCTGGCAGATCGCGAGCCCTATGCCCGTTCCCGGATACGCGGTATTGGTATGAAGACGTTTGAAGATGCCGAAGATCTGGTCCCGGAACTGCGGTTCGATGCCGATCCCGTTGTCCTGCACCGAGAACAGCCAGGCGCCGTCCCGCGGGGTCGCGGAAATATGGATGTCCGGCGGCTCGCTGGCGCGGTAGCGGATTGCGTTGACGATCAGATTTTGAAAGACCTGTTGCAGCTCAAACTCAAGCATCCGCACGCGCGGAAGTGGTGCGGCGTGGATCGACGCGCCGCTCGCATCTATGACGGACTGAAGGTTCGCCAGCGCCTTGTTCAAAACTTCACCGGCGTCTGTTTCTTCCCCCGACTTGCGATCCGCCGCGGATATTCGGATATAAGTCCTTAAGTCGCGCAACAGATTGTCCATGCGGATCGCGCCGTCGACGGTATGGCGAATAAACTCGTCGCCGTCCTGTCCCAGTTGCCCGCCGAATCTCCGCTGCAGCAGTTCGCTGTAAGCCCTGACCATGCGCAGCGGCTCCTGCAGATCGTGCGAGGCAGAGTAGGCGAATTGCTGCAGATCGCTGTTTGCCTGTCTGAGTGCCGCGTTGGCTTCTTTCAAAGCCTGCTGCTGGCGGACGTGCTCGGTGATGTCGCGCGCCGTCTTCGACGCCCCGACAATCCGTCCCTGGGCGTCCCGGATCGGGGAAATCGTGAGCGAGATATTCAGGAGCACTCCGTCCCTGCGCACGCGAATCGTTTCAAAATGCTCCACTCGTTCGCCGCGCCTCAGTCGTGCGAGAATTTCGGGTTCCTCATCGAGGCGGTCCGGTGGGATCAGCAGCGTAATCGACTGACCGACGACTTCGTCCGCGTTATAGCCGAACAGCCGCTCCGCTCCCTGGTTCCAGCTCATGATGGTGCCGTCGAGGTCCTTGCTGATGATCGCGTCATCGGAGGATTCTACGATCGACGCCAGCAGACTGGCATTTCGTTCCGCGCGTTTTGCCGCTTCCGCCATCTCCCGGCGGAAGGCAGACATCTTAAGATGCGATTCGACCAGGCCGAGCAACTGCCGCGCGCTGAAAGGCTTCGTCAGATAGTCGTCCGCTCCCGCCTGCATCCCCTCGATTCGAGCCTCTTCCCCGGCGCGAGCCGAAAGCAGAATAACGGGAATGTCGCCGAGCTGCGGATCGGCGCGCAGCTCGCGCAGCAGTCCGAAGCCATCGAGCCCAGGCATCATCACATCGGTCAGGATCAGGTCCGGCTTGTGCATCCTGGCGGCAATGAGAGCGGCGTTGCCGTCGGGCACGGCTTCGACGTTGAAGCGTTCGCGCAGCAGTCGGCTGACATAAGCGCGCATGTCGGCGTTGTCGTCCGCCCATAAGATGCGCGATTTTCCGTGCTTCTGTTCAGCCCCGCCTTCCGACAGTCCTGTGCGGCGAGACTCCCCGAACGCGTCGTTCGGGAGTGTCCCATCCGGCAGTATTTCATCGGGCAGCCAGCGCATGGCCTCTTCGATAAAGGCCGCCGGCATCGCCGGAGTCGAGTCGACGGGGGAGGAGTCACCGATCCTTTCCGGATCGAGATGTGCTTTGCCGCGCGGAATGGCAACCCGAAATGTGCTGCCTTCTCCCTCTTTGCTCTCGACACTGACGGTGCCGCCGTGCAGTTTGGCCAGTTCCTGGACCAGCGCCAGTCCGATGCCGGTGCCTTCGTGCGTTCTCCCCTTGTGGTGATCGATGCCGTTGTGCTCGATGCGATGGAAGCGCTCGAACATGTGCGGCAGTTCTCTGTCGGGAATGCCGACGCCCGTATCGCGCACGCTCAGCACGGCCTGTCCTTCCGTTCCCTCCAGCCGTACTTCGATCCCGCCCCTGAAGGTGAACTTGAAAGCATTGCTGAGAAGGTTGAGGACGATCTTCTCCCACATGTCCCGGTCAACATAGACCGGCTCGCCGTGGGCGCAATGAACTGTCAGTCGCAGGCCCGCTTTGTCGCAGAGGGACTGGAAATTACTGGCGAGTTCCTCGGTCAGGGCCGCCAGATCGACGGGTTGATAGCAGGCCTGCGCGCGTCCCGCCTCGATGCGCGAGAAATCGAGCATCGTATTCACGAGCTTCAGAAGCCTCAGGGCATTGCGGTGGGCAACGGCGAGACTCGCGGCCGCTCCCATCGGCAGGACTCCGTGGCTGTTGGCGAGCGCATCGTCCAGCGGCCCGAGCATCAGCGTGAGCGGCGTTCGGAATTCGTGACTTACGTTGGAGAAGAAGGCCGTCTTGGCCCGATCGATTTCGGCAAGGGCCTCGGCGCGTTTGCGCTCTTCCTGGTAGCTCTGCGCGTTTGAGATGGCAGCGGCAATCTGAGTGGCCGCCAGATTCAGGAAATTCCGATATGCCTCGTTGAACTGGATCCGGGCGCTCACGCCGGCAACCAAAAAACCGGAAAGCTGATTGGCGATGTGAGAGCGAATGGGTACAATGGCGGCCCGCCGCGGCGGATCGGACCACGGTCCCGGCGGTATATCGACAAACCGGGAGGGCAGATCTTCCACCAACCGCATTCGCCCGGTCCGTCGCGCGTCAGCCAGAGGCCACGCGGCGTTCTGGTCGTCGGAATTGTCCAGCGGGATGAGTGCCGGCCTCATGTTCCCGCGTTCGTCGATACCGCACGAAGCCGCCAGGCGCGCGTGCGTGCCCGAAGCATCGATTACATACAGAATCGCGAAAGGAATGTCCTTTGTGTGCGGCTTCAAAGTTGCTGCGGCAGTCGCGCATGCCTCGTCGACGGTTTTGGCGCCCGTTGCGCCCGTGCCCAGGTCGCGCAGAATGGCAACGCGCCTCTGACCAAACACCTTTTCGGTGATCTCATGCACCGTTGCCAGCACGCCGCCGATCCCGCCCGGCGCTGCTTCGTCAGGGACCGCGCTGTAGGCAACCGTGAAATGCGTTTCCTCCATGAACCCAAGACGATTGAGCGGAAGCTCAAAATCCTCGATCCAGGTCGCCGGGCCCCCATGGAAGGGCCTATCGATCAGTGGTCTCAGAACGTCCCAGACTTCCGACCAGCATTCGCAGACCGGCCGTCCCAGACCCCAGGGATGCTTGTTCCCCAAAATGGGGATGTAGGCGTCGTTGTAAATGCAGATATACTCTGGCCCCCACCAGAGGAGTTGAGGGAACCGGTTCGCCAGAAGAATCGGCGCCATGGTGCGCAGGGCAAGCGGCCAGTTCTCCGGCGCGCCGATCGGCGTGGAGGACCAGTCCAGCGTCCCGATGAGTTCCGCCATCTCGCCGTTTGCCGGCAGCGATTGGCGGACCGAGTTTGCTTTTGGCGTATGCGGCATTTCACCCCGGCATGTCCGATCATGCCGCCCGTGGCGGAGTCCCGCGGCCATTGTCGCCGCGCGGCGGCTAAGTCCGCCGTCCCCAAGGAGTTTGCCTTGCCCCGGACCTACCCTTTAAGATTCTCTTATGGTTGCCTCCCGGCATCAATGTTTGGTGTACGAAGGATTACCATCCAGGCATTTGTCCGGACCCCTTGGTATACCCCGAGCGTGTCTTGGGCTGGCCGGACTACAAATGTGTTCGGCAGCCGGCTCCGGGAAGATGCTTTACCACATCGCTCAAGTCTGATTCAGGGCTGGATCGCCGACTGTAATCTCCGCACTTTTCCTGGGGTCGTTCACCGTTTCAATTCAATAAATTTTTGCTCTGCGCCAACTAAAGTGAACTACCGGCGCTAATCCTTTGTCGTTATTCTGACGACAGCCGGAACGATGTCTTCGCGCGTAAAAATCCTTCGCGGCCTTCGCAGGATCGTTGTGCCCGCACTGGGTCTGGTCGTTTCCATGGGAATGATGATCGGGCTCGCCGGGCTCCATCGCAACTCCCTGCGAAGCGGATTCCGGACCATGTGCGACGGCCAGGTGCATGCCATCCAGCAACATCTTGAGACCAACATCAATCTCCTCCGCTCCGTCCAGGCCTTCGCCCAGGAAGATCCGGCCAACGACTGGGGAGCGATGCATCAGTTCGTCGGGAATTTCAGCCTCCTCGCCAAAGACGTCGCCCGTTACTATTGGTGGAACCCCGCCATTGCGCCGGACCTTGCGCCCCTGGATGCCTATCCGGAAGACTCCGCGCGCGTCAGCTTCAGCGCTGCCGCCATCCGTCCTTTAGTCGCCCGCGCCGCCGTAAACGACCTGCCTGCCGCCGCAATCCTCCCTTCTCGCGCGCCCGGCGAAAATCCGTTTTGTTTGGTAGCCCTTCGGGTCAGTCGGACAGGACAAAAAGGCCGCGCCGAAGAAGCCGCTCCCACGCAGGAAGAAGGCGTGCTGCTGGCATTCGATGCCGGAAAACTGGTCGAAGAAGCGCTGGGCGCCGACGACCGGTCCCGCGGCGTTCAACTGGCGATTCACGATCGCACCGGCGCTTTGCTGTACCGTAACGCTCTCGCGCAGCCCGGTGACGGCCTTTACTTCGGCCGTTTGTTCGCGCCCATGCCGGGAGCCTGGCTGTATCCGCATCAGATCGCCTTCGCGGACTCGACCTGGTCTGTCGACGGTCTTCCGGCGGAGCGTTTTCCGTACACGGACGCCTTGGCCTGCTGGAGCGTGTTTGGCTTCGGTCTCTTGCTCACCGCTCTGACCGACGGCTATGTCGAGAAGCGTCATCGGGAAGCCACCACCATGCGCGGAATCGTGCGGATGCGCTCGCGCGAGTTGAGCGAAACAAAGGATCGGCTTCAGGCGGAGATTGCGGGAAAACAATCGGCGGAGGAGTCGCTGCGGCAAAGCGAGGATCGCTTCCGCAAGGCCTACGCGGACGCGGCTGTCGGAACGTTCATGACCGATCTCCGCGGGCGTTTGGTCGCTGTTAATCAGACCGCCTGCCGGCTGTTCGGCGCATCGGAGCGCAGATTGATCGGAACTACCGCCTTCGACCTCCTCTCCGATGAAAACGATCGGGTGGAAGCGCGACGGCAGACCGAGCTCCTGTTACAGGGCTCGATCGCCAGTCACCGCGCCGAGCGGCGGATCCGCCGCCGCGACGGCAAATTCGTGTGGCTGCGGATCAGCGTCTCGGCAATCGAATCCCAGGGAAAGCCCTCGAACTTCTTCGCTGTGCTCGAAGACATTACCGAGCAGGTGGAATCACGCAGACAACTGGAGTTCCACGCCAGTCACGACGCCCTGACAGGCCTGTTGAACCGGCGCGCTTTCGAGAACCGGTTGTCCGGCGCGATCGAGCTCGCCCGATCGGGCAACAAAGAACTGGCCCTGATGTATATCGATCTCGACGGATTCAAGTTCGTCAACGACAGCCTCGGCCATGCCGTGGGAGATATGCTGCTCCGCGAGGTCGCGCCGCGCCTGCGGGAATGCCTCGGTCCGGACGAAGTGTTCGCGCGAGTGGGCGGCGATGAGTTCACTGCGATCGTCGAAGCCGGTCCGAAAGTGGAAGCCGTCTCCCATCGTGCCCAGCGCATTCTCGAGGCCCTTCAGAAGCCGTTTGATGCGGGCGGAAATGAATTGTTCGTTTCCGCCAGCATCGGGATCAGTTTGTATCCGGTGGACGGCGCGGAAGCAGGCGCCCTGGTACAGCATGCCGACGCGGCCATGTATCGAGCGAAGCATGAAGGACGCGGCCGCTGCCGATTCTTCAGCGCCGAGATGGCCGAGTTCGCCGTCGCCCGTCTGCGCATTGAGAGCGATCTTCGGCGTGCGCTCGCCAATGGTGAAATCGAGGTTCACTTCCAGCCGCTGGTGAACTCGCGTAGCGGCGGTATCGCTCGTTTCGAAGCCCTTTGCCGCTGGAATCGCGGCGGCGGGGAATATGTTCCTCCCAGCCGGTTTATACCCGTTGCGGAGAAGAGCGGACTGATTATCCCGATCGGCGCCGCCGTCCTCGAAGAGGCGTGCCGTCAGGCGAAACGCTGGAGTCGCGTCTCGCCGTGCCCGATCGGCGTTGCCGTCAATGTTTCTTTCGTGCAGATTGGGCAGACCGGATTCGTCTCCGATGTTCTGAAGGCGCTCGAGCGCGCGCAGCTCCAGCCATCCCTGTTGGAGCTCGAGCTGACGGAATCGGCGGTTATGCGCGACCCCGAGCAGACGCTGCGGGTGTTGGAAGAGCTCCGCACGATGGGCGTGTCGTTGAGCCTCGACGATTTCGGCACGGGCTATTCGTCGTTAAGTCACCTGCAGGGCATTCCTCTGGAGGCGGTCAAGATCGACCGGTCTTTCATCTCCCGCATGATCGATTCGCGCCGGTCGGCGCAGTTGGTCGCTTCGTTAATTACGCTGGCGCACGGCATGGGACTGGAAGTCGTCGGCGAGGGCGTCGAGATGCCCGAACAGGCTGCCGCGCTGCGCTCCCTCGATTGCGATTTGCTCCAGGGATTTCTCCTGGGCGAACCCATGGACGCGCAGCGGACGATCGAATTCCTGGAGGAAGCCACGCTGCAGCCGGCTCAACAGGATTCTCTGATGGCGCTGGCCGTTGCAACTCGGGCTTTAAGGCGTTAATCGCGGTACGAGGGAGAGGCATCGGCTATGAAATCGGTATTCTGGTCCGTCGCAGCCCTGCTGCTGACGATCTCCGGCCTTTGCTCCGGACAGGTCCTCATCGGGGCCGGAGCAACTTTCCCTTACCCTGTATATTCCCAGTGGTTTCATGATTTCAGGGAAGCAAGGCCGGGGATGAGCGTCAATTATCAGTCCGTGGGTTCCGGAGCGGGCATCCGTCAGTTGATGGCGGGAGTCGTCGATTTCGGCGCGTCCGACATGCCGATGACGGATGAGCAGTTGGCGGGCATGAAGTCGGCGGGTTTGAAGTCAGGTTTGCAGTCAAATGTGTTGCACTTTCCGACCGTAATGGGTGGCGTGGTCCCCATCTACAATCTGGGTCCCCGCGAATACCATTTGAAATTCACGCCTGAGATACTCGCGGGAATATTTCTGGGAAAGATCATGAAGTGGAACGATCCACGGATCTGCGAGGTCAATCCGGGTGTGGAACTGCCGCCGGAAACAATCCGGCCCGTCCACCGTTCCGACGGCAGCGGCACAACATTTGTCTTCACGGATTTTCTCTCCAAAACTGTCCCCGAATGGAAGGCCGGAGTCGGCAGCGGAACCATGGTGAAATGGCCCGGTGGCGATGGCGAAAAAGGCAGCGAAGGGATCGCCGGCCGCACCCGTCATTCCGCGGGTTCCATTGGCTATGTGGAACTGGCCTATGCGCTGCGGAACGGTTTGGCGTATGGCTCGGTCCGCAATTCGTCGGGCGCATTTGTTCTGGCCGACATGAATAGTGTCACCGCGGCGGCCGCCGATGTTGCGATGCCGGAGGATTTCCGCGTTTCCATCACCAATGCGCCGGGAGTCGGCGCATATCCGATATCCACATTTACCTGGCTGCTGGTCCCGGAAACCGTTGCCGATCCGGCCCGCGGGAAGGCTTTACGGACGCTTCTGCGCTGGGCTTTGACAAAGGGACAGGCCGAATGCACTCCGCTCGGTTACGCGCCGCTGCCTCGCGAGGTGGTGCGGAAGGAGTGGCGCCAGATCGCTTTGATCCACTGACGTCACTTCCGGGCGACAGCATCATTTCACCAATTGCTCCGCGACCACCCGCCCATCCCTGTAGTGGGGATACTCGAAAATCTCGGCCGTTCCCGGACGCGCCAGACGTTCCCGCGCATCGGACCCCGGATCCCGCGAATCCCGATTTCGGCAAGCGGGCTCATGGCTTGGAGAGTAGCTTTCAACTGCCGGAGCCGCGGTCAGGCACGATTTCAATCTATTGAGCAGCCACGCGGCCTTTTGGAGCCGCGTCATCCGCCCCGGCCAAAAAATTCCTCAATAAATTGAACAGAAGGCTTGCCACCGGCAAAAATCAGGAATAAACTTTCCAAATTCGAATCGTTGGGTCGGGGAAATCGAACGGGAAAGGGGAGCCCATGACCATAAGGTCCTTGTTGAACACAGTCGGGGTTTTGTCGATAGCGGTCCTGAGCAGCGGACTTGCATTCGGCCAGGCCGTTTCACAGATCACCGGAGTCACCAGAGATCAATCCGGCGCGGTAGTGCCGGGCGTTGAGGTAACGGCCATCAAGACAGACACCGGCGCCAGGCGCGCGGCGGTCACAGGCGATACCGGCGAGTTCGTGATTCCGAATCTGCTGATCGGTCCTTACCGGCTTGAGGCGTCGAAAGCCGGATTCCGCACCTATGTTCAGAATGGAATCGATCTGCAGGTCGACAGCAGCCCCAATATTCCGATCACGCTGGGCGTCGGCGCGGTCACCGAGACGGTCGAAGTGGAAGCGAATGCGGCGCTGGTGGAAACGCAGAAGCTTGGCGTCGGCACGGTGATGGAGACGCAGCGTATTCTCGATCTGCCATTGAACGGGCGCACGCCGACCGATTTAATCGCGCTCACCGGCGCGGCTGTGCAAACGGGCGTGTCGGTGTCCTGGAGTATGCAAACGGGCGTTACATACTCCGTGGCGGGCGGGGCCTCCTTTGGTATGTTCTATGCGCTCGACGGCTCGCCACACATGAACATGTATGACTCCACGAACCTTCCGCTGCCCTTTCCCGACGCTCTCCAGGAATTTAAGGTGGAGACCAGCGCGCAAAACGCGAATTCCGGAATGCACTCCGGGGCACAGGTCAATTCAGTTACCAAGTCGGGCACAAATGCATTCCACGGCGATTTATTCGAGTTCTTCCGCAACGGCGATCTGAATGCCCGGAATTTCTTCTCGGCGAAACAGGACACGCTGAAACGCAATCAGTTTGGGGGCGTGATCGGAGGTCCGATCAAAAAGAACAAAATCTTCTTCTTCGCAGGCTATCAGGGAACAACACTCCGGTCCTCCGCTGCGCCGACGACGGCCTTTGTTCCCACGACCCAGATGCTGTCGGGAGACTTCAGTACCTTCGCATCGGCGGCCTGCCAGGGCCACAACGTGACTCTGGCGGCGCCGTTCACCACGATCAACGGCCTGCCGAACCAGATCCCGCAGTCGCAGATCAGTCCGGTGGCGCTGAAGATCGCATCTTTTTTGCCCCAAACCTCGAATCCGTGCGGACAATATCTATCGGTAATCGATACGTCTCAGTATTACTGGCAGCTTCCGTTCAGGCTTGACTACCAGGTGAACGACAAGCAATCGATTTTCTTCCGCTATATCGCAACCAAGCAGAATCAGGTTTTGCCCTATACTTTGACGCCGAACAACCTCCTTGCCTCGAGTTGCATCTCGTGCAATTCGGCGGACGATCTGGCTCAGTCGGCAACCGTGGGACATACCTGGCTGATCAGCGGCACGAAAGTAAATTCCATTCGCGCTTCCATCAACCGCATCGGCATGCTTCATGACGGCGCCAGATATTTCGGGCCCACGGACGTCGGCATCGATGCATTTACCTATCTTCCGAAAGTGATGCAACTGGCGATTACGGGCGGCCCGACGATCGGGTCGGGGGTTGCGGAATATGTCTGGAACGCGCATACGTTCGGCACCATAAACGACGACTTCAGCCTGATCCACGGCGCGCATCAGTTCTCCTTCGGCGCGAGCGAGACGCGCGCCCTCGCCCTCGATCTCGCCAACGTCCGGTCGATCGGTAACTATACGATTAACGGCCAGACTACGGGTCTGGGCCTGGCGGATTTTATGGCAGGGGATCTCTCGCAGATGCGGCAATCCATTCCCAACGATCTGGATGTTCGCCAATGGTATTTCGGAGCGTACGCCCAGGATACCTGGAAAGCGACATCGCGGCTGACGATAAACCTGGGACTGCGGTGGGAGCCCTTCTTCCCCATGCAGGTTGGGGACGGCCGCATTTACACGTTCGATCTGGGCCGTTTCTATTCCGGCACAGAGAGCAAGATCTGGACCAACGCGCCTCCGGGATTTTATTATCCGGGCGATCCCGGTTTCAACGGCCACGCGGGCATCAACGGGTCGTGGAAGAATTTCGAGCCGCGTGTGGGTATCGCGTTCGACCCCTTCGGCGACGGCAAGACTGCCTTCCGGGCGGGCGCCGGAATCAATTACGACTTCATCAATCTGCAGTCGTATCAAAACGAAGATAACGTCGCGCCGTTCGCCGGCGATACGACGGTGCTCGGGCCGGTTCCGATTGCCGCTCCGTGGAGCACTACTCCGGGCGGCGATCCGTTCCCGTACAACTCCACGCCGCCCCTCGGGAAGTTCCCGGTCGGAGCAGTCTATGATCCGGTGGAGCCGTATTTCAAGACCACGGAAGTCTACAGTTGGAACGCCGCCCTGCAGCGGCAGTTCACGCCGCGCTTGTTCGCATCGATAAGTTATGTGGGGAGCAACACGATTCACCTGCCGGATAACGTCGAGCTGAATCCCGGAGTGTATATTCCGGGAACCTGCGCGGCGGGGCAATACGGACTCACCGTGGCCGGCCCGTGCTCGAATACGGCAAACGTGAATTCGCGACGCGTGTTGAATCTGGCGAACCCGGTGGCGGCTGCCTCTATCTCCAACCTGACGGCTTATGACTCCGGCGCCACGGCGAATTACAATGGCATGATCCTGAACGAAAACTGGCGTGCCACCGAAGGCGTGAATGTTATTGCGAACTACACCTGGTCGCATTGTATCGGCCTCGCCAACAACGGAACCACGACGCCCAACCCCGGCACGAACTATGTTCACCTGAACGATCGCAATCTGGATATGGGCAACTGCTCTCAGGACCGGCGGAATCTCTTCAATCTGACGGTGGTTGCGCGCACGCCGAAGTTCAATAACAGGGCGGTGAATCTCGTGGCCTCGGGCTGGTCCGTTTCGGCGATCTACCGCTATTCGTCCGGCGCGCCGCTCACCATAGGTTCGGGTCTCGATCAGGCCCTGGTCGGCTTCAACGCGGCTAATCCGAGCGGCGAGCGTCCGAATCAGATCCTTGCTGATACGGCGTCCCTGTATCAGGGCGCCGCCTGCGCAAACCTCGCGCCGTGCGTCTCATGGCTGAACTCGGCGGCGTTTGCGCAGCCTGCGCTTGGCACGTTCGGTAATATGGGCGTCTACAACATCCTGGGCCCAAAATTCTTTCAGTTCGACATGGCGGCTGTGAGGGAGTTTCGCGTCCGGGAACGCGAAAATCTGCAGTTCCGCGTCGAAGCCTTCAACGTCTTCAACAACGTGCGATTCATGAACCCCGGAACAACGCTCTCCGCCGCGAGCACTTTCGGCGAGATAACTGCCGCGCAGGATCCGAGGATTATGCAGCTCGCTATGAAGTTCACATTCTGATAGAGGAACCACGAGCGGACGGCTTACTCGCTCGCCGCGGCCGTATGCTTCTTTGAGATATCCCGGGCGGCTTGTATGCGCAAGGGTGTTGACGGCCCGTTACCTCCGGGCCGACAGCATCATTTTCACCAGTTGCTCCGTGACATGCGGCTCCAGGCCTTCGGTATGGCCTTTACCCATCCGCACCACGTCCGCGACCACCCGCCCGTCCCTGCAATGTGGGTACTCGAAAACTTCGGCAGTTCCCGGACGCGCCAAACGTCCCCACGCATCGGACCCTGGGTCCTGCCGGGTCGAATCGTAAACGTAACCGGCCTTGCTATCCACCACATCTGCTCGCCGGACGCGCGCGCGGCAACCCAGTTTTGCCGCCCACGGCGAAGCATCGGGAATCGGTTGGTCGCCCAGCTCATGCTGGCCCGTCTCGAAGATAAATGAGAACGTCGCATCGGGAGGATCGCGCAGCGCCGCCGTAGCGGCGGCAAGACCGGCCGCTCCGGCGGGCACTCCGGGAAGAGGAGGCGCTGCTCCCGCGGTTCCCGGCCGGGCAGCCGTGAAAAAGCTGGCGGGGATCGGAGGCGTCGGACCCAGCCGTCCGCCCGACAAACTCAGCCAGCCCGTAACCCGCTGTTTGAAGAAATCCGTTCGAAGCAGCCGGTTCGAAGTCATGCCGCCCTGCGAGTGGCCCACCAGCCAAAAGGCCTTGATGTTCTGCTTGCCCACCTGATCGGTGACGAGGTTGACGATGTTCCGCAGGTATTCGTCGTCGTTCGCGCTCCACACGCGCGTCGGCGAATTGGGCGTAGCGATCACCAGGCGGTACTTCCGTGCGTAATCCATGATCGGGAAATAATGACGCTGCCAGTTGCCGTACGATCCCGCCCCGTGCAGGCTCAGAATGAACGTGACTTTTTCACCGCGCTTCAGATCGCACGGAAAATCGAGAAAGAACTTGCGGCCGGTCTTGGCTTCCACTGCGGTTCCCTGATCGACGACCAGCGACCCCGGACAATTTGTATCGGGACAATGCAACGGAGGCGGAAACTGACAACTCACTCCCGCGAGCGCGATGGGCGTCGCATTTCTTGCGTACAACGGAACTGCGGCAACGAGGATGGCAAAAGTCGCAAATCGTTTCATATTTATCTACCGGTCGATAGTTAGAGATAATATCACCAACTGAATGTGTGGGGCCTGCCGCCGGGCTTCCGCCCGGCGTGTTCGGCGTTTTATCCAACGATCGGCAGACCCGATGGGCTGCAAATTTTGATAACAGTCCCGCCACAACTGCCGTAATAGCAGATGGGAAATAATGATCAGGAGGATTCCTGGCATGAGCCGACGTTGTTCCGCGTGCAATTCGCGCGAGAGCCGGACCTGACATTGCCCAGAAAGTGTGAAAACGAATGCCTGAACCTTTGGCCGTTACCATCATCCTCTGCACAATCGCCTCTGTGCTTGGGTTATCCGTCTGGGCGATCGCGGTCAACATTCGACGCAGCCGGTGGGGCAAGCAGGTTGCTGAGCTTCATTCGAAACTTCTGGATCGATTCACCGGTAGCCAGGATCTCATAGCTTTCCTCGAGGGGGACGCGGGCCGCAAGTATTTCGAATCCCTGGCGTTCGACATCAAGGATTCGGTGAATCGCATTCTCAACGGTATCCAGCTTGGCATAGTCCTCGCCTCGCTGGGCCTGTGCCTGCTTGTCATCCGGAGCGGCCAGGACGGCCCGAACGCGCGCAATGCGCTGCTCCTGATCGGTGCGCCGGTGACGGCGATGGGGATCGGATTCCTGGTCTCGGCCGCGATTTCGCATCGCCTCTGCAAGACATTGGGGCTTCTGCACAAGAATGGACAGCAGGGATCGTGAGGACCGAGCCATCCTAAGATGCCGCTGCCACGATGCCAATGGACGAGGAAAGCTTTTGCGCATTCTACGAGCAGACAGCGCGCAAGCTACGTTCCTATCTGAGGTCCGCGTTGAGGGATGAAGTGACTCTGGCGGACGACATCCTGCAGGAGAGTTACCTTCGGTTTTTGAAGGCCGATCTGCCGATCGGCATGGACGAACTGTGGCGCAGGAACTACCTGTATCGAATCGCGACAAACTTGATTCGCGATCATCGAAGATCGCGTCACATGGAGTCACCGCCAAATGAGCGAGAGTATGCAACGCATGAGAGCTCGCTCGACGAAGCCCGCGACATCAGGCAAGTATTCGGTCGTCTGAAGCCAAAGGAGCGCGACCTGTTGTGGCTCGCGTATGTCGAGGGCTTCAGCCACAGCGAGATCGCAGGAATGGTGCAGGCCGGCACGGCAAGTATTCGACCGATGCTGGCACGGGCCAGAGCAAATTTCGCAGGTATGCTGAAGAGGCGTGGTTATGGCGCGTAAATCAGGCGTGGGCGACGAAATACCGCGATGCAAAAGGGAACCGGAAGTGGTGCGTGCGCTTGGCTGCGGAGAACTTTCGGGAAACCTGCTGCAGCATGCCGAGGCGTGTGTGGTTTGCAGTGAGGTTTGCACGATCACGCGGCACCTTCTTCTGGTTGAAAGTTCCATGGAAGAACCACTGGAATCGGCCGCCGGTCTGTGGTGGAGGCTGAATCTGAAGATGCGCCGTCAGAAGATGGAGCGGGCCAGGCTGCCGCTGGTCTGGATGGGCAGGATCTTCGCTGCGACTGTGCTGCTGGCTACATGTTTGGCACTGTGGCAGGTCTCTCGAAATACCGTCGGCTCATATCTGCTGGTGGTTGGTCTGTTGGGGCTCGTGGCCGTCGCACTGCCAACGATGATCGTGTTGTGGCGCTGGTCCCGGTCCTGACCTCAGCCGCAACCTGCGAAGAATTTCGTTAACAACTGTGTGCGGCCGTCCGTACTACTGGGCGGAGATGACGAAAATGACAATCGGACGAATTCGTCGAGATTATAGAGTGCAGTCCTCAGTGACTATAGCGGCTGCGGTGTTGGCGCTGATTGTAGCCGGTGGCCCCGTACTTGAATCGGTCGATGCCGCACCGCAGGAAACGCAGCCGGCATTCGAGGTAGCGTCGATTAAGCGCGATGTCAGCGGCCAGACGGGCACGCAGTTCCATCTGTTCCCAGGATTTGCCTTGCAAAGAATGACTTTGAAAAATCTCATCACCATGGCTTACGAGGTCCATGATTTCCAGGTTTCGGGTGGGCCGGGATGGATCAATTCCGACCGGTACAACATCGAGGCCAAATCCGAAGGTAACCCAGTATTGACTCAGGAGTACCGGGTCATGCAGTTGCGGAGGCTGCAGGCGCTGCTTCGAGACCGTTTCCAACTGGCGCTCCACCGTGAGACGAAAGAACTCGCTGTCTATGAACTGACGGCGGGCAGAGGTGGTATCAAATTGCAGCCGCTGAGAGATGGAAGTTGCATTCCCTTCGATTTTAAAAATCCTGCTCCCGCGCCGGGGAAGACGCCCATGGATTACTGTGGCTTTGGGGGGTTCACCGGAAGCGGCCGCTATCAGGCGTCAAACGGAAGCATGGCGGATCTTGCCGGTGCCCTTTCTCTTGTGCTCGGCCGTACAGTCGTCGACAAGACCGGCATAACCGGGAGGTTTCGCATGGAGTTGACGTTTGCGCCCAATAGTCTGTTCCCGGATGCGGGAGGGCCTGACGGTCCTCCCGACACTGCGCCCACTGCTGACCCCAGGCCGGATATCGTTACTGCCTTGCAGGAGCAAGTCGGGTTACGACTCGAATCGGGCAAAGGCCCGGTCGAAGTTCTTGTCATTGATCGGGTGGAAAAACCGTCGGAGAATTGACATACCATCGCCATCCGCGTACCCGCGCACGTTCTATCCGCGAACAAAAAGACCGGCCAATCCGGATCAGCAGTACTGGCCGGTCGTTTACTTTATTTGAGCCTATCGACACAACATAACTGCAGCCAAAGCATAATCTCATAAAGGCTTCTTCCTGGCGTGCGATAACACAAGCCCGTTGTTCGCGCATTTCGCCGAAAAAGGAATCAATTTTACGTTCAATTTCAACGCTCCCGTGCCCACAGGCTTTCACGCCGACTTTGCCCTCTGCGTCATGCTCCCGCTCGCCGAAGCGGCATACGCAGTGATGAACCAACCGGGAGGGCCGCCGCAACTGCCCCCGGCTTCCGGATGACGGCGCTGATTCAGACCGATGAAAACCTCCGCCAGGCAATCCTGAACCTGCCCAATCAGTCAAAGGTCGCGAAGGCGATGATGGACGATTCCGGCATCTTCGGATTGATGGGGAACAACCCCGCCACGAAGACCGCGTTTGTCGCCTTTCGCGGAACTCAGACCTTCGACGACTGGGTAGGAGATTTCGACGCGCTCTTCGAGCCATACAAATTTGTCCCGAACGCGGGGCAGGTCCATGTGGGTTTTCAGTCGATTTACAGCGCGGTGCAGGACAGCGTCGCAGCGGGGATCGGCGCTGCCATTGCCGGTTGTGACACTCTGCCGGTCACGGGGCACAGCCTGGGCGGAGCGTTGGCCGTGATCTCAGCTCCTGATTTCACGAAGAGTCTGGGCCCTGCGCTCGTACCCGAGTTGATTACCTTTGCCGGACCCGCCGCCGGACTGGGCGACTTCACCCATTTCTTTGATCTCAGGATTCTGTCCTGCTACCGTGTGGTCAACTTCTGGGATGTGGTCCCGCGTCTTCCTCCGCAGGTGCCGATCGGCCTCTACGAACAGCCAGGGACACACGTCAATATCGATCCCGGCTTCGCGCTGGCGGTGGAAGCGCACAGTCTCGAAAAATCCTACATTCCGGGATTACTGAAACTGCTCCCCGCCGGTTACAGTTGCGCATAACGCATCTGCGTGCGGGGCAGAATTCCCTACCTGCCGCCCCGTATCGCCCAGATCAACACCGCCGCGCCCGCCAGCAGCCGATAAATTGCAAACGGCACAAACCCGCGGTTCCGCACCCACTGCATGAACCACGCCACCACGGCATACGCCACCACAAACGAAATAACGAATCCGATCGCGAGCAGCAACCAGCCGTTCGCATCGATGTGCACCCGATCGGGTCCCTTCAGCGCCTTCAGCAGATCGTACCCCGTGGCCGCAGCCATCGTGGGGATCGAAAGCAGGAACGAAAACTCCAGTGCGGCGGTTCGCGACAGCCCCGAAATCTGTCCGGCTGCGATGGTCGCCATCGAGCGTGACGTGCCCGGAAAAACCGGCGCCAGCGTTTGGCAAAGTCCGATCCAGATCGCCTGCGGCATCGTCATTCGCTCCACTTCTTCCGCCGCGGCCGCTTCGAACGTGCCTCCCTTGCGCTCGCCATAGATCGCATCCACCACCCACATCACGATTCCGCCGATGATCAGCGCGCTCCCCATCACGAACAGGCTCTCGAGATTCTTGCCGATTACTTTGATCAGCGGCAGCGAAGTCGCGGACGTGACCACGAACGCAATCAGCGTAAGCGCTAGCGGATGCGTCATCACGGACTTGTCGCCCTTCGAGCCGCGTGGGTAAGTCGAGGCAAAACTCATGATCCGGCTCCAGAAGTAAATCGGCAGGCAGAGAATCGCTCCGAACTGGATCACGATTGAGAACATCTTCCAGTAACCGTCGCCCAGATCGACTCCGAGGATCGCCTCTGAGATGCGCAGATGTGCGGTCGAACTCACCGGCAGGAACTCGGTCAATCCTTCGATGACCCCGAGAATGGTGGCAAGAATATAGTTGTTCAAACACGCCATGTTAGCGCGTCGGCTTGACAAAATGGTGACGTGAAGATCCCGCCCACCGGACGAATGGTCGACATTGGCGGCCGCAGGCTTCATATCGATGTGCGGGGGCAGGGAAGTCCGACGGTGATTCTGGAGGCGGGAATTGCAGCCAGTTCGCTGAGTTGGTCCCTGGTCGTAACGCAGGTCGCGGAATTTACCACCGTCGTAACGTACGATCGCGCCGGTTTCGGTTGGAGCGATCCCGCGCCGCATGGCTGTACAGCCATCGACTCCGCCCGCGACCTCGCGCTGCTCATCGACGAAGCGGAAATCCACGGGCCCTTCGTGCTGGTCGGTCACTCCTTCGGCGGATTGATCGTTCGTATCTTTCAGCAGCAAAATCCGGCGCAGGTTGCCGGACTGGTCCTCGTGGATGCGGTGTCGCGCAACGAATGGCGGGATACGGGGGAACAGCGAAAACGAATGCTCGCTCGCGGAGTCATGCTGTCGCGACGTGGCGAACTTCTCGCTCGTCTCGGTGTGGTGCGACTCGCGCTGAACCTTCTGCTGAGCGGCTCGCGGACGATCCCCAAAATCCTGGCGCGTGTCTCGGCGGGACGCGGCGCCGGTATCACCGAACGGCTGACGGGCGAAGTGCGCAAAATGCCGCGGGAGCTTTGGCCCGCCGTTGCGGCTCACTGGAGCGAGGCTCGCTGCTTCCACGCCATGGCCGACGCTTTGGAAAATCTGCCGCTGAGCGTCACGCAGCTCGACGAAAATCGGTCGCTCGGAGACCTGCCTGTCGTTGTGCTCTCGGCAGTCGGCGCCAGTGCGGTTGCGCTCTCAGAGCACGAGCATGACGCGCGCCTGTCGACGCGCGGTCAACACGGGATCATTCCCAACTCCGGGCACTGGATGCAACTCGACGCGCCTGACGTCGTCGCAGAAGCGATCAGGCAGGTCTGCGGATTCTGACCTTCACGCCCCCTTTCGGTCGCAGCGTAATCCATGGCAGCAGCCCGACCGGTTTCCGCGAAAGCAGTTCCATCGACACGTGCCGCGCGATGGCGGAGAGAATGATCTGCCCTTCCATCAGCGCGAACTGGTTCCCAATGCAGATTCGCCGTCCGCCGCCGAACGGCATGTAGGCAAAGCGCGGCAGCGTCGCTTCGCGTTCGGGAAGGAAACGGTCCGGATCGAACCGCAGCGGATCGTCGAAATTCCGCGGGTCGCGGTGCAGCAGCCACGGCGCCATCACTACGAGATCGTCCTTGCGGACAGCGAATCCGCCGATCGAAGTATCGCGCAGCGCCGAACGCGCCAGTATGAACGCCGGCGGATAAAGCCGCATCGATTCCTTCATGACCTGCAGGGCATAAGGCATTCCCTCATTTCGCAGCCGCTTGAAATGCTCGGGATGTTGCGCCAGCAGATACCATGACCAAGCCATAGCCTGCGCTGTCGTCTCGTGCCCGGCGACGAACAGCGTCATGGCTTCGTCGCGCACCTGTTCGTCGTTCAGGTGCTGGCCGGTCTCCTCATCCTGCGACAGCAGCAGCATCGACAGCAGATCTCCCTTATCGATGCCGCTCTCCCGCCTTTCGCGAATCAGCCGGTAGATTGTTTCATTCAGCCGCTCCAGCGCCATAACCGGGCCCCGCGTGCGAGGGAGGCGGATGGCCACGCGCATTTGCCGCACGACCCAGGTCTGCAATGTTGTGATGTCGGTGCCGAGCGTGTCGGCGCGATCGAGCAGATCGGCGTCGAACAACGTTTTGCCCACAATTCCCAATGTAAGCCGCATCATGGCCTTTGCGACGTCGATGCACTGTCCGTCGCGCCAACCGGACTGCGCGGCAGTTGCGTGCTCGTTCATCACGGCCGCATACCGCGATACCCGCTGATGCGCGAATGCCGGCGCCACCAGTTTCCGGCGCTGGCGATGCTGCTCTCCTTCACTGTTGAGCAATCCGTCGCCCAGCAGCGGCCGCGAGAGGACTTTCAGGAATGGGCCTTTCTGAAAATCATCGGCCTTTTCGACCAACACTTCCTGCACCAGCTCAGGCGTGTTGACGAGGACGGCGCTGATCCGCCCGAAATTCTCCCGCCCGATGCGGGGGATCTTTGCGCCCAGCATTTCGATCAGGCGCACCCGGTTGGTGAAAAGCGCGCGAATGCTTTGAATCAGCCCGGCCATGAAAGATGCGTAGCCGCCCGCTATCGGGCCGTCAACTTCAATTGCGCCGCCTCGGCGCATTCCGTCGTCACCGTGAAATACCGCGCCACCGCTTCCTTTCCGAGCTCGAACGGATGCGGCTCGCCCGGTTTACGCGATGCCAGCATCCTGATCTTCGAAATTGCGGAATCGAATTCCGAATGGTTCGACATGAGTATCGTTGCATTCGCCGCTGCCGCGGCTGCAGCCATCTTCTTCTGCGAGCGGATGTAGGTATCGAAGTTCGCCGCCGTGCTGGGGAAATTGAACGCGGTGCCGCCGGAGTAAGCCACTGTAAGCGGCTTGCCATTGTCCTTCACGGTAAAGATCATCGACAGAGTTCCGGGCGTATGACCCGGCGTGGTGACGATGGTCACGGTCGTATCGCCCAGCTTGATCTTCTGTCCGTCGTCGGCAACGATGTCGCGTTTCGGCTTTCCCTGCGGATAACCGTTCACGGATCGCTCGATGGAATCCCAATCCGGACCGCCCATTACGATATGTGAGCCATACCGATCCTGCATCAGTTTGGCGCCGCCCACATGATCGGCATGTGCATGGCTGATAATCACGTACTTGACAGTCGCCGGATCGAGGCCCAGTTTCTTCAGGCCGCCTATAATCTCTTCTTCGGAGTTGTAAGTGAACAGCGTATCGATGAGGATGATTCCCGCGCTCGTCGTCAGCGCCCACGAAGAATGGATCTTCGATCCGACGAAATAGAGGTTATCGAAAACTTTGGCCGGATCCGCATACCAGGTTTCGCGTGCCGGTGCGGGACCGGGTGCGACGTCCCGCAGTGTGCTCGGGACCGCTCGCGGAGCAACGCACAAACGGGCCAGCGTGGCGGTGAAATCGAATCCGGCGGCCACCCTTGCCGCGGTCAGATGCTCGTCGATGTTTGATCCCGGCAACGCGCCCTGCGCAAAGGCTCCCGTACTGCACAGACCGCAGAGAACGGTAAGCATCACGCAGGCGGTATGGATTTTCATGGCTGCATTCTACAGCAAATGCTGTTGCATCCCTTTCCTGTGACAAAATGATCTTTCACGACAGGAGGCTGTATGGAAGCGATGATTTCAAGTCTGGTGAGCCGTTTCGAAAAGGGTGGACTCTCCCGCCGCGAACTGGTTCAGAGTCTCGCGATGCTGGCCGCTGCAGGCAGTGCATCGAACGCGTTGGCGCAGGAAGCCGCGCCCGGGCTCAAGGCCGCCAAAATCGATCACGTCAGCATCCAGGTCACGGATCTTCCGCGCGCGGTCGCCTTTTACGAAAAGATCTTCGGCCTTAGCGTAGTCGGTGAAGACAAGGCCAACGAAATTGTGCGGCTGGGCGTTGGCAGAGGGGCACTCGTCTCGCTGCACCACAAGAGTCCTACCGGCATCGTCGATCACTTCGCGATCGGCGTCCAGGGCTTCAATCGTCAAGCCGTGACCGAACAACTGAAGGCCCTGGGTCTGACGCCGGAAGAAAACCTCGATGCGGGCTTCCACATCAAGGATCCCGAAGGAATGAACGTTCAGATCATGAACGGCTAGGGCTTTTACCGGCTAAGCCCTGCGCTTCCGTTTCGGCACAAACGCCAGAAATCTGCGCGGATTATCGACCGTGATCTTGCGCAGTACGTCGTCGCTCACGCCGGCGGCTTTCAGCTTCGGCAGGAACACCGTCATCGTCTTGCCGTAGCCGCTCGACGTGTCCGCCGAGAACATCAGGTGATCGGCAAAACCCGCTTCGATGAGTGACATCACCATGGGCACCTGCTGGGCGTCGTTGAATCCGCCCTGCCGGTCGAATCCGATAAACGCGCCGCGCCGACAGATCGTTTTGTGCACATAGACATTCGGGTCCACCAGGTTCCCCAGATGGCCGATGACGATCCGTTCCGGTTTCACCCCGGCGTCTTCCAGAATGTCGAGCTGTTCGAGCGCCGATTTTCCGGGAATGCCCGTGTGCGTGAAGATCGAGAGGTTGGTGGCCAGATGCGCTTTCCCAACAGCGCGGAACACCTTGCGCTCATCCGCCGTGATTTCATCCCACGAGCCGATTTCGCCGTACACACCTAAGGTGTCGTCATCCGCCTGCTTGATGAGGGCTTTGACAATCTGGTCCTCACTCATCGTCGAAATCTCTTTCGGATAGAACGGCTGCGTATAGAATCCGCCGCCCGCCACAATCGGCACACCCGACTTCATCGCGACCTGACGAAGAAAGTTGATGTCGCGACCCATATCCGCATGTCCCGCATCGACGATGCAGGCCACGCCTTCGTTTTTGATCTTCGCCACTTCCGCGGCCATCAGATCGGGGTTGCGCATGATGTCCGGACCCGGAGGCGGACCTCCGCGGCCGCGGCCGCCTCCGCGTGCGGGAGCCGGCGGCAACCCATTCGCCGCTCGCACGGCCGCCGAGGCCGCCGCGAATTTCGCGTTGAAGTCCGTGCCGAGCTGCATGTGCTCGTGGAACAGCGTCGCGCCGCCGGCAAGGTCTTCAGGGGCGTAGTCTTTGAGGAGCGTTCGGATGATCGCGCCCGGGGGAAACGTCGGTCCCTGCGCGAACAGGCCACGGGGAGCGGCGGCAACCGCGCCGGCAATCCCGAACACTTTCAGCGCCTGCCTTCGATTCAAACCCTGCGTAAGAAACTTTGACATGTTGGAAATATTGTATGCATAAATCGCCGCGTCTACTGGAACTGAATCTGTGCGATCACCAGCGCCGGCAGCGCCTGATTCCAACTGTCCGCCAGATCGTCAAACGCCAGCCGAAACGGTTTCGTCGTGCCTGGCGCCAGCGGCCCTGTCGTCCGTCCGACGATCGCCACGCGCTCGCGCTTCAGTTCCTTGCCGTAGTAATCGTCGAAAACACACGTTACTTCGGCCAGACTCACCGTCCGGTTCCCGTTGTTCCTGATATCGCCCAGAATCTCCACCACGCGCTGGTTCACCATGCTCTCGGCTGCCTGCATATGAACGTTACTCAGCGCAAGGCTGTTGAGATACTGCTTCGCTTCCGCCGTCAGCACCGGCGGCGGCGGAGGCGCGGGCTTCGGCCCGAATGTAAGCCAACTGAATGCCCCCAGGATCAGAATCATCGCGAGCCCCATCACAATGCCCGCGGGTGAGATCTTAACGTCCGGCAACGGTCATTTCTCCGATCATGATGGTCGGGGCGGAAACAGAGCCGAGGAATTCCAGATCGCTGCCGATCTCGCCGATTCCGTTCAGCATCTCCTGCAGCGTGCTCGCGATCGTCACTTCGGAAACCGGAAAAGCCGGCTCTCCATCGCGGATCCAGATTCCCACGGCGCCGCGCGAATAGTCGCCCGTAACGGTATTGACACCGCTGCCGATCAATTCGGTCACCAGAAATCCGTTTTTTATTCCGCGCATGATTTCTTCCGGCGTGCGCGTACCCGCCTCGATGAAGAAATTACCATGACCGATGCCCGCATTGCCGGTGATCCCGCGCGAGGCGTTGCCGGTCGTCTTCATATTCAGTTTGCGCGCCGTATACGTATTCAGCAGATAGCTTTTCAGCACGCCGCGCTCGATCACCGCCGTGCGCCGCGTCGGCACTCCCTCGTCGTCAAATGGCGACGATCCGAAGAGTCCGGGAATCGTCCCGTCGTCCACCAGCGTGATGCGCTCGTCGGCGATCTTCTCGCCGAGCTTCCCCGCGAGAAACGACGCATTCCGGTAAATCGCCCGCCCGTCGATGGCATCGAAGATATTGCCCAGCAGCGTGCGCGCCGTGCGCGGCTCAAACACCACCGGCACGCGCTGCGTTTCGACTTTTACCGCGCCCAACCTGCGCAGCGCGCGCTCGGCCGCTTTGCGCCCCACGGTTTCCGCGTCTTCCAGCCCGTGATAGTTTCGCGCGATGGTGAACCAGTAATCGCGCTCCATGCTGCCGTTCTGTGTTGCCACCGGCACCGCCGACACCGAACAGTAACTGGATCGATAAGCTCCGGAAAATCCGCGCGAGTTCGCGAAGACCCGTCCGCTCACGCTGGAATCGAAGGAAGCTCCCTCCGAATTACTGATCCGCGCATCCACCGCCAGCGCCGCCGCTTCCGCGCGCTTTGCGATTGCGATGCGCTCTTCTGTCGGCAGCTTCGCAGTCTCGTTCGAAAACAACTGCAGATCGCCGCTCAGCGATCCCATCTCTTCCGCCTCGGGAAGCCCCGCATGCGGATCTTCCGTCGTCAGCGCCGCCAGATCGATGGCCGACCGCACCATCTGCTGAATCCCTTCGGGCGTCAGGTCCGACGTATAGGACGCGCCCATTCGTTTGCCGATCAGCACGCGTAACCCTGCGCCGCGCGAACCTGCTTCCTTCAGCGTCTCGAGTTCGCCCATCCGCACGTTGGCGGAAAATTCGTCGCCTTCCGAGATGGTGCACTCCGCGTCGCTCGCCCCCGCATCCAGCGCCTGCCGGACCACATTCCGGGCGATCTCAGGCAGGTCTTCATAAGACACCGCCGCAAACGTCAAGCAGTTCCCCCGACCGTCATGCGGTCGATGCGAACCGTCGGAATCCCCACGCCCACCGGCACGCTCTGGCCTTCCTTGCCGCACATTCCGACGCCTTCGTCGAGCTTGAGGTCGTTGCCCACCAGGCTGACGTATTTCATCGCCTCCGGGCCGTTTCCGATCAGCGTCGCATTCCGCACGGGGCGCGTGAGCTTGCCGTCTTCGATGAGATAACTCTCCGAAGCCGAAAACACGAAGTTGCCGCTCGTGATATCGACCTGCCCGCCGGCGAAATTCGCGCAGTAAAGGCCGCGCGGCACCGAGCGGATAATGTCTTCCGGCGCGCTCTCGCCCGCCAGCATGAACGTGTTCGTCATGCGCGGCATGGGGATATGTTCGTAGCTCTCGCGACGCCCGTTGCCGGTCGCGGCGGTCTTCGTGATGCGGCTCGAAAGCTTGTCCTGCAGGTACCCGCGCAGAATACCGTTTTCGATCAGGACATTCCGCTGAGTCTCGTTGCCTTCGTCGTCCACGTTCAGCGATCCGCGCCGCCCGTTCATCGTGCCATCATCGACCACCGTACACAGCGGACTCGCTACCTGCTGTCCGATGCGCCCGGTGAACGCCGAAACGCCTTTGCGGTTGAAATCCGCTTCGAGTCCATGCCCGACCGCTTCATGCAGCAGCACGCCGGGCCATCCCGGACCCAGCACCACCACCTGCTCGCCCGCCGGGGCTTCGACGGCATCCAGTTGCACGATGGCCTGCCGCGCGGCTTCGCCAGCGAAATATTCCGGCGTCCGCTCCTTCTGGAAGAACTCCAGCTCGTAGCGGCCGCCGCCGCCCGCGTGTCCCTGCTGCGGAACGCCGTCGGCTCCATCTTTGGATTTGCCACGCGCCAGCACGAAGACGCTCATGCGCGCCAGCGGCTGCCGATCGAAGTTCAGCATGCCGTCGCTCGTCGCTACCATCACCTGCCGCAGGTTGTCCGCGTAGGTCACCTGCACCTGAAACACCCGCGGATCGTAAGCCCGCGCGGCGATATCGGCGCGCTGCGCCAAGGCCACGCGCTCCCTGAATTCGGTTTCGCTTGGCGCCGTCAGCACGGGATACAGGTTGCGCTTGTGGCCCTCTTCGAGCGGCGTTTGTTCCACCTTCGCCGGACCGGCCGCGATCAGCGCCGCCACCTGCGCCGCATGTTTGATCTTTTCCGGACTCAGATCGTCGCTGTACGCATACCCAGTACGTTCTCCGGCGATCACGCGCACGCCGACGCCGAGCGAAACGCCCTGCGTCGCGCTCTTCACGATCGATTCGTCGATGCTGATCGAGCTCGTTGCCAGATATTCGAAGTAAAGATCGGCATAGTCTCCGCCGCGGCTCAGCGCTTCGGAGAGATAATTTTCCAGATCCCGCCGCGAAATGCCGAATTTGGCGGCGAAAAAAGAATCGGAAAAGTTCATATCTGTCTCCACTGTAGCAAGCACCTCGCCCGTCAAAGCTGTAAAATGGCACTCGTGATCCTGCACAGAATGCTCACTTCATTCCGAGTTACCGCCGCCTTCGCCGGCCTCGCCGCTATCTCCTCCGCAGCCACCCCGCTGCCGAAACTGACCGGTCCCATTCCCGTCACCGCCGATTCCGCGCCGTTCCTCGCCGCGGATCGCGTCTTCATGCCGCTCGATCTGAAGCGCGCCGGCTACGTGGAAGAAGAGTTCATCGTCAGCGGCACCGCCAACGTTTACGATTGGGCGCCCGACGGTTCGTTAACCGTCAAGATCCCCAACGCTCCGTATTCCACCCGCATCCTTATCAGGCGGCCAGCCGATCCGGCGCGGTTCAGCGGACACACCATCGTCGAACTGCTGAACCCCGCCCGCCGCTTCGATTGGGCCATGATGTCCGGCTACTCGCGCGACTCGTTCATCGAACACGGCGATGCCTGGGTCGGCATCACCATGCCCGGCTCGGTCAACGCCCTGCACAAATTCAACCCGGTCCGTTATCCTGCCCTGGCCTTCGCGAACCCCGATCCCTCGGAAACCTGCGCCGGCGGACGCGGCAACGCCGCCCCGGCGACCTCGCCCCAGGAAGAAGGACTGCGCTGGGACATGATCAGCCAGGTCGGCGCGGCTCTCAAGAGCGGCGCTAACCTGAACGCGCGCTACATCTATCTCACCTCTCAGGGCGCGGATGTTCAGACCTACGCCGCCGCCATCGAAACCCATGCCACGCTCGACAACGGCAAACCGATCTATGACGGCTTCCTCGTCAAGACCCCCGGCGCGATCGGCCGCATTCGCCGCTGCGCGCCCGCCATCGCCAAGAGCGATCCGCGCGAAACCATGCACAACGTCGGCGCTCCGGTCATCGAAGTCGTTGCGCAGGGCGAAATCTCCGACGCCTACCGCCGTCCCGACAGCGATCAGGCCAACGACCGTTTCCGCATCTACGAAGTAGCCGGCGCCGCTCACATCGATCAGTGGGCTTACCGCGAAATGCCCACGATGCAGGACCAGTTGGCCGCCAGCGGCGCGCCCGGCCAGGGAACGACGTCATGGCCCTTCAACGTTCGCTGCGACCCCGAGATCCCGCTGCAGGAACACCCGCTGCTGAAGTACATTTTCGACGGCGCGTTCGTCAACATCGAACAATGGGCCAGCAAAGGCGTCGCGCCGCCCAAAGCCGACCACATCACTATTAAAGATGGCGTCGCTACCGGCGGCGTGCGCAATCCCGATGTGGATGTCCCGGCCGCTTCTTATACAACGACCACTCCCGGTCCCGGCACCTGCCGCGAACTTGGCAGCACGACGCCCTACGGCTGGTCGCTGCTCGAGTCGCTCTACGGCAACCACAAGAACTACCAGACCAAGGTCGACCAGGAGGTCGACCGCATGGTGAAGGACCGCTGGATCACTGAATCCGACGGCCAGAAAATCAAAGCCGAAGCCGCGAAGTAGTTCCGGACAGGTACCTACGAAGAGGCTGTTTCGGTCATAGAGTAACCACACCGCGAGAACGCACGCGCCGGGCAGAAGCCCGGCGGCAGCCTGGAAAGGCTGCCCCACTTTAGTTTCGGAGTTACCGCGGGACGCCTGGGAAAGCCGGTGGTGGTTCCGGCGGTTTGCCGGCGAGTTGATCGCTGAACGGACTCGGCGTCGATCCATCACTTCCTGGCGTCATCAACACCGGTGGTTCTAATCGCGGAAAGGATCTCACCAGCCCCCGCGACTGGAACGTAACGCCGAAGTCCCGGTTCGATACGACCGCGACATCCTGGTCTGTCCGCAGGCCGGGTCTGTAGTCCCCGGTGGTAATCACCCGCACCTCCCAGTTTGTCTGCCGCGATTGGCCGGACTGGTTGCCAGTGAAAATACGATACGACCTCCGCGCCGCCCATTGAAGCAGATCGTCCTTTTTCTTCGAATCGAATCGGGCAACCGACAGTGTGGTTCCCAGATGAACCGCTCTGCCGCGCCCTGCCTCGACTCTTTGGTCGCCCTCGAACACATCCGCATGGCCGCCGAACACGCGCAATTCCTGAGTGTTCGCGTCAAACCGGTGCAGTCCAAATGCCTCGGAAGCCCGTCAACGTCGTGCCGACCGCCAGGTGCACGTCGCTGCCCCTCGGCATATCGACCACTTCAATCAGCGCCGTCCCCTGCTGCACCGCCGCCTGCGTATCCTCAAGGTGCGTGTTCAGCATGCGCACTGCGCCATGCTCTCCGAGCCGCAGAAACACTCCGGGACCCAGCAACACTTCCGCGCGCCCGTTGCCCGTGCGCAGCACCTGACCTTCCTTAAGCTCCGTGAACCGGGTGGGTGACCAGTGCACGGGCTGCCCGTCGACGGATACCTGCCCACGGATGAAGTGGATGGTTCCCGCCCGCGCGCTCACCACGTATTGCGCCCGGGCTCCGTGCGCGCTCAGCAGCAGAACGGCGATTGTGCCCGCGCGAACCATTTGCTGCCAGCGTACAATATCCACGGCTCGGCAGCGCCAATTCACAGCCACTTCTTTTCTTTCCACTCGGTGAAAAGGCAAAAGCAAGCTCTCGCCAAGACGCCAAGTTTGAAGACACTTCGAGTGTGGGTTGCGGACATGCGGGGTTGGTTCGAGGTCAGGCGGCCTGTTTTTCGATGCTCGGTTCCTCCTTTTCGGGTGGATCGGCGGTGATTGGGTCGCCGTTTTCGGGTTCGGGCAGTGGTTTTTTCCAGCCTTTGGGCGGCGGGAGGTAGCTGAGGAGCCGGTAGGCGTCGGGGTCTTTTGAGTTTTGAAGAAACGAAGCTGGATTGAACGCATCTCGTTCAATCTCTTCGTATGTCTTGTCTTCGTCGATGCGCTCCTGACGCTTTCTCACGGCCTGCAGGCGCTCGAACTCCTGCTGATATTTGAGTAGCTGGCGTGAGAGCCGGGCTTCGTAGCGCCCCATGACGTCGATGAGGGGGCCGTGTTGAGTCCAGGCTCTGGTTTGAGCGCCCATGACTTCGATGCGATCTTCGTTGTCGGAAGCGCCGTGCTCATTTGCGACGATGCCGAAGCTGAACATGTTGGTCTCGATCGCGGCCATGCGATTCAACCGGAAGTGGGTATCGATGATTTTCAGAGCGATCTGCCGCTCGGGTTCGGACTTCGGCTTGAGATCTTTCAGCATGCCGTCAGACATGCGGTTATAGGCGGCGAGCTCGGTTTCCTGCATGATGAGGTGCTGGCCGGAGAGATTGTGCTTGACAGCGTTGAATTTGGCGCGCTGCCGGCCTTGGAGAGTACGCGGACCGGTACTTTTCTGAGCGTTCAGTTGTCTGACTACGTCCACGACTTCTTTTACGAGAGACATAAAATGTCCCTCCTTTCCGGAAAGATTGTCTTTCCGGCCAAGAGAGTAGCAGTCGTTTTCAGGGCTGGAGCGCAGATTTGACCTAAGTAGTTGTAGATATTCAGGCGATTCCTGGAAACAGCGCGTCACCGCAAGATCCAAGATCTCTTTGCTATGGATGAATCGGGTGAATGAAATTGCGGGGATGGGTGGTGCTTTACCTCAGCGCCGATTCATCAAAGAACATATGAACCAGTGGGTTCAGCGCCTGCGGCGAGCCAGAGGCCGTACCGGAGATCCTGGTGCGACTGTCTTTCTTTTGTACCTCTGATGGCGTTGCCTGAATTATCAGATTCTTTTCGGTCGCGATGCCTTGTAGAGCTTCATCCGGCACGTCCGCATTAATCCAGGCTGTCCAATCTGAGCACTTAAACGTTATTGTTAAATGCGCCTGCTTTCCGCTGGCGAGTGAAGATCTCACGTCGAAATCTGATATGCATTGATGAGCCAGATGATCTGTGGCCTTGAGGTAGTACCAAGCAGTGTCCGCCAACTCTTCGCAGTCTGAGACGTTCAGCGGGATCTCATCGAATTCGTGCATCAGCCGGTTGCGCAGATCGCGAAGACGGATCTTGAGAGTGGGCCTGATGATCTTCAGGTCTGCCATCGTTTCATATTTCGAACCCGGCCTACGCCCTGGAATCTTTTCAAATGAATACAAATGGTCGAGGAGTTTGTCACGATGCTCCACTGACCTCTGGAGCTGAATGACGGCTGTGCTCAAATCCTGTTGAGACGGTGACGGCTTGGAGATGGTCTGGTTTGCGTGCTCCCAGATCGCATGTTGATTCCGCCAGTCCGGAGAATGATCGACCCAGCTATTCGCATCCGGTTCTCCGGTCAACACAGCAGGATCGATATAGAGTTCAACCCGGCTTTCGCCTGTACTCATAACGCTTTCGCTTAGGATATAGCGAAGGAGGACGCGACATTCCAAGCCGCCCCGACCGTCTTGGGCCGAAGGCCCGCAAATGAACCACGCTCACGCGTCTATTTACGGGTTCCCTTTGGGGCGGTCAGTCTTCAACAGTCGCTGGCCAACCGTCCGGCATCTCCGGTTCGGCCATGTTGAAGTCTCCATACACCCATACAGACTCCGCGTCGTACAGACCGGTCAGTGGCTGTTTCTCCCTGTCGTTCTTGTCCCACGGCTGCAGGTCTGCATCGAGTTCGCAAAAGCAGAAGTCGCTTTCACCTGCCTCCGTCAGCTCGCGAGCCCGGCCCAATACCGCCGCGAGTATCGCCTGGTCGAATGGCTTCAGCGAAAGGTCCAGCCCCGTCAGCTCCACGGCTCGCTCCAGCATCAGCTCGGTGAGAGGAAAGACTTCGATTTCAGGTTTCGTGCGTAGTGCTCCGAGCGTATCGTCAAGGCTGCGCAGTTCCGCCTGGACCTGCTGCTCAAATCGTTGAAGCACCAGCCGTGTAAATCGGTCCTCTTCGTCAGACACAGCCTGTTCGTTTCGCGCTCGCGCGAGAAATAACCGAAGTGCATTCGCCTCATGTCTCGGCTGGCATCTGGTCAGAATCGCCTGTCGCGCTTCCGTCAGGCAGATAGCAGGAACATGCAGTCGAATTTCGCCTTCCTGTGCCCGGGCCAGAAGGTCGACGGCGTCCTGGCGTTTGTGGTGTGCCGGAGCAGAATACGAGTAGACCCAGTTGCTTTCCACAAATACGTGACGCATCTGTTCAGCTGGCGCGCCGCAACCGCTTTCCCGCCGAGCGTAGAACGCCATTCAGAACCGCCGGAAGCACCAGCGTCTCGATGGATTCTCGTGCACACGGTGGCCACGAGCTCCGGGGTGCGGCAGCCAGAGTGTCGAGCCACAACACCACTCGTTCGACCAAGTCCGATTCAGTTTGACGCCTGCCGGCCGTCTGACCCAGCAATTCCGATGTGGCGCACGTTCCCGTCTGCTCAATTGAGGAAGGCTGAAACTCGGTATACCGGTTTGTGAGAAAAAGGATTGTCTCCGGACTCACAAGCACACCCGCAGGGCAGTTCTGGCGGACCATATACTCTTTCAGCCCGTCCACAGAAGCCTGCGCCGCGACGCTCTTGACCTCGACGGCCAGAAGTACTTCAGACGATTCCGGTTTCCCTACGACGACGTCCGGTCGCGACAGCATGTTTCAAGACTAACACCCAGATCGGCGGGCAAAATTCCGCCGAGCAGAAGCAGGACGGCGCTGCGAAAAAGCAGTCTCAGCCGACTATGATTGACAAATGACCCGGCCACTGCTCCTCGTCATCGACATGCAGAACGATTTTCTCGATCAGTGGCCCGCCGCGGCGCGCGAAGATCTTATTCGTTCCACAAATGAACTGACTCTCCTGATGCGGGCTCACGGATACCCGGTTGTCTGGATCCGTCAGGAATTTGCGCCGGACCTGAGTGATGCATTCTCCGCGATGAGGGAGAAGCAGATATTCATCACGATCAGAGGAACCACGGGTTGTCAGGTTGCGCCGCAATTGGCTGTGGCTGCGTCCGATCCGGTGGTCGTGAAAAAACGGTACAGCGCCTTTTTCCAAACGTCTCTGGAAGAGATTCTCTCCAAGCTGCAACCCGATACCCTCGTCCTCGCAGGAATCAACACGCATGCCTGTATCCGCACAACGGCAATCGATGCTTATCAGCGCGACTGGGTGGTTGTGATCGCACGAGACTGCGTCGGATCATACGACGAAGAACACCACTCGGTCACCCTGCGTTATCTCCAGCAGGAGATTGCCCGTGCGATGAGCAATCAGGAAATCCGGCTTGCGCTTGCCGAGGAGCGATAACAGCTTTTTTCGGAGCGCGTGTGGTTTCGTGACCGCACGTTGACGTAGAATGAGCAGCACGGCTTGTTGGGGATTACGCGAGCCGCGGGAGATTGCGATGAAGAGACTTTATTCCACTGCGATGGCGTTGTGCGCCACGCTTCTGCTCGCCGGCGCTGTGCGCGCTCAAGTCGGACTGGACTCGGTTCGGATCGCCGCGAAAGACACTATTTCGCTCGCGAAGTTCTATCAGGCCGCGTTCGGCATGCAGGAAGTGAATCGCGTGGTGAACCCGACGGGCACGGAGGTCTTCGTCAACTTCGGCGCGACGGTCGAAGAAGCGAAGGCCAATAAGAGCCCGCTGATGATCCTCTTTCATCGCGAGTCGGATGACGTGAAGGACCCGGTTCCACACATCATCTTCTATGTGAAAGATATGGCGGCGACCGTGGCCGCGGTCAAGGCGGCCGGCGGGTCGATGACGGGCGAGCCTCGTCCGCTCCGGGGCGAGTCGGGAGTCGTCCTGGGCTTTGCGGTCGATCCGGCGGGTAATCGGATCGAGCTGATTCACCGGCCCTAGCCTCGTATCTCAGCTATGAGGCGGCCAATCGTCGCCGCTGCCGCCTTTCAGGCGGCTGAACTGGCTGGAAAGCCAGTCCGCAGGCAGGATTGCCTGCCCCACTTTCCTGCCGCACAAGCCGCTCCTTCGCAGTCAATCGCTTTACACCGTGCGGAGGGTTACAGCTAAACAGTCAGGATTTCGATGGCCTGCTTCAGGCTTTCCGTTGCGTCGCGGCCGGGGGCGGGGCGATATTCGTGGCTGATGAAACCGGCGTAGCCGAGATCGGCGATGGTCTTCGCGACGAAATGGTAGTTGAGCTCCTGCGTGCCGTCGAGCTCGTGACGGCCGGGATTGCCGCCGGTGTGGAAATGCGCGATCCACTGGAAGTTGTCCGTGATGGTGCGGGCGATGTCGCCTTCCATGATCTGCATATGGTAGATGTCGTAGAGCAATTTCACGCGCGGTGAGTTCACGCGCTTCGCGACGTCAACGCCCCATGCGGTGTGATCGCACATGTAGTCCTTGTGGTTCACTTTGCTGTTCAGCAGCTCCATGCAGAGGGTGACGCCCTTGTCTTCGGCTTGGGCTTTGACGCGGTTCAGAAACGCCACGCAGTTGTCGGCGCCTTCGTTGTCCGGCATACCCTTTCGGTTGCCGGAAAAGGTAATCAGGTTGGGGCAGCCGGCGGCGGCGCAGAGGTCGATGGCCTCGCGCATACCTTTTTCGAGACGCGCGTGGTTTTCTTTGCGGTTGAGACCGTCGGGGATGGTGATGCCGGAGGCCTGGGGCGGCGCCATTGACGGGACAAGGCCGTATTTTTTCAGCACGGGCCAATCCTTGACTGCAACGAGATCGAAGCCAACAACGCCGAGATCGGCGGCGAGACGGCATTGGTCGTCGAGCGACAGTTTGGGGTCGAAGACGCCGGCGGTGACGCCCTGCTTCAGTCGGCCTTTGCGCGGAGTTTGGGCGCGGGCCGTGTTCGCAAGTTGTGCGAATGCCAGACCGGCGGCGAAGTCTCGGCGCGTGATCATTTGAGGTTCAGTGCTGGAATTATACGCTGAAGTGGATGGGCTTCGCACTGTGGATCGATGCCGAAGCAGGGCTTGCGTGGGCGCAGGGAACGCACGAATACCGGCCCATGGGAACCGCGGTGGTTGCACACACGGACCAGTTCCGGCGGCGCGATTTTCAACAGAGCCGGCGGCGACCCGCACAGCTGGAGCACGCCTTCGCGGGATTTTTCGGCTCACTGGAGGATCTGAACGCGAGGCTGCGCCACCCACCGGATTGGAAGCTCGGATGGACGCCGGGGCACCTTCGTTGAGCTCGGGGGCCCGTCCGTTAGCAGTGTATAATCTCCATCGGAGAACGCAACCATTGTTTAATAGATACATCTGGAGCGCCCTCGCATTCGCCGGCCTGATATGGATGTCAACACCGGCGTCCGCGCAGTGGCTGAATATCAAGAATCCCGCGGCGCCGCGGCTCGCCAACGGCAAGGTGGATATGGCGGCCAAAGCGCCGCGGCTGCCCGACGGCAAGCCGGATTTGGGCGGCATCTGGCTGGTTCCCGGGCTGAAATACCTGATCAATATCGCGGCGGATCTTAAAGAGGTTCCGTTTCAGCCGTGGGCTGCCGCTGAATACAAGCGGCGCATCGACACGGCAGGGAAGGACGATCCGAACAATTTCTGTCTGCCGTCGGGCATACCGGAGAAGGATGCGGTGACGTCGCCGTGGAAGATCGTTCAGACGCCGGGGCTGATCGTTATTCTTTATGAGTCGCGGACTATCTACCGGCAGATTTTCATGGACGGCAGGCCGCTGCCGAAGGATCCGAATCCGGACTGGCAGGGATATTCGGTCGGGCACTGGGACGGCGACACGCTGGTGGTTGAGACAGCGGGATCGAACGGGAAGGCGTGGCTCGATACCAATGGGCATCCGGTGACGGACGCGCTGAAGGTGACCGAGCGTTTCAGGCGCAAGGATTACGGGCACATGGATCTGCAGATCACGATCGACGATCCGAAAGCTTATACGAAGCCGTGGACAGTGACGGAGAATCCGACGCTACGGCCGGACGACGAACTGATCGAATACATCTGCGAAGAGAATAACCGGGACGTGGGACATTTCGTAGGGAAATAGAGCCATGAAATTTTTCGGAATCACAGCGGCTGCGCTCCTGGCGATGAGCGGAATTGCGGGCGCGCAGACACCGGCGGCGAAGGCCTCGGCTGCGGAAGTCAAAGCCGATTCAGGAGACTGGAAGGGCGATTTGACCGGAGTGTGGCAGGGGCCTTACACGCCGGATCTGACGCGCGGTACGGGCGCTGTCCTGACTCCCTGGGGGCAGGAGAAATTTAATCGCTTCGACGGCAAGATGGACCCGTGTCTGCCGGTGGGCGTGACGCGACAGGCAAACGCTCCCGATCCGATCGAGATCGTGCAGACGCCGAAGCGCGTGGTGATTTTGTACGAGTCGTGGCATATTTTCCGGTCGATTCCGACGGACGGGATCGATCATTCGATCAGCCCGGATCCGACCTGGTTCGGAACGTCGGTAGGTCATTGGGACGGCGACACGCTGGTGGTGGATGTGACGAAGATGAACGAAAAGACCGCGCTCGATACGAACGGTCATCCGCACAGCGATCAACTGCATTTGACGGAGCGGTTCCGGCGCACCGGCCCGGCGACGATGTCCTATGAAGTCACGGTGGACGATCCCAAGGCCTATACGCAGGCGTGGAAACAGAGCCGAACATTTCGGCTGAAGCCGGGAATGGAGCTGATGGAATACGTTTGTCTGGAGAACGAAAAAGACCGCAGCCATCTGCTGGGGATCAAATAAAAAGATGCGGGTTCGTATTCATTCGAAGACGGGGTTTGTAATCGCCGGTGCTTTGACTCTGCTTTTTTGTCTGTGCGCCGCCGGGCAGACAGCGCCGGGTAATGCCGGTCGCGGTCCCGAGGCCTCGAAGGGACTTCCTCCACGAACGACACCCGGGGATTATCAGGCGCGTGGTCAGGCGGGTAAGGTAACGATCGCCGCTGAATTCGACGATCATGAGATACCCGATCCGAATTCAGTTCTCTCGACGGAAGATTTCGTCGTGGTGGAAGTGGGGCTGTACGGTGCGGCGGGTGCGCGCCTCACGATGTCCTATAACGATTTTTCGCTGCGCATCAACGGGAAGAAAACACCGCTGCCGGCGCAGGGATATGTCCGGGTTTTCAGGTCCCTGAAAGATCCGGCTTATGTTCCTCCCGACGCACCGAAGGCACAGGAGAAGTCGAAGGGCGGAGTGACTGACGGGACCAGCTCGACCAATATTACCGAACCCACGCTGGCGCCGATCGTGCATATTCCGATCGAGGTTTCACGCGGATGGGAGCAGCGCGTACGAATGGCGTCGCTGCCCGAAGGAGACCGGCCGCTGCCCCTGGCTGGACTGCTTTTCTTCGAGCACAGCGGCAAGACACGCGATGCCGAGTTGATTTACAACGGCCCGGCGGGGAAGGCAACTCTGCAGCTTCAATAAAGCGGGGTGCCCGATGAAGCGCAGCACGAACCGTATTCTCACCACGCACGCAGGCAGGCTCGACGGATCGCCTGAATACCGGCAGATGGTCATGGGCGCGATGTCAGGGAAGTCCCTCGACGCGGACATTGTTGACGGCACGATTCGAACCGCGATGGTCGATGTACTGTGCAGGCAGACCGACGCCGGTATCGATATCATCAGCGACGGCGAGTTAGGTAAGCGAGGCTTCGGCGGCATCGGTTATTACGGGAAGCGTCTGAGCGGCCTGAGCACGCGGAAGCTGAAGCCGGGCGAACCCGCGTTTATGACACTCGAGACGGGGGAACGCCTGGAGTTTGCCGACTTCTATAAGGAAATGCCGTTTTTCCCGCCGACGGACGAGCGCGCGGTGGTTTCGGGTCCGATTGCTTATACAGGCCAGGAAGAAATCAAAAAGGATCTCGAGTCTTTCCGGAATGCGCTGGCGGAATCGGGCGCCAAACCGGAAGAGACGTTTATGTGCGTCCTGTCGCCGGGCTGGCTGGAGCACTTCTTCCTGAACGAATACTATTCGAACGACGAAGAGTATCTGTTTGCGCTGGCCGACGCGATCAAGTCCGAGTACAAAGCAGTGACGGATGCCGGGTTTATTCTCCAGATCGACGATCCGGCGCTGCCCGATACCTTCGACATGATCGTGCCGAACCCGAGCATTGTGGAGTACCGCAAGTTCGCCGAAGTGCGGGTGGAAGCTTTGAATCAGGCGCTGCGCGGGCTCCCCGAGGACCGCGTGCGGTATCACATCTGCTGGGGAAGCTGGCACGGGCCGCATACACACGATCTGCCGCTGGAGCATTTGGTGGACCTGATGCTGAAGATCACGGCGGGCGCTTACTCCCTGGAGGCGGCGAATTCGCGGCACGAACACGAGTGGAAAATCTGGCGGGATGTGAAGCTGCCCGAGGGCAAGATTCTGATTCCCGGAGTCGTCACGCATCACACGAATGTCGTGGAGCATCCGGAGCTGGTGGCCGATCGGATCATTCGTTACGCGGGTCTGGTGGGCCGCGAGAACGTGATCGCCGGAACCGACTGCGGGATGGGATACCGCGTCCATCCGCAGATCGCATGGGCAAAGCTCAAGGTGCTGGCGGAGGGCGCGCGCCTGGCCAGCAGACAGCTCTGGTAGCTCCAACCTTCGTTAGCCACCGCTATTTTGCCGCGCGAACAGGCTGCTGAAGAACGCTTCCTGCCGCTCCCTCACCGTCGTGGTTCGGAAAAGCCATGCCCGAGCGGGGCGCGGATACCAGCGTCCACCCGGAATACGGATATCACTATGTGACGGTTATGGCATTCGACCGGACGACGCGTCCCACCCCTGCAACGACGACTACAGTGGCAGAGCAGCGCGCCAGATCAACAAACCCGGAGGAGGGACATTTGCCGGGCTACAATTGCCGTAGCGAAAGGACCTCCTTCGTTATTTGAGAAAAGTTCCGCAAAGAAACGAACTTCTGCTGTTGCTCGTTGCCCTGCTGGTGGTTTTGTTCATTGCGGGCATTTCCTTCCGAGCCAGGACGGCGATCATTCGCGGCAGAGCGCGGGTGGTGACGACGAGAAGCATCACCGAAGGCGCCACCGCGCTTCTTTCATCGCTGAAGGATGCGGAGACGGGGCAGCGAGGGTTCCTGCTGACCGGCGAGGAGCGCTATCTGGATCCATACCGGCAGGCGCTCGTCGATATACCAGCCGAGCTGAAAACTCTCAGCGATGCCACGACGGACATCCCTGAACTGGCGACGCTCGTTCAGGCGCTGAAATTACCAATTCAGAACAAACTGGATGAGTTGAAGGAGACGATCGAACTCCGTCGGAGGAAGGGGCTCGGTGCGGCGATCCCCGTTGTTACGACCAATCGTGGTCAGGTGCTGATGGACCAGATTCGTCTGCAATGCACTGAGCTTCAGCGAATCGCCAATGACGGCCTGGTTCGATACACCGACAGCACGCGCGGAACCGTTAATCTTCTGGGGCTGGTGGGCACCATCGGCAGCGCGGGATTGTTCCTATTCCTGATCTTTTCCACGGTCGCCATTGGCAGAGCGACAAACCGCCGGCACCAACTGATTCAGGAGCTGCAGGAAAGCGAGCGCAGGATCATCGAGGCGCGGGACTGGCTGCAGACCACGATTGCGAGCATCGGAGACGGAGTTGTCGCGACCGATGCGGAAGGGAAGGTTACCTTTCTGAACGGAGTTGCCGCCGCGTTGACCGGCTGGACACAGGAGCAGGCAGCCGGCCGGCGGCTCGAAGATGTCTTTGTCATCTATAACGAAGAGACCGGCGCGACGGTGGAAAATCCGGTCAGCAAGGCTCTGCGGGAAGGACGGGTGCAGGGCCTGGCCAACCATACGCGGCTTGCGGCGCGGGACGGCAGGCAGGTTCCCATCGACGACAGCGCCGCTCCAATCCGCGACGCGGAAGGGAAGATCACCGGCGTCGTGCTGGTGTTTCGCGATATTACGCGCCGCCGGGAGTCGGAGCGGCAGGAGAAGCAGGCGTCCGCAGCCCTGGCGCGGCAGGCGGAACTGCTGGCGCGGACGAATTCCGATCTCCGGCAGTTTGCGTATTCGGCCAGCCACGATCTGCAGGAGCCTCTGCGGATGATCACGATGTTTTCGCAACTGCTGGTTCGAGGCTATCGAGGGCAACTGGACGGTGAAGCGGGATTGTTCGTGGAGAACATCGTGGATGGAACCAGGCGCATGCGGGAACTGCTTTCCGACCTGCTTTCCTACACCGAACTGAATGCCGATGAACGGGAGCCGGCAAGCTCCGTCGATCTGAATGCCGTCTGCCAAAGCGCGATACAGAATCTCCAGGGAGCGATTGAAGAGAGCGGGGCTGTGATCACCTGCGATTCTCTGCCGGTGCTTCCCGGGTATGAAGCTCACTTCATCCAATTGCTGCAGAACCTGATCGGCAATTCGATCAAATACCGTTCCCAGGAGCCGCCGCACATTCACGTCTCCGCGGAGAAGCCGGATGGCGAATGGCGTTTCTCCGTATCCGATAACGGCATCGGAATCGCGCCTGAATATCAGACGCGGATTTTCGGGGTGTTCAAGCGCCTGCACGGAAAGGAGATTCCCGGCACCGGCATCGGCCTTGCGATTTGTCAGAGGGTGGTGGAGCAGAACGGCGGAAGGATCTGGGTGGAGTCGGAGCCGGATCGGGGCGCAACGTTCTACTTCACGCTGCCGGGAGAGATTGACGCGGGTTTGGATACAATTCTGCGAAAGGAAAGGATTCGATGACATCAAAGACCGCGTGCCGGCTCATCGGCGCGACACTCGCTCTCAGCGTCCAGGCATTTGCCGCGTCCGGCAACACCTGTGACCGCGCCTGTCTCAGGCATGCGCTGGATCAGTACATGAATGCCGTGGTGAAGCACGATCCCGCCGCGGCGCCGCTGTTTCCGGGATTCCGGCAGACGGAAAACGCCGTGGTGGTTAAGCTGGGCAATGGAACCTGGAACTCGGTTACCGCGCTGGGTAAAGTGCAGCGGCACTTTCTGGATCCGGTTAACGAACAGGCCGCTTACTTCGGCACGGTCGACGAAGGCAACGAGTCGGCGATCGTCACGGTGCGGGTGAAAGTGATCGACCGCAGGATTTCGGAAGCGGAATGGTTCCTCGCGCGCAAAGGCGATCCGGGGCTGAACGGGCCGCAGGCGCCGGGTCGGCCGGCTGGGAATTTTTTCGATCCGGAGAACCTGGCCTCGCATCCTCCGTCGGACAAGCCGATTGCGAAAGAAGCGCGCGCGGCGCGTGAAACGTTGATTGCCGTGACCAACAGTTATTTCGACGGGATCACGACGCACGACGGATCGATCATCATGGCGCATCCCGGATGCACGCGGCTGGAGAACGGCAATACGGTTACCGGCCGTCCGGCGCGCGGCGGAGGCGGGGGCGTGAGCGACTGCACGTCAGGTCTCGCCACCATTAACATTGAGAATGTCGCGGGCCGGCGTTATCCGGTAGTCGATGAGGAAGCGGGCGTGGTGCTGGCGATCGCGGTGTTCATCCGAAAGCCCGGAACGGCGACGAGGCGAAACGCGTTCAGCGAATGGTTCACGATCGAGAACAATAAAATCCGCATCATCCATTCGGCGATGTTCTATCCGAGTCCGGAGCAGCCGGTGCCGAACTGGCCTCCGTACGACGGAAACTGGCCGCTGCCGCCAACGCTTGCGCCGGTGGGCGGACGATAAGTAAAAGCTATGATGCTTCGCCTGCCGGTGCTGTCTGCTTTGACGATTTTGATGTCTGTCGGGCACTGCACCGCTCAGAACTATCCGGCGCAGAACGATCCGGCGACAACCTTCGCGAATCAACTGCGGGCTGATCTGACCGTTCTCGCGACGCACCAGACGCTGGGCGACTGGCAGAAAACTCACCTTGGCGAAACGCCGTCGCCGGCGGGCTATCAATCCGATGGCGACTGGCTGAGGACCGATTTCTCGCATCTCCACAGCCGGTGCGCTCTTTCCATCGGACAAAAGGAGCCTGAGTTAACGAGAGTTGCGCTGTTCACGGTGCCTTTGGTCACGGCGGGCAAATTGCCACCGCTGCCCACAAACCGGAATAACACCCTGATGCAGAGTTGCCGTGTTGCGGAGCTTTGGGTAGAGACGCGTGCGGGCGTCTCGATGGATTCGCTGATCCGGGCTCTGGCGTTTTCATGGGGCGAACCGAACGGGCCGTCTCAGCAATTCCGGGATGCGGTCTGGATAGGCATCCGGAAGGATGTCGTAGTCTGGCGCCGGGCGGGGATGAATGTCTGGGTGATTAACAATCATCTGAAGCCGGGGGTCACATTAGCGGTCTATGCAAGGAACGACATGCCCGCGGACGTGGATTGGTTCTACTCCGATAAGACTCTGCGGGCGAAAGTGGCACGGGAGTCCGCACCAACACTTGCGAACATTGCCGCGCTCGATCCTTCTTTGACAAAGGCTGTTCTTGCGAGAACGAGCTGCTTAGCCGGGCCTCCTCCGGCAGAAGATCCGGTGGTCACCGCCGAGCGATTGGAGCGCTGGCTGAATGCTTCGAAGTCACTGACTCTGCCGCGAAGAGCTGCCGCACTCATGATTGCGGACTACTATATGTCGTGCATGGAATTTGTACCGCTTAGCCTAAGGGATCGCTATGAACGAATGGGCGCCACCTTCGACGGCGGATGCCCTCAGGATCCGACGTACGGCCACACTTTCCTCAGGGAGGTCGAGAAGATCGACAAGACCGGAACGGCGGGACAGTGGGCTACCCTGGCGGACTTTTGGGCGCGATGCCTGCTCGCGTATGGAAAGATCGATGAGCGCGGAGAAAGACTTGCTCGATGGTTTCCACAATGGCGACCGTACATTCGTTATGCGCTGGCGCGCAATCATGCGGCAGCCATGTCCCTTAACTTTCCGGGAGGCAATCCCGAAGAGGGTCTCTATGACAGGCCGCCGGACCATGTCGATGCAACGGCATTCGAGCGCGAGCGCGAGGCGGCAATCCACGATTTCGCCGCTTTTCTTCGGGAGAAGCCGGCGGATTCGGAATCGGCATTCGCCTGGCAGGAGGTCTGGCGTTTGCAGGCAGGCCTAAAGCCAACCCGCGTGCAATTTGGCTGTTCCTGCGAGTAAATGCAGTCTGGTCAATTTTCAATTGGTATTCGTTCGAGGTGATCGATCACGAGCACGTCGGAAGGTTCGCGGCGAGACTCCAACCTGAGTCCGAGTTGTTGCTGTAAGGCTGTGAAGAGGGAAGGCCGGGTGGTGTCCGAGGAGTCACCGTCGGCAGATAGCCCTGAGTTGCCAATACCGGTGTTTACACCGTCGGGATTGAAATCCAGATGAATGTCGTAGTGCCCGGAGATTCTGGTTTTATCGGTGACAGGACGGCCCAGGACGATGGCGAGGGTGTTGCCGAATTGCTGCATCGACATGCCTCTGGCATCGAGTGAAGCGGGACCGGTAAAGAATGTGCCGCAGGCTATTGCATCCGGCTGGCGCGGACTATCCGCCGAGGTGCAGCTTTGTTTGTCGGAGGCCTTCAGGTGAGGGGCGTTCTTGCCCTGTAGGAGCTCATAGACCGGCAGGCTTCGTTTCTCGCGATGAACGATCAGCTGAAATCGGTCAGCGAGCAGCGATTGCAGCATAGCCCCATACTGCTCACGACTGATGCCGGTTTCCGCGGCACGGGCATCAATGTCAAATCGTTCGGAGTTGGTCCACTCCGGCGCGCCGGATATCTGTGAATTCAACACGCCATATGCGAATGAAATGAGCGTCTTCAGGGTAACGTTAGTCGCGATAAACCTGCCGTTGGCCGATGGCGGAAATTTCATCGATGTTGTGCCGGAACGGTTGGCCTTGATCGATGCGACTTCGAACTCGGGGCGCGGCGCAGCGGTGGGTGGTTGGGCATGCGCTTCGATTGCGGCGGCAACGCTGAACAGCAGGAGCGTGCCTATGACGGAACGAGGCATAATGTGCATACACCTGTGACTACTTGCGACGCAGCCCAAGGTTTGCCGGAAAATTCACCCTGCGGTCGGACAGCCGGATATAATCGTGCCAATACCGGGGATCCAGTCGATGAAATTTGTTACGAAGATTCTGCTGCCGTACGCCCTTGCTGCGATTGCGCTTTACGGTTCATACGCCGCGAAGGCGCAGGGCGCTGAGATCACGCTGATCGCACCGGGAGGAATACGAGCGGCTGTTGAGCAATTGATTCCGGGCTTCGAGCGCAAGACCGGAGACAAGGTGAAGGCTACGTTCGGGTCCGGTCTGGGTACGAAGAAGCAGGTCGCGGATGGTGAGGTTTTCGACGTGCCGATCCTGCAGCCACCGTATCCGGAAGTGATTGCGTCGGGCAACGTTGTGGCAAGCAGTGCCAAGACTCTGGCGACGGTCGCGTTGGGGGTGGCCGTGAAGAAAGGCTCGCCCCGGCCGGATATTTCTACGGCTGACGCGGTGAAGAAAACGCTGCTGGCGGCGAAGTCGATTGCCTATCCGAATCCGGCAGGAGGCGCGGCGGCGGGAGTCAGTTTCGACGCGGTGCTGAAGAAGTTGGGCATCGCGCAGCAGGTGGAAGCGAAACTGAAACGCGCGCAGGGCGGAGCCGGAGCGATGGCAATGACGGCGATCGGAGAGGCCGAGATCGGCCTGACCTTTGTCAGCGAAATGGGCGATCCGGGCATAGACGTGGTGGGGCCTTTGTCTGCGAATGTGATCGCGCCGACGACGCTGGTCGGATTCGTTTCCGCTCACGCTAAAAATACCAAGGCAGCCCAGGCACTGCTCGACTATCTGTCGTCGCCCGAAGCGGCGCCGGCATATAAGGCGCAGCGGATGACGCCGGGGCGCTGATCCTGCGATTGTTAATGATGCGATTGTTCGCGATCATCTGCCTGCTTGCAGGCGTGGCTTCGGCGCAGTGGATCGAATATCCGACGGCAGGCGTGCCACGGGACAAGCGCGGAAAGCCGAATCTGCAGGCTCCCGCGCCGCGAGCGCCCAACGGCAAGCCGGATTTTTCCGGGATGTGGGTTACGGCCCAGGGACTGCCCTGTCCGGACAGTTTGAAGGACGATCGGGGCGAGTGTCTGGAGAAATCGCCGCTGTCGCGATATGCGATGGACCTGAACAATTCCGTGCCGGGAGGGTTGCCATTCCAGCCGTGGGCGATTGAGACTCTCAAGCAGCGAAAACATGAGCTGGACCCGCATGTGCGATGTCTGCCCTCCAATTTTCCGCGCATGTTCACGCTGCCGCACATTACGAAGTTCGTGCAGACTCCGAAGCTGCTGCTGTTGGTGAACGAATACAACGCCAGTTACCGGCAGATTTTTATGGACGGCCGCGCGCTGCCGGTGGATCCGCAGCCTTCATGGAACGGCTATTCCACGGCGAAATGGGAAGGCGACACACTCGTTGTCGAGACGAACGGATTCCGCGACGATCTGTGGATGGACATGACGGGTACGCCGCTGACCAACACAGCTCACGTGACCGAACGGTTCCGGCGGCCGAATTTCGGAACGCTGGAGATTGACGCGACGATCAACGATCCCAAGGCTTACACCAGGCCGTGGGAGCTGAAGATGGCCGACAAGATTGTGCTGGATACAGAGTTGATTGACGAAGTGTGCCTCGAAAACGAAAGCAGCGCGAAGCACATCAAGCCGTAAGGCCTGGTTGCAGAAGTCCACGTTGCCGCTCCCCTGAAGACGCTCTCTCTCCGAGATGCGTAACGCTCCGGGCCGGGCAAAGCCCTGACCCGAGGCTGAAACGCTCGGTCACCTTGTCAGGGGATAAGGCCTGTCCAGTACTCTGCGACTTGCCAACAGGGCCGAAGCCCTGCCCCACATCGGGTGTCAGCGTCTTCATCTGGTTTGTTGGCCCGAAGGGCCATGGGCGACTCCGTTGAAGACGCTCTCTCCCCGGGATGGGTAACGCTCCGGGCCGGGCGAAGCCCTGACCCGAGGCTGAAACGCTCGGTCAACTTGTCAGGGGATAAGGCCTGTCCAGTACTCTGCGACTTGCCAACAGGGCCGAAGCCCCGCCCCACATCTGCTGTCAGCGTCTTCATC
>DATAXN010000042.1:0-143213 GCA_036273015.1 Bryobacteraceae bacterium | reverse complement strand
GTAACGCTCCGGGCCGGGCGAAGCCCTGACCCGAGGCTGAAACGCTCGGTCAACTTGTCAGGGGATAAGGCCTGTCCAGTACTCTGCGACTTGCCAACAGGGCCGAAGCCCCGCCCCACATCTGCTGTCAGCGTCTTCATCTGGTTTGTTGGCTCGAAGGGCCATGTGGAGTGGCAGGAGGCATTTTTCTGCAGCCTGCCGAGCCGATGTTGTCCGGCGGTCCTTACGTTGGCGAAACGATCACCGATTGATCGGACGGAAGCCGTTGGTGTTGGCTTGGCCCGAAGCCGGCTGTGCGAAACATCGAATCCAACTGATTGAACGTGTAGGCGTCGCCATGCGCGGTCGACAGCAGCATGGTGAGGACGAAGCGCGCGGGCGAGAGCGGAGTGACGCGGTCTTCGTTCGGGCAAAACTCGAGCGTGACCGCCTTACCGCCGGGTTTGAGCGCGGCGTGGACCTTGCGCAGGAAGCGTTCGATGGTCGGCTGGTCGAAATGATGCAGGAAATTGGTGAGCAGGATGATGTCGTAGCCCGAACCGAAATCGACGTCGAAGGCGCTGCCGGGAAGCGGATGGTAACGGTTTGAGACGCCGGCTTTGGCTGCGTTCTCTTTTGCGACATCCAGTACGGCGGCCCAGTCCAGCGCGGTGATTTCCGCCTGAGGATTCTTCCGCGCGATTGCGATTCCGAAGACGCCGTGGCCGGCGGCGATATCGAGCACCTTCAGCAGGCCGGTTCCGGAAATCTGCTCCGCCATCGCCTGCGCCGCTATCCCCATGATCGGCGCCATAGCGCGGGCGAACAGCACCCAGAACGGATTGTCGGGTTCGACGCTGCCTTCTCCCGGCAAAACCGTGCCGCCTTTGCGCACGCAATCGGTCAGCGAGAGAGAGGTGGTGACGTTGTCGTTGCCTGCCAGGAATTCGGTGGCGCTGGCGATACAGGCTGGCGAACGACGGTCGAGAAAAGCGGCGGCGTCCGGTGAGCAGGCGTAATGGCCGTTGTTCTTTGTCAGCAGGCCGTCGGTGGCCAGGTAGTCGCAGAGGATGCGGACGCCGCGCTCGGAGGCGGAACGCTTGGCTGCGATGTCAGCGGCAGTGGTGGCGCCTTCGCCGATGGCGGTGAAAATGTCGAGTTCGACCGCGGCGCGCAGGGCAGCGGTTTGTTCATAGGCGCGGAGCGTTTCGAAGATCCGCATGGGAGAAGGCATGGAAGAAGAGGCCATAAGGTTCGATGGTAACTCCTGAGCCGGTTCTTGACGGCCGGCGGTAAAATGAAGACGGGATTTGATGTCGTGAGACATGCGCTGAAACACGACTCCGGATCTGAATCCCGAGGCCTCACTACTTCGCGGGCGTCCTTCATCGAGCACGAACGGGAAGAAGGACATGTTTTCATTGAACAGCCCTACGACCTATATTCCGAGGCCAATCACGAAGCTTGGCGGAAGCTTTTTGCGCGGTTGCGTCCGCGCTGGGACCGCTACGCGAACGACCGGTTTCTTGCCGGTATTCATTCGCTCTGTCTCGACCCCACACACATTCCGCGACTGAAAGACGTGAACAGGTTTCTGGGGCCGCTCACCGGATTTGAGGCGAAGGCCGTGAGCGGTTACATCCCGGCGTTTCTGTTCTTCGACTGCCTGCGCAGCCGGAAATTTCCGACAACGATTACGATCCGTTCCGCGGACTCGCTCGACTATCTGCCGGAGCCGGATATTTTTCACGATGTTTCGGGACACGTCCCGATGCATACGGATAAGGCATTTGCGGATACGCTGGTACGGTTCGGCGAATGTGCGCATACGGCGGTTGAAATCGTGTCGGGTGTGAGGAGTGAAGAAGAGCGCGTTCACCGGCTGACAAGCATCATCAAAGCGATGGCGCGCTTCTTCTGGTTCACGATCGAATTCGGTCTGATGCGGTCGAAGGACGGCTTGCGCGTGTATGGGAGCGGATTGCTCAGCTCATTCGGCGAAATCGAACACGCGATCGATGCGCCGGGTGTGCAGCGCTATCCGCTGCAGCCGGAATGGGCGATCAATCAGGGGTTCGCGATCGACCGGTATCAGCCGCTGCTGTTCGTGGTGGATTCGTTCGATCATTTGTTCACGCTGGTGGACACGCTGGAGAAATGGATGCGCGCGGGCAAGCTGAATAATGTTGCGCCGGGCGAGCCGGAAGTGAACGAGCGGGATCTGAAGAGCTTTCTGCGGGCGATGAGATAAAAGGGCAGGCCATAAAACAACGATGGCCTGCCCCACGATTGGCTAGTGCAGGGTGACCTTCTGTAGTCGCCAGTTGCCGATCTCGCCGACGTATAGTTCGTTGTCGCGGCGGCAATCGATGGCATTGACCGTGCCGAATTCTTTGGGGAGTTTCCCGGCCTTGCCGAATTTGCCGACGATTTTTCCGTCGAGCTCCAGTTTGTAGATTTCGCCGTTGGTGTCGATGTCATCGACGGGATTCGAATTTGAGCTGTAGAGGTATTGGTGTGTTCCCGGCGAAATGCATACGGCAGACGGAGAGCCGATGCCGGCAATCTGCGATTTGAAGTTGCCGTCGCCGTCGAAGACCTGAATCCGTTTGTTGCCGGCATCGGCCACATAGACGTTTCCCTGCGCGTCGAGAGCGATGCCGCGCACGGAGTCGAACTGGCCCTGAGCCGCTCCGCGGGAGCCCCAGGACTTGATGAACTTGCCGTTCTTGTCGAACTTGGCTACGCGGGCGTTGCCATAGCCGTCGGCTACATAGATGCTGCCGGCCGCATCCCAGGCGACATCGCTGGGACGTTGGAAAATATCGCTCTGCGCGCCCGCGCCCGCCGGTCCGCGGCCACCGCGAGCGGGCGGACCACCGGGTCCTCGTCCGGGTGGAGGAGCGTTGGAGGGCACGCGCTCCGATTCGGATTTTCTACCGAGCAGAAGCTGCGGGCGGCCGGAGGGGTCGAACTTGATTACCATGCTCGACATCTGATCGACGATCCAGACGTTGTCCCGCGGATCGACACGCACCTGCTGCGCAACAAGAAATCCGTAGGAATCCTGGCCGATCTCACGCAGGAATTTACCGGTTTTATCGAACTCATACAATCGCGAGCCGCCGTGCGCGAAGGGCCGCGAGGTGCCGAGCGTGATTGTCGGATGACCGGTTCGCGTGTAGATGAAAAGATCGCCTTTGGAGTTCGTTGCCACTCCCGCGACTTCGCCGATGGTGACGCTGTCGGGGTATTTCAACTGGCTGACGACGGAATCGAAAGAGATTTCGGGGATCTGAGCCTGCAAGGCGGACTGCATTCCGGCCAGGAGGAGCGCGCCTGAAAAAATCTGCGATGCGTACTTCATGGGCCCAAGTCCTTTCATTCGGCGTCCCCTCATTTGGCGGCTCCCTGAGCAGCGATCGGCTTCAACAGGAGTTTCTGCACGCGCCACGATTCGATTTCCGCGACGAAAATCTCATTCGGATTGCGGCAGTCCATCATGTGGACCACCTGGAAACCACCCGGCTGTTTGCTCGCGTGGCCGAATCTGCCGAGGATTTTTCCATCCAGCTCCATCTTGTAAATTTCGCCGGTAATGTCCCATGATCCCGGCGCGTTGCCGTTGGGATTGGAGTTGGAGGTAAAGAGATATTGATGGGGACCGGGCGAGACGCAGACGGTCCACGAATCGCCGATGTTGTCGTAGCTGGCTTTGAAGCCGAGATCGTTATTGAAAACCTGCAGGCGGTGGTTGGAACGGTCGGCGACATAGACATCGCCCTTCGCATCGACAGCGATTCCGTGCGGCAGATTCAGCTCCGTCTGTCCCTTGCCGGCTTTCTCGCTGCCGACCTGCGTGATGAACCTGCCGTTCTTGTCGTATTTGACGACGCGGTTGTTGATGTAGCCGTCGGAGACGAAGATATCGCCCTGCGCGTCCCAGGCAACGTCTGTGGGACGGCCGAGGGTGTACTTCGCGGCGGGCGGCGCCGGACCTACGTTGGTTGCGAGAGCCCCCGCGATCACATCGGGCCGGTGACCGATCACCATAACGACGCGTCCTTCGGGATTGAACTTGATCACCATGTTCGTTCCCTCATCGACAACCCAGATGTTGTCCTGCGAATCGACGCGAACCGAGTGCGCGAACTCGAAGCCGTAGTTGCCGGCGCCAATCTCGCGGACATAGTTGCCGTTTCGATCGAATTCGAAAAGGTGCGTGTTGGCGCTGCGGGTAAAGACGAAGAAATGTCCCTTGGAATTGGTCGCCACGCCCATGGCTTCGCCCATGTAAACGTTCGGCGGCAGCTTGATCAGATTGGGGACCGAGTCGTAGGCGATCTCGGGAACGTTTTGTGCTTTGGCTTTGGTCTGGGCGGCGAGGACGCCGACGGACAACAATCCGAGGACGATCGAAAAAATCCAATGGAGTGAGCGTATTCGGCCAAACATGACGTACAAATCTATCACAGAAAAGACCAATTCACCGGCGATAGGAGCAACAATACTGTTCCCTTAGAACCAAGGCACTTCACTCATCAACATCTGTATGACGGACGGCAAAAAGCAGTGGCGGGGCTTTGAAACTGGCGGGGTTCTTGCTTTCCACAAGGGCATGAGGCGCAGCGGATTCATTCTCGTCAGCGCGCTTTCCTTCAACCTGACAATCGGGTTCGCGGCAATGACAACGCCGAAGCATCCGTATCGGGAAGAGTACAAACAGCACACATTCGGCAGGAAGGCAATCGCCCCCGTCGCGAGCGGCGCCGTCGGCAGGGAGATCATCAACTCACCGCATCAATGGGGACGTGGAGCATCCGGCTTCGGTAAACGAGTCGGTACTTCGTTCGCGATTAATGCGATCAAAAATTCGATCCAGTATCCGATCGCCGCCGTGAGGCATGAGGATCTGCATTATTACCGCTCGGATCAAAAGGGCTTCTTTCCGCGACTGAGACATGCGCTTGTGAGTACAGTGGTGACCCGCAGGACAACGAACGGTAAGAAGACCGTAGCTTCGGGACGCATTGCAGGATCACTTGGCAGCGGCATCATCGCGAGTTCGTGGGCGCCGGCAGGCTTCTCTGTGGCGGGCGGCGCCGCGACAGGAGGTATCAGCCTTGGTGTGGCGGCCGGAATCAACGTGGCGCGTGAATTCTGGCCGCGACGCCATGCAAAAACTGTCGCGGTTAAGCATGCTCCCGCTCATCACGGGTGAGGCGGAGTCAACTCACGGTCGCAACCGCACACGCCGGGGAGAAGCCCGGCGGCAGCCTGGAAAGGCTGCCCCACGTTGGCTTTGGAATGACCGGTTACGCCTTACCGGCCAAGTCGTAGCGATCCAGGTTCATGACCTTGTTCCATGCAGCCGCGAAGTCTTTCACAAACGCCTCCTTCGAGTCGTTACATGCATAGACTTCGGCGATTGCCCGGAGTTGGGAGTTGGACCCGAAAACCAGGTCGGCACGGGTGCCGGTCCATTTGACTTTGCCGGTCTTGCGATCGCGGCCCTCATACACACCTTGGGTTGCGGTTGCCTGCCACTGCGTCTTCATGTCGAGCAGGTTGACGAAGAAGTCATTCGTCAGTGTTCCGGGCTTGTCGGTGAGGACACCGTGTTTGGACTGCCCAAAGTTCGCGTCCAAAGCGCGCATGCCACCGACGAGAACGGTCATCTCAGGAGCGGTCAACTTCAGCAACTGCGCCCGATCCACCAGCAATTCTTCCGCGGGCCGTTCCTCTCCGTTGAGATTACTCTTGAGATAGTTGCGGAAGCCGTCCGCGACCGGCTCCATTACGGAGAATGAGTGCACATCGGTCTGCTCCTGCGAGGCGTCGGTGCGCCCGGCCGAGAACGGAATCTTCACAGTGTGCCCGGCCTTTTTGGCGGCTTCCTCAATAGCCGCGTCGCCGGCGAGAACGATCAGATCGGCAAGCGAGACTTTCTTCCTGCCGGACTGCGAGCTGTTGAAATCCTTTTGGATCGCTTCCAGCTTCTGCAGGGTCTTCGCCAGCGCCGCCGGTTGGTTTACTTCCCAATCTTTCTGTGGTGCGAGGCGAATGCGCGCGCCGTTGGCGCCGCCGCGCTTGTCGGAGCCGCGGAACGAGGCCGCCGACGCCCAGGCGGTGGTGACGAGTTCTGAGATCGATAGTCCGGACGCAAGGATTTTGGTCTTCAGATCGGCAATCTCTTTCTCGCCGATTAATTCGTGATCCACAGCCGGAACGGGGTCCTGCCAGACCAGAACTTCTTTGGGAACGAGCGGGCCGAGGTAGCGAGGGAGAGGCCCCATATCACGGTGCGTCAGCTTAAACCACGCTCTGGCGAAGGCATCCGCAAACGCCTGCGGATTTTCGTGGAACCGCTTCGAGATCGGTCCATAGATGGGATCCAATCTGAGGGCGAGGTCGGTGGTGAGCATGAAAGGGGCGTGCTTCTTCGACGGATCGTGCGCATCCGGAACGGTGCCTGCGCCTGCCCCGTTCTTCGGCTTCCATTGATTGGCGCCGGCCGGGCTTTTCGTGAGCTCCCACTCAAAACCGAACAGGTTATCGAAATAGTTGTTGCTCCATTTAATCGGGGTCGTGGTCCATGCGCCTTCCAGGCCGCTGGTGATGGCGTCGCCACCGCTGCCGGCGCCAAAGCTGTTCTTCCAGCCCAGGCCCTGCTGTTCGATGGGAGCGCCCTCGGGTTCGGGGCCGACATTCTTACCGGCGTCGGCGGCGCCGTGCGTCTTGCCGAATGTATGGCCGCCGGCAATGAGTGCAACGGTCTCTTCGTCGTTCATCGCCATACGAGCGAATGTCTCCCGGATGTCCACCGCCGCAGCGAGCGGATCGGGCTTTCCGTTAGGCCCTTCCGGATTCACATAAATCAGGCCCATCTGGACCGCGCCGAGAGGATTCGCGAGTTCACGATCGCCGGCGTAGCGCTCGTCCCCCAGCCACTTCTTCTCGGGTCCCCAGTAAACGTCCTCTTCGGGTTCCCAGACGTCGGCGCGCCCGCCGCCGAAACCGAAGGTCTTGAAGCCCATCGACTCCAATGCGACGTTACCGGCGAGGACCATCAGGTCGGCCCAGGAGATTTTCCGGCCGTACTTCTGCTTGATGGGCCAGAGCAAGCGGCGCGCTTTGTCGAGGCTGGCATTGTCCGGCCAACTGTTGAGAGGAGCAAAACGCTGTTGTCCTGCGCCTGCGCCGCCGCGGCCGTCACCAATGCGATAGGTGCCCGCGCTGTGCCACGCCATGCGGATGAAGAAAGGCCCGTAGTGGCCGTAGTCGGCCGGCCACCAGTCCTGCGAATCCGTCATCAGGGCATTGAGGTCCTTAACCACGGCATTCAAGTCGAGACTCTTGAATTCTTCGGCGTAATTGAACGCTCTGTCCATAGGGTCGGAAAGGGGCGATTGCTGGTGCAGGATCTTCAGGTTCAACTGGTCCGGCCACCAGCCCGCATTTGTCGGGGCGCCGGCCACCGTATGTTTGCGAGGGCCCGTTACGGGGCATTTCTCTTCGGCTGTTGACATATCTTCTTTACTCTCCTTCGAACGAGTCCGTTTTGATTCGTTCCGGTTCAGCGTACCTGGCGGGGTGCGTGCGTTGTTTGACCAGTGCGCGGAGCACACCTGGCGCACAGCCCCCGGAAAATTAGTTCGCATTCGCGAAGAACCCGCTTGCCGAGCGAGCCCGAGTCCGGCCGCGGCACGTCATACCACTCCATGTCCTCCACGTTGCCGCAGCGGTCGCAAATGAAGTGATGATGCGGTATATCTTTCGCATCGAATCGTGCGGCGCGGCCCTCGACGGCTACTTCACGCACCAAACCTGCCTGTACGAGGTCCCGAAGGTTGTTATAAGTGGTGGCGCGGGAAGAGCGCGGATCCACGCGATTCACGGCTTCGAAGATTTCCGCCGCCGTGGGATGCCTGTTGTGTTCGGTGAGGAACGCCATCACGGCATAGCGCTGCGGCGTACACCGCAGCCCGCCGGTTTCCAGAGACTTTTTGATCGCCTCGGCGTTCACTAATCATTTAGACTATATCTAATCTGATATTTTGTCAAGAATCAGATGAACGATCTGATTGACAGGACCTGGATTAAGCAGAGGGCTGGCTAGAAGAGATCTTCCTTCATCTTCTTGACGATGCGTTCCGCTAACTTTCGCTGGCCTCCACGTTTCAAGCCTCCGAATATCAGACTCCGATCGCCAGACTCGCCCGCCCAAACGAAGGTCTTGTCCTTGACTCGAACGAGTTTTGCGCTGGCCTCCAGTCGGTCTTTTCCACCCACGAGAGAACCGCTGATGACGTCATACCATTTCACCTCCGTCTGCTGCGAAAGTCCGGTCAAGATGTAATCAGCATCCCTTTCAGCCAAGACCAGTACCAAGGGAAGCTTCTGCTTGACAATTTCGGCCGAGATGAACTCATTGAGATTGGACTCCATCGGGGAGATGAACAGGCGGGAATTTTCTTCAATATGCAACGGATCTCGTCCTGGTACATTCAGCGGCGATGCGACTTTGTAACTCAAGACGGCTGCAATGACCTTGTCCGAAACTCCAGCCTCCTTCATCTTTATGATTTCTGAGGATGTCTGAGAATAGCTGCCAGGTTGGCTCGCAATCATGCTGATGATCACCTCGTCGCCCAATCCCACCTTGGAAAGTTGCACTATTGTCTCGTTCGTGAGTGTCTCAGGTTTGGATTGATCAGATGGCGTCGTATTTTGAATCGGTGATACTTTCAACGCTTGGCGTTGCGAAGCGGATTGTGCAGATGCAGCAACCTCTTCGAATTCGAGAAGCGAAGCGTTGTGGGCGAGACCTGACAACTTAATTGGCGTGGTTACATTCCACGTAAGTTCCTCCCCAGGTGCCCACTGCTCCGTATTCCACAGCTCAAAGAGACACCCAGTCTGAAGTGCGGCTGAAAGGATGCAGATTTTTGCGTGAACAACCTGTACCCCCGATTCATTCTTCGCGGTCGCGATCAAACGTGCTCCCTTCCCCTCCAGTGAAAGCGTTGTGTGCAGTGCGATTACATTTCCGAACGCGAAATGTTTCAAAGTAAAGTCTTCGGCATGAACGACCGTAGCGGTAGCGATCACCACTACAACCCGAAGTACATTCATGAACGAGCGGTCCATTTGCTGAGTATTACACCCCGTTTATCACAGCAGTCGACATTTGCGGACTACGTGAATTGGGCTTCGGCGTTTTGAGCCTAATACCGGTTCAATTCCGTTACGAGCGCGGCGAGACCCTTCTTAGCGTAGATGTCCGCGAGTCGCTGTTCTTCCGGAGACGGCGCGGTGACGCGAAGAAGCGGGGATGAGTCCAGATCGTGGCGCGAGGGCACCCAGACGTGTCCGTCGGCGAATTCGACCTGGCTGACGTAAGCGGTCATGCCGTCGATCTCGATGGGACGGCCGGCGCGGGAGAATTTCAGCGCCGTATCCTGCTGCAGACGCGTACGCTGACCGGAAGGCAGCAGCATCGTGGATTCGGAAGCGGGGACAGAACCGGCGACATATTCGTGTCCCTGTTTGTCCTTCACCAGCCAGCCGATCTCGACATAACGCACCGGCTTGCCGGAGTTGTTAACTACTTCGATCTGCGGCGACCGTGCTTCATTACCCGAAATGGCCGCCCAGCCTTCGAGCGGCTGCACCGGCGCACCGGGGAGATTCAGGAAGGCGAACTGCGCCATGTGATCGGTGGTTGGCACAGCCGACCCCGTTGCGCGCCCGTTACGGGAGAGAGAAACATCCAGCTGTGTACGATCCGCCTGCTTCGAGATGCTCGCCAGTATGTCCTGCTGAAGTCCGCTTTGACCGCGCGCCTGCAAAGCCTGCTTGAAATAAGCGCGATCGCGTTGCGCTTCGACTTCCCAGAAGGTCAGAGCGCGCTGCGAATTCAGTTTGTTGGGGCCGAAAAAGGTGAGGTCGTCGAAAAGAACGCCGTCGAGCTGCACGCGGACCAGCGGTCCCGCGGTTTCGCGTACCGGACGGACCAAGCGAATATCCACAGGGAGCGTGAAATTCTCGCCGGGGGGGACATCAATCGAAGGCCGCGCGACCGATCCTTTGCCGCCAGGAGCGAATTCCTGCGCGGTAATCAGAAGCGTGACGCCCCGGATATGTTTGGCGCCCGAATTCCGCAGTGTCAGACCCATGTGGAGATCGAGCACGATTGCGCCGCCGCGCGAGGTCGCGCGCGAATCGCCCATGGTGGTCGAAATCAGACTGAGCGGAGCGTCCGGTGGCAGGTCGATCTTAAGCGAGCTTGCGGGGTCGAGCGTTGTTTCCTGGGCAGAGAGCACAAAAGTGCCGAGCAGCGAAACACTCAACAAAATCAGCGCCGGAACGATTGCCCGATTCTTACTGAAGATAGACATTGTTGATGGTTACTGTTCCCGCTTCGCCGTCCACATAGCGCGTGCCGATGTCGCCGCGGGCGCTGACCGTCTGATTAGCGGCAGTGCTTCCCTTGTGGTTCAGCAGCATGAGGCTTCTGTCACCGCTGCGAATTTCGACTTCCGATCCGGTTGACCGAAGAACGGTCGTGGACGCATCCTGCGAGGAACCGTTAAACAAAGAACCATTGAACCGATCGCGCAGGGGACCGATATCGAGAACGAAGAACCCTGCCACGATCAACGCCGCCAAGCCGGCAAACCCTACCGTCAGCCGAAGATTCCAGCGCGGAGTAATCTGCGTGGTGCGAACACAGGCGCCGGCTTCGAGACCCAACCGGATGTTGGCGCGCATGTCCGCTTCCAGAAAATGCCAGTTGGCGTCGGGAATGTCATGTTCGCGCAGGTGGCTGCGCAACTGCCGGTATTCGGCGACTTTGTGCTGACAATCCGCGCAGGAGCGCACGTGGCGCTCCAGAAAGAAGCGGCTGCCGCGGCCGGCTTCCCCACCGGCGAGCAGCGCCAGGTCGTTTTCACGCGGATGATTCATGGTTCCCATTTCTTTCAACTACCGCTTTCGCTTTCGTTTACCGCTTTCGCTTTCCCCTACCGCTTTCGCTTTTCCGCGAACTTCTTCAGCTTCGTGCGCGCATTGGCAATGTGCGAGCGCACCGTAGCCATGGAACAATCGAGCCGCCGCGCCACTTCATCGGCGGGCATATCTTCCATATCGCGTAATACCAGAGCCGCACGCTCCCGGGGTGTCAGGCGTTCCAGACCGGCGGCCAGCCAGTCGCGCTCTTCAGACCGAATCACGGCGGCTTCCGGTGTCTCCGCATGGCTCTCCGGCGCTTCGGTCATCTCACAAAACGCAACGCGGCCATGGCGGCGAAGAAAATCGAGCGCGGTGTTCGTGGCAATGCGCGAGAGCCAGTGCGCGGCTTTCAATTCGTCTTTGAGCTGATCCTGACGCTGCAGGGCTTTGATGAAAGCTTCCTGCGTCAGATCCTGCGCGTCATGAACATTGCCCACCATCCGATAGATCTGCCGGAAGATGCGCCGCAGATGCTCGTTGACGAAGGTTTCCTGCAATTCGGCGGACAGGCTCTGCGCTTCCAGCAGCGAACTCTGCTGGCGTGGGTCCTGCCGGTCGTCGTTCGCCTGCGCCGGATGGGGCTCTTTCATGCGAAACTGCAGCGCTAAAGTTGCCATTCCTCTTGAACACTTGACGCTCGAAGTCGTCAGACGTGGAAAGGAACTTGCGCGCTATCCTCGATTATAGGTGAGGTCGGCGATGGTGTGGGTGGTCGCGGGGACAAACATGATTGCGGCTGTATCCTGCTGAAAATATGAGACCAGTGGCGATTGTCGGTGCGGGGAAGACGCCTTTCGGGGCATTTTCGGATCAGGATCTGCGCGCGCTGGCCGTTGCAGCCGGTGAAAAAGCGCTGCAAAACGCTCACTTGGAAGCGGGCGCGATCGAATCCTTCTATCTGGGCAACTTCGCCGGGCCCGAATTTACCGGGCAGAACCATCTTGCGCCGTACATATCGAGTGCTCTCGGGATGACCGGCATTCCCTCCACGCGCTTCGAAGCCGCCTGCGCGTCGAGCGGCGCGGCTTTTTTTCAAGCATGGATGGGTGTGGCCAGCGGAGTATACGACGTCGTTATGGTCGCGGGCGTGGAGAAAATGACCTGCCAGCCGACGCCGCGCGTGACGGAGATTCTGTCCGGCGCGGGAGACTGCGCGACGGAGGTGAAAGCGGGATCGACCTTTCCGTCGCTCTTCGCGATGATCGCCCGCCGGCACATGCACGATTTCGGGACAACCCGCGAACATCTTTCCGCTGTGGCAGTGAAGAATCATGAGAACGGCGCGCTGAATCCCGACGCGCAGATGCGGAAGGTGATCACGCTCGAACAGGCCATGAATGCGCGACCGATTGCCGAGCCGCTGAATCTATACGATTGTTCGCTGATCAGCGACGGAGCGGCGGCGGTTGTGTTGTGCGCGGCGGATCGTGCGCGCGAATTCAGCGAGCGGCCGGTGAAAGTTTTGGGCGTGGCGCAGGCTTCGGACCGCGTCGCGTTGGATGAGAAGCCGGATATCACGACTTTTGCGGCAGTGCGGGGCGCGGCGAAGAAAGCGTATGAGATGGCCGGGCTCGGTCCGCGGAATATACAGTTTGCCGAACTTCACGACTGCTTCACGATTGCGGAAATCGTGGCCATGGAAGATCTGGGTTTCGCGGAGCGTGGGCGCGGCGGTTTCCTCAGCGCGGAAGGCTGTACGCGGCGGAACGGTCCGATGCCGATCAATGCGAGCGGCGGGTTGAAATCGAAGGGTCATCCGGTGGGCGCAACCGGCGTGGCGCAGATCTGCGATCTGGTGCAGCAGATTCGTTGCGAGGCGGGCGAGCGGCAACTGACGCGGCATTCCGTCGGACTGGCGCAAAACCTGGGCGGTAGCGGCGCGACCTGCGTTGTGACGATACTCGGTGAATACTAGATCATGCGAACGGGGATTGTCTACACGGAGACGGTGGTTCACCTGGCGCCGGAGCGTTTCGCGGCGGATGTCCCTTATCAGGTCGTAATTGTGAGACTGGACGGGGTAAAACCGGGCGAAGCAGGGAGCATTACCGCACGGGTAGACGGCGAGCGTGTGGTAATCGACGACCGCGTGGTCGAAACCGAAGTTCGCGACGGAATTTCTTTTTTTCGAAAACAGCGATCAAACTAATCCATTCATGCCTACCTCAGCAATTGAAGCTTATTTGAATAAATCGAAGAAAAGTCTGTCCGACGTTCCGGCCGGATTTCTGGCGTATCTCGCCAACCTCGATTGCGTTTCCCGTGTATCGCCCGAGGCTGCGCGCGCCGTTATCGACGAACTGCGCAGCCAGCGCATCAATGTAAAGCTGATCGCCAGCGAAAATTACACGTCGGTGGCCACGCAGTCCGCCATGGCGAATCTGCTGACGGACAAATACGCAGAGGGTGTGCCGGGAGCGCGGTTCTATTCCGGCTGCGAGAACGTCGATGCCATAGAGAGTCACGCGGCGAATTTCGCGAAACAACTGTTCGGCGCCGACCATGCTTACGTTCAGCCGCACAGCGGGGCCGACGCGAATCTTGTGGCATTCTGGGCGATTCTCAGTCAGCGGGTGGAAGTGCCGTCGCTCGAAGAATTGGGAGTGAAGGAATCGACGGACCTGACGCCGCAGCAATGGGAGACGCTGCGGCAGAAGCTTGGTAACCAGCGATTGCTCGGAATGGACCTCAGCGCTGGAGGGCATCTCACGCATGGGTTTCGGCGCAATGTTTCGGCGCGAATGTTTGAGGTGCGGTCGTACGGAACGAACCCTGCAACGGGACTGCTCGACTACGACGATATCGCGCGAATTGCGAATGAGTTCCGGCCGCTGATCCTGCTTGCGGGATACAGCGCCTATCCGCGGCGAATCGACTTTGCGCGGATGCGCGATATCGCCCGGGGGTGCGGCGCGGTTCTGATGGTGGACATGGCGCACTTCGCCGGTCTGGTGGCGGGTGGGGTGTTCGAAGGCGAATACAATCCGATGCCTTATGCCGATGTCGTCACGACGACGACGCATAAGACGCTGCGTGGTCCGCGCGGCGGGATGGTGCTTTCGACCAGCGAGTTTGCGTCGATGGTGGACAAGGGTTGCCCGTTGGTGCTGGGCGGTCCGCTACCGCATGTCATGGCGGCGAAGGCAGTCTGCTTTACGGAAGCACTGAAGCCCGAGTTCGCGGACTACGCGCGCCGCATCGCTGCAAATGCGCAGAAGCTGGCAGTGGAGCTGATGAGCGCGGGCGTGAGCGTCGTTACGGGCGGTACCGATAACCATCTGCTGGTGGTCGCCGTATCGGGGCAGGGACTTACCGGACGTCAGGCGGAACGCGCGCTGCGTGAATGCGGAATTACACTCAACCGGAACACAATTCCAAACGATCCCAACGGCGCGTGGTACACCAGCGGGCTGCGGCTGGGTACGCCGGCGGTCACCAGTCTCGGGATGGGTTTGGATGATATGGCCGAAATTGCGGCAATCCTGAAGCTGGTTATTATGAACACCACGGGCGCCGGTACGAGCAAGGTGAACTACACTGTGCCGGACAACGTCAAAACGGAAGCTCGCGAGCGCGTAAGCCGGTTGCTGTCCCGCTATCCCCTCTATCCGGAAATCGATCTGGAATTTCTGGAAGAGTACTTCATTCGCTGAAGATCGGGAACATTGCCGCCCCGGCATAATAAAAGACAAAGACCATGCAACTTGCTGAACGAATGTCGCGGATCGGCACGGAATCCGCGTTCGATGTGCTCGTGCGCGCGCGTGCTCTGGAGGCGCAGGGGAAAGATGTAATCCATCTCGAGATCGGTGAGCCCGATTTTCCCACTCCGAAACACATTGTGGATGCGGGCAAGCAGGCGCTTGATGAAGGCTGGACGCACTACGGTCCTGCGATGGGGCTGCCGGAACTGCGCGAGGCGATTGCCGAATACATTTCGAAGACGCGCGGCATTACGGTGAATCCGGCCAACGTGTGCGTGACGCCGGGCGGCAAGCCAATGATCTTTTTCCCGATTCTGGCGCTGCTGGGCCCGGGGGATGAGGCAATCTATCCGAACCCCGGATTTCCGATTTACGAATCTATGATTCGCGTATCGGGAGCGACCGCGGTGCCCGTGCCGCTGGTGGAAGAGCGGGGATTTTCGTTCGATCTCAATGTTTTCCGCAAGAGCCTGACCAGCCGGACGAAGCTGGTGATTCTCAATTCACCGCAGAACCCGACCGGCGGCACGATCCCGCCCGAGGACGTTGCGGCCATCGCGGATGAAGTGCGAAAACGCGATCTGATTGTGCTGTCGGATGAAATCTATACGCGCATCGTCTACGACGGCGGGATGCCGGTGTCGATTGCGAGCCTGCCGGGCATGCTGGAGAAAACGATTATTCTCGACGGCTTCTCCAAAACATACGCGATGACAGGCTGGCGCCTTGGTTATGGCGTGCTGCCTCCGTCTCTCACGGATGCCGTCAGCAAGCTGATGGTGAATTCGAATTCCTGTACCGCGAGCTTCACCCAGCGCGCTGGGATCGCTGCGTTGAAAGGACCGCAGGAGCCGGTGACCGCAATGGTGCAGGAGTTCCGGCGTCGTCGCGATGCGTTCTGTGCCGGATTGAACGATATTCCGGGCTGGACCTGCATCATTCCAGGCGGAGCGTTCTACGCGTTTGCGAACGTGAAGGGCGCCGGTCGAAGTTCGAGGGAAATCGCCGACGCGCTGTTGAATGAAGCGGGCGTGGCGTGCCTGAACGGCGGCGGCTTCGGCGAGTACGGCGAAGGCTATATCCGGTTCAGCTATGCGAATTCCCACGAAAATTTAATGCGCGCGGTGGAACGGATCAAGGGGTGGAGCGCGAAACAGATTAACTGATGGACGCATTTGAGTCAGTGCGATCCGGCATTACAGGCAGCCACAGCAACCAGAAGAGGGCCAGCGCCACCGCCGCTCCGATAAATATGTACCAGGGCCAAGGTCCCATCAGGTCCAGCGCGGAGGCCGAATCGGGTTTGCGCAGAAGAAACATATAGTCGGCCCCGAATACCCGATCAAAGGCTCCCACAATGGCTGCATATGCCAGCAGCAGGCCGAACGACCGCCAAACCGCGCCGCTGGAAAATGTCCGGCGCCCGCCGAATATGACAACAGCGATCGAGATCACGATGCCGCTGTGAGCCAGGAAGAAATATACGGCCGGATATGTGGGCCATGGGGAAAAGAGGTTGGGTGTGAGGAGTGCCATACCCGCGCCGGCCAACCCCGCAAAGTAGGCGGGCTCCAGGAGGGCTGTAACGTCCGTAAAACAGGCGAGCACTGCGAGCCAGACCGCAACGTCACAGAGTTGCAGCGGCAGATTACGGGCATGTATGCCTTCTTTCGAATATCGATAGATCCACCAGATAAGTTCGTTTGCCGCAAGCGAAATACCAAGCGTACGGCAAACCGGCTTCAACGGGAGACTACCTCTGCGGCACATTGCGGTGAGCAGGGCCGCACTTACAACGGTAGCCGCAAGTATGGTCAGGTGAAGGAGACCGAAGAGGGCCATGCCTTAAATTCGGGATTGTACAGCCATTCCGGAAAAAATTCCATTGACACTTACCTGTGGTGAGCTGTATCCTATGCATAGGAATCAGATGTATTAATGAATTTTAAAGGCACACTCCCCACTCTGATCCTGGAAGCGCTGGTACGCGAACCGAGCCACGGCTACCGCATCGCACAGCAGATCAAGGAACGTTCGCAGGGCGTATTGGATTTTAAGGAAGGCACGCTTTATCCGGCGCTGCACAAGCTGGAAAACGACGGTCTGGTGGAGTCGTATGAAGGCGTGGAGAAAGGCCGGCCGCGCCGCTATTACCGCATTACCAAAGCGGGGCGCGGGGCACTGACACGGGATCGCGCGGAATGGCGCGAACTTTCACGAGCGGTAACGACGATACTGGGAGAGGCATAATCGATGACCGGCTTGGACAGTTGGCTGAGGCAGGCAACCAGGGGCTTATCAAAAGACTCCTCCGCGCAGGTGCGGACCGAGATTCACGAGCATTACGAATCGGCGCGGGAGGCCGCCATCAATAATGGCGCCGCTGCCCAAGAAGCGGACCGGTCGGCGCTGGCAGCACTTGGCGATGCGGCAACCGCGAATCGTCAATATCGGCGGGTACTGCTGACATCGTCAGAAGCAAGAATGCTCCGCGAAGGCAACTGGGAAGCACAAGCGGTTTGCTCACGCTCACTGGTGAAGTGGCTGCTTGCGGCAGTCCCCGTGGCGGCGCTCTGGGCAGCCGCTGCGCTTTACCTCGCCGGCGAAGGTTTGATCGCGCGGGTAGTGGTGGCGGGAGCGGTCATGATGGGGCTTTTGTTTACTGCGCCGTACCTGCCGGTATACACAACCTCCCGCAGCCGTGTGTTCCGTGGTGTGAAGTGGGTTGCGATGATGTGCGCGCTCGTACTGGCTTTTGGGCCGGATGCGCTCAAATACTTCTGGCTGCTGACCGCCTGCGTGTGGCAGTTCGCCTGGGTGGAGTGGACGCGAAATTCGATTCGTCGAAAACTGCCGGTCAGTCGATGGCCCCGGCAACTGTATCTTTGATCCGATCTGATTTAATTCTGCTGGTTCTTTGCCGCTATCTTGCGCTCAACCGCCGCCATGAGCCGGGTGTGTACATCGTCCGGAATCGTGCAGGACGACATGCCCTTGTAAACCTGTATGGTCTTTCGCGTGGTATCGCAGACCACCCAGCAGTTCGGGCATTCGGCGAGGTGCCGTTCCAGCTTGGCGCGAATATCCGACTTCGTCTTCTCATCCAGGAAGTCGTTCAACTCCGCCAGAAACTCCTTACATGTAAGCAAAGGCGTCGTCTCCTTTGCGTTTGAAAAAACGCGTGAGTTTATCGCGCAGCTGAAGGCGGGCGCGAAGAAGCCGGCTTTTCACTGCCGGTATGGAAAGGTCGAGTGCCTCGGCGGTCTCTTCCGTCGAAAGGCCATCCACATCGCGAAGCGTAAATACGGTGCGGTAAATCGGCGCCAGTTCGTCGATCGCGCCCGTAAGGATAGTGCGCAGTTCATCCTGCGAAAATTGCTGTTCCGGATCCGGATCCCACGCGGCAATCTCGCGGACCACCGTGTCTTCACCAGTGTCGATCTGCTCGTCAAGCGAGACCGCGCGATCGCTCCGGCGCTTGCGCAGTTTCATCAGCGCCTGGTTGACGGCGATGCGCACAATCCACGTGTAAAATCTTGAATTCCCCTGGAACTGATCGAGATGTTCGTAGGCTTTGAGGAAGGCTTCCTGCAGCACATCCTCGGCGTCTTCGCGGTTCTGGGTGATGTTCATCGCCAGACGGAAGATCTTTCCCTCGTAGCGGCGCAATAGAACCGAAAACGATGCCGTATCGCCTTCGCGCGCCCGGGTGACCAGCTCAAGCTCGTCGTCTACCGGCGCTTCGACGGGAATGCTTTCCGTGGCCATCTTATGCGAATCTCCATTCTCCCACAGCACGCCTAAAGCGGCGGTAAATGCGGCGGACCCTGAGACAGCAAGGTTCAACAGGGCGTGAAGATCCATACCGCTGTTGGATGTACCTGTAAAAACGAAGGATTCGGGCTATTTGTTCGGGTTGGCCGCCGGCGACGGCGGTTGATCCCAGTTTTTCAGCACCCGAAGGATATACTCGCGGGTCTCGCGATACGGGGGAACCCCGTGGTAGCGGTCCACGGCGCCCGGTCCGGCGTTATAGGCGGCCAGCGCCAGCAGCACCTGATCCGGATCGCTCTCATATCGGGCCAGGAGTTCGCGCAGGTATTGGGTTCCGCCGTCGGCATTCTGATGAGGATCATGGGGATCGACACCCAGCTCGCGGGCGGTCTCGGGCATGAGCTGCATCAGGCCGATGGCGCCTTTGGGCGACACAACATCGGGCTTGAACCCGGACTCCGCCTTCATCACGCTCTGTACGAACGCATCCGGCAGGAGATACTTCTGCGCGGCGCGGGTCGCGATCTCTTTCGGGGTTTGCGGTCCGGTGGGCGCCACGGTCGCTGCCGGAGTGGGAATCGGGGCCGCAGGCGGAGCCGGAACGGCTGGAGCGATCTCCTCCTGTTCGTAACCGGCAATCGTGGCCGCCGGCATTTCGACTACTCCGCCGGAAGAAAAAACCCGGGCGATATCGCCTTCGATCTCATGCCGGTCTGCATGGAGGCGCAGGCCGCTCGCCAGCACCACGTATTCTCCGGCCTCGCTTGGCGCGGCCAGCCCGAGCAGCAGGACCACCGAGGTTATCCCGCTAAGATGATGAAGAACACGCTTCATGGCCAATACTTTAGTGACGCACCTTGAGTGCAGTCTGTGCAACCGGAAGTTCGAGTCAGGCAAGGCATGGAATCTGTGCGAATGCGGCGGGCCGCTGCTCGTCCGATACAATCTGGCGCTCCTGCGGGAGACATGGTCGCTCGATAGCCTGGCTTCCGCGCCGGATTCGATGTGGCGTTACGCACCCGCCCTGCCGGTCCGGCTCGCGTCCTCCATTGTCTCATTGGGCGAAGGCATGACGCCGCTGTTGTCGGCGACGCGGACCGGGGCGCGCATCGGGGCATCGGATCTCCTGATTAAGGACGAAGGGCTCAACCCGACCGGATCGTTCAAGGCGCGCGGGCTCTCCTGCGCCGTGTCCATGTGCGTGGAACTGGGAATCCGCAAGCTGGCGATTCCCTCGGCGGGGAACGCGGCCAGCGCGCTGGCGGCATATTCGGCCGCAGCCGGCATCGAAGCCCACATTTTCATGCCGCAGGACGTGCCACAGGCGAATTTCATCGAGTGCAGTGCTTATGGCGCCCGCGTCACGCTGGTGGAGGGCCTGATCAGCGACTGCGCGCGCATTGTTGCCGAACGCAGCGCGCAGGAAGGCTGGTTCGACATCTCCACGCTCAAGGAGCCCTACCGCATCGAAGGCAAGAAAACGATGGGCTACGAACTCGCTGAACAACTCGGTTGGGAACTGCCCGACGCAATTCTCTACCCGACGGGCGGCGGCGTGGGAATGATCGGGATGTGGAAGGCTTTCGACGAACTTCAGGCCCTGCGTTGGATCGGGAGCAAACGGCCGAAGATGATCGCCGTGCAGGCGGAAGGCTGTCAGCCGGTGGTACGGGCATTCCAGGAAGGCGCGGAACGCAGCCGGTTCTGGGATGGAGCCGCAACAGTCGCCAGCGGCTTGCGGGTTCCCAAGCCGTTGGGCGACTTTCTGGTCCTCCAGGCGGTGCGGGAAAGCGGCGGAACGGCCATCGCCGTTCCGGACTCCGACCTGATCGACGCGGGGATTCGCCTGGCGACGGAGGAGGGTATTTTCATCAGCCCCGAGGGCGCGGCCTGCGTTACAGCCACGGAAAAGTTGCTTCGGGACGGCTTCCTCAAACGAGAGGACAAGATTGTGATCTACAACACCGGCTCCGGTCTGAAGTATCCGGAGGTCTACTCGACGCGTTTCCCGCGGATGGCGGCGGGGGAAACAGGCAAGCTCGGCGGTCTGATTACGCCACGTTAATTTACACCGGTCCAGGATGCCAATCGGTATGATTGGAGTGTCGGCATTGCAGCGGGTGAATCGCGGCGGGCACAAGTTTCATCTTTACCTGTAACGAGAAAGGAAAGGAATGGGTCAATCTTTGCTGGTCCCCATGGTTGTGGAGCAAACGTCGCGAGGGGAGCGCGCCTACGACATTTACTCGCGTCTGCTGAAGGAAAACATCATATTCCTGGGGACGCCGATCGACGATACGGTCGCGAACCTGATCATCGCTCAACTGCTCTTCCTCGAGGCGGAAGATCCGGAGCGCGATATTTCGATCTACATCAATTCACCGGGCGGTTCGATTACCGCCGGTCTTGCCATTCTGGACACGATGGCGTTTGTGCGGCCTGATATCGTCACGATCTGCGTGGGACAGGCGGCCTCGATGGGTGCGGTCCTTCTGGCGGCCGGCACAAACGGCAAGCGGTTCAGCCTGCCGAATTCCCGGATCATGATCCACCAACCCTCGATGCAGGGTCTGGCGGGGCAGGCGGCCGATATCGATATCTATGCGAAGGAAATCCTCCGCATGCGCGAAATCCTGAACAAGATCCTCGCGGACGCCAGCGGCCAGCCGATCGATCGCGTGGCGCGCGACGTCGACCGCGATTACATCATGAGTCCGGAACAGGCGGTCGACTATGGCATCGTCGACCGGGTGATTTCGAGCCGCGAACTGGCTCCTGCGCCGGTTTCGAAGCCGGCGTAAGAGCCGGCCGGTTAATCAATCATTCCGCCGAGCCACCGTACCGGCAATCGCGAGCCGAGCGCATTCACCAGACGCTCATCTGCCGTCAACAATTCGCAGCCGCGCTCAATTGCCAGGGCAACGTAGATACAGTCATATACGGTGCGTTCGTGCGCGGTCGAAAGAGCGAAGGCATTGCTCAGGAGTGGCTTTGACGGCAGGGTCGGAATGATGTCCGTCGCCAAACTGCTGATCGCGCTCTCTGCGGCGGCCACAGTGAGACGGCCCTGCCTGACGGCTTTCCACAGAACATTTCCGAACTCGGGCCAGAAAAGGTCCGGCACCAGGAACTCTACGTCCCCAGTCTGAAATTGGTCTGAAAGCCTGACTGCCTCCCGCGCCAGAGGTTCGCCCGCGAGGTACCACTTGGCGGCGATACCCGCATCCAGCACCCAGGTTTTCAACGGCCGCGATCCCCGCGCAGCATCTCCTCGGTCGTCTCAATCTTGACCCCCGACGGCGGATGAAAGCCGCACTGACTTTCGCGAAGCTTACGTGCCAGAGCAAAAGCCCGGCGACGGCGGGCTAATTCCGCGGATGTCGGAACATGCTCCGACAGGAGTTTCATCACCTCGGATGAGATCGAGCGCCCCTCGGACTTGGCTTGCCGGCGCAAAGCGTCGTACAAATCGGCGGGGACATTCTCCACGTAGAGCGTTGGCATAGACTTTTCTAGTTCTAGTATAGTAAATGCCTTGATTGAAGATCCTCATCCAACACCAGCCGCCCCGGGGGTGCGGAAACGGCGAGCGCTACGTGATCGAGACGGCCTGCAACGCGGCTTCAGCCGTTCAGCGGCGGCAGGAGCCGGCCCGAAACCTTCACCTGTAAACGAGTAAACTCATACTGGCCTTCATGGATCCGCACCGCATTTAGGTTATGGGTCAACGCGGTTCGGATGAAGGCCTATGCCAGAGAGGTAGAGGCAAAGAGGGTGATCCTGAATTTCGTGACAGACGCGGCTATATCCTTATACGCTGGAAAGAGAAGCAGGAGCGTTCCATTATGGAAGTACAATTCGAACCCGCCGTGCAGGCCAAGCTTGACCAAATCGCCCGCGAAAGCGGTCGTCCGGCCGTTGATTTGGTTCAAGATGCCGTGGCTGGTTATATGGGTGAGCTGGCCGAAACGCGCCAGATGATCGATACCCGTTATGACGACATCAAGAGCGGCAAAGTAAAGTTGATCGATGGCGAGGAAGCTTTCGCCCGTTTGCACGAGAGAATTGATGCGCGGCGCAACGGCCCCGCATGAGCGATTACGACCTCCATCCGGAGGCGTTCATCGATATCGATGAAATCGCGCTTTACCTCGGCGAAGATAGCCCCGAAGCCGCTCACCGCATCGTTGATGAAATTTATCGCGCCATTCAAAGCTTGGTTCCGCTCCCCCATCGTGGGCATCGCCGTTCGGACCTCACCAGCCGCCCCCATCGCTGTCCTGCATGGTCACCGCAGCCCCCGCGTCATGGCCGCGATCCTGAGAGGCCGCGAGTAGGGCATTTTTTATATTTAGGCAAGGGAGATGCTCCGATTCAGGGCGAAGGTGGTCAGCACTTCTGTGACGGTGACATCCGGGATACGGTGGCGCCTCTCTGCGACCTTGACTCTGAGTTTCGGAAAACCTGGACGCCATACTCACGGCGCTGGTCGTACAAAGCGCGGCAATAGCCATTTGAAGTCCGGCGTAGTCCGATTCGCTCAGATTGCATTCGATCAGGGGCTGTCGCAATACAATCGGGATTGCCTCGTCCGATCACCTTTGAATTACTTGCCGAGTGTCCGGTTACCCGCGCGCGCGCCGGCGTTCTGCATACCGCTCATGGCGACATTCCGACGCCGGTCTTCATGCCGGTCGGGACGCAGGCCACTGTTAAAGGCCTGAACCAGCGCGACCTCTGGGATGATCTCGAAGCCCGGATCATCCTCGGCAACACCTATCATTTATTCCTGCGCCCCGGGCATGAGTTGATTCGCCAACTCGGGGGGCTGCACCGTTTCATGTCCTGGCCCGGCGCGATCCTGACCGATTCCGGCGGTTTTCAGGTGTTCAGCCTTTCCGGGCTGCGCAAAATTACCGACGAGGGCATCGTGTTCCAATCGCATCTGGACGGCGACCGGCATCAATTCACGCCGGCTTCCAACGTCGGCGTGCAGTTGGCGCTGGGAAGCGACATCATGATGGTGCTCGACGAATGCCCGGCGTATCCGGTCAGCCATGAGTACGCGCGCGTTTCGATGCAGCGCACAGTCCGCTGGGCGGAAGAAGCCTTTGTCGAGTATCGCCGGCGCATGGCGGAATCGCCCACCGGAAATTCACTCTTCCCGATCGTCCAGGGTTCCATGTTTCCCGATCTTCGCCGCGAATGCGCCGAACGCCTATTCGAACTGGATGCGGACGGCTATGCCATCGGAGGCCTCTCGGTCGGCGAGCCTCGTCCTCTCAGCCTTGAAATGGTGGAGGCGAGCGAGCCACTGCTGCCGCGCGACCGTCCGCGTTATGCGATGGGCGTGGGCATGCCGCACGAACTGGCGGAGTATGTGGCGCGCGGCGTCGACATGATGGACTGCGTGCTCCCCTCCCGCAACGCGCGCAACGGATGGCTGTTTACATCGGAAGGCAAAGTCGTCATCAAGCATGCGCGCTATCGCGACGATGCCGGGCCGCTCGATCCCGCATGCGGCTGCTACACCTGCCGAAACCATTCGCGGGCCTACCTGCGTCACTTATTTCAGGCGGGAGAAATCCTCTTCGCGTCGCTGGCCACCCGTCACAATCTCCGGCGTTACCTTGACATCATGGGAGAGATCAGGCAGTCTATCCTGTTGGGCAAATTCCCTCAATACCTCGGCTCCATTCGGCACAACGCCGCGCGAGACGGGCAATCGGCTGTATAAGATGGGCGTCGTTATAAGATAATCGGACGTGCTTATTCGGGTTTCATCTCAGTGGGCTTTGCTTCTGCAGCAGCAGTCGCCGACGAACTCCATCGCGCTCTTCGCCCCCTATCTGCTCATCGGAGTCGTTTTCTATTTTCTGCTGTTCATGCCCATGCAGCGGCAGAAGAAACGGCAGCAGCAGATGTTGAGCGCATTGAAGAGCGGCGATAACGTCGTTACCTCAGGCGGCATAGTCGGCACCGTGACAGCCGTGGATGGTGACACAATAGTATTAAGAGTCAAACCGGATAACCTGAAGCTGCAGGTCACGCGTTCCTCGGTCAGCACGCTGGTACCCCCTGAAGGCTCCACAAAACAGAGTTAAGCAAATCGGAATCGTATAAGGCATATATTTCCATGCAACGGAACTTGAACATAAAAGCGGCTGTGATCGTGGTGATCATCCTGGCCTGCCTGTTCGGAATCATCGGCTTCCCGAAATTTATGGGCGGCGTGGGTATCCCCACTTCGCTCCCGCAGTTGAGCGCCAACATGCGGAAGAACATTCATCTGGGACTCGATCTGATCGGCGGCAGCCATCTTGTCCTGCAGGTGCAGGTGCAGGATGCGGCGAAGACCGAAGCCGATCAGACCATCGAGAATCTCCGCGACGCCGTCAAAACCACCAACATCGCCGTGTCCGGTTTCGACCGGAACGATCCCCAGACGCTGCAGGATACCGATTCCATCCAGATCAATATCCACGGCGTCGACCAGACCAAAACACAGGCTTTCCGCAGCCTGATCGCCGACAAATATCCCGACTGGATCCTCACCCCTGTCAACGCGACCGATTACAAGATGAATCTGAAGCCGAGCGCGCTGATCGATCTCAAGCGCAATACGGTTGCGCAGGAGAGGGACACCATCGAGCGCCGCGTCAACGCTCTGGGTCTGACCGAGCCGACGGTGCAGGATTACGGCTCATCCGAAAAGGAATCGGAGATCCTGGTCGAGTTGCCCGATATTGACGATCCCGCCGCGGTCAAGGATCTCATCGGGTCTGTCGCGCAGCTCAAAATCGTCGAAGTAAAGAATGAAGGGCCGTGGAAGAGCAAGGAAGAAGGACTCGCCGCGAAGGGCGGGATTCTGCCTCTGGGGACCGAACTCCTCGACTGGCCTGCCGGCATCGGAAATGCGACCGGCTCCTGGTATTTGGTCTCCCGCACTCCGGTAATCACGGGGCAGGATATGCGCAATGCGCGCGAGGCAACGGATACGGATTCGCCGGGACGCTGGGAATGCAATTTCACGCTCTCCCAGGACGGCGCGCGCCGTTTCGGGGCTTTCACCGGCTCTAATATCGGTAACCGTCTCGCGGTCGTTCTGGACAACCAGATCACCAGCGTTGCAACCATCCAGAGCCGGATCGACGACAGCGGCCGCATCAACGGTCTGGCTACTCAGGAAGAAGCCCACGACCTCGCTTTGAAACTGCGGACAGGCGCGCTGCCGGCCGGAATCAAGTATGAGCAGGAGCGGACGATCGGTCCGTCGCTGGGCGCCGACTCCATTCGCGAAGGCATTGTGGCCGCCATAGCCGGTCTTCTCGCGGTGATCGTGGTAATGCTCGTTTATTACAAGAAAGCCGGCATTAACGCGGTTCTGGCGCTGCTGCTGAACACTGTCCTGTTGATGGCCGCGCTTGCGTACTTCGGCGCGACTCTGACGCTGCCGGGTATCGCGGGCGTGATCCTCACCATCGGTATGGCGGTCGATTCGAACGTGCTGATTTTCGAACGTATTCGCGAAGAGTTGCGGTCCGGGAAATCGATCCCGGCGTCCGTCGATGCCGGCTTCGGAAAAGCCTGGTGGACGATCGTCGATACGCACGTAACCACCATCGTGTCGTGTCTTTTCCTGTTCATGTTCGGCACGGGTCCGGTGAGAGGATTCGCGGTCACGCTGGTAATCGGTCTTTTGGCCAACGTGTTCACAGCGGTCTTTGTTTCCAAGGTGATCTTCGACTGGGAACTGTCCGGACGCAGGCAGGTCGAGGTGCTGAGTATCTGACATGGGAACCCAAAAAACAGGCATCCGGAGGACATGTATGCCACCGGCGGGATGTGTTAGTTTTGGTACTCGGGAAAACGGGAACAATTGTTTGACAACCGGTGTCATAATCGTTGACACGGTTCAGCCCGGCGGCTTGTTTGAAGTAGAGGACGGCGTTCGGAGCCAGTGCATGGGCGGGCAGTGATCGATGGAATTATTTAAAAATACAAATTTTGATTTTCTCGGGAAGAAGTGGCCGTTCATTATTGCTTCGTTGATTCTGACCGCGCTCGGTCTGGGGAGTCTCGCCATCAGAGGCGGCCCCCGGTATGGCATTGAATTCAAGGGCGGGATGTTGATGACGGTGAAGTTCCAGGGCGCGCCGCCGCTCAATGAATTGCGGTCTTCTCTGTCGAAGGCTTTGCCGAGTCCGCCCAGTGTGCAGACTTTCGAAAACACTTCGAACGAAGTAGCCATCGGCACCGAAGGGTCCGATGACACGACGCTGGCGAAGAATCGGCAAGTGGTGGTTGACACGCTGGCTAAGACTTTCGGACATCCGGAGAACGGCAAGCTGGATTTAAATAACGCCACCGCCGGTACGCTGGCCAACCGGCTGCGCGATCCGTTGCTGAAGGCGGGCGTGACGTTGTCCGATCCGCAGATCGATCAATTGGCCGCGGCGATTGTCGGATGGCGCAATCAGCATAACGGCGGGTTGCTGAACAGTATCGACGATGTGAGTACCGCTGCCGGAGTAACGCCGCAGGTGCTTGGCGTGGTGAAGCAGGAGTGCTATCTTGCTCCTTATACGGCGGCGCGCGACATCGAAATTGTCGGACCGAAAGTCGGGGCCGATATGCGGTCTTCGGCGCTTCAGGCTACGTTGCTTGCGCTTGCCGGGATGCTGGTTTACATCTGGTTCCGGTTTGAGTGGATTTACGGCGCGGCAGCCGTGATTGCGGTGTTCCACGACACGATCATCACACTCGGAATTTTCTCTTTGTTCAACAGAGAAGTGACTCTGACGGTGATTGCGGCGCTTTTGACCCTGGTCGGTTACTCCATGAACGACACGATCGTCATCTTCGATCGTATTCGCGAGAACCTGCATCTGAACCGGCGGGAACGCCTGTTGGATGTGATCAACAGAAGCGTGAACCAGACGCTGAGCCGGACCGTGATGACGTCCGGGCTGACGTTCCTGACCGTGATTTCGCTCTTTTTATTCGGAGGACCGGTACTGCACGGTTTCTCTTTTGCGCTGGTTGCAGGTATTATCGTTGGGACGTATTCTTCGGTTTATATTGCGAGCCCGATCGTTCTTGGCTTCCACGATTTTATGGATGCAAGGAGGAAGAATTCCGGATCGGGTGCGCCGCCGGTGCCGGTTGCGGCCGGCCCTGTTCGGCAGTCTGCCGGCAAGCCCGTAGCCGGGAAGAGTCCGGTGGCCGGGAAGAGTCCGGTGAAGATAGCGAAGTAACCCCAAAACGAGAGTGAGGGGAAGTTGGTGACGCGAAGCGTCACCGGCAGCTTGGAGAAAGGGAGTTGGCGTGGAGACGCGCCGCGCTCCTGCTTGAGAGGATTTGAATGTTTGAGCAAACTTTCGTCGATGGCGTCGGCAAGACTAGAAAACCTTATACGATTCTGGTGTCTTTCGTGGTCCAGTTGATCGCGATCGGCATTATCGTTATCATTCCCCTGATCTATTTCGACGCGTTGCCGAACGCGCAGTTAGCGACATTTCTGACGGCTCCACCGCCGCCTCCGCCGCCTCCTCCGCCCCCGCCGCCTCAGGCCGTCAAAGTGATCAAGGTCGCGCCGAAGCAGTTCGATATGGGTAAACTTACCGCTCCCAAGACTGTCCCGAAGGAAATCAAGATGATCGTCGAGTCCGAAGAGCCGCCATCGGCCGCGGGCGTGGTCGGCGGCGTCCCGGGCGGTGTTGCCGGCGGCGCATTGAGCGGAATTCTTGGTGGCTCGATCGCTCCGCCGCCTCCCCCTCCTCCTCCGCCTCCCAAGCCCAAGCCGCCGTCGGCGATTCGCGTGGGCGGTAACGTTCAGCAGGCGAACCTGATCAAACAGCCGAAACCGATGTATCCGCCGCTGGCGAAAGCTGCGCGTGTGCAGGGTACTGTCCGGTTTACGGCGAAGATATCCAAGGAAGGAACGATTCAGGAGCTGCAGCTGATCAGCGGCCCGCCGCTCCTCGTCAAGGCCGCGCAGGATGCGGTTTCGCAATGGCAGTACAAGCCGACTCTTCTCAACGGCGACCCCGTGGAAGTAATCACGACAATCGACGTGAACTTCACTCTCAGTCAGTAGAGTGGGATTCGGTGAGAAGCAGTCGCAGGAAAAATGACTTTTTAATTCAACTCGCAGGAGACTAGAACAATGTTTTTACAGATGCAGGTATGGGCGTTCATGTTGTTACAGGAATCGGGCGCACCGGGCTGGGATTTCCGTCACCTTTGGGACCAGATGGGTACCTTGGCGAAGGCAGTCGTCATCCTGATGTTCATCATGTCCGCGTGGTCCATCGGCGTGATGATCGATCGCGCCATGGCCTTCAATGCGGCGCGCAAGCAGAGCCGCGCGTTTGCTCCGGCCGTAGCCGGCGCGTTGCGTGAGGGAAAGCTGGACGAAGCGATCAAGATTGCCGACCGTTATAAGAAGAGCCATCTCGCCAAGGTTGTGGTGGCTGGTCTGCAGGAATTCCAGGCTCATCAGGGCAGCTCTGAGATTTCCGGTGAAGAAATCGAAGCTTCGCGCCGGGCGCTCGAGCGTTCCGAAGCGATTGTGCATGCCGAACTGAAGCGTGGCGTCAGTGCGCTGGCGACCATCGGTTCCACAGCTCCGTTCGTCGGTCTGTTCGGTACCGTCGTCGGCATCATCAACGCGTTCAAGACGATGGCCGCCCAGAAGACACCGGGTATCGGCGCGATCGCGGGCGGTATCTCGGAAGCCCTTGTGACCACCGCTATCGGTCTGTTCGTGGCAGTGCCCGCCGTCTGGGCGTTCAACTATTTCACGGGCCGGATCGATGCGTTCGACGTGGAAATGGGTAACTCCAGTTCGGAACTGCTCGACTACTTCCTGAAGCGCAGCCAAATGAAGGCCGGCGTGGCGCGCAAGTAGCGGAGAAGAGACTGAACAAGACGCGGCCGGCAGCCGCGTAATCCGTCAATAGCGAGTTGATGGAATCCCGCGGCGGATCGGCCGAGGATTTGAACCGGGACCGGTTCGCAGCGGGGTTTTCTGCCCCCACGTTGAAAGACCTGGGTTGAAGGAGAACAGGAGATAAGAAATGGAAATGAAAAAGGCGCCACCGCCGGTATCGGACATCAATGTCACCCCCATGGTGGATGTGATGCTTGTGGTGCTGATTATCTTCATGGTGATCACGCCCATGCTCAACAAAGGCGCGAACATCGATCTTGCGAAGGCGCGGAATCCGATCGTCATGTCCGATGCCGACAAAGAAGATGCGGTCACCGTGGCCATTACGCGGGACGGGCAGGTATTTCTCAGCCCTGGCCTGCAGAAGGTGGACGCTTCCGAGTTGGCCCCTAAGGTGAAAGACCTTCTGGCTGACCGGCCGGTCAAGATCGTGTACATCCGGGCGGATGCGCGGTCGAAGTATGAAAGGGTAGAGGATGTTGTCGACAACCTCCGCGCGGGCGGCGTGGACGACGTGGGTCTGCTTACCGAGCAGATTCTCGATAACAACCTCCCGAAAAAACCTAAAACTTAGTCCGTTGAGGACTGGTTTGTTCGATCAGAATTTTTAAAGGAGCAATTTCTATGGCAATGGCAGTCGGCGGGGGGAACAGCGGCCCGCAATCCAGTATCAACATGACCCCCATGATTGATATTCTGCTCGTCTTGCTGATTATCTTCATGGCGATCTCGCCGGTGGCCCCGCACGGCCTGGACGCTCTTGCGCCCCAGCCGCCACCCCCCAATCAGAAGCAGCCGGATAACAACGATCGCACCGTCGTGATCGTGATCGACGCGCAGGGCAACGTGAAGATCAATCAGACCGATGCCACCTGGGACAAGCTGGGCGATCAACTGGTCGACATCTTCAAGACGCGCGCGGAGAAGGTTGTGTTTGTGAAGGGCGACAAGGATCTTGAATTTCAGAAGGTAGCGCAGGCCATCGATATCGCGCATGGCGCCGGAATCGACAAGGTCGGCCTGATGACGCCGAAGGTGGAGGAAGGGCACTGATGCGCAGCGTCTTAGAGAAATCGATGCGCCGCATTGGCACTGTATCCGCGATTGGTGCATTGATCGCGCTGGCCGCATTGAGCGCCGGCTGCAATAAACTGAAAGCCCGCGACAACCTGAATAAAGGTGTGAACTCCTTCAAGGCCGGTCAGTACACGGCTGCCGCGGACGATTTCAAGACCGCGATCGACCTCGATCCCGATCTTCCTTCCGCGCGTCTTTATCTCGCCACAGCCTACATGACTCAGTACGTGCCGGGTTCCGAAGCGCCGGACAACCTGCGCAACCGGGATTCGGCGCTCAAGGAGTTCCAGACCGCGCTGAGTTCCAATCTGGACGACAAGAACAAGCTGCTGGCCATGGAGTCTCTCGCCAGCCTGCATTATCAGATGAAGGATTATACGCAGGCGGAAGACTGGAATAAAAAGGTCATCGCCTCCGATCCGAAGAACAAAGAAGCGTATTACACGCTGGGCGTCATCGCCTGGAGCCAGTTTGTGCCTGCATGGCGCGAAGCGCGGGCTACGCAGAACCTCAGGCCGGAAGATCCGGGTCCGCTGAAGGATGCGGCTCCCGCCAAAGGCAAAAAGGCGGCGGCCGAGCCGGACCTGAAGGCCGATCTCAAGGCGAAGTACTGGCAGAAGCTTACCGACGGTATCGACGACGAAAAGAAGGCTCTGGAAATCGATCCCGAGTACGAGAATGCGATGGCGTACATGAACCTGCTGATTCGCTATCGGGCCGATCTCGACGACACCAGAGATCAATACCTGGCCGACGCCAAAGAGGCTGACAACTGGGTTCAGAAGAACCTCGAGACCATCAAGAAGAAGGCCGCCAAGAAAACGGCTGCCGCGGAGCAGACAGAATAGCTGCTGTTGCGTAATCCATCCTGCTGTTAATCCATCAAAGGGACGGGCGGAAATGTCCGTCCCTTTTTGTTTTTGGCCGCCTGCGGCGACTGCTTAGAATAGAGATGTGCCCACTGTGTCCGGGTCCCAGGCCGGCGTAGAATTGCCTGCTCCCCCGAGCATGGAGACCTCTGTGGACGCCGTGCAGGAACAAGACTTCGAAGAGCTTCTTGCGCTCGTCCGGGAAGCGCGTCCGAAGGACGACCTCGCTCCGATCGAAAAGGCCTACCGGTTCGCTTCGCAATATCACGCGGGACAAACAAGAGCTTCCGGCGAGCCCTATATGAGCCATCCGGTTGCCGTCTCGAAAATTCTCGCCGGAATGCGGATGGACGTGGTCAGTATCGAAACCGGATTGCTCCACGACGTTGTTGAGGACACCAGCGTCACTACGGCCGACGTCCAGAAGAATTTCGGCGATGAAGTGGCGCGCTGCGTCGACGGCGTCACCAAATTAAGCAAGATCAACTTCTTCTCGGCCGAGGACCGCCAGGCCGAGAGCTACCGCAAGATGCTGCTCGCGATGGTCAACGACATTCGCGTCATCATCGTGAAGCTGGCCGACCGTCTGCACAACATGCGGACGCTGGACAGCCTGAGTCCCGAGCGCCGGGAACGCATCGCCCGCGAGACTCTTGAAATCTACGCGCCGATCGCGCACCGCCTCGGGATGGGAAAGGTCCGCGGAGAGCTGGAGGATCTTGCGTTCCGGCATCTCGATCCGGAAGCGTTCGCGGAAATTTCACGCACCATCGACACGCAGCGCGCGGCGAATGAAGAATATCTGGAACGCATGCGGCGCACGCTCGAAGCCGAGTTGCGGCGCGAAGGCATCCCGGCGCGCGTCGAGGCCCGCGTCAAGCGCGCTTACTCGGTTTACCAGAAACTCAAGCGCCAGAAAATTTCCATCGAACAGGTATACGATCTTCTCGCGCTGCGCGTGATCACCGACTCGGTGAAAAACTGTTACGGCGCGCTCGGCGTGATCCACAATGAATGGTCGCCGGTGCCCGGCCGCATCAAGGACTTCATCGCGATCCCCAGGCCGAATCTCTATCAATCCCTGCATACCTCGGTGGTCGGGCCTGAAGGCAGGCATTTCGAGATTCAGATCCGCACCGACGAGATGCACCGCATCGCCGAAGAAGGCATCGCGGCGCATTGGAAATACAAGGAAGGCAAGCGCGGCGTGCAGGACGATCAGCGCGTCGCGTGGCTGCGCCAGCTTGTGGAATGGCAGCAGGACATGCGCGATCCGGGCGAGTTCATGTCCACGCTCAAAGTGGACCTCTACCCGGAAGAGGTTTACTGTTTTACGCCGAAAGGCCGCGTGATCGTTCTTCCCGCCGGATCCTGCCCCATCGACTTCGCCTATGCGGTGCACTCGGAAGTAGGAAATACCTGTACGGGCGCCAAAGTGAACGGCCGCATCGTCCCGCTCCGGTACGTGCTCCGCAATGGAGACATTGTCGATGTCCTGACGCAGACCGGACATGAGCCCAGCAAAGACTGGTTGTCCATCGTCAAGACATCCCGCGCCAGAAACAAAATCAAACACATCATCAATGAGAATGAGCGCGAGCGGGCGATCGAAATCGGTCAGAAGATGCTGGAAAAGGAGGCGCGCCGTCTCGGCGTTCAGATCGGCCGGATCCAGAAGACGGAACTGGAGCGCGTAGCCGCCGAGTACGGCTTAGGCAAAGCCGAAGATCTGTACGCCAGCCTCGGCTACGGTAAGTTTTCCGCGCGGCAGGTGCTCCAGAAATCGGCGCCCGAGCAGGTGGCGGCAGAGCCCGCACCCGCTGCGCCGGTTGTCGAGCCTGCGCCTTCGCAGGGCAGGGACTACAAGCAGAAAGACGACGACGCCGTCATTAAGGTACATGGCGTGGACGACGTCATGGTTTATCGGGCCAAATGCTGCAATCCGATCAAAGGGGAAGGGATCGTCGGCTATGTCACGCGCGGGAAGGGAATCGCGGTGCATTCGCGAACCTGCCCGAACGTGCAGAACCTGATGTACGACGCCGAGCGCAAAATCGAAGTCGACTGGGCTCGGAATGCGAGCGATTCGTTCCCGGTTCGCATCGTCGTTCATACGGATGACCGGCCCGGTCTTCTCCACCAGCTCACCAGCGTTCTTTCCGACGAAAACAGCAATGTCCGCAGCCTCGAAGCAAAGACGGATGTGAACGCGAACAACGATGCGGCGCTGGTCGAGATGACCGTCGACGTGCGGGATAAGAAACAGCTCGAAAAACTCTGCTCCGCGATGCGGCGCATTTCGGGCGTAAGAGACGTGGAGCGTCTCGTGAATCAGTGACGACGTGGAACGTCTCGTAAATCAATAGCCTCGAACGAATGGCAACCCAGCTGACCGACCCCGAACACATTGCGATCTCGAAATCGAAAGGCATCGAGATCGATTGGAAAGATGGCCACCACAGCTCTTATGGCGTGGTCTACCTTCGCGACTGGTGTCCCTGTGCAACCTGCGCCGGTACCCACGGCACAACGCCGCGGCCGAAAACAAGCGAAGCTCCCCAGGCATCCGCAAGCCCGTTCACGATGTACAAACCTCGCGAGCGCATGCTCAACATCGAACCGGTCGGCAACTACGCATTGCGTATTGTCTGGAGCGATGGACACAATGCCGGGATATACTCGTACGACCACCTGCGCCACATTTGCCCCTGTCCGGAGTGTGTGGCGAATCGCGCGGTCTGAGGAGTCATGTCCAGGAAAGTAGCGGTCGTTGAAGATGAGGCGGAGCTGGCTTCACTGATCGAATACAACCTGACCCGGGGCGGCTTTGACGTTAAGGTGCTGAACGGGGCGGGCGACACCCTGCGCGATCTCGAAACCTGGCAGCCCGATCTGGTCGTTCTCGATGTCATGCTTCCGGGACAGGACGGCTTCGATCTCTGCCGTCAGATCCGGCAGACCGGGAAGATTGCTCGCGTCCCGGTGATCTTTCTTACCGCCCGGACCGAAGAGGTCGACCGCGTTCTGGGCCTCGAGATCGGCGGCGACGACTACATCACGAAGCCCTTCAGCCCGCGCGAACTCGTCGCCCGCATCAAAGCTCATCTTCGCCGCCAGGACACGGATGCCGCGCCTGCGGCCGCGTTCAGCATGGGGCCGTTCCGGCTCGACCGCGCGGCGCGGCGCGTTTTTCAGGGCGAAAAAGAAATCGAGCTGACTTCGACCGAATTCAAGCTGCTTGAGTTTTTCCTGACTCATCCCGGCACCGCCTGGTCCCGGGAGCAACTGCTCCGCGAGGTCTGGGGGGAACAGCATTTCGTCACGCCGAGAACCGTGGACGTTCACATCCGCCGTCTTCGGGAGCAGATTGAAGATAAGCCCGACGAGCCGGGCTATCTGGTTACCGTCCGGGGGTTCGGATATCGGTTCGAGACGAACTGATTACGGGATCTCTGCCGTAACTTCACTCACCGTTTACTGCCTCTTAACCCTCCTGTAACGAGAATCCCGCTACGCTGAAATTGCCGTGACAAAAAGAATTGTCCTGATCGAAGATGACGCGGACCTGTTCGCGCTCCTGAAATATAACCTGGAAAGGGAGGGCTTCCTCCTCACCGGGTCCCAGACAGGGCGGGGCGCTCTGGACCTTTGCCGGCGGGTTCGGCCCGACTTGGTTTTGCTCGATATCATGTTGCCGGATTCCGACGGCCTCGATATCTGCAAAGGAATCCGCAACGATGCCGAGCTCGCTCAAACGCCGATCATTTTCCTGACGGCGCGCGCCTCCGAGACCGACCGCATCGTCGGGCTCGAGTTGGGTGCGAATGATTACATTGTCAAACCGTTCTTCATCCGCGAGCTGATCGCCCGCATCAAGCTGCAGTTCCGCACGCAGGCCGCGCCTTCGCGCCTGCTGAAAGCGGGCGGCGTCGAACTTGACCGCAGCAGTTGCCAGGTAAGGCTTTCCGGCGAGAATCTTTCGCTGACGGCAACCGAGTTCCGGCTCCTCGAATTTCTGATGAGCCGCCCCGGCGTCGTCTTCAGCCGCGAGCAGCTTCTGAATGCCGTTTGGGGACAGGACCGTGCGATTACAGACCGTACCGTGGATGTGTACATTCTGCGCCTGCGCCAGAAGATTGAAAAGGACGCCGCAACGCCCCGGCTGATCCATTCCGTCCGCGGATTCGGCTATTCGTTTGAGCCGCGGAATCAGGAAGCCGAGCTCGAAGCAGTCGCGGGCTAGTAACGCCGCCTCCGTTCGTGGGGCGGACGATCGCCTTTTGTCGTCTGCCTTTCTTCAAAGCGTCACCCGACCGCTGTGTTACGCTTACCCACGTGGCCACCGACCTGATCGAGATCGATCGTCTCGATCCCTCTCCGGAAGCCCTCGATCAGGCTGTCGCCGCCATTCGCAAAGGGCGCGTGATCGCGGTGCCGACCGACGCGCTGTATGCTCTGGTGGCCGACCCTTTCAGCGTGCGTGCCGTCCGTCAGGTTTACCAGGCCAAGGGACGCGAGATTCACCGCGCTCTTCCCATGCTCGTTCGGGATACGCTGATGGTGGAAGAACTGGCGCGCGACATCTCACCCTGGTTCAAACTGCTCAGCCGCAAATTCTGGCCGGGGCCGTTGACGATTATCATGCCGGCATCCCCCAAGTTGCCGCTGCGGGCGACGGGAAATACCGGACGTCTGGCCGTTCGCCAGGCGCAGAGCAGAGTCACCGACGAACTGATCGCCCGCCTGAATCAGCCGATCATTGCGACCAGCGCCAACATCTCCGGCCACCCGACCTGCCGCAGCGGCATCGAGGTATTCGGCTCGATGGACGGCAGCGTGGACTTGGTGCTCGACGGCGGCAACTGCGACGGCCCGGGTGCGAGCACGGTCGATATCACCGAGATCAACTGGCGCGTGATCAAGGAAGGCGCCATCTCGCAGAAAGAGATCGCGGAATGCCTGGGGGATGGGGATGAGACGTAGGGTTGGCAAAGAATTGAAGAGTGCCGGCGGTGCTGAAAGCTCAAGAGAAGCACCTGCCGGGAATGATGTCACTCAATAAGAGCGGATTGAGAAAGCCATTCTTGTAGCAGGAGATTCTTGTCCGGCTTCTCCGATGTCAGTGTCCAGCATGACAAGCACTTGGCGGATGCTTGGTTTGGTGAGCGCGGTACCTGAACGGATTGGACCCGACCCCCTGCCATTGGAGTGCTCATACATCTCAGCGGTATGTCCGACCTGCTCTCGCTGGCTTCGGTATTGTACGCCGAATGGTAGTCTGCGGAGAACAAACTGGGTTATTCACAAGCCTGGTAGGCGCATCTACCCACTGCGAAAACTCTACGCTAATTGCGATAGCGCTTACGGGAGTCCGCTTTACAGCACTTCCGGCGCAGACCCCAGCGTAACCGTCACCTTCATGGTCCGGTTGCCGCGGAAAATTGTCAGCACCATGTTTTCACCGGAACGTTTCTGATTGAGTGCTCGCCGCAGAGCATCCTGTCCGTCGACCGGGTTTCCGTCGATCGCGATAATCAGGTCTCCGCCGATCCCAAGCTGGTAACGGCCCTCCACGATGACGGAGCGCGTAGGCCCGCGCAGTCCCGCGGCTTCCGCTGGCGATCCTTCGTCAATTCCCTGGATCAACAAACCTCCCGAAGACGGCATCTTGAGCGCTTCCGCCAAGTCGCCCTGCACCAGAAATACCTGCGTGACTCCAAGAACCGGGTGCGAGATTTTGCCGGTAGTGCGGTATTCTTCCAGTTTTTCTTTGGCCCTGTTGATCGGCATGGCGAAGCCGATGCCGATGCTTCCCGCCTCGCCCCCGGAGTTCTGTGTACTGTAGATCGCTGTGTTGATTCCGATCACGTTGCCGCTGGAATCGAGCAGCGGACCGCCGCTGTTTCCGGGGTTGATCGCTGCATCCGTCTGAATCAGACCTTCCAACGGGTCCCCGTCTTCATTCTGAAGACTGCGTCCGAGCGAACTGATGATGCCCGTAGTCAGCGTTCCTTCCAGGCCGAATGGATTTCCAATAGCCAGCACTTTCTGTCCCACCACGACGGTATCGGAATTGCCCAGCCGGACAAAGGGAAGCTTGCGGTCCGCATGAATCCGCAGGATCGCGAGATCGCTGCGCCGGTCGATGCCCAGGACCGTGGCAGGGTATTGCTTCTTGTCCGACAGCGTGACCGTAATGTTGCGAGAGCCCGAAACCACATGATTGTTGGTCACGATTTCGCCGTCTTCGTTGATGATGAACCCGGAGCCGATGCCCTTCTGCGGAAAGACCTGGAAGAAGAAGTCGCGCTGGTAGACGATGCTCGTGATGTTTACGGTAGCCAGGCGATTGGTTTTGTAAATATCGATGTTGTTCTGCTCGTCGGCGCCGAATCCGGAGCCGTGCGCGGTAACGGGGTCCGACCACAGACGGCCGCTCGATGAAAGCGGTTGTATCAACTGCTTCAGATTCACGTTCGCGCGCTCGGTAACAAACCAGAAACCGGCGACGAGAAGCAAAGTGAGAACGAGCGTCCTGGGTCTCATGATGCCAATCTCCTCAATAGTTGCTGCTCAACTTCAGCAAATCCTGGTACACAATTTCAGTTTGATGCAGTGTGTCGCCCTTTGTGCCGCTGGTATCGATGATGTAGTCGGCGAGTTCCTTCTTTTTCTCCAGCGGCATCTGGCGGTCCAGCCGGGCCAGCACACCGGCTTCCGAAGCGCCGGAACGGTGCATTGCGCGTTCGATTTGCTGCTCCCGCGCGCAACTCACTACTATTATCTTATCGACTTCCCGATGAGCGCCCGCTTCAATGAGAATTGCCGCCACATAGATGACAATTCCCCGCGGATCGCGCGCCTCGAGTTCCTGAAACTGACGCAAAGCCCGCGTTCTTACCGCCGGGTGTACGATCGCGTTCAGTTTTTCGAGCTCAGCGGGAATCGGGAAGACCTGCTCCGCCAGCCGCAGCCGATCGATCTTACCGTCCGCATCGAGTATTTCGTTGCCGAATGCGGCGAGAACCCCGTCATAAGCCTCGCCGCCGGGCTCCATCACTTCATGCCCGACGCGGTCCGCCTCGATAACATGGCAACCCAGCTCAGCCAGGGCTTCCGCCACGAAGCTTTTCCCGCAAGCCAGGCCGCCGGTGAGGCCGACTTTCAACATGCCCGCATCAGGCCAATCCGGTGCGGCGTTCGGCGGATTCAATCGTGTTCCGCATCAGCATCGCAATCGTCAGCGGACCTACGCCGCCCGGAACCGGCGTGTAAGCCGACGACTGACGCGCCATGTCGCCCGGATGAACATCTCCGACCAGAAGGCTCCCGCGGCGATCGAAGTCGGCCAGCTTCGCCGCGTCGAAGATGCGTTCAGCCTCCGCTCTCGTTTCGACTTTGTTCATTCCCACGTCGATAACCACTGCGCCCGGCTTCATGTAGTCAGCGGTCACCATTGCGGCTCGGCCGATCGCTGCGACCAGGATGTCCGCGCTCCGGCAGACGGCAGGCAGATCGCGCGTGCGCGAATGGCACACCGTAACGGTTGCGTTCTCCTGCAGCAGGAGCATCGCCATCGGCTTTCCGACGATGTCGCTTCGCCCCACAACAACGGCGTTCCGGCCCGCAATCGGAAGTTCATAACGCTTCAGAATCTGAATCACGCCCGCGGGAGTGCAGGGCCTGAGCCCCGGTCGGCCCGTCGAAAGCAGCCCGACATTGCAGGGATGGAAGCCGTCGACATCCTTCTCGGGCGAGACAGCGAGCAGCACGCGCTGGGAATCGATGTGGTTCGGCAGGGGAAGCTGCACCAGAATGCCGTCAATTTCGGGGCGCGAGTTCAGCTCTTTGACGAGATCGAGAAGTTGCTCGGTCGTCATCGAAGCGGAGGGCGTGATGGTTTCGGCATGGATGCCGAGATCGGTCGCGGTTTTCGTCTTGTTGCGGACGTAAACTTCGGAAGCGGGATTATTTCCCACCAGCACAACGGCGAGCCCGGGCGCGCGTCCCGCATGCGCAACGACGCGCTCGACGCGGGGACGGCACTCGGCTTTTATCTGGTCACGTACGTGGTTTCCATCGAGAATCTGAGGCACCAGACCAATGTAACTGATGCGTCCCGTTACTTCGATGTTCCCGCAGCCGCTTTTTCCTTCGCGCGCGCTGCAGCCAGAATGTTGGCCAAGCCGTAGTTTCCTTCGGTGCAGGCGTATTCGAAAATCGGGCCTTCGGTCCTTCTCATCAGGAGCTCACCCGACCATGGCTTGGTCCATATAGAAGGATCTTCCACCGTGAACCGATAGACAATCGTGTCCGGATCGGCGCGGGTAAATCGCTCCGTGACATGCAGGCTCCGGTCGGAGAAGATGTCCTGGCGACCGTTCGCCGGCGGTGCGCGAAAGTTCGTCTCGTCGGTGAAATTGGTAGTGTCGATCACGAGCGTATCGCCTTCCCAATGACCGCGCGAATCACCGCCCAGTTGGCGAACTTCGGATGCCAGGTGGGGACGCCCGTCCAGAGGGACGATGCGGACACCGTGGATGATCTCCTGGCTGATGGCGATGGCGGTCGGGTTCTGCACGATCTGGATGTTGGCGTTATAAGTCGATCCCAGCATGGGCGGCCCTTCGTTGCCCCATGAGATGCAGCGTTCTCCCAGACTTCGGTCCTGTGCACTCTCGGCGTTTTCGCGGCGGCGCGCGGCTTCCTTTTCGGCGACGGCGCGCCCTTGTCCGTCGGCGTTCAACGGAGGAATTCTGCCGTCCGGCGGATCGAAGACTACTGAGGTTCGCGTCGAAACCACCTTGGAGTAATTCTCGTGCTGCCAGATGACGTTGTCGTAATGAATGTCGGTCTCTGCCTGGCTGTTCTCGCGCTGAGTCCGCTGCTTGTCGATCGCCGCGGCTTCGGCCTCGGTGTAGAACTCCTTGTTCCCCAGTTCCAGGGGGCGCTCCAGCGGGATCAGCGTGGCGTTCGTCCAGTAGCCCTGCAGGTCGGGATGTCCGTCCCGTGTGCGCGGCAGCGCCGCGGAAGTCTTTGCTGCCGGCGTCTGGGTCGAAACGGCCAGCGCCAGGGCAGCCGCGCCAATAAGGGCGAGGTGTCGAGAGGTCATCGGGGACCCTCCTTTGGAGGAATCATCCCATAACCGGAAGATGGTTGCGAGGGGTGCGTCTTCTGCTGAATGCGCTAAACGCTCAGCACCGGGCAGGGCGCCTCGCGCAGAATCGCGTAAGCGTTCGCGCGCAGCCGACCATTGAAGCCCTTTTGAATGCATCCTCTGCCGATCACTACGAGATCGGCGCGCTTCCTGATCGCCACGTCGCGGAGCATATCCGCTACGCTTCCGCCCGCCAGCACCGTCTGGATATCGGTTGCGTCCGCTTCTTCCTGGATCTTCACCAGTCTGCTGCGTGCTGCTTCGACCAGCAAATCGTGTATCCGCGTTTCCGCGCGGATGGACTCAATTTCTCCCTCGGGAACCACGTGGAAGAGTTCGATTGATGCGCCATTGTCGGAGGCAATCTGTATGGCGACTTCGAGCGTATGGCGGCTCTCCGGTTTGAGATCGAGGGCGCACAGGATATAGCGGGGCTTCGGATGCGCCCGGTGAGCAGGTTCGGGAGCATGGGCCGCCGTCCAAACCGGAACCTTGGCGTCATGCAGAACCTTGGCGGTAACCGAACCCAACAGCGCTCTGCGAAACGCTCCGTGTCCGTGCGTCGCCATCATAATGAGACTCACGTTTTCGGTTTCTGTGAATGCCGTGATAACGGACGCGGGATCGCCGAACTCGACCGCACAAGTCACGTCGAGTTTCGGAAGTTCCGCTGTGGCGAACTTTTCCATCTCCGCGCGCAGATCGCCCGATAAGCCGCTGAAGTCGTAAACCTCGGGATAGACGGTGTTCAGGCTGGTGTACATCGGAGGCGGAGGCTGCAAGGCATGCAGCAGGGCCACCCTCGATTGATGTCGCTGCGCCACGGACAAAACGAAAGGAGCCACCGCACGGGACCGCTCGGAGAAATCGACGGGAAACAGGATGCGCTCAAATTTGGGCATGATCTCTCACTTGTCCGATTCGGCGCGCTTGTCGGTCGGATAGCCTTTGTCGGTCCAATCGGTCTTTAAATTCGTGTCAACGACCATCGCTTTGACGTGCGTAAAACCGAGCTTGCGCAACTCCGCGAAAGCAGGCCTGATGTTGGGGCATTTGTCCCAGGGACAGCACCCGCAGTAAAGGATGATTTCGCGATTGCGCGGTTGCCCGGCGACGAGCTTGTTCAGATCGGCCAGGCCTTCCTCTTTCGATCCCGGCCCGGCGTACACACTTCCGGTGATGTGCGTCGATCGGTACAAAACGGGAAAGCCCACGTGAATAATCAGCGGGGTCTTGATGTCTTTCGCGACCTGATCCGGCTGGATCAGGTCTTTATCGGTCCACGGATCGGTCGCACAGACCGCCGCGCAGAAGAGCAAAGCCGCGATGAGAAGCGGCGGGATACGTCGCATTGGACGATTTTACGCTATCTCACGCTGACTTCGGAATGGAAAGCGCAATTCAAGAAGCCGCTCGCGATGCCGTTCTTCGTTGAGATTACGCACGCGAGCCATAAGCATGTCGTCAAGAGAAATCATGCCGACGAGCTTTCCGCTCTCGCTGTCCAGGACCGGCATGCGGGTCAGTCCGGTCTCCGCCATACGAAAAACAATGACGCGCAGCGGCTCGTCGGAATGGGCAACGACGGGGCTGCGGACCAGATCGCCCAGGGAGGCGCCGAGTGAAGCGGACTGCGTCAGCTCGCGCAGCTTCTTGCGCGTGATTACGCCGCTGACTCGCCGTTCGTCATCCACGATGGGATAAAGATGCTGTCCGCGCGGGGTGGGCTCGCGAAGCGCAAGTTGCCGTAAGTCCTCGACCGTGGAATTCGCCGGGAGCGCCACCACTTTGGTGCGCATGACTTCGCGCGCGAAAAGGATTTCCAATGGATCGGTTGCGTATTCGCGCGTAATGTGAAAGCCGCGGCGCGCGACTTTTTCGGTGAGAATGGAGCGCTTCAGGAGCAGCACTGTAGTTGCGTGCGCCAGCATGGCGGCCACCAGCAACGGCAGCAGCACGTTGATGTCATGCGTCAGTTCGAGCGCAAACAGAATCGCAGTGAACGGCGCTCGCATGGTCCCGCCCAGGATTGCTCCCATACTGATCAGCGGCCAGAAGCCCGCTCCTTCATGGGGAAGGAAGCCTGCCTCGACGCCGCCCAGCGCGGCCCCCATCATCAACAGAGGAGCGAGCACACCTCCGGATGTTCCCGATCCCAGTGAAATGATCCAGATGGCGGACTTCACCAGCAAAACTCCCGCAAACATCTCGCGCGGGACATCGCCCTGCAGCAGATTCCGGATGGTGTCATAACCAACGCCCAATGCCTGCGGAAAGATCATGCCGCCAAATCCGACGAAAACGCCGCCGATCGCGGGCCACCACATCCAGTGGATGGGAATTTTCTTGAAGCCATCTTCCGCCGCATAGACGCCGAGCGTCAGAAGCGAGGAGAGAACGCCGGCCAGCAGACCTGCGATGACGCACCCCATCAGGCCCTGCGGGCCGATGAAAATCGCATGTTGCGGAACCGGAAACAGCGGGCCGAGTCCGAGAATATACCGCCGCCCCGCGCCCGCCGCCGCACTGGCAAGAGCCACCGGGATCGCGCTTCGCGGCTTCCATTCGAACAGCAACAGCTCGACTGCCAGCAACACTGCCGCGATCGGCGTCGCGAAGGTTGCGGACATGCCCGCCGCCGCTCCCGCGACGAGAAGCGTCTTTCGTTCGGCCGCTGTCAGGTGGAAAAGCTGGGCGATGATCGATCCGAACGCGCCGGCCGTCATGATGATCGGTCCTTCGGCGCCGAACGGTCCTCCCGATCCGATCGAGATGGCCGACGACAGCGGCTTCAGGATGGCAAGACGCGGCTGCACCTTGCTGCCGTTGATCAGAATGGATTCGAGCGCTTCGGGAATTCCGTGACCGCGAATTCGCTCCGAGCCGTAGCGGGCCATCAGCCCGATCACAATTCCGCCCGCCACGGGCACCAGAACAGCCCACCAACCGAGATGGTTCTCCGCCGGAGAGGAAAGCACCGTGCTTGCCCGTCCGTAATAAAAGACGTTTGTGAAAAAGCCGATGAGGCGCAGCAGCGCCCATGCGACGCCGGTGCTCAGCAGCCCGATGCCGATGGCGAGTAAGGAAATCGGAATAACGCGCACGGAGGTGGTGAAATCCCCCAGGCGCTGCGAATTGTCTTTATGCGTATTCAGAGTGCTGACCCTTCCTGCTGTGATCAAGAACCGACTGCAATGCCCGGGCCAGTTCGGGACCCGAGCGCTCCAACTCCGTCCGGTGCGCCACCGCGAGACGGTGGAGGACCGAGCGGCCAACGGGAGTCAAACGGATCAGAACCTCACGCTTGTCCTCGACTCCGGGCGTCCGGGCGATTGCGCCTGTTGCTTCCAGGCGGTTCACCAGTTCGACGGCGCTGTGATGCTGGATAAACAACCGCGACGCCAACTCCCGGATGGTTGGCTTTACGCCCTCCGGAAGGCCCTGAACCGCCAGCAGCAATTGATGCTGATGCGGCTCAATCTGATGGTCCTTTGCGGTCGCTTCGCTGAAATGAAGAAACTCCCGAATCTGCCGTCGGAACTCAGCCAGATCGCGGTATTGACCCGGGGATAGCGCCAATCCACTGCTCGACACATTTATATCGTAGCACGATATAAATTAGCTGAACAGGTCGGCCAGGTCACTGAACCGGTTCACTACCGTCAGCCGGTCATTGCCTTTGCGAATCTCCTCGCGTTCCAGGGTCCAGGTCCGTTGATGCGGTACGAAAACCGCGCGCAAGCCCGCATCGAGGGCCGGGTTGATGTCAGACTTCGGACTGTTGCCGATCATCCAGGTTCGCTCGGGATCGAAGCCGCGAACGCGCGCCAACTCCTGGTATGCGTTTCTATTCTTTTCCTTCACGATTTCGCAATGCGTGAATAACGGCCGCAGACCGGAGAGATCGATCTTGCGATTCTGCTCCGTCGGCTCGCCCTTTGTAAACAGGGTCAGCTCGTGCTTCTCCGCAAGAAAGGGCAGCGTCTCGGCGACGCCCTCCATCAGTTCGATTTCCTGCAGCAGAATCCGATGTGCAAACGCGCTGACCCGCTTCAGATCGTGGTCGTCTACCGCTCGTTCGGCGAGCCGCAGGTAACACTGGCTCAGGTTACGCCCGAAGTTCACCGCTCCGTAGCCGTGAATCTTATTGTTTTCGATCTCGATCTCGTCGAGAATGCCGCGGACTTCGTCCGGCGTGAGCGAGGAATGATTCAGGTATGCGCAGAAGTCCTGGAACGCCTGCTCGAAGTAGACGTTGTTTTCCCACAACGTATCATCGGCGTCAAAGATCAGGTGTTGTCTTTTGTTCATGTTTGGCGGTCGAAAACGCGGCTGAAGCCGCGTGTACCCGAACACGACACTAGAAGGGCACCTGAGCGTGAGGCGCGAGGTGGAACGGAATCTCGACGAGGACCTCTACTTCGACGGGTTCGCCGTGCCTCGTAGCCGGCGTGAACTCCCATTTTGCCAGGGCCTCTTCGGCGCTTTGATTCAGGCGATCGTCCAGTCCGTCGACGAGCTCCACGGCGGACACGCGGCCGTCCTTTCCAATAGCGCACGCCAGACGCACCTTGCCTTCGATATGATCGGCCGCTGCCGCCGCGACGTATTTCGGATCCACCTTTCGATGCGCTACCGGCGGTGAAATGGGCGCGAGTCCCGTCTCGCGCGCCGTACGGTCCGCGTACCACATCAGCCAGCTCCCGGAATAGCTGGTGAGGTTCGGCATCTGAATCGCCATCATGAAGACATCGCGGCCGTCGAATCGCCGATCCGGAGCGCTGGAAACCCGGACCGCGCCTGAATTCGAGGGATCGCGTGAATCATCCCTGGGCAACGGAGCGTTCCGATTCGCCAGGCGCACCGCGGCGCGTAAGTTCATCGGCGACGTCGGCGCCGCAAAGGTTTGTGCGATCAGATCCGGCTTTGCATCGCGCGCGCCGGCCACGTATAAATCGGGCACATTCACGCCTTTTCCGTCGCCTGCGGAATTTGCTCCATCGAGCCGGATTTTCGGACCGGCGGAGAACTGTCCGGGGCTGGAGTTTGTGGGCAGCGCAGCCGGCTTGATCGTGGGATTCAAGCCCACCACCGCCAGATTCAGGTCGCGCGAATTTGCGCTCAGAAGCTCAGGCGGAGCGTCCGGCACGACCGCTTTGCCGGTCGCCGTCGCAGCCTTCGCGGGGGGAGCCGTGAATGGCCGCGAGGGAGTCTTGAATGAATAGTTCAGGTCCGCTGTTACCGCGCGGGCTTCCAGTTGCGGCGCTGCCGACGGCGCCACAACCTCGGCAACTTTGAGCGGCACCTCTTTGGGAGGGGCCACGAACCTCTTCGTAACCTTGGGTGCGTCCGCAAGTTTGACCGCGTCGAGCGGTTTGGTCTGCAGTTGCGGGGCGTCGGCAGGCACTTCAATTTTCGCGGTCTGCGGCTGCTGAATGTCCGGCGGCGCGACGAACGGCCTCGAAACTTCGGGCAGCCGGATTGCCAGGATATTCGGCAGCTCAACCGGCTTCGGTTGAGGCAACTCCGGCGCCGGAGTCCAGACAACTTGCGTCCGTTTCGGAGCATCCTTTCGTGAGGCGACAATTTCCTGCGGCGCAGGAGTCACAGCGCGCGTCGGCGTTTTCTCCGCTTTGGCTTGCGGCGGCGTTACAGCAGGCAGCTTCTTGTTGAACTCGTACCAGACCAGCTTGGTCTCTTTACCCTCGATGGCCAGTTTGTATTCCGACTTCGCCGGTTCCAGCTTGATTTCCGGCGCATGCATCAGCAGCAAAAACGCGGAGATGTGCAGCAACACCGAAGCGATCCGAGGGCCCGGACGCCCACGGGGTTTCTCGTAACCGGTATCGTCGAGGTATACGTGAAATGACATCTGGTTGCTACTGAATTACCGGTTTGTGCCCGAATCCGTTGGTGGGCGCGGTCACCTTCATCTTCGCCGCGTACAACTTCTTCGCCAGGTATTCTTCGGCGAAGCCGGCGAACGCCCGCAGCCTTTCCGCCTCCGAGCGCGTGCGCTGAAGGGTGTTCCGGAAGTCGAGATCGTCCATCGCTTCGGCAAGCTGGAAACTCAGGAACGGGTGGTCGGGATCGGGTGAAGATTCTGTTTGATCGGGGGAAAGCGCTTCACGGAGCCGTGTCAGAGCCTGAAGCGCCTGCTGCCGCAGCTCCGGTGAAGCCGGCTCGGCATCGTCATCGCCATAGAAGTCCACTTCGCCGCGCAGATAGTCTTTGTCCTGATTGAGCGACCGGATCACGAATCGTCGCTGACCTCGCGTCAAAACGTCGAAGCGGCCGTCCTCATATCGCTTCAGGACCGTTTCCACCAGTACCGTGCACCCGGCGTTAACGATCCCGCCGTCTTTGGCCAGAACGATGCCGAACTCGGCGCCGGCCGCCTCGGCTTCCCCGACCATTTCCCGGTATCGGTCCTCAAATATATGGAGGGGAATCGCGCTTCCGGGGAAGACAACGAGCTGCAAAGGGAACAGCGGGAGCAGCTGAGCCATAGTGCTATTATTGCGTTTCTCTCTTGCTTTGTATTGCCCCCGATGGATTCGCTGAACGGAAAGGTCGTCATCATCACAGGTGCGTCGGAGGGCATCGGGGCGCATCTGGCCGCTGTCCTGCAAAAGCAGGGCGCCCATCTGGCTCTCGCCGCCCGTAACGAAGCGCATCTGGCCGCCGTGGCCGCGCCCGGCGATCTGGTTGCGCCGGGCGATATTACTCAGGATTCCGTAAGGTCCGCGCTGATCGAGAATACCGTCGCCCGCTGGGGAAAGATCGATGTTCTGATCAACAACGCCGGCCGCGGATCTTATTACAGCGCCCTTACGACTCCGCTCGATGAAGCCCGGGCGGTGTTCGAACTGAATTTTTTCGCGCCGGTGGCGCTGACCCAGCTTGCCGCGCCGCATCTGCGCCGCAGCGGCGGCATCATCGTCAACGTCAGTTCGATTGCCGGACAGATCAGCCTGCCCTGGCTTCCTGTCTATTCGGCGAGCAAATTCGCGCTGACTGCCATCAGCTCCGCCCAGCGTACCGAATTGCGGCGCGACGGCGTCCATGTAATGGGTGTTTTCCCCGGCTATGTGGACACCGATTTTCAGGCGCACGCACCCGGACCGCGGCCGCCGGATTTTATAGTCCAGGGTAAAAGATTTGCCGTGTCGGCCAGGGAATGCGCTGAGACAATTGTCGATGGAATTGCACATCGTAAACAGATGGTTGTTACTCCCCGCGCCGGATGGTGGCTGGTTTGGGCGAATCGCTTTTTCCCTTCCTTCATCGAATCGCGTATGAGCTTGCCCGGCAATGGACATTAAGCTGAAACGGGCGCCCGGCGTGTATCTGGCCGGCTTCATGGCGTCGGGCAAGACAACTGTCGCCCGTCTGCTCGCCGACCGCCTGGGTTGGGACTTTATCGATCTCGACGCAGAAATCGAAGCGGTCGAGCAGACCACTATTGCGCGGCTTTTCGAAAGCCGGGGCGAGCCGGAGTTCCGGCGGATCGAAACGGAAGCGCTTCGGAACCTCATGCGGAGAATCGAGCGCGGCATGCCTTCGGTGATTGCACTTGGCGGAGGATCGTTCGTGCAGCCGGTCAACACGACATTGCTCTCGGACCACGGAATCTCGATCTGGCTGGACTGCTCGTTCGAAACCATAGAAACCCGGATTAACAGTGGCATCGAGGAAGCCGACTCCCGGCCGCTGACCCGCGATCGTGAGCAGTTCCGCCGTCTCTACGACGAACGCCGCACGGTTTATGCGCGTGCGGACTATCGCGTGGATGCCGATTGCGAAGTCGAACGCGCGGTAGATTTGATTCTCGATCTCCCGTGCTGGAAATGACCTGCCCACGATGAAACGGACCAGGCACAATCCGCGCCGCGACGCGAAAGCAATTCTGATGGCCGCGTTGGCGGCGGCGGACCCCACCGCTGCCGTGGAAAAGGTCCTGCGGGCGCGCGGCGATCTGGACCGGTACAAACGAATTTTTGTAGTGGGGGCGGGGAAGGCCGGCGGCACGATGGCGCGCGCCGTCGAACAGTTTCTCGGCAGCCGGATTTCGGCGGGCTGCGTCAACGTGAAAGACGGCGACACGGCAAAGACCCGGTTGATTGAACTGCGCCCCTGCGGACATCCCGTTCCCGACGAGCGCGGTTTCAACGGCGCGAAGCGCATCGCTCAAATCTGTGAGGAAGCGGGCGAAGACGATCTGGTGATTTGCCTGCTCTCGGGCGGTGCTTCGGCGTTGGCGCCCTATCCCGCCCCGCCCATAACGCTTGCCGAGAAGCAGGAGACCACGCGGCTGCTGCTCGCCTGTGGCGCCGATATTCACGAAATCAATGCGGTCCGCAAACACCTTTCCGCCATCAAGGGTGGCCAACTTGCCCGTCTTGCTGCACCCGCGCACGTGCTTAGCCTGATTCTTTCCGACGTGGTGGGAGACGATCTGGATGTGATCGGCTCCGGTCCTACTGCTCCGGATGCGTCGACGTTCCAAACCGCGTTTTCGGTTCTGGAGAAGTACGAACTGCGCGATCGCGTGCCGGCGAGGGTTCGCGAGAGGTTGAGAACCGGCGCGCTCGAAACGCCGAAGACCGAGGACCCGTTGTTCGAGAATGTGGAAAACATCATCGTCGGCAGTAATCAGAAATCTCTCGAATCGGCGGCGCGCGCGGCGAAGGATCTGGGCTACAAGACGCTGATTCTCTCCAGCACGATAGAAGGCGAAACGAAGGACGTGGCGCGAATGCACGCGGCGATTGCGCGCCAGATTCGCACCCATGCGCAACCGGTGCGTCCGCCGGTCTGCGTTATTTCCGGCGGCGAGACCACCGTCACGATGCCGACGGGAAGCGGAGGAAAGGGCGGCCGCAATCAGGAATTCGCGCTGGCTGCCGCGATGGAAATGGCCGGGCTCGAAGATGTCCTGATTCTCAGTGCGGGTACCGATGGCACCGATGGTCCGACCGATGCCGCCGGCGCGATGGCGGATGGGGCCACGGTAGAGCGGGCGAACTCGAAGGATGTGAGCGCATGGGACGCGCTCCAAAACCACGATGCGTATCAGCTCTTTGCGGAACTGGGCGATCTGATCATCACGGGTTCCACCGGGACGAATGTGATGGATCTGCATCTGATTCTGGTGGTGTAATAAGACGCCGGGCGGAAGCCCGGCGGCAGGCCGGAAGGCCTGACCCCACAAAAGGCTCAAGAGCCTAACCCACAAACTCGGACCATGCGGCGAGCGCGCGTTTGTTGTGTGCTTTCAGCGCATTCCATCCCTGACGCTGCGCCCATCGACTGGTGAGCAAACCTTGTCCCACACGCGCCATCGCATGCGCGTCGTCAACCGGCGCTTTCCAGTTGTCGGGAGCCCAGTCGATCGCCTCCGAAACCACGCTGGGCACGCCTTCCGCCACGCCGTCGGCGGTCACTACGTTGAAGCTCTCCGTGTAACTCGGCTGCATCAGCAGGTGCATATGCCGGACGGTTCGCCGGAACTGCGGCCAGGGCTGCCAGCCGTTCTCGACAAGTTTTACGTGCGGCAGACCGTTCAGCATCTGCCGGACCGCATCCAGCACGGAGCCCGCGCCTTCACTGCGGCCCGATGAAATCCAAAATTCGAGGTCCGCACGCTTCGCGTTGGCAATTTCCAGCGCGGCGCCTGCGGCCGTCATCAGGTTTTTCAGAATGCGCGTTGCGCCGAAGATGCCGATCCGCAGCGTGCCTCCGGACCAGCGCTCCCGTTTGGGATTCGCGGCATCCAGATGATACAGATTCGGCAATAGCGCGCAGGGTATTCCATACGCTGCATGCGCCCAGTTTGCGAGACGGCGCGAGTTCGCCGCCATCTGGAAGTTCCAGTTGGTGCGCCGCAGCTCGAGTCCTTCACGCAGCAGACGCATCGCGCTCGGATCGGCCTGGAGGAATCCGAGATTGGAGTGGCAGGTGACTGCGAACTGCGTTTCTTTAAACTCGGCGCACATGCGCGCCAGATCGGTGGTCTGAATCCACGGCGCGGAGATCACGACGTGCGATGCCGGCGTTGTGCGCAGGCGCGCACTCAGTTCGGCGGCGCTGACGATCGGCCAGACGTCCGCGTTCACGCCCGCCGCTCGCAGACTTTTGGCGGAGTTCAGCGCTGTCACGCCGAGTCCGATGTGGCTGATCGCGCGGTTGGCGGCGAAATTTTTGTAAGCGAGTATGACTTGCTGCTGCATAGGTTCCTGGCAAAACGATAAACCCGCGGGAGGAGGCTGGAGCGGTGGAAGCGGATCAAGTGATTGAGGCAGTAAGGAAAATAAAACGAACAGCGTTGTCACCGGCAAAAACACTTGGGGACGTACGGCGACGTTCTGGTTGTGCGGCCGTGTTTTCCGGGTGATCTCCTCGATTGGGGGTTCAGTGGTGGGGCGGTTCCGGCTACCACGGTTTTTTCAGCCAAACGAAGCTGAAGTCGCCGAATCTCGTTTTATTTCTATTTTGATACGTTTCCGAGGAACGGAATTTGATACCGCTAACCAGCCAGGGCTCCAAGTCAGCACTCTTTCCGACGGCGCCGCGCTGTTGGGAAAAAGCTGGTGTCGAGAAAGTCTCGACACGGCACGTTGAGAGCGTGCGCCACGCCGATCCCGGGAAGCTAAACGTCCTTGCGTCTACGTGGCCTTTTCAAAAAGCTGCACACCGATGAGTCGTGCCGCCTCGCCCAGACGGCGATCGAGTGTCGCCAGCGGCAGTTTTTCCCGATACGCGAGTTCAAGATATGCTGCGTCGTAAACGGAAAGGCCCTGTGCTCTCGCCATCCGCAATACGCCGGCGTCCTCCGGTTCGCGATCGATGCGGATGCGAAACAGAGCTAACATGCGAAGAAAGAAATCGGTCTCCCGCTCCTGAATCCGCCCTCTGCGTTCGTTGACGATCAGAATATTGCGGACCTCGAACCACCACAAGGCCGGGACGACCGCCTCCCCCGTCTGAAGACTTGAGAAGGCCGCGTCGGCAATCGGATAGTCTTCGTCCACAAACGCCCAGCATGCGCTCACGGACGCATCAAGCACAAACGCCATCAGGATCTGCGGCCCTCGTCGCGCGCGGAAAGGAGTTCTTCCACTTTGATTCGGCCGGTCCGCTGCCGCAGATTCCGAATTGCGTCCATTGCCTCATCGATCTTCTCCTGATGCCGATCGATTTCGGGCACAATCCGCGCAATGGCGCGTCCATGCCGGGTAATGATCAGCGTTTCACCCCGCTCCACTTCGTTGAGCAGTCGGGGCAGATGAGTTTTCGCTTCGGAAGCCGGGATCTCGCGCATAAATGGACTAGTTGAATCAACTAGTCCAATCTATTTTTGCACATCGAACGGCGCGTTAATGCCCCGGCGTCCCTATAGATGGCATTCTGCATGCACCGCCCGCACCGCCTTCTCCAGACCGTCCCGGCGCACCACGATCGAAATCGTCAGTTCGCTTGATCCCTGCGCGATGGCGATGATGTTGACCTTTTCGCGGGAAATCGCCGTGAAGATCCGGCCCGCGACGCCCGAGAAGCCACGCATTCCTTCGCCGACCACGGCGAGCAGTCCTACGTTTCGATCCACGTCGATCCCGCTTACGTAGCCGTGCGCCAGCTCCAGCGCGAGCGCTGTCTCAATCGCCTGTATGGATGCCTCCAGCTCCGCGTCGCGGACGAGGAAACAGAAGCTCTGGCGGTAACTGGAACTCGAGATGGCCAGGACCTCGACATTCGCCCGGTCAAGCGCATCCAGCGACCGCGCCATAATGTGCACTCCTCCCACTCCGGAGCTCGCAGGCTCCAGCGAGACCAGCGTCACATTCGCCATGGACGTGACCGCGCGGGCGCCCGGGTTCCCCGCGCCCAGCTCAGGCACGATTCGCGTGCCCGGCTTCTCCGGCGCGAAACTGTTCTTGCTCCACACCGGAATCCTGCGCTCGACGAGAGGCGCGAGCGTTCGCGGATGCAGAACCTTTGCGCCCGCATAAGCCAACTCGGCCGCTTCGCTGTACGTGATTTCGGTCAGGATCTTTGCGTCCGGCACCAGACGCGGATCGGCGGTCATGATTCCGTCGACGTCCGTCCAGATCCAGAGCTCGCTCGCGTTGAGGACCGCGGCCAGAATCGAGGCGGAAAAATCGGAACCGCCGCGTCCCAGGGTGGTCGGTCGTCCATCGGCAGTTGCACCGTTGAAGCCCGTCACGATGGGAATTTCGCCGGCCTGCAGCAGCGGCATGAGCCGTGCGTTCGCTTTCTTCTCCGTCGCATCCATCAGTGGTGAAGCGTTGTTGAAGATGGCGTCGGTGACGATCGCCTCGGCGGCATTCACGGCTTCGGCCGAAATGCCGCGCGACTTCAAATGTTCCGCGATCAGCAGCGCGGAAAGCCGCTCGCCTACTGCAACTGCCTCGTCCACCGCACGCGCGGGCCGGTGGCCCAGCATCCGGATGCCGTTCACGATGCGCCGGAAGTCGGAAATGATTTCATCAATTTTTTCCTGCACACGCGCTTGTTCCGAAGCGGGGAGCAGTCCTGCCGCGGCTTCCCGATGGCGCGCTTCGAGTTGGCGGAGGTTCTGATCGAGCCCGGCCTGGTCGCCGCCTTCGGCGTGGCGCGTCGTGTCGAGCAGAAGGTCGGTAATCTTCGACATCGCGGAGACTACCGCTAACACCGGACGCGGCACTGCCTCGGCGGCAATGAGATCGCAGGCCGCTTTCATGCGTTCGGCCGATCCTACGCTGGTGCCGCCGAATTTCATGACCAGCAGGGGTTTATTCATGTCCATTGGAGATTCGCGCCCGGACCAGCTTCAGGATTTCCTCTTCGACCTGTTCCGGCGTCAAACCGGTGGAATCCAGATATACCGCGTCGGGAGCTTGTATCAGCGGCGATTCCGCGCGCTGCCGGTCGCGTTCATCACGCTGCGCGATCTGTGCAGCCAACTGCTCGGCGGGAACATCCGGCTGCTCTCCGGCGCGCCGACGCACGCGTTCCCGCGGATTGGCGTCGAGAAAAACTTTGACCCGCGCATCGGGGAAGACAACCGTGCCGATATCGCGCCCTTCCATCACTACGTTATTCCGCTCGGCCAAGCGCCTCTGCTTGGCTACCAGTGCTGCACGGACTGCTCCGATCGCGGCCAGGCGTGAGGCCGCCGCGGAAACGTTGGGAGTGCGAATCGCTTCGCTCACGTCCTCGCCATTCAGACGCACAACATGCCGCGGCAGGAGTTCGATATCAGCCGCCTGCGCGAGTTGTTCGACGCGGTGCGCATCGTCCGGATCGATGTTCCGTTGGATTGCCCACAAAGCCACCGCGCGATACATCGCTCCGCTGTCGATATAGACCCAGCGCAGCTTTTCGGCCAGACTTCGCGCGATCGTGCTCTTTCCGGCCCCGGCAGGGCCATCGATCGCGATTACATGCCCCATTCTCTACTGGACAGTGTGGCCGGCCTTCGCGGTCTGCGGCGCGTTCGCCGCCGGGCGGGGCAGGGCACGGCCGATTCCGGAGTATTCGAATCCCGCTTCGCGCGCGTGACCGGCCTGGAACAAATTGCGGCCGTCGATCAACACCTGTTTACTCATACGCCTGGCCAGCTGTTTCAGATCCAGTTTGGCAAACTCCGGCCATTCGGTAACCAGCACGAGCGCATCGGCGTTTTCCGCTACCGACAAAGCATCTTTGCAATACGTGATCTTCAGTCCCGGATGCTGCTGACGGCACACGTCCATTGCAACGGGATCGAAAGCGCGCACGCGCGCTCCCATCTGAATCAGCTTCTCGGCGATCTGCAGGGCGGGCGCATCGCGCAGATCATCGGTATTGGGTTTGAATGCCAGCCCCAGCAGGCCGATGGTGCGGCCTTTCAGGATGAAAAGCTTTTCCTGCAGCTTCTGAATCACCACGCTGCGCTGCATGCGATTCACCGCCAGCGACGCTTCGAGGATACGCGCCTGGTAACCATATTCGGCTGCGGTATGCAGCAGCGAACTGATGTCTTTGCCGAAGCAGCTTCCGCCCCAGCCGATCCCGGCATTCAGGAATCCGCGCCCGATCCGCCAGTCGAGCCCGATGCCGGTCATGACTTCCGTCACTTCCGCTCCCACGCGCTCGCATATATTCGCCATCTCGTTGGAGAAGCCGATCTTCAATGCGAGAAATGCATTGGCCGAATACTTGATCATCTCGGCGCTGGTGATGGTCGTTGCGACGATCGGAACTTCGCGGCCCTTCGGATGCGTTTGAACGGGGCGCGGCGCAAAGGATGGCTCGGAGAACTGCTGCTCAATCAGCGCTCCGTAAAGCTGGCGCATCATCTGCAGTGTTGTGGGATCGTCCGCGCCGACGACGATGCGGTCGGGATAGAGAGAGTCGTCGATCGCCGAACCTTCGCGCAGAAACTCCGGGTTGCTCGCGACACCAAATACGATGCTGTCGGATAACTCGGGATGAGATTCCTGAATGCCGTCGCGCACCAGAGCTTCCACCAGATTTCCGGAGCCGACCGGTACGGTGGATTTGTTTACGACCACGCGGAACCGCGAAGGATCCATTGCGGCGCCGATGCCTCGGGCCGCGCTCTCCAGATAAGCAAGATTGGATTCGCCCGAAGGCAGCGGGGGAGTTCCCACGGCGATGAAAATGATGTCGCTCTCGCGGACCGGCCCCTGGAGGTCGGTTTCGAAATCGATCCCGCCGTTCTTGCCAGCCAGAACCAGCAGCTCATCGAGCCCCGGTTCATAGATAGGCGACTGTCCAAGCCGCAATTTTTCAATCTTCCCCGCGTCCGTATCCACGCATGTGACGCGATGCCCCAAATAAGCCAGGCACGCACCCGTTACCGTGCCGACATACCCCGTTCCGATGACTGTGACTCTCATATTTTGGTGTGTCCCTCCAGTTTACTTCGGGGTTTTCGATTGAACCCGAAAGTGATCGTAACCAAGCGGCGGAAGCGGCTTTCCGTTGAAACGAACCGCACCGCCGGAACCTCGCAAAATCGAACCCAATCGCGTGAGCGGCAGGCCTTCGAAGCTGCCGGGAACCGCAGTGCCTCTCGAAACCGTGAACAGGAGTTCGTATTCTTCTCCTCCGTGGAGCGCCTGGTCGAGATCGGCCTCCGGGAAGCGAGGAGGTGCGACGATCTCGGCGTTCACGCCGGATGCCAGGCAAATCCGGTGCAGGTCGAGCGAGAGGCCGTCACTCAAATCGATCGCCGAAGTCGCGTGTAGCTTATCTCGCAGGAATCGACCAAGAGCCAGACGCGGCTCCGGGCAGAGATGCCGCCGGAAGGCTTTGCCCTTTTTCGTCTCGAGCCCCAGAGCCGATCCGCCGAGAGCGCCCGACACGTAAATCTCATCGCCGGGACGTGCGCCATCGCGCCGCAATGCTTTGCCGCGCGGAACTGAGCCGCAGACAGTCACGTCGCATGCCAGCTTTTCCCCGCGTGAAAGATCGCCTCCGGCGAGAACAGTGCCTGTTGAAGCCGCGAGATCCAGAATGCCATCGAAGAAACTATCCACCCACGGGTCGCTCGCCCACGCCGGAACACAAAGCGATACCAGACAGAATCGGGGCTCGCCACCCATAGCCGCGATATCGCTCAGGCTGCGGAGCAGCGCTTTTCGCCCGGCTATCGCGGGCTTGTGCGTCTGGCGGAGAAAATGCACGCCTTCGAGGAACATGTCGCTGGTAAACAGCAGATCGTCAGTCGAGCCACGCGGTCGGTAAATCGCGCAGTCGTCGCCGATTCCCAGGACAACGCGGGACCCGTGCGCGGCAGGCGTCGCCGCGACTGCTTTCCGCAGGCGCTCGGTTATGGCTCTCTCGTCCCGCAAGTCGCAGTCTAGCAGTGGATAGGCAGCCGGCCTCAGGCGCCACAACTCTGTAATATCAGCACGTTACGGGTAATCGGCGAGCCCGAAAAACGCTTGAAATCACATACATGGTGTCCGGGTTCGGCAGTCTACAACATGAACCAAACGAAGCTGCGACGCACGCAGCCTTTTCTTTTTGCGGCGCCGCACGGCTTCGGACGCTTTTTTCAAAGGGCTGCAGGCGGAGAACGTCGTTCGCGCGCAGATCCAACTCACGATTCCGTCACGAGCCCCGGCCTTCGTGGCTCGTTCTGTTTTACGGCGTCTTTTTTGTCTTCTTTATCTCCCGCCCACCAGTGCTGCAGGCGATCGAAGTAGAGGTAAATCACCGGCGTCGTATAAAGCGTCAGCATCTGACTCACGATCAGCCCGCCGATAATCGTAATCCCCAGCGGTCTTCGCAATTCCGATCCTGTGCCGGTCCCCAGCGCCAGCGGTAACGCTCCCAGCATGGCGGCCATCGTGGTCATGAGGATCGGACGCAGGCGCAGCATGCAGGCCTCATAGATCGAATCCCGCGAGCTTTTTCCTTCTTCGCGCTCGGCGGCCAGCGCAAAATCGATCATCATAATGGCGTTCTTCTTGACGATCCCGATCAGCAGGATAATTCCGATGATCGCGATGATCGTCAGATCCGTACGCGTCAGAAACAGCGCCAGCAGCGCGCCGACACTGGCCGAAGGAATGGTGGAAAGAATCGTGACCGGGTGTATCACGCTTTCATATAAGATGCCGAGCACGAGATACACGGTAATCAGCGCCGCGGCAATCAGGAGCGGCTCGCTGGCCAAAGAATCCTGATAAGCCTGCGCGGTTCCGGCGAACAGCGTGTGGATCGTTTTAGGGAGGCCGACAGTGAGCGCCGCGGCGTCGATCTCGTTCACAGCTTCGCCGAGCGAGGCGTTGGGGCCGAGATTGAAGGAAATCGTCACTGCGGGAAAGAGACCCTGATGGGCGACGGTCAGCGGAGCGGTTTCCGGCTCATACGCAGCCAGTGCGCTCAACGGGACCTGCCGGCCGTCGGGCGCGCTCACGTAAACCTCGCGCAGAAACTGAGGATCCTGCCAGAACTGGGGCGCGGCCTCCATCACAACGTGGTATTGGTTCAGCGACGTATACATGGTCGACACCTGACGCTGGCCGAATGCATCGTAAAGCGTGTTGTCGATGAGTTGCGGCGCGATTTGGAAGCGGGCGGCGGTATCGCGATCGTACGTCACCATCGCCTGCAAGCCCTGATTCTGCAGGTCGGTATTCACATCCGCGATTGCACGGATCGACTTCATCTTCGCCAGCATTTTCGGTGAAAAGGTGACGAGGTCCTGCAGGTTGTCCCCCTGCATGGTGAACTGATACTCGGCGCCGCTCTGTCTTCCGCCGATGCGGACATCCTGCGCGGCCTGGAGAATAATGTTGGCGCCGGGCACTTTTGACAGCTTCGGCCGCAGCCGGGCAATGATCTGCTGGGCCGTCGCCTTTCTTTCATTCAGCGGCTTCAGAGCAATGAACATGCGGGCGCTGTTGGCGCCTCCCGTGAAGCCGAGAGCGTCTCCAACGCCGGGATCTTTTCTGATAATGTCGATCGCCTGCAACAGGATTTTGTCGAGCGCCTGAAACGAAGTGTCCTGATCGGCGATGATGGAGCCGGCCATGCGCCCGTTGTCCTGTTCGGGGAAAAAGCCTTTCGGGACCCGGATGAACAGATAGACATTCAGCGCGATGATGGCCAGCAGAATTGCCAGCGTGATCGGGGCATATTTCAGGGCGGCCTTGAGAGTTCGGCCGTAAGTTTCGACAATCCAGGTAAAGAAGCGCTCGCTCATCTTGTAGAGCCGCCCGTGAGTCACCTGTTGCTTCAACAGGTGAGCGCACATCATGGGCGTTGCGCTCAGTGAAATCACCATGGAGATCAGAATCGCTGCCGAGAGCGTTACTGCAAATTCGCGAAACAGGCGGCCCACGATTCCTCCCATCATGAGCAGCGGAATGAAGACCGCGATCAGCGAGAAGCTGATTGTGAGGACAGTGAATCCGATCTCCTCCGCACCTTTCAGCGCAGCCTGGAACGGCGGCATGCCTTTTTCGAGATAGCGCGTGATGTTTTCGATGACCACGATTGCGTCGTCGACGACGAATCCGGTCGAGATCGTGAGAGCCATCAGAGACAAATTGTCGATGCTGTAGCCCAGCAGATACATTACGCCGAAGGTGCCGATGAGCGAGACGGGAACCGCGACGCTGGGGATGAAAGTAGTCCGGAAGTTCCGCAGGAAGAAAAATACCACCAGGATGACCAGAATGACCGAGATCATGAGCGTCCGCTCGACCTCGCTTACCGACGCGCGAATGGTGACGGTCTGGTCCATTGCGATGGTCAGATTGATCGTGCGCGGGATTGCCGACTTGAGTTGCGGCAGCGCCGCGCGAATACGATCGACGGTCTGAATGATGTTGGCGCCCGGCTGCCTGAAAACAATCACCAGAACGGCGGGTTGTGCGTCGAGAAATCCCGCCTGACGGATATCCTCCACCGAATCGACGGCCTGGCCCACGTCACTCACCCGCACGGCCACGCCGTTGCGATAAGCAATAACCAGCGGCTCGTAGTCGATGGCGTGGGTGATCTGGTCGTTCGCGCCGACTTCCCACATGTTGGGGCCATCGGTGAAATGACCCTTGGGTACGTTTGCGTTTGCGCCGCCGAGCACGCTGCGCACGGATTCGAAGCTGATGCCGTATTTGTTCAGCACGGTCGGATTGAGTTCGATGCGGACACCCGGCAACGCGCTGCCGCCTACGGTGACCTGTCCGACGCCGGCGATCTGGGAGAGCTTCTGCGCCATCACGGTGGATGCGGCATCGTACATTTGCCCTTTTGTCAGCACCTTTGAGGTCAGCCCAACGATGAAAATGGGCGAGTCGGCGGGGTTGACCTTCCTGTAACTGGGGTTGGCAGGCAAATTTGTGGGCAGATAACCGCGTGCCGCGTTGATGGCTGCTTCCACGTCGCGCGCGGCCGCATCGATGTCGCGATCGAGGTTGAACTGAAGCGTAATGTTGGTGGATCCGAGGCTGCTCGACGACGTCATTTCGCTGACGGCTGCGATGTGCCCGAACTGCCTCTCCAGCGGAGTCGCGACGGAGGACGCCATCGTTTCCGGGCTCGCACCGGGCAGCGCGGCCGAGACGGATACGGTCGGGAAATCCACCTGCGGGAGCGGCGACACGGGCAGCAACTGGAACGCAACCGCTCCCGATAGTGCGATGGCGACGGTCAGCAGCGTGGTTGCGACCGGTTTCCGAATGAAAATCTCAGAAACGTTCATAGTGGGGCAGGCCTTCGGGCCTGCCGCCGGGCTTCCGCCCGGCGCGGAGCTTTTACAAAATCTGCTGAGACGATCGCATTCGTGCCGCTACTACGAATGAGATGAATCGGTATGAGCGACGCCTCCCACACTGGGATGTCACAGGTCAACGAATTTTCGTGACTTTCTGCCTGCACGGAAGTTTTCCGCAAAACCGCGTGTTCCGTTCTGCAAACCTGACGACGGGTGAAGCGTTCGTTGTTATGGATCGACTGCTGGATAATCCCCAAGGCGGTCCGATGTTCCTTAGCCAACCCGAGATAGCCAAAATGATGATCCGCGCTCTGCGCGACGGCGAGCATCGATTCCGACGCTACACGCTGCACGCTTTTGTGATCATGTCGAATCACGTTCACCTGCTTGTCACGCCAAATGTGGAGTCGAAAAAATGGCTGGGAGCGCTGAAGGGTTTTACGGGTCACGAAGCCATCAGAATTCTCAACCTTTGCTCTCGCCCCTTTTGGCAGAGTGAGAGTTATGATCGCCTGATTCGCAATGACGAAGAATTTTCTCGGGTCAAGCATTACATCGAATGGAACCCGGTGAAAGCGGGACTTGTTACTTTGCCCGAAGAATTTCCGTGGTCGAGCGCCACGCCGGGCGGAAGCCCGGCGGCAGGCCGGAAGGCCTGACCCCACATGGTTATGCATGGCTCAGTTCCGGTCCGCTGGCCGGCACCGTCTTCTCCGCCTGCTGCGGTTGATGCGAGACGCGCCGCGCGAGGCGATCGAAGAACAGGTAAATCACCGGTGTCGTATAAAGCGTCAGCAACTGACTCAGGATCAGGCCGCCGACGATCGTGATTCCCAGCGGCCGGCGCAGCTCCGACCCCGTACCCGAACCCAGCGCCAGCGGCAGCCCGCCCAGCAGCGCGGCCATCGTCGTCATCATGATCGGCCGGAAACGAAGCAGCGATGCCTGATAGATCGAATCGAGCGGCGACATGTGCTGCTCTCTCTCCGCTTCAAGCGCGAAGTCGATCATCATGATCGCGTTCTTCTTCACGATTCCGATCAGCAGCACAATGCCGATCAGTGCAATCACGCTGAAGTCGTTGCCGGTCAGATAAAGGGCGAGCAACGCACCGACACCCGCTGAGGGCAGCGTCGAGAGAATCGTGATCGGATGAATATAGCTCTCATACAGCACGCCCAGCACGAGGTAAACAGTGATCAAAGCGGCCAGAATCAGCACAGGCTCATTCGCCAGCGAGTTCTGAAACGCCGCCGCTGTTCCCTGAAACGCGCCCTGAACGCTCAACGGCATCGCCAGTTCGTCCTTGACTTTGTTGACCGCGTCGAGAGCATTGCCCAAAGACGCCTTCGGGGCCAGATTGAATGACAGCGTGATCACCGGGAATTGGCCCTGGTGATTGATTGCAATCGGAACTGAAGTGGTCTCCAGCCGCGTGAAAGCACTCAGAGGCACCTGCCCGCCGTTGGGAAATGCCGTTGTCGATTGCGCCGGACCCGATTGCAGCGGAGATGCGGGTGCAGTCGCTGAAGTCCCGCCCGAAACTACGCCTGAGGAGCCGGTCTGTGCTGAAACGGCGGAGGCACTCGTTGCTGTACTCGAGGGTCCGAAAGTGGACGTCGCCGACGAGCCGCCCGAAACCGCGCCCGATGCGCCACCCGCCATTCCGGAATGAATATAGAGATCGCTCAGATTCAGGGGACGCTGATCGAACCTCGGTTTGACCTCGAGAATGACGTGATACTGATTCAACTGTGTGAACATCGTCGAGACTTCGCGCTGGCCGTAAGCATCGTAGAGCGTCTGGTCGATAGTGGACGAGGTAATGCCGAGCCGCGAGGCTGTGGGGCGGTCGAACACGAGCCTGGCTTGTATGCCCTGCGTCTGCTGGTCGCTGGCGACGTCGGTGAGGTCGGGCAGCTCCTTAAGTTTGGCCAGCATCTTCGGCGCCCAGTAGTTCAATTCGTCGGCGTTCGGATCTTCCAGCGTGTATTGGAATTGCGTGCGGCTTACGCGGTCGTCGACGCTCAGGCTCTGCACCGGCTGCATATAGAGCGTGATGCCGGAGATTCCCGCGACGCTCTGCTGCAGCCGCCGGATGATGTCGGTCGCACTCATCTTCCTCTGATCCAGGGGCTTCAGATTGATCTGTATACGGCCGCTGTTCAGCGTGGTATTTGTGCCGTCGATTCCGATGAACGAAGAAAGGCTCTGGACCGCCGGATCTTTCAGTATTTCCTTGTTTACGCTCTGCTGCAGGCGCGACATTTCATCGAACGAAATCGACTGCGAACCTTCCGTTACGCCCTGAATGACGCCGGTGTCCTGAATGGGAAAGAACCCTTTTGGTATTTCGTAAAAGAGAAAAACGGTCAGGATCAGCGTGCCGAGCGCTACCAGAAGAGTGATCGTCTGGAAACGCAGAACGAACCTGAGCGTCCGCCCATAAAACTCGATCACCTTATTGAAGACGTTTTCCGATGCGCGAAAGAAGCGTCCCTGCGACGATTCCGGCGTGTGCTTCAAAATACGGCCGGACATCATCGGCGTCAGCGTCAGCGAAACGATCGCCGACATCAGAATGGTTACGCTCAGCGTGACCGCAAACTCGCGGAAGAGCCGGCCCACGATGTCGCCCATGAATAACAACGGAATGAGAACGGCGATCAGTGAGACCGTCAGTGAAATGATCGTGAACCCGATCTGCCCCGCGCCTTTCAACGCGGCATCCAGCGGCTTCTCGCCCTTTTCGATATAGCGGGAAATATTCTCGATCATCACGATGGCGTCGTCGACCACAAACCCCGTGGAAATGGTCAGCGCCATCAGCGTCAAATTGTTCAGGCTATAGCCCAGCAGATACATGACACCGAACGTTCCCACCAGCGACAACGGAACGGCGACGCTCGGAATGATCGTGGCCGAAACACTGCGCAGGAAGAGAAAGATCACCATCACCACCAATGCAACGGTGAGCATCAGTGAAAATTCCACGTCGTTCACCGAAGCGCGGATCGTAGTGGTCATGTCGGTCAGCGTGCTCACGTGGACCGATGCGGGCAAAGTGCTGGTGAGCTGCGGAAGCAGCTTTTGAATCTGATCCACGACCGCGATCGTGTTCGCGCCCGGCTGCCGCTGAATATTTACGATGACCGCGGGGACCTCATTCATCCACGCGGCCTGCCTGGCGTTCTCGACACTGTCTTCCACACTCGCGACGTCCGTCAATCGAACCGGAGCTCCGTTTTTATATGCGATGACCAGCCCCTCATAGTCCGAACTCGAAAGCAGCTGATCGTTGGCGCCGATCTGATACGCCTGATGCGGACCGTCGAAGTTGCCTTTCGCCTGGTTGACGTTGGCCGCGGTCAATGCCGTGCGCAAATCCTCCAGATTCAGGCCATAGGACGCCAACTGCGTGGGGTTCGCCTGAATACGAACCGCGGGCTTCTGCCCACCCGTGATGCTGACTAATCCAACTCCGGGCAGTTGCGAGATCTTCGGGGCCAATCGTGTATCCGCAAGATCTTCCACCTGCGAAAGAGGAATTTCCTTCGAAGTCAGCGCGAGCGTGAGGACCGGGGCATCGGCGGGATTGGTCTTGCTGTAGACCGGAGGCACCGGAAGATCCGCGGGCAAATACGTTCCGGACGCGTTAATCGATTGCTGAACTTCCTGTTCGGCAACGTCGATATCCAGACTCAGATTGAATTGCAGCGTAATAACAGAACTGCCGTCGGAACTGATCGACGTCATCTGCTGCAGCCCTGGTACCTGGCCGAATTGGCGCTCGAGCGGCGCCGTCACCGAAGACGCCATCACATCCGGGCTCGCGCCCGGATAGAACGTCACGATCTGAATGATGGGATAGTCGACTTCCGGCAGCGCCGAAACCGGCAGCTCACGGTATGCCACCGCACCGGCCAACAGAATCCCCACCATCAGAAGAGATGTCGCGACGGGCCGGCGAATGAAAGTCTCGGACGGGCTCATTGGGCGGCGGTTCCATCGGAGCCGTTCATAGTCGGCGTGACTTTACTGCCTTCCTGGAGTTTGTCGACTCCCGTCATGACGACCTTGTCGCCAGGCGAGAGTCCGGAGACAATTTCGGATTGATCGCCTTCCGTAGTGCCGACCTTGATGTTGCGAATGGTTACCGTGTTATCCGGCTTGATCAGATAAACGTAGGTCTCGTTCGTGTTGCGCTGAATGGCGGCCGATGGCAGCAGCGTAACGTGTGTCTTCTCCTGCTGCAGCAATCGCGCATTCACAAACTGATTGGGAAAGAGAGCGCGGTTCGCGTTATCGAATACTGCGCGAACCTTCAGAGTTCCCGTGGTCTGATCGATCAGATTGTCGATTGTGGAAAGCGTGCCGGATGCGATCTTGCTCTTCATCTCGCGATCCCACGCGTCCACCTGCAGCGTCTGTCCCGCTCTTATCTTCTGCAGAATCGGCGGCAGTTGATCTTCCGAAATGGTGAAGATGACGCTGATCGGCTGCACCTGCGCGATCACCAGCATCCCGTTGGTATCTGCTGCGTGAACGATGTTGCCGGGATCCACCAGCCGCAGCCCCACCACGCCGGTAATAGGCGAAGTGATGTGGCAATAAGCGACGTTCACCTTCGCGGCGTTGACCATCCCCTGGTCGTTGATAACAGTTCCTTCATACTGCGCTACCAGAGAACGCTGCGTGTCAAGAGTCTGTTCGGGGACTGCATCTTGCGCTACCAGAGTGGTGTAGCGCGCCAGATCGACCCGCGCATTGGCGAGCAGCGCGGTGTCGCGCGTCAACGCTCCCGTCGCCTGCTGCAGGACCGCCTCATAAGGCCGAGGATCGATGTCGATCAAAGGGTCGCCCTGCTTTACCTGATCGCCTTCCCTGAAATGGACGTTCATCAGTTGCCCGTCGACCCGGCTCTTTACGGTGACCGTGTAAATCGGGGTGATTGCTCCCAGACCCGTTACATACACGCCGATATTTCCGGTCTGGGCCTGCGCCGCCACAACAGGCGTCGCCGCGGTCGCGCCACCTCGTCCGGCGCCTTTCCCGCCTGCGGCTTTCTGCGCCGCGCCTCCGTGGCCGCTGCGGTACCAGAGAAAAGCTCCCAGCGCGAGCAGCAGAACAACCGCATACAACCACCGCCGCCGGTGCTTCGGAGGCTTTTCTACAGGTGTAACTTTTGTGGGTGTCTCGCCGGGAGGCGCAAGTAACTGTTGATCGTGCTCTGGCGCCTTGATCTCCGGCAGCGGGTCAGTCATCACATCTCGCATTGCAGAAAATTCAGCAACCGTGGGGCCGATCAGCTGCCAGACGATTGTTTGGTGCTGATTTGCGGGTCGTGCGTTACCGGACGACTGTTCGGTTTTGCACGGTCGGTTTACTGAGCAGGCAAATTCGGCTCGAGATAGAGCCTTACGCGATTGCTTTCGACGCCGTTCATTACAATTCGTAACTCACTCGCGCCCCGATTGACGATCGCCGGAATCTGCAGTTCAACGATGTAGTAGCCGACATAATCCGGCGCGAGAGTCGCGCGAGTAACTTCGATCGGTCGGCCGTCCAGAAACGCGGTGACGGCGCCAGCGACAACAGGAGGCGAATCCAGCGGCCCAGGCACCCCCGTGGGCCACTCGGGCGTGACCTTGCCAAGACCAGTGGCGAGAACCTGTACGGTGGAATCCGCGTATACCGCGACCTTCGGATCCACAACCAGGCCGCTCGCGGCGTCCAGAATCAGAGGTGCGCCGTCGCCGTCGACGAAGATTGCCGGCGCTGTGTCATTCACGGTCAGCGGCACACTCCATCGGTCCGTCGCGCCTTCGAGGGAGAGCGCAAAGGTACCGGTCTGGGCTTCGAACGGCACCTGCAACTGAGAACTCTGATCGGACGAAGCAAGTATGGGATACGAAACTCCCTGATTATTCACCTTTTCGACTTTGGCGCCCAGCACGCTGATGAGGGAACCGGGCGCTGCGGGACGCTCGGTTAAATCGGCGCCACTCACAACACGCACATTGACCGCGCGGTGCGGCGCCGCCTCTTCAAAAACGCCGTAGCCATCGAGAGCGACGGTTAGAGTATTGTCGGTGTTCAGGCGAACATCCCATGCGGGTGCGACCGGAAGATCGCGCGATACAGACTTCCAGTTTGTGGCCGCTGCGCCGGCGTCGTTCAATGAGAGACTTCCGGAAAAAACGCCGCCGTCTGTCGCCACATAAACTATACCGGCGGATCGATCGGCAGTAATTCCGTGAATCGGACCGGACTGAAGCGTACCCGTCACCTCGTCCCAGAACAACCCGCCGTTGATCGTTCGATAGAGATGTGTTCCGGCGGCAGCGAGCGCCACGTCGGGACGTTCATGGTCTACCCAGATCCGCGCTATTCCGTCAGTTCCGATGCGAGGCGCTTCGTTCCACGTTGCGCCGTCATCGCGCGATGCCAGCAGCCTTCCGTCGGCAGTTCCGGCATAGACCGCTGTGCCCGACAGCGCGGCGGCGGTAAAGGCTCCGCCGAAGCGCGCGCGTAACGCCGCTTCCGGATCGCTGCCCGCGATCGGAGTCCAGGAGCCGGCTTCCACTTCCGTCAGCGTGCCGTCCTCCAACAGAGCAACCCTCCGGTCGATCAGCTTTCGCACTGACAGATTCGGTAAATCTTCGTTCAGGCCGCGCCACGACAAGCCGCCGTCCAGCGATCTCCAGACGCCCAGTCGATTTGCCGCCGTAACCTCCTGCGGATTCCCCGGCGCCACGGCGACCGCCGCAAACCCATCGCCGATCACGGACCGGTTATTGTAGCCAGTCAGGTTCACCCACGTCCGGCCGTTGTCGTCGGAGGTATAGACGTTCGACGGTCCCGCCGCATACAGTTTGCTGCCGGCGGTCTGAATCTTGGCGCCGCTTTCCGGAAGAGAAGCGGGGTTCAATGAAGCGGAATTGCCGACTGGAACTGTCGCATCCGTGTTCAGCCGCCAATGAACTGAGTCAGATGTCTCGAAAACTCGCGAGGATTCGGTTTGAACGAGTAGTCTCCCGGTACCCGCGGCATACCAGATCGCCGTAACCGGTCCCGATGCCGGGCCCGCCAAGCCTGCATTTACAGTGGTTCCCGCGATACGCTTCCACGGCGCGCTGGTCTGCGCGGTGGCGCAAAAGGTTACACTGAGAGCCAGCGCAAAGAGCCGCTGAAACTCGCCTGCGTTAGCGAATCGAAAACGCACAGCTGTATCGCGAGGACACATCGACGTATCTCAATTCTACCCCAGCCAAAGCCGGTTCCGCGCCGGAAACTACTGATTCAGCGCAGGTTGTCCGTTAAAATTCTTTGGTTTGCGAACTTCCCATGCATTCGTGGTGCTATTCTGGAGCTGTCTGATGACGCGTACGCGCCACTATACCCGAACTGTGTTTACGCTCGCAGCGATACTTGTGTGCGCCAGCGCACTTTTACATGCGCAGTTTACAGCTCCCGATTTGAATGGCGCAGCCAAACTGATGTCATTCACAGGGCAGATTTCGGTTCTTCGCGATAACAATCCGTGGGCGTTGAATTTAGGGGATGTGATCCAGCCTCAGCAGGTTATCGTGACCGGCGAGGATGGCTACGGAGTTTTCCAGGTTGCCGACGGCAGCACGTTCGAGGTATTTTCGAACTCGAAGGTGGTTTTCCGCCAGAATCGCGGCGATTGGAAAGATCTTCTGGAAGTCTGGCTGGGCAAGGTGCGGGTTCATATTGAACATATCGGCGGACTTCCCAATAACAATAAGGTCCGCACGCCCACAGCGGTTATTTCAGTGCGCGGCACGACTTTCGACGTTGAAGTCGAAGATGACGACGCCACCACAATGGTGCTGGACGAAGAAGGTCAGGTAGAGGTCCGGCATCTTCTGCGTTTGTCCGATCCGCCGAAGATCCTGAATCCCGGCGAATTTATTCGGGTTTATAAGAATGAACCGATCGCGCAAAAAGTGATCGATAAGGGTGGATTGCTGCAGCGCGCGGCGAGAATACTTTCCGACACTCTTTATCAGGCGGCTGTGAATGCCGAGCGCGGGGGCGGCGCCATCCCTCACGCCGGGACTACCGGTCCGGGTTCTCCCGCCGACCAGAAGAACGGCAACCCGGCGCCTCCTCCTCCGCCGCCTGCTCCGCCCGCGCCACCCCCTCCCCCGCCCGTCAAATAGCCGAAAGACCTGAAATCGATCTGTAAGCGTGCGACTTCCTGCGCTTGCGCTGAGGCCTGTTCCGGTGAGAGCCTGAGTTTAATGCGACTCCTCCTTGTGGCGCTTGTTCTTTCCGCCGGCGCATGGGCTCAGCAGGTTGGCCCACAGCAGGCGCTCCCCATGACCGACGAAGAGGTCGCGGCGGTTTTCAACCGTCTTTCGCAGGGCGCGGTGCGCATCGAGCCCATGTTGGATCAGCTTCACCCGACCGATTGGATCGCTAAGGGCGCGCCCGATACCTACCTCGCGCAATGGAATTCGATGCGTGAACAGTTCCGCGCCATTCAAAGCGAGATGTTGGACCTGGCGCAGGGTATTCGGAATCAAGCTCCTGAGCGCCTCACGGAATCCATGAAGGCCCTTTTCCGAATGCAATCGGCTCAGTTCACGCTCGGTTCGCTCATGGGCGGCGTGCGCAAATATCAGAACCCGGCGCTGGCCGATGTCATCGAGTCCGTTGCCGCCGAGGGTACGGGCGACATCGATCGTCTTGAAAAGCATCTTGTGGAACTGGCCGACGAAAAGGAGCAGCAGTACACCGTTGTCGATCATGAAGCGCAGCGTTGCCGCGCGACACTGTCGCGTCAGCCTGCCGCCCCGGCCGGTACGAATCGAAAATCTCAATGACCTTACCCATGACATTCGTCTGCAGCATCTGCGAAGAACAGTCCACGCGCATCTGTGTGAAGTGCACCAAGGACATGTGCTCCAACCATCTCTGTGAAAAATGCGGCGCCTGCAGCGACTGCTGCGACTGCGAAATCCGCCTGGACGACTCCGGCCCGCACGATCCGGATGAGCCGCGTCCCCATCCCATGCCCGACCCGGATCCCGCGCCGGAGCCGGAACCCGAATTGCTGAATTGAGGCGACTAACTCTTACCCGTCCGCCAATCGCAGGAGCGGCCCGAGTTCAGAGCCTGGTCCCACGGAGCGGGATCGATAGGTCCGTCTGACGCGTGTACGACCTTGAACTGCCCGTCTTCCTGCACTTCGCCCACGCGCCACATCTTCCAGGCATGCCGATTTTCGCGATCAATATGGATCGGACCCTCCGGGGCGTCGAACCGCATCCCGGCGACGCTTTCCCGAACAGCGTCGACGGCCGTGCGTTTGGCCTTCGCCACCGCCTGAGCCCAAATGTGCACCTGGAAATATGCGGCCTCCATCGGATCGTCCGTAACGCGCCGGTCTCCATACCGATCCTTGAACTTCTTCACGAACGCCCGGTTTGCGGGTTGGTCGACGCTTTGAAAATACGCCCACGTCGCGAAGTGTCCCTGCGTCCACGCCGCTCCGATTCGCCGGACTTCCGCCTCGCCCATGCTGGTGGCCATGATCGGAACGTCTTTTGCCGTAATCCCTATCTTGCGGAAAGCTCTGTATAAGCCGAGATTGCTGTCGCCGTTAACCGTACTGAATACGATGTCCGCGTGCGTAGCCATCATTCGTTTGAGCGTCGCTTCGAAGTCCTGCTCTCCGAGAGGAAGGTATTCTTCCCCCGCCACAGCCGCGCCGATTTCATTCAGATGCCGCCTGATGATGCGATTCGCCGTCTTCGGATAGACATAGTCCGAGCCGACCAGGTAAAAGCGGCGGCCTCCGCGGTCATGCAGCCAATCTATCGCCGGAATAATCTGCTGATTCGGAGTCGATCCCGTGTAGATGATGTTGCGGGAACATTCGTTCCCTTCGTATTGAAGCGGGTACCAAAGCAGTCCGTTATGCGCTTCGAGAACGGGCAAAACCCTTTTGCGGGCTACAGAGGTCCAGCAGCCGAAAATGGAGCATACTTTGTCTTCGACCAGCAGTTTCTCCGCCAGCGATTGAAAACGGTCGGGATCCGATGATGCGTCTTCCACGATCGGCTCAATTTTACGGCCCAGCAGGCCCTTCTTGTTAATCTCTTCGACCGCCAGCAGAGCAGCATCGCGCAGCGGCGCTTCGCTGACGGACATCGTGCCGCTCATGGAATGCAGAATGCCTATTTTTATGGTGCGCTCGACTTTGCGACTGCATCCGGAGGCTCCCGCACCCATCCCCGCGGCCAGCAGAAACCGCCTGCGATCCATTTGCCCCGCTGTTACGCAAGAGTCCACCATCAATGCAGCGTTTCCAGGACGCGTTCGTAAGGAGTGAAGTCCACCCGCCACGAACCGATAAACGGATGTTCCAGGACCAGGATCAGATAGATCACCAGAAACAGATAGCCGATTGTCATCGACGACAACACAAATTGCGACAGGGGATGTCCGGACTGAATAAAAAACGTACAGGCCCAGATAAAAAGCGCTCCGATCAGCAGCGTCATTTTGAGCACGGCGGGCAGGGAGAACTGGCTGTCCATCAGCCTTCGCTGCCGGTCCGCGAGCATTTGCTCGTAGTGACTGAGCATTTCCTGGACGGCCGCCTGCTCCGTGGATGTTTTCGGCTCGAACTGCATAATTGCCACGCGCACGTTGTCGAGTTCCGGACTGGCCATGTAAAGTTCGCGCTGCTGGCCGGAAAGCATCATCGGCCACTCTTTCTTGGTGACGCTCTGAACATAATCCCCCAGCGCATCCGACAGCGTCGTCTTGTTCCCCGGCACGGACCGCGCAAGGTCGGAGACGATCCGAACCTGATCGGATTCGTCAACGGTATTTTTTTCGGAATCGTCCTGTCGTTGCCACAGACCCACCGCCACCAGACCGAGAAGCAGGCCGTAGAACAGTGCAATCATCTGCACGTAATTGATCATCGATTCGTCGGTCGTAACCCGGCGATGGCGGAACGCCCATTGGAAAAAAGCGGTAATTCCCATGAGGAGCGCCAGCATGATCAGGGCGCCCCAGGTGCTGAGGTCTTGTATGAAATTCACGATCATTGCCGATTTGGCGGGCAGGGAAGGAAGGGCGGATGGCTCAAGGCAGTGGACTTTCCAAATTCACCATCCGATCATATCGCGGGTCACACGCGAAACGATTTACAACGTGATGACTGTAAAAGATCGGGAGAGTCTTAATGCCGATCGAGAATCGCTTCGACTCGCGTCAGCCGGTTATCGATCTCGATCACTTTCCCGATGAGAGTCTCGAAACGGGTTTCGAGGCTGTTAAATCGTGCGTTCATGCTGCTTTCAAGGGCTGTGAGTCTGCCCTCCATGCTTGTAAACCGTCCGCCAATGGAATTCATCTGCAGAATTCCGGCCACGATAACCGCGAACACCGGCACAATGACAGCAAAGTAAAGCTGAACGTTGGTCACGCCTGGCTTCAGTATAAGGCTGGAATCGCCTGTGATCCTACATGTCTGGAAACTCTCCAGGGTAGTCCCTCTGTCTACAGGGCAGGCCATCTATCGCCAAAATCGTTATACTGAGACACAACCCGAACGTTATGACGCGTTCCCTCTTCGCTCTGCTGATCGGCCTTCCGGTATTCGCTCAAAACCCCAATCCTGCAAAAAACACTCTGGGCATGGAGTTCGTCAAAATCGCGCCCGGTGAATTTGTCATGGGCTGTTCGATGGGCGATAACGACTGCACGGCCGATGAGAAACCCGCCCATCGCGTTCAACTCACCAAGCCATTTGAAATCGGGAAATACGAGGTAACGCAAGCCCAGTGGGAAACGGTGACGGGATCGAATCCCAGCACTATTAAGGGAGCCGACCGTCCCGTCGAAACGATTTCACGCGACGACGCGCATGACTTTCTCGCGCGGCTCAACATGCGGAACGACGGTTACCACTATCGTCTGCCCACCGAAGCCGAATGGGAATATGCGGCCCGGGCCGGCGATGCGGCGAAAGTGCCACTCGACGACGTTGCCTGGTACGCCGCCAATTCGGATGATGAAACGCATCCGGTTGGCCAAAAGAAACCGAACGCGTGGGGCTTGTACGACATGTTGGGTAACGTGCGGGAATGGGTGGAAGACCTGTATTCGCGCGATTTCTACGGCAACAGTCCGCTCACCGATCCAAAAGGCAACGGAGGTGCTCCGGGGCGAGGCTTCGGCAGGCCCGATCCTCGGGGAGTACTTCTTCAGCGAGGCGGTTTTGGCGGGGGCGGCGGCCGGGGCAGGGGGATGCGTCAGCTTCCCATCGTGCGCGGCGGCGCCTGGGATAACAATGCGGGTTTCGTCCGCCTCTCGGCGCGTTACCATTACTACGGACCGACCTTAAGAGTAAGCGACATCGGATTTCGCGCCGCCCGCGAGCCCAACTAAGAGGAGGAATGGAGGTCTTGTGAAGACAAAGAACATATCGATCCTTGCCCTCGCGATCGGCTGGCTGGCTGCCGGGGTTCCGGCGTCCGCGCATCATTCGTTCCAGGCTGAGTACGACCAGTCGCAGCCACTCACTCTCGTCGGGAAAGTAACGAAGGTTCTCACCGATAATCCTCATGGCTGGATTTACCTCGACGCGAAGAACGCGCACGGCAAAATCGTGAATTGGGCGCTGGAACTGCCCGCCCCCAACGTCCTTCGGCGCAACGGATTTGAGCGCAGCATCTATCAGACGCTGGTGGATTCCGGCGAAGACGTTACGGTCACCGCTTATGCGGCGAAGGACGGGTCGAAGCATGCCTGGGCCGGAGGTTTGACCAGAGCCGACGGACAAACCGTGATCACTCTCGGCGGCATTCCATTCCAGGGCGGCGGTCGCAGGGCGCCGCGAGAACCGCAGTAATAATATGACCCGGCCGCTCGCTGTCGTCGGAATTGGGTTCGTTTTTTCAACGATCCTGTCGGCGCAGCCGTCCTTGCCCGCCCAGTCCGCCCTGCCTGCCCAGCGCGCGCTTCTCGACCGTTACTGCGTCACCTGCCATAACCAGAAGCTCAAAACCGGCGGTCTGCAGCTCGACAAAATGGACCTTGCCCACATCGGCGGTCAGGCTGAGGTTTGGGAAAAAGTTGTCCGCAAACTCCGCGCCGGCATGATGCCCCCGGCGGGCCTTCCTCGTCCCGCCGCTCCCGAGTACGAAGCGTTAACGGTGGCTCTGGAAAATGAGCTGGATCGCGCCGCGGCGGTCAGACCGAAGCTCGCCGCTCCCGGGGTTCACCGGCTCAACCGTACCGAATACGCGGACGCCATTCACAATCTGCTCGCGCTCGATATCGATCCGGCCGCGTACCTTCCCGCCGACGATGCCAGCTATGGCTTCGACAACGTGGCCAGCGGTCTGAACGTCTCGCCTGCGCTTGTCGAAGGCTATGTTTCGGCGGCCGCGAAAATCAGCCGCATCGCGCTCGGTCATGAAACCGAACCGGCCCGCAAGGTCTATCACGTTCGGGAAGACTATTCGCAGGAAGCGCACATCGACGGCCTGCCGTTCGGCACGCGCGGCGGCATGCTGATCCATCATTATTTCCCCGCCGACGGTGAGTATCTCATCTCATGGATTCCCGTGCGCACCAGCGTCAGCGGCCTCTACGGCGGCGACAGCGAAGATGAACAGCTCGAAGTCACCATCGATGGCGAGCGCGTGAAGCTGTTCAAGCTCGGCGGCGACGTTCCGCTCTCTACCAATAAAGATAAGAACGAGGTTCGCGTGACCGTTAAAGCCGGCGCCCGCACCATCGGACTTGCGTTCATCGCCACGACTTACGTGCCGAACGTCGATCTGAATCGCCACTATAAACGCAGCATCCTGGACGACAACAACATCGACGGCTTCACGTTCACCCCGCAGGTGAGTTCGGTGACGGTTGCCGGTCCTTATAACGGCACTCCATCCACCGATACGCCGAGCCGCCGGAAGATTTTTGTCTGTCGTCCCGCCAATACAGGCGATGAATTGCCCTGCGCGCGTAAGATTCTCTCGACGCTGGCGAGGCAGGCTTATCGGCGGCCCATTACCGAAACCGATACAGAGAAATTACTGACCTTTTATCAGGCTGGACGCAATACCGGCAGTTTTGACGGTGGGATCGAGCGCGCGCTCCAGTTGATCCTGGCTCATCCGGAGTTTGTTTTCCGCACCGAAGATGCCCCGGCGGGCTCCAAACCCGGCGAGCCCTACCGCGTCAGCGATCTGGAACTGGCGTCGCGCCTTTCGTTCTTCCTTTGGAGCACGGGTCCCGACGACGAGCTCATGAATCTGGCGATTCAGAAGAAGCTGCGCAGTCCCGGCATCTTCGAACAACAGGTGCGCCGCATGATGGCCGATCCCCGCTCTCACGAACTGGTGAAAAATTTCGCCGGCCAGTGGCTGGGGTTGCGCACGCTGGCAAGCTCGACGCCCGAAGGCGTGATCTATCCCGACTTCGACGACAATTTGCGCCAGGCTTTTCGCACCGAAGCGGAATTATTCTTCGACAGCATTGTGCGCGAAGACCGCAGCGTAGTCGATCTCCTGAATGCCGACTACACCTTTGTGAACGAGAGGCTCGCCGCGCATTACGGAATCCCGAATGTTTATGGGACTCAGTTCCGCCGCGTGAAGCTCGATGGCGATCTTGATGTCCGGCGTGGCCTGCTTGGGAAGGGTAGTTTCGAGCTGGTGACTTCGGTGGCGGACCGAACGTCGCCGGTACAGCGCGGAAAGTGGGTGATGTCGAATATTCTCGGCGTGATCCCGCCCGATCCGCCGCCCGGAGTTCCTCAATTAAAGGAGACTGGGAACGGCGGCGCCACGATCGAACAGACCATGCGCGAGCGCATGGAAGAGCACCGCGCGAATCCGGCCTGCGCGAGCTGCCACAAAATGATGGACCCGATCGGTTTTGCGCTCGAGAACTTCGATGGCGTCGGCACATGGCGTACGAAACAGTCCGGCAAGACGCTGGACGCTTCCGGTCAGCTGACCGACGGCTCGAAGATCAACGGAGTAAAAGATCTGCGGGAGGCTCTGGTGCGCTACTCCCCGCAATTTGTCCGCACGCTGACGGAGAAAATGCTCACCTACGCCCTGGGCCGTGGCGTGGAATACCAGGACATGCCGACGGTGCGCGCCATTGTGCGCGACGCCGCGGGCAACGATTATCGCTTCTCAACGCTCGTGATGGGAATTGTGAAGAGCGACGCATTTCAGATGAACCGCCGGCCGGATGGTTCAGGCAAGACCGAGCAGAGGGCGTCGCGGTAATTTTGCAATAAGATAAAGAAGGTCGTTATCGAATGTTCATCACTCGGAAACACATTCCACGGCGCACGGTGCTGCGGGGCTTGGGCGTCTCGCTGGCCTTGCCTGTGCTGGATTCGATGATCCCCGCGCTTACGCCTTCGGCGAAAGCCGCCATCGCTCCGAAGACACCCCGCTTTGTCGGCATCTTCAGCCCGCATGGGTGGGCTCCGGGCTATTGGGATTTTGCCGCCTCTGGACCAATCCAGGAGTTTCCGTTCATTCTCAAACCGCTCGAGCAGTGGCGCGATCACGTAACGGTGATCAGCGGCCTCGATGCAACTTCGTCCTTCCCGCCTCCCGGCACGGCAGGGGGAGACCATTCCCGCAGCGCGGCCGTACTGAGCGGTGTTCCGCCGAAGAAAACGGTCAGTGAAGACATCTACCTCGGCACCACGATCGACCAGATGATCGCTCAGAAGTATGGACAGGATACGGCGCTGCCTTCCATTCAGCTTGGAATAGAAGATCAGAGCTCGCTGGCTACGTGCCCCTGGGGTTACAGTTGCGCATACGTGAATTCCATTTCCTGGGCGAACCCCACCAGCCCTCTTCCGCATGAGGCGAATCCGCAGGTGGTCTTCGAACATCTCTTCGGCGACGGCAGCACGCCACAGGAGAGGCTGGCACGTAAGCAGGCGGAAGCCAGTCTGCTCGACGCTGTCACCCAGGAAGTTGCACGGCTGAACAAGAGCCTGCCGGCCACCGACCGCACGCGGCTCGATCAGTATCTCGAAGATATTCGCGAAATCGAGCGGCGGCTGAAGAATGTCGCGAAGTCGACCGATCCGTCGCCCGATGCCAAAGTTCCCTACGGCATGCCGGAATCGTTCGAGGAACATATCAAATTGATGTGGGATCTGCAGGTGTTGGCGTTCAAAGCCGACATCACGCGCGTATCGACGTTGATGTATGCGCACGACGTCAGCATGCGCAGCTATCCGGAGTCGGGCGTTGCAACGGCGAATCATGCCGCATCCCATCACGGCGGCGTTCCAAAACGCGTGGAGGATTGGGCGAAGATCAATCGTTTCCATATCCAGTGCCTGCCGTACTTTCTCGAAAAGCTGAAGTCCACGCCGGACGGCGAGGGAAATCTCCTCGACCATACGCTGATTCTCTGGGCCAGCAATATGGGCGATTCGAATCTGCACAGCCACAAGAATGTCGGCCACATGATCATCGGCGCGGGACACAAGGGCGGCAGCCACATCAAAGCCGAGGGCTCGACCGCCAATCTTCTGCTGACGGCGCTGCACATGGCCGGGGTTGAAAAGGACCGCATCGGCGACAGCACCGGCCCGATCTCGATCTGAAATGCCCGCGCACCATGGAAAGAGAGTGTGGGGCCAGGGCTTCGGCCCTGCCGCCGGGTTTTTACCCGGCGCAAGCTTCGCACTCATCCTCTTGGTTGTGTCTTCTCTCCCCGCTGCCACCACCCCCGAAGTGGCCGCCGCCGCCGCAAACAACAATCAGCAGGCGGTCCGCGCACTGATCGAGCGCCACGCCGACGTCAATATTCCCCAACTGGACGGCACAACCGCCCTTCATTGGGCCGCGCGTTGGGACGATCTCGAAACCGCCGACCTGCTGATTCGCGCCGGTGCAAATCCCAAAGCCGCAAATCGCGACGGCGCGACGCCGCTGTTCCTTGCCGCTCAGAACGGTAACGCCGCGATGATCGAGAAGCTGTTGAAGGCCGGCGCCGATCCCAATGCTCCCGTCCTTTCGCATGGCGAAACTGCCCTGATGATGGCCTCCCGCAGCGGCAGCGTGGCTGGGGTGAAAGCATTGCTCGATCACGGCGCACAGCCGAACGCCAAGGACACTCTGCGTGGAACCACAGCAGCGATGTGGGCTGCGGAACAGGGCCATGCCGACGTGATTCGTCTGCTCGCCGAACACGGAGCCGATCTTTCCGCGCAATCCGCCAGCCTGACGCCGATCCGTCGCCGCGGCTTGGGGTTCGCGCCTCTCACAGCTGCCGGGGCCAAAGCCGGTGGGCTTCCCGCTCCGCCAAAAGGTGGTTTGACGGCATTGCTCTTTGCGGTCCGCGAAGGCGAGATGGATTGCGTGAGGACTCTCGCAGCCGCGCACGTAAACGTGAACCAAACTTCCGTTGACGGAAGCAGCCCACTGTTGGTCGCAGTCCAGAACGGCGACTATGACATTGCCTCCTTTCTGCTCGAACAGGGAGCCGATCCGAATCTCGCCAACTTCAAAGGCTGGACGCCGCTCTACCTGGCGGTGAAAAACCGCAACATGGAGATGACGGCGCTCCCCGCGCCTTCGACTGATGGCGTTTTGGAAATGATCGGGAAGCTGCTCGATCACGGCGCGAATCCGAATCTGCGAATCCAGGAGCCCACCGAAGTTCATCAGGGAATGACCGCGCTCTGGTTGAAGGAGGCGGGCGCGACTCCGCTATTGCGTGCCGCGCTGTGCGGCGATCTCACCGTCGTGAAGCTTCTCCTTGCGCACAAAGCCGATCCGCTCATTCCGACTTTCGACAATACGACGCCACTGATGGTTGCCTCCGGCGTGGGTTGGGCGGACGGTATGCTGCACGAATATTCCGAGGACCAGACCATCGAACTCATCAAGCTTTTATTGAGTCTCGGCGCTAACGTGAATGCGGCGAACGATCATGGCATCACAGCCCTTCACGGCGCCGGTTATAAAGGTGCGAACAAGGCTGTCCAGCTTCTGGTGGACCGAGGCGCGAAACTCGACGCTCTCGATAAAGGTGAGGACTACGGCTTCGGAGTCAGCTCCGTTCGCATGACGCCGCTGAATTGGGCCGAGGGCGTGCCGATCGGTATGTCGTCCGCGATCTACCACACCGACACCGTGGAACTGATGAGCCGTCTGATGACGGAGCGCGGCATCGCCGTCGGGAAGAATTCCTTCGAGGGCAAGAAGGCGGGCGACTACAATTTCGGCACTGTTCCGCCGGAATCCCCCAAATAAAATCGGGTTATTTTATGCGGCTGCGGTAGTGTTAGATTTCTCGTGTAATTTATACAGGACACGGGTCGAAAACGCTCAAAACAGGTTCCCCGGCTCGCACTTAAATCGTATATGCTCTTATTGATCGAGAGCAAAACTCTATGGCCTACACACTGAAAGTAAATGGGCAGTCCACCACGGTGGACGCGCCATCCGATATGCCTCTGTTGTGGGTACTGCGGGACATCATGAATCTCCGCGGCACCAAGTATGGTTGCGGTATCGGACAATGCCGCGCCTGCACTGTTCATCTGAACGGCAAGGCTGTGCCTGCCTGCCAGACGCCGATTTCGACAGTGGGCAACCAGGCGGTTACCACGATCGAGGGTCTGTCCCCGAACGGCACGCATCCCGTGCAGGTTGCGTGGACCGAGGTGGACGTTGCGCAGTGCGGTTATTGCCAGGCGGGTCAGATTATGGCGGCTGCGTCGTTACTTGCCAGGAAGCCCCACCCGACCGACAGCGACATTGACTCCGCCATGAATGGCAACCTCTGCCGCTGCGGAACTTATCTGCGCGTCCGGAAGGCGATCCACAGGGCCGCTCAACTGCCGACCAGCGCGTCTGCCAGGACTGTGCAGACGGCCGCGAAGTAGAGGAAATAAGGAGATCCGGAAATGAAAAATATTGATCGTCGTTCCTTTCTCAAGGTAAGCGCGGCCGCCGCCGGCGGCGTTTTGATTGGCCTCTATACGGAGCCGAAGGCATCGGCTCAGGGCCGCGGTCGCGGTGGTCCTCCGCAACCTCCTCCCGATCCGCATACCTATGTAAAGATCGCTGCGGATGGCACGATTACGATCATGGCCAAGAATCCCGAAGTGGGCCAGGGAATCAAGACCATGCTTCCGATGCTGATCGCCGATGAGCTCGATGCCGATTGGAAGTCGGTTGTGATCGAGCAGACGGATTTCGACGATAAGAAATACGCCGGGCAGATCGCCGGCGGCAGCACGGCGACTCCGACCAACTGGATCCCGATGCGCCAGGCCGGCGCGGCGGGCCGGGCCATGCTGATCATGGCAGCCGCCCAAACCTGGGGTGTGCCGGAGTCCGAGTGCACCACTGCTTCCGGCCGTGTGTATCACAAGGCTTCGAACCGTTCGCTCGGTTACGGCGAGTTGGCCGCGAAGATGGTTGCCCTCCCCATGCCTGCGCTGAATACCCTCAAGCTGAAGGATCCGGCGGATTTCAAAATCATCGGTGTCAGCCAGACGCAGCGCGAGTTGCCCAACATCGTGACCGGCAAGCCGATCTTCGGCATCGACATGGTCATCCCGGGCATGAAGTACGCGGCGTTTGAAAAGTGCGGCGTCTTCGGCGGGAAAGTCGTCAGCGCGAATATCGACGAAATCAAAAAGCTGCCGGGCATCCGGGACGCCTTCATCGTGACGCGGCCCGACATTACGGATACCGTGCTGCCGGGCGACCCCGGTCTTGAGAACGGCATCGCGATCGTCGCGGATCACTGGTGGGCGGCGCAATCCGCGCGGAAAAAGCTCCAGGTTACCTGGGATGAAGGTTCTCGCGGAACCGCCAACAGCGTGGCCTACGCAGCCAAAGCGGAAGAGATGCACAAAGCCGGTCCTCAGCGGAACATCCGCAAGGATGGCGACCCTGACTCCGCGATGGGCGGAGCGGCGCACGTCGTCGAGGCTTCCTATTCTTATCCGTTCATTTCTCACGCTCCGCTCGAGCCGCAGAACTGCACGGCCAGTTTCAAAGACGGAAAACTGGAAATCTGGAGCAACAGCCAGATCCCCGGCAGCGGCCGGCGTCTTGCTTCGCAGGTCACGGGTGTTCCGGAGAGCGACATCACCCTGCACATGGTCCGCGGCGGCGGCGGTTTCGGCCGGCGCCTGACCAACGATTACGTGGCTGAGGCAGCCTATATTTCCAAACAGGCTGGTATCCCGGTAAAACTGCTCTGGTCGCGCGAAGACGACATGGCGCACGATTACTATCGCCCCGGCGGCTTCCAGTTCCTGAAGGCCGGTGTGGATAACCAGGGCAAGATCGTAGCATGGCGAAACCACTTCGTCAGCTACGGCGATGGCCAGCGGTTCGTTTCGGCCGGCGCCATGGGTGCGACGGAGTTCCCGCAGCGGTTCATCCCGAACTACGCGCTGGATGCTTCGGTGCAGCAACTGGTCATCCGGACCGGTTCGCTTCGCGCGCCGAGCAGCAACGCTTTCGCGTTCGTGATTCAGTCCTTTATTGATGAGTTGGCTCACGCGGCGGGCAAGGATCCGGTCGAGTTCCGTCTGGCCCTGCTCGATTCCGCTGGTCCGGCCCCCGCAACCGGGCGTGGTGGTTTCGCGCAGCCCGGCTTGAATGCCGAGCGCATGAAAGGCGTGGTCAAGCTGGTTGCCGAGAAATCCAACTGGGGCAAGCGCAATCTGCCGAAGGGCACCGCAATGGGCGTGGCCTTCCACTACAGCCACTTGGGGTACTTCGCCGAAGTAGCCGAAGTCAAAGTGGATTCGGCCAACAAGGTGAAGGTCAACAAAGTCTGGGTTGCGGCCGATGTGGGCAGCCAGATCGTCAACCCCAGCGGCGCGGAGAACATCATTCAGGGCGGCATCATCGACGGTCTGAGCGAATTGATGGATCAGGAAATCACCATCGATAAGGGCCGCGTGGTTCAGACCAACTATCACCAGCACAAGATGGTTCGCCTGACCCAGGCTCCGCCGGAAATCGAAGTGATCTATCTCAAGACCGAAAATCCACCCACGGGTTTGGGTGAACCGGCGATGCCTCCGATTCTTCCCGCCGTTGCCAACGCCATCTTCACGGCGACGGGCAAACGGGTGCGGTCGCTTCCGATCGTGAAGTCCGGCTTCAGTTGGGCGTAGCGCTCAATCGGCGGTTGTTTAAACTTGAAACAGGGGGGCTCGCTGAAAGGCGAGCCCGCTTTTTTTGACCGCGCACAACGCCAGCCCCGTTCGCAGGCCGTGCGCTCCTAATATTATTTAGTGGCATGCGTATTTTTCTGATCGCTCTGCTTTTGCTGCCTGTTTCGCTCCGGGCGCAGGACGAGCGCCGCGTCGTTTCGCCGAACGGGCAGATCGAATTCCGGCTGTTTGTGGGACAACCGCGGGGCGCGCTCTGGGGCCGAGTCGGGTATCAGGTGTTCTTCCGTGGCAAACCGCTTATGGGAACCTCCTGGATGGGTTTGGATATCCGGGACCAGGAACCTTTCCTGGGGGAGAATCCCGGATTCATGTCTTCGGATTCGCGTTCCAACGCCAAAGAGCACTACAATTCGCTGGTCGCTCATTACATGCAGAACGGATCGCTCGGCCGCCGTCTCGATGTCGAGATTCGTGCTTATGACGATACGGTCGCATTCCGGTACGTCATCCCCAAATCGACCCCACTCGAAGACATCCTGATTCGGGACGAGGTCACCGAGTTCAACTTCGCGCAGCCGGATGTGCTCAGTCATCTCGAAAAGAAGCCGGATTACGATCTGCCGTTCTTTGTAGAGGAGCCCGGAATCGGGTGGATCGCAATTGCGGAAGCCGGCGCGGAATCCGGATCCACGAAATATCCGCGAACTTATTTGATTCGCTCGGACGTCGGCCTGCGAACGAATCTGGCGCGCAGCAAAAACGAACCCACCGTCGCCTATGCCGGAACCACACCGTTGATCTGGCCGTGGCGAGTACTAATAGTAAGCGCCGATCGCGGGCATCTGCTGCAATCGGAGGCGCTCCGCGATCTCAATCGCTGAGATGCCTGGCGCTGTGCGTTCACAATCTCTCAACTTTTTCTTTCGCTGATATCAAAGGACTTGTCAAACGCCCTGCGTATGACAGAGATTTCGCTGCGGTAGAGTGCAGTCGGGAGCAGGGCGCAGAGGAGGATTTCAGAAAGGTGAATGCGTAAAAAACGTTCTCTCGATGTAATGAATGCAACGTGGGGTAACATTGCACCGTCCAAATCGGTCTGTTATTATCAGGCAGGCACAAAGATCGGAATTTCCCGCCTCTTGAACTGCCAAAGCAATTTCCAAACCATGGAGTAAACACAGCTAACTGAATGAGCTTTACTGTCTTTTTGGGTAATTTGCCCATGTGGGTCACCGCGGACGACATCAAACAATGGCTCACTGCGGAAGATCTCGTCGCGGATTCTGTCAAAGTCATCCGGAACCACGAGACGCAGGAATCCAAGGGATTCGCGTTCATCGAGGCTCCCACCTCGGACGAAATGCAGGCGATTATCCGCCGGTTCGACCGAGCCCCGCTGGAAGATAAAGTTCTTCGAGCCAACCCTGCGCAGCCCTCGAAAGGGGCTCCCGTGGCCGTTAAAGGTTCGGTTCCGGCTGGCGCTGCCCGTCCGGAACAACGGCCCCCGATGCAGCGAACCAACGGCGCCGGCAGCAACCGATCCGTCGATCGGCGCAGCACCGGCGCAAATAATACCAGGAAACGCGAACAGGAACCCAAGAGCGCCTTCGCCACCGAACTGGCCAAGGTTCTCTAAGATACCCAACGCACACCTGTGACCGGCATATCACAGTGTGAACCTTTTTTATCTATATTTTTCAATAGTTTAAGACTCGGCATATGGCGTGCCACTGGCACGCCAATGCTGTCCCCTATACGCTTCGTTTTGCCGGGTCTTGTGGTTGTCTCCGCCATTTTTCCGCTTGGCTTTGCCGGGAGTCTCTACGCCGATGAGGAATTCCTCCGCGAGGCCGCCGAGACTAATGTAAATCGCCAATATATAGTCGAAAGTGTGTCCGTTGCGGGTGTCGAAGTGGACGAAATGGCGCCTTCGAAGCTCCCTAAAACGCTTCGTCAGCGTCTGACCAGTCTGGTGGGCGAACAGTGCGATGTCGCGACTCTCGAGGAACTTTCGGCGCAGATCCGCCGGGAACTGCGGCTTCGGACGGTAACCGAGCATCTTTCCAAAGGCAGTGCGCCGGGCCGCATCAAAGTGGATTTCGAAATGGTGCGCCGCGACCTCTTTTTCGATGTGTCGCTGCCCAGATTTCTCTACCATTCAAAGCAGGGTTTTACCGGGGAGCTGGACGCCAGCACCCGCATCCACCAGAACGATCTTTCGTTTGGGGTTATCAGCGATGGTGACGATCTCACCGAGCGCTTCACCGGTATCACCGCCCGCTACGACAGCGCGGGTTTCGGATATATCGCGGGTCTCGAACGGGTCCACGTGGGTGTCTCCCTCGAGGATTATCACGAGCAATGGAATGAAGCCACGGTGAACGCGCTTCCCGGCAGCGGCCTCGACCTTTACCGGTCCCGCTGGAATGTGGCTCCGGAGGTCACGTTCGCGGTCGCCAAACCCCTTACCGTGTCAATTGGCGCGAGTTTCGAAGAGATGCAATCGGAGTCCCCGGAGGGGGCCGGCAGAGCCGCAAATGCGGCAACGCTCGACGTCCACTACAGTCATAGAATTGAGGGAGACAGCGTGCAACAGCAGATCGACGGAAAGTACAGCCTCCGTATCGCGACCCGCGCGTTGGGCTCGACCTACACTTATGCGCGTCACTTGGTTTCGATGAAATACGAAGCCAAATCAGGACGGCAAACGATCTCGGATGAGTTCACCGGCGGAGCCATAGTCGGCCAGGCGCCCCTTTTCGATCGTTTCGTACTCGGCAGCAGCTCCACCCTGCAGGGATGGGATCGCTATGAAATCGATCCCTTGGGAGCGAGCAGGGTGGTCCACAACGAAGTGACATACGGCTACCGTGTCGGCGAAGGCACGGTCGAAGGTTTCTACGACACCGGCGCCCTTTGGCAGTCCGATCATGGCGGTATGCTCCGGCACTCGCTCGGCGCTGGGTACAAGCAGGGTATCTTTGTTCTGTCGATGGGGTTTCCTGTTCGCAACGGGCGAATCGAACCCGTATTCATGGCGGGAATGAACTATTGAAGACCAGAATCGCGGTCGCGGCGGCGGTACTGCTGGGCGCAATCGGCGCCTGGGGCGCGGTTTCCGGCCCGGAAGGTCTCGGCGTGTTTCTCGACGGCGACTACCTCCGCGTTTCTCTGCCGCATGTCGATTTTCTGAAAGGGAAGCCTCTCGATCGCCTCAAGGACGGCGCTTCGGTGGCTTTCATCGGCCAGGTAACCATCACCACGTCGCCCAATTCTCTCAGCCCGGTGGCGAGGTCGGTGGCACGGTTCGCGCTCAGCTACGACATCTGGGAAGAGCGCTTCTCGGTGACGAAGATCGGTCAGTCGCCAGGCTCGCGCCGAACCCAGTCGCATCTCACCGCGCAGGGGACGGAAAGCTGGTGTATCGATAATCTGGCGATCGACCGGGGACTGGTTCCGGCTGACAAGGAATTCTATGTCCAGCTCGATCTTCGCGAGGAAGATCCGAGGGATCAGTTGGGCATCATCGGCGATCCCGGCATCAATCTGACGCGCCTGATTGAAGTTCTGGGCCGCGCTCCGCGAAGCCCGCAGGGGCGATGGCTCTTCAACAGCGGCCCCTACCGACTGACTGATCTGAAGAAAACGGAAATTCGGGGGGCGCGGGGGTGAGTCTCAGGACGCGGCTCGCGCTGGTTTTCATAGCCGCGACGCTGATCCCGCTCGGCGCGACGGTCTGGCTCACGACTCTGCTGCTGAATCAGAGTCTGCGCGTTTCGCCGGTCAATCAGCTTTCGGACCTTTCGCTTTCGCTTGAGAAAGCCGGGAAAGAATACTACCAGCGGGCCAGGGAGCAGTTGAAAGCGGACGCGCTCGCCGGTCGCATTGCGCCCATTTCGCTGCCGAATGCGCCTGAGTTGCTTTCCAGTGAAGACAAAGAAGGCTTCGCTCTCGACGGCGACGGGGGTAGCCGACTGCTGTATTTGCGGAGAACTCCAGCGGGCGTGACCGTTTGGGAACGGCCGCTCAACCTCCGGATGCGGGATCTTGAGCGCCAATATGGCGAAGCCCGACGGACCGTCAACGCGCTCGGCATTCTGCGCCGCGGGTCATTCCCGGCGTGGGCGCTTCTTGCTGCTTCCATCTGGCTGGTGGCCCTGACGCTGGTCTGGCTGGTGGCGACGCGGTTCAGCCGTCCCATCGTCAAACTGACGGAAGCGCTGAAGAGCTTGGCCAACGGCAACTTCCGTATTCGTGTCCCCAATGAGCGCACGGACGAAATCGGACTGGCCACCGAAGCTTTCAACCGAACGGCGGCGCAACTCGAACAGAGCCGCGATCGTCTGGTGAGCCTCACGCAACTCGCCAGTTGGCAGGTGCTGGCGCGGAAGACGGCGCATGAGGTCAAGAATTCACTGACACCGATCCGCCTCACCGTTGAAGAAATGGTGGCGCGCGCGCATAATCCCGACCGCGCTTTTCTGGAACAGGCGGCGGGGATCGTCGTCGACGAGATCGAGTCGCTCGAGCGCCGCATTCGCGCTTTCTCCGAGTTCTCGTCCGAGCCGCCCATCTATCCGGAGGCGCTCGACGTTCACGCGATTGTCGAAGAGCGGATCGCTTTCCTGAAATCGGCGCATCCCGAAGTGCGATACGCGGTTGAATCTGCCGCCAACACGCCCAGCGCTCTGGCCGATCAGGATCTGGTGAAGGGCATTCTGGTGAACCTGCTGGAAAACGCCGCTGAAGCGGCCGGCGAGGGTGGGCAGATTCTGGCGCGGGTCGGTCCGCTGGAAGACCGCATCGCAATTGAAGTACACGACTCGGGGCCGGGCCTGAGCGACCTTGCCCGCAGGTCGCTTTTTCAACCCACTATTTCGTTCAAGAAACGCGGGATGGGCCTCGGGCTTTCGATCGCGCGCAAGAGCGCGTTGCTCACGGGCGGCGACATTCTGCTGATTGCCGGAGAACTGGGCGGCGCCGGATTCCGCGTCCTGCTTCCCAAGGGCAGCGCGTAGACTCGGATCAGATGGCAGCCCGGCGCATCCTGATAGTAGACGACGAAGAGAATATCGGCCGCACGCTGCGGATGATTCTCGAGCGCGAGGGTTATCAGGTGAACGCCGTGGGCTCGGCCGCAGAGATGCGGGCGTTCCCCGAACGCGCGCGCATCGATCTGTTTCTCCTGGATGTGCGGTTGCCGGATGCGGGCGGCATCGATCTGCTGCGCGAACTGCAGGCTAATGAGATTTCCGCGCCGGTGATCATGATTTCCGGTCACGCCACAATTGCCGATGCCGTGCAGGCCACGCGCGCCGGGGCTTTCGATTTTCTTGAAAAGCCGCTGGGCCGGGACCGCGTGATGGTCGCGGTAAAGAATGCGCTGGAGCAGGGAAGCCTCAAGCAGGAGAACCGGCGGCTGCGCGAGGTGGTCGGACCGGGTTCGAAGATGATCGGCTCCAGCCCGGCATTTAACCGCGCCGTGGAACAGGCCGGGATGGCAGCGCGATCCGACGCGCGGGTTCTGCTGGTCGGTGAGTCGGGTACAGGCAAGGAATTGCTGGCCGCCCACATCCATGCGGCGAGTCCCTTTGCTTCCGGCCCGTTCGTCAAAGTCAACTGTGCGGCGATCCCCGGTGAGTTGATCGAAAGCGAGCTTTTCGGGCATGAGAAGGGCTCGTTCACCGGCGCAACATCGATGCGCCGGGGGAAGTTTGAGCTGGCCGACGGCGGTACGCTGTTCCTGGATGAAATCGGCGATCTGCACGCGAACTCCCAAGCCAAGCTGCTGCGGGTGCTGCAGGAAGGCGAGTTCCACCGCGTCGGCGGCGAGACGGTGATTCGAGTGACGGTGCGCGTGGTTGCGGCAACCAACCGCGATCTTTCGGCGATGGTGACGCAGGGCAAGTTTCGGGAAGATCTCTACTATCGCGTCAGCGTGGTGCCGATCCGCGTGCCGGCATTGCGCGAGCGGCCGCAGGACATCCGGCTCATGGCCGAGTACTTCCTCGACGATTTCTGCGTACGCAACGGTTTTCGCAGGAAGAGTTTTGAGGAGGAAGTCTGGGACGCGTTCGAGTCGTGCAAATGGCCGGGCAACGCGCGCGAGCTCCGCAACGCGGTGGAGCGGATGGCGATCCTGTCACCGGACGATGTGCTGACAACCGCTGCTATCCCACTTGAGCTCAGGATGCCGCAGAAGAACAACGGCAGCCGATCGAGCGTGCAGGAAGCGCGTGAATCGGCCGAGCGAGAGCATGTGCTGCGGGCGCTTGAAGAAGCGGGCTGGAACGTGTCGAGTGCGGCGCGCGCGCTCGGGATGGAGCGGACCAATCTGCATAAGCGCATTCGCGCTTTGGGATTGGCGCGCGGAAAGTAGCGGTACTAAGCGCACAGCTTGCCACTCGGGCAAGCGTTGTGCGCGGTTCAACCAATGCTCCGGTCTCTGGAACCCGAACTGATGGACTCGCCGGACCTGAAAGGCCCGGTGCTCGACAAGTTCCATCGCGATCTCAACTTCGTTCACAAGTGCCTCGGAACATTTCCAACTATGGAGCGGTTTATCCGCAAGGACGAAAGACCGCTGCGGAGCATCATCGATGTTGGCTGCGGCGGAGGAGCGCTGCTCGAGTACCTCCATCAAAAGCTGGATGTGGAAGTCATCGGCGTCGATCTGAATCCGCCGGACATGGCGAAAGTGAAGATTATCAAAGCCGACGCAACGCTTGAGCCGCTGCCGGAAGCGGACGTCGCAGTCTGTTCTCTGACCGCCCATCATCTGACGCCGGAACAGAATATCGAGTTGATTCGGAATGTGAGCCGCTCCTGCCGGCGGTTCCTTATCCAGGATCTGATCCGGCACCGTCTGCCGCTCGTGCTGTTCACCATATTCCTTTGCCCGCTGATCGGGCACGAAGCCGCCGAAGATGGACGGCAATCGATTCGCCGCGCCTTCACGCCGGAGGAGTTCGCAAATCTGGTTCGCACCGCGACGGCAGGAACGGCCGCGACCTTTACAACCGACGTTTCACCATTTCTGTCGCGCCAGATTATCGATATTCGGTTTCGATAGGCCGAGCTATTTCGCCGCTGACGGGCTGTGCTCGGCCATCAGCTTGTGCAGCAGCGTCGCGGTGTCGTCGTGCTCGACCCATCCGCCGGGACCGATGTGCATGCCCTCAGCCATATTTACCGGCAGACGCCCTTCCTGGTTCTTCACATCCATCCGCGCGCCCTTGTCCACCAGCAGCTTCACCACGTCATTCGCGCCACGGAACGCCGCGCCATGCAGAGCTGTATAGCCGAGGTCGTTCCTGGAATTGACGTCGCCGCCCCATGCAATGCAGAGCTGGATCGCTTCGGGAGCCTCGGCTTGCGAACCGTGACTCTGTCCGTCGGACCAGCCCACGCCCGCTGCAACCATTAGCGTCGTCGTGTGGTCAGTCGCCTCGATATTGGGATCGGCGCCTTTTTCCTTCAGCAGTTTCATCACGGCGACGTCGTCCGACTGCGCTGCGCGCCAGATCGGCGTCGCACCGATCATATTGGCCCAGCGTCCATCAAATGAAGGCTGGCCACGGAGCGGGACCTTTTTGGTCAGCCGCTGATTCACATCCGCGCCGTGCGCGATCAGGGCGCTGATCAGATCGAGTTCGGTCATCGCATCTTTTTCCGGTGGCGCGGGGCGGGTTGACCATTCCAGATTGCGCATATCCACCGTCGCGTAGAGAGCGCCGCGTCCCTTGCCGTCTGCGGCGTTCGGATTGGCGCCGCGTTCGAGCAGATAACTCGCCAGCGCGTAGTGCCCATTCAGAATTGCAACAAGAACCGGACTGGTGCCATCCGCCGCGCCCAGGTTGACGTCGGCTCCGCCGTCGAGCAGAAGCTTCGCCGATTCGCGATCGTTCTGCCGGGCTGCAAACAGCAGTGCGTTCATGCCGCCGACCGGATAAGGCGCCGAGAAAATCGTGTCGAGCGGCTTGGGCGGGGGAGCGGGATGCGTCTTCGCATTCACATCGGCCTTGCTGCCAATCAGCAGCTTCACCGCCGCGGCATTTTTCGCCGATGCAGCCCACATCAGCGCAGTCTGGCCTTCGTTATTCGTCTTGTTGACGTCGGCTCCGTGTTTCAGAAAACTCGAAATCGCGTCTGTCTTGCCCGTACGCCCCGCTACCATAAACGCGGTATCGCCGGTCACCGAAATCACCGCGTTGGGATCTTCCCCGGCGCTCAACAGCTTATCCACGATCACCGCATTCCCATTAAGCGCGGCCAGCGAGAGCGGCGTGGAGCCGAAGCGGTTGGCAGCTTTGACGTTCGCACCCGCGCGGATCAGCAGGTCGACGGTCTCTACGTCTTCCTGGCGGGCTGCCCAGTGGAGCGCCGTCGTGCCGTCAGGCTGTGCGGCGTTTACATCCGCCTTTTGTGCGATAAGCGACCGTACGGCATCTTTCTGCCGAGCTTCGACGGCATCCGCCAGACGCGTGTCGGCCGCATAGAGTCCCGTGGCCGCAAGTAGAGCGATAGTAAGGAGTCGCGCACGCATATTTCGCCTCGATTGTAGCGCATTACTGCTTGTCCTGAATGGACTTAGCCGACAATTTGACGTCCGCATACGGCCTCGGGAACGGCCGGAAAAGCTATGATGGATGACGGTGAAGGTCGCATCCATAGTTGGGTTGTTCCTGGCTTCCGGCCTCTTGTCCGCGCAGACATCGGGACAGGTTTCAACGGAACGAGCCATCGTCGATAAGTATTGCGTCACCTGCCACAACTCGAAGACGAAAGTCGGCGGTCTGTCTCTCGACAAGCTCGATCTCGCGAACGTTCCGCACGACGCCGAAACCTGGGAAAAGGTCATCAGCAAGCTGCGCACAGGCGCGATGCCGCCGCTCGGTATGCCGAGGCCGGATAAGGCAGCGTACAATCAGTTCGCCACTTATCTCGAAACGTCGATCGACAAAGCCGCGGCTCTGCATCCGAACCCCGGTCGTCCGGCGCTGCACCGCCTGAATCGCGCCGAATACGCCAACGCGATCCGCGATCTGCTGGCGCTCAACATCGAGCCGACCGACTATCTGCCGGCCGACGATGCGAGCTACGGTTTCGACAATGTCGCCAATGTGCTCGGCCTGTCGCCCGCCCTGCAGGAACGCTACATTTCCGCCGCGGCGAAGATCAGCCGGCTCGCAGTCGGTGATCCGGCAACCGCGCCCATCGTGGCTACATATCGCGAACGTTCCGACATTTCGCAGAACGAACACCTCGAAGGACTGCCGTTGGGTACACGTGGCGGCATTGTGATCCACCACAATTTCCCGCTCGACGGCGAATACGTCTTCAAAGTGAAGATGCTGAAATCGACCGTCGACCTGCTCTTCGGCGGCAGCGCGCCCGATGAAACGCTCGAAATCGCGGTGAATGGCGAACGCCTCAAGACCCTGACGATCAATCCGGCAAAGAAGCCTTTCGCCGGTGCGGGCGAAAAGGTAAAGGAAGGCGGCTTCGATGCCGCGGGCGCGATCAAGCTCAGTATGTCGCAGCCGCCCGACACGCTCGAAGTGCGCGTACCGGTGAAAGCCGGGCCGCAGACGGTGACGGCGGCGTTTCTGCAAAGATCTTACGGGCCGGTGGAAGACCTCTCCGAGCCGCTGGAGCGCAGCACTTTCGATCCCAGCGATCCCCGCGGACTGCCGCACGTGCTTAGTGTCAGCATCGCCGGACCTTTCAATTCGACAGGTTCGGGCGACACGCCGAGCCGCCGGAAGATGTTCCTTTGCCATCCTTCAACATCGGCGGAAGAACTTCCGTGCGCGAAGAAGATTATTTCGACGCTGGCGCGGCACGCCTGGCGCGAACCGGTTTCCGAGACCGATATCGAGACGCTTCTCGGCTTCTATCAGCAGGGCCGCAACAAAGGCACCTTCGAAAACGGAATCGAGCTGGCGCTGCGCCGCATCCTCGCGAGCCCGCAATTTCTCTTCCGCTTCGAGCGCGATCCGGCAACTGTCGCGCCCGACAGTAACTATCGCGTCGGTGACATCGAACTGGCATCGCGGCTTTCCTTCTTCCTATGGAGCAGCATTCCCGACGACGAACTCATCGATCTTGCCAGGCAGAACAAGCTCCACACGCCCACGGTTCTCGAAGGCGAAGTGCGTCGCATGCTGGCCGATCCGAAGTCGCAGGCGATGGTCGACAATTTCGCCGGCCAATGGCTGTATCTGCGTAATCTGCGCGGCGTTGCGCCTGATCTCGAAGAGTTCCCCAACTTCGACGACAACCTCCGCCAGGCCTTCAAGAAAGAAACGGAGCTTTTCTTCGGCAGCATCATGCACGAGGACCACAACGTTCTCGACCTGCTGAACGCGAACTACACGTACGTCAACGACCGCCTCGCGCGTCACTATGGCATTCCGAATATCGACGGCAGCCAGTTCCGCCGCGTCACAGTCACTGACGACAACCGGCGCGGTCTGTTGGGCCAGGGCAGCATCCTGACCGTGACATCGGTTGCAACGCGTACGTCACCTGTGCAGCGCGGCAAATGGCTGCTCGAAAACATCCTGGGGACGCCTCCCAATCCGCCGCCGGCGAATGTGCCTCCGCTCAAGGAAAATTCGGCCGGCGCGGCGCAACAGACCGTTCGCGAACGCATGGAACTGCACCGCAGGGTTGAACCCTGCGCGGGTTGCCACAAAGTTCTCGACCCGCTCGGATTTGCGCTCGATAATTTTGACGGCGTGGGAGCGTGGCGCGTGCGCGGCGAAGACGGCGCACCGATCGACGCCTCGGGCGTGATGTCCGATGGGACCAAAGTCTCCGGCGTCGCGGACCTCCGCAACTACCTGATGAGCCGCCCCAACGTGTTCGTCGGCACGATGACGACGAAGCTCATGACGTATGCGCTCGGCCGCGGCGTCGAATACTACGACATGCCCGCCATTCGCGCTATCGTGCACGACGCCGCGCGTAACGATTACCGTTTTTCCTCGCTGGTTCTGGGAGTGGTGAAGAGCGCTCCGTTTCAGATGAGAAGATCGCAGCCAAAAGAAGGGTCGGAATAATGTCCTTTATCACAAAGAAGCATCTATCGCGACGCACACTGTTGCGAGGCATGGGCGCGGCTGTCTCTTTGCCGCTGCTCGATTCGATGGTTCCCGCCTCGACGGCGCTTGCCGCGACGGCAGCGAATCCGAAGAGCCGTCTCGGCTTCGTCTACATTCCGCACGGCGCCGTGATGGACAAATGGACGCCTGCGACCGTCGGCGCCGGGTTCGAATTTACGCCCATCCTGAAACCTCTCGAACCCTATCGCGATAAGGTTGTCGTGATCAGCGGCCTTGCTGCGATTGCCGCTGAATCGCAGGGCGACGGCGGCGGCGACCACTCCCGCTGCGCTCCCTGCTATCTGAGCGGCGTACACGCCAAACGTACTGAAGGCGACGACATTCAGGCCGGTATGACGATCGACCAGATTGCCGCCGAGAAAATCGGTCAGGACACGCCGCTGCCGTCGCTCGAACTGGGCATCGAAGATACGGGTCTCGTTGGTGTCTGCGACGTCGGCTACAGCTGCGCCTACATGAACACGATTGCGTGGAAATCGCCCTCGACGCCTCTGCCGATGGAGATCAATCCGCGCGTGATTTTCGAAGGGCTGTTCGGTGACGGTTCAAGCGAAGCCGAGCGCCTCGAAAACAAGCGTGAAAACCGCAGCATTCTCGATTCGGTGACGCAGGAGACGAACCGGCTGCAGAAGGGCCTCGGCTCGCAGGACCGCGCGCGCATCGCCGATTACCTCGACAATGTACGCGAGATCGAGCGCCGCATTCAGAAAGCCGAGCAGCAGGCGAAAGCGAATCTCTCAGTGCCCGAAACGCCGATCGGCGTGCCGGAATCGTTTGACGAGCATGCAAAGCTGATGTTCGATTTGCAGGCGCTGGCTTATCAGGCCGATATCACGCGCATTTCGACCTTCATGCTGGCCCGCGATCTGAGCCAACGCACGTTTCCGCAGATCGGCGTGCCGGAACCGCACCACTCGGTGTCGCATCACGGCAATAATCCGGCGACGATCGCCAAGCTCGCCAAGATCAACAACTACCACATGACGCTGGTGGCGTATTTTATCGACAAGCTGCAGAAGACGCCGGACGGCGACGGCACGCTGCTCGACCACTCGATGATTCTCTACGGCAGCTCGATGAGCAATTCGAACGAGCATAATCATTTCCCGCTGCCGCTGCTGCTGGTGGGCGGCGCGTCGGGCAAGCTGCAGGGCGGACGGCACCTGAAATTCCCGGAGCGCACGTCGCTTTCGAACATGCTCCTGGCCGTGCTCGATAAGTCCGGAATTCACATGGATAAGTTGGGCGACAGCACGGGGATGCTGGAGATTTAAGTCCCGGCAAGTCTCAGGAACTCATTCACCAAACGCCTCGATACCCGGAATCCGTGTGACCGGAGTTGGCTCAGTTCCTGCATCGGTTCGGTGATCAATCCGAGCCGATGAGCTTCCAGCAGGATGCCGAGGGCACCGATCGTCTTCAAGCCGTGTAGCGCGGCCTCGCGTCTTCCGCGCCGTTCATCGATCAGAATGAAATCGGTCCCGAGATCCAGAGCAAGCTGAATCGCTTCGCTCTCATCAGCGTCCAGAACGTCAGCGAGCGAGCTCGGTATCGGTGTAGTGAGTTCATGCACCGTCAGCCAATCCGGAGCTTTTAACATCCAGTTCCGCACCGCATCGGGAACTGACGGATGAGTTAGTTCGTTGAAGACCGCAATGGGAATCGTGACAGTTCCCAGAACTGAACGGAGAAGATCAGCATGACCGGCTGCGATCAAATACCGGAGCGGTGAGCAATTTGACACCGCGGGCATCGATTAACGTTGTCGTTCCGAGAAATCTTTCAGATGTTCGGTTTCGCGCGTCAGTTCGGCAGGTTCGCAGTCGTATAAGTCGAGATGGGCAGCCAGGAAGTCTTCTGCCTGTATGCGGGTAAGTCCAAGAAGTTCGCCGACCTGCTTCTGGGTCAGCCGCCGCTCTCTGTAACCCTCAATTGCCAGCGCCTCAAGAGCGCGGCGCTGGAGATTTACGTCCGATTGATCAGTCAAGGCGCGAGCAATGTTGTCCGGCAAGTCCAGCGTGACAACCATGTCCTTAGAGTACCGCTGTTCGACAGAAACCGGCGGCAACTCTACACCAGCACGGTAAACGCGTTTTCCGTGCGCTGTACCGGCCGGTACAGCGTATCGCGCTCCACCGGTGTGCGTCCGGCGGTGCGGATCAGCCGCAGTAATTCGCCGCGCCGCATCGACTGCGACGTGGTCGCGCCGGCTTCGTGGTAGATCTTCTCCTCGACCACCGTGCCGTCGATGTCGTTGGCGCCGAAGCGCAGCGCTACCTGAGCCACCTTCGGGGTCATCATGATCCAGTAGGCCTTGATGTGCGGGATGTTATCCAGCATCAGGCGCGCGATGGCGATGTTTTTCAGATCGTCGAAGCCGGTCGTCTTCGGGATGTGCGAAAGCGCGGTGTTGTCGGGATGAAACGCCAGCGGAATGAAGGTGACGAAGCCGTTGGTTTCATCCTGCAGCGCGCGTAGACGGACCAGGTGATCGACCCGGTCCTCATCGTTTTCGATATGACCGTAGAGCATAGTGCAGTTGGAATGCAGGCCGAGATCATGGGCGGTGCGCGCGGTTTCCAGCCACTCGTCGCCGGTCAGTTTGTGATCGCAGATGATGCGCCGGACGCGCTCGCTGAAGACCTCAGCGCCGCCGCCGGGCATCGAATCCATACCGGCCTCGCGCAGCCGAACCAGCACTTCGCGGACTGATATCTTTTCGCGGCGTGCGAAGTAGCCGATCTCCACCATCGTGAAGGCTTTCAGATGGATCTGCGGGAAACGCTCTTTGAGACCGCGCAGCATCTGACAGAACCAGTCGAGGTTGAGCTCGGGATGCAGGCCGCCGACGATGTGGAATTCCGTGATGGCTTCGCTCCAGCCCTTGCCGGCAACGTCCCAGACCTGCTCAAGAGACATCGTATAGGAAGTAGGGTCGCGCTTCTGTTTACCGAAGGCGCAGAGACGGCAACTGGCGACACAAACGTCTGTCGGATTGATGTGGCGGTTGACGTTGAAGTACGTCACATCGCCGTGTTGGCGCTCACGCACGATGTTCGCCATGTAGCCGAGGGCGAGCAGGTCGCTCGAACGGTATAAAGCCACGCCGTCGTCGTAGGAGAGCCGCTGGCCGGCTTCCACCTTTTCGCGGATAGTTGTAAGGCGCCGATCCTCAAATGTAACGGTCATGGCGTTGCTCTTTCAGGGGGGCTAAACATGCTGATGGACCAGCAGGATATCGGTTGCCCAGAAGACGAAGAATAACATGCTGACCCAGCCGTTCATGGTGAAAAAGGCCGCATTGACGCGGGAAAGGTCGTCGGCCTTGACGATGCCGTGCTCGTAGATCAGCAGTCCGGCGATGGCGGCTATGCCGGCGATGCTCAGCACCCCGAGCTGAAGCTGCCAGACGAGCATCGCCAGGGAGACGATCATCAGGACGTGCAGAAGTCTTGCGATCAGGAGGGCTTTCGCGATTCCCACCAGCCGCGGGACGCTGTAAAGCTGCAGATCGCAGTCGAATTCGTAATCCTGGCAGGAATAGATAATGTCGAAACCGGCGGTCCAGAAGGTGACTGCGGCGGTGAGCCAGAGGATGCGCGGATCGAGCGAACCGCGCACGGCGATCCATGCCGCCGCGGGCGCGATCCCCAGCGCAAAACCAAGCACAAGGTGCGAAAGATGGGTAAAGCGCTTGGTAAATGAGTAGGCAAAGACGACGGCGAGGGCAATTGGCGCTAAGCGGAAGCAGAGCGGGTTGAGTTGCCACGCGGCGAAGAGGAAAAGAATGGTGGCGCCCAGTGTGAACCCCCAGCAGAAGGTGCGGGAAAGCAATCCGGCGGGGATGTGGCGGATCTTTGTGCGCGGATTGCGCGCGTCGATTTCGGCGTCGACGAGGCGATTGAAGGCCATGGCGGCCGAACGTGCTCCCACCATCGCGACTACAATCCAGAGGACGATCCACCAGGTATTGGTGGAGTGAAAGCCGCTCTCGCGAAATGCCAGCAGGGCCCCGGTGAGCGCAAAAGGAAGCGCGAACACCGAGTGCTCAAATTTGATCATGTCGAGCGTCAAACGGAGACGTTTCAGAAACATAGGCGGCTGGAGCCGGAAAGAAGCTACCATTTTATCGGATGACTGAAGATCAACTGAGGGCTTTGCTGGAACAGGTGCGCAGCGGGGCTTCGGATGTCGATTCGGCGCTGCATCGGCTGCGGCACATGCCCTACGAAGACCTGGGCTTTGCCAACATCGACCACCACCGCGCTTTGCGCCACGGGATTCCGGAAGTGGTGTTCGGTGCGGGCAAGACGGCGGATCATGTGGTTGCCATCGCGGGCAAATTGCTGGATGGCGGCGGCAATGTACTCATTACCAGAACTACTCCGGAAATGGCTCGGCGGGTTATGGATGAACTGCCGGACGGCGAGCATTTTCCGCTGTCCGGCGCGATTCGATTCCTGCGAAATCGAACGGTGCATGGCAAAGGCAAGATCGCTGTCGTATGTGCAGGGACCAGCGACATTCCGGTAGCCGAGGAGGCGCGCGTGACGGCGGAGACGATGGGCAATGAAGTGGATTCGATCCACGATATCGGCGTTGCCGGAATCCATCGCCTGATCGGTAACAGCGAGCGGCTTGGCGTAGCGCGGGTAGTGGTGGTCTGCGCCGGCATGGAGGGCGCGTTGCCGAGTGCTGTGGGCGGAATGGTGTCGGTTCCGGTAATTGCCGTGCCGACCAGCGTGGGCTACGGCGCCAGTTTCAACGGGCTTGCCGCGCTGCTCGGAATGCTGAACAGTTGCGCCAGTAATGTAACGGTGGTGAATATCGATAACGGCTTCGGCGCGGGCTATGTGGCCAGTTTGATCAATCGGTTGTAGCACTCCGGTAGCACAGACTTCAGTCTGTGTTCCCGAATGCACGCGGATGAGCGATCAATCGAGATCCATCGAAGCTTTGAGCGCTTCGTCCATATTTGCGGAGCCACCAGTTGCTCAATCCGGCCGCTTCCAGATCGACGTCGAGATCGAGGGCCGTCCCCGCCATTGCCTCTGCCCAAGCTGTGATGCGATCGTGCGTTGCCTTTTTCGCGCGTTCCCACTCGGCTTCAGCTTGGCGGCCGCTCTGAGTCTGTTCCGACGAAGGCGGAGGAAAGTCGTTCATATCCGGGCTCGGATTCGATTGTGCTATAAATCGAGATAATCTTTCGTTCTTAATGGCATGAGTCATTGGCGTTTTATACTGCCTTGGTGACCGGAATCCAGTTTGTAACCGATGAAAAAAGCCGTAAACTGGCAGTTCAAATCGATCTGAGACGATACGGAGCTGTGCTGGAGGATTTTTGGGACGGGCTGATTTCAGAATCACGCCGCAAGGAAAAGGGCGTCCCGCTCGAAAAGATCAAGGCGAACCTCGTTAAGCGCGGTCGGCTGCGTGGGTAAGTATTCCGTTGAGGCGAAGCCGCCGGCGCGAAAGGAGATCGAAGCGCTGTCGGACGACCTGCTGGCGCGTGTCGTTCGAAAACTTGACGCGTTGGGCGATTCGCCACGACCGGCTGACTGTAAAAAACTGAAAGGCTACGAAGATTAGTGGCGAATCCGCGTTGATGACTGCGGATTCACGCTACAAACTCTTGATACCGCTCACGGAAAATGGGCGATCAATCGAGGTCCATCGAAGCCTTGAGCGCTTCCTCTACACTTCGCAGAGCTTCGGGTGACAGAGTTCCGGCCTTCCGCGTCAGTTTGGCGCGGTCCAGTGTAGTCACCTGATGGCACACGGCGAAGCTCGCCTTCTGCAGACCGGTCGAGCCGAACGGCAACTCAACGACTGTTGGTCCCCGGCTGGCCTGCGATGTTGACGTCCATACCGGCACGACGATGATCGATTTCCATCCGGGAGTCTTGTTAAAGCCGTCGTGTGATACCACAATTACGGGACGCCGTCGCGTCTGTTCGGCTCCCGACCGCGGAACAAGGTCGGCCCAGTAAATCTCGCCGCGTTTCATTTTTTTGTCCTGACTGTCTTTGGCTTCAGGGCCTCCACGAGTTGCTCAATTCCAGCCGCGTCCAGATCGAGATCGAGGTGCGTTCCCGTCAGTCCCTTGTTCTCGTAAATGTGGGAACACCGTGCGCGTTTAAGCGCGGCAAGCTGTAGCGCCGTCGTCTGGTCGTCGTTGCTGGTGCGGGCGTACCCGTATTTCATACGCCCCATTGTGACCCTGACTTTTGACACACGTCAGCAGCGCGATTGGTGCGGTGTTCAGTTAATGATTCAAATTTTACCCTTTGCTGAACGCGGCGTCACTTGATGAGAGCGTCATAGACGTTATGCTCTCCAATCCAAAACCACACGTACTCATCGGCCAACCTGAGAGCCAGGGCGCGGTATTTCAGCGTCACCCGTGCCGACCAGATTTCCTGTCCGTTGCGTTCACCGATTTTTTTGAATTGTAGGGAGGGGTGTTGCGGATTGTCCTTCAGCAAGGCGAACTGTTTATCGGCACGTACGCGGATGTCGGCGGGCAGGGCTCGGTAGTCGTTCCAGAAATCCGCGTTCGCGCGGTGGATCATCAAGCAGCCGCTTAAAGCGGTTGAGCGCTTCCGGTTCTGTGGTCGGCCAAGGCGCGATTGATGCGGTCATCGATGCGCCCGGCGTCAAGATCGGCTTTGAGCTGCGCATCGATAGCCTGCGGGTGGCGCTGGTCAAGCCATACAGACAACTCTTCCACTTGCTGCGGACTAAGCGTGTCTATCGCGTGTTCAATTTCCTGTACTATGTTTGGATCCATCGCCCTCTCGTTTATTTTAGCGCCGAGATCACCGCCGTGTTCGGCGCGTGGGGAATTAAGCTCGCGTTCTACAGGCTTTTGATACCGCTGAGCACGGTCGCAATTCCGACGCTATCGAGCACGCGCTTCTCCGCGCAGCAATCTCCCTGCGGGATCGGGCTGCCGTGCGGGCACGCCAGCGGGTGACCCAAAAACGTGCAGATGCGGTCGGTCACGTCGGGGCTGAGAATGTGCTCGAACTTGCACGCGCTGGCTTCGATCTCAACCTCATCGCGGATCGAGAGCACATCCATGAACAGACGCTCAGCGAGGCGATGGCGGCGGATGACGCTGCGGGCGCGCTCCTCACCGGCCGCCGTCATTTGCTCTACGCCATCTTTCACCGTGACCAGTCCGATACGCGTTAGCGTTGCGACGAGCCTGCGCCACTGCATCTCCGTGAAATCCATCGAGTCGATGTGCTCGCGCGATTCGCGGCGGGTCCACATGTGCTCCAGAACTTCATCGAAATCCTGATTCTCTTCGGCGGAAAAGACCAGCGTTTCCTTGATGCGGCCATGATCCAGATTGATGCGGCGGTCCGCCAGACGGCCGGCGTCCTCATCGTGCGTCACCATCACAATGCTGCGGCCCTGCGCGTGAAGATCGCTTAAGAGCTGGAACACGATGCGCTGATTGTCCGCGTCGAGATTGCCGGTGGGTTCGTCGGCGAGGATGATTTTGGGATCGTTGACCAGCGCGCGCGCGATGGCGACGCGCTGCTGCTCTCCGCCGGAGAGCTGCGAAGGCAGATGCGCCGCGCGATCCGCCATGCCGACCTGCTTGAGAGCTTCGAGTGCTCCCTTTTCGTCGGTCATGCTGTGGAAGAATTGCGCCAGCATCACGTTTTCGACAGCCGTGAGGTGGGGGACGAGATGGAATTGCTGAAATATGAAGCCAACCGTTTCGCTGCGGAAGCGCGCCAGATCGGCGCTGCGAAGGTGCGAGGTGTCGGTGCCGTCAATGCGCAGCGCTCCGCTGCTGGCCTGGTCGAGACAGCCGATGAGGTTCAGGAGCGTGGTCTTGCCGGAACCGGAAGGACCCATGATGGCGATCCATTCGCCACGGTCGGCTGTAAGGCTGATGCCATCGACCGCATGCACGGCGGAAAGGCCGCTGCCGTACGTCTTTCTGACATCGACCAGCTCGATAAACGAACTCATTCGCCCCTCAGGATGATCGCAGGCTGGATGCCCCAGATGCGTGATGCGGCAATTGCGGTTGCGGAAGCCGCCACGATCAGAATAACTCCGGCAACGCCGGAGAAGACCAGCCAGTCGGCCTGGAGGCGAAACACTCCGCCGAAAACTTCGCGCCCAATGGCGGCTGCGGCGAGTAAGCCGATGGCGTAGCCCGCGACTGTTGCGCTCAGGGCCAGAATTGCGGATTCAGATACAAAAAGCGCGGCGATCCCGCGTTCGATGCCGCCGAGCGCCTTGAGAATGCCGATCTCTTTGGAACGCTCAATTACCATCTCGCTGAAGTTGCTGGTTACGCAGAGAGTGGTGATGACGAGGATGATCAGGGTCAGGAGAAAAAGCGAAGTGCGCATCTTGCGCACGACGTTCGATTCGGTCGCGGCGACAGCGCGGATGGTGCGCACGTCCGCTTCAGGGAACTGTTTGGCAAGCGCCGCGCGAACTGCCTCAACCTGTTCACCCGGCGCGCGAATCTCGATGAGGCTCGCGGCATCTCGAATGCCGGCCAGAGTTGCAGCGGTGTCGAATGTCACAAGAAGCTCCTGATCCTCCGCGCTGCCGGTCGAAACGATTCCTTTTACGATGCATTTGGCGGGACCCAGGGGAACAAGTGAACCGATTCCGATATGCAGTTGAGCCGCGATCTGCTCACCGGCGATACAGTCCTGCGGCCCGATGGCCCGGGTTCCCCGCACATGCCAGTACTGCGTCAGGTCAGTAGCCTTTGCCGGTACGAACCCGGCAACCGGTATCGAATTTGTTGACGTGATGAGAAAGGGCGCGGCGATGGCCCCCAGGTTTTCCGCTGCCGCCGCAATCTTCAAAGGCACGGTCTTGCCGCTGATCGGCACGGCGACGATGTTTGCGCCGTAGCTGCTGAATTCATCGCGCATGCGCCGCTCGACCGTTCCGTAGATTCCGAAAAGCACTGTGGCCAGCGCCGCGGCGATGGCCAGCGCCGAAAACGAAAGAAATAGCCTCTGCTTGCGATATTGCAGGGCGCGGAGAATGAATCGCAGGAACATTCGGGCTTAGACGCCTTCCCGAAGGATGGCGGCGGGTTCCATGTGCAGAGTGCGGTAGAGGGGCTGCGCCGCTCCGGCGACGGCGATAGCCATGGCGGCGAACACGATCAGCCAAGGCAGAATCCACGTCACTTCGACAGTGGACGCTCCGAAGACGGACGCTCCGACGTAGTGGGCCAGCCGAACTCCGACAGTGGCGCCGATGATTCCGCCGACGAGTCCCACCAAAGCGATCTCAAATCCGAAGAGCGTGGCAACAACGCCTCGCGTAGCGCCGATCGCCTGCATGATGGCGACCTCGCCGCGCCGCTCCATCATCGTGGTCGCGGTCAGGCTCCAGACGGTCAGACCGGCAGAGAACAAGGCCACCAGCGTAATCAACCCCATCAGGCCGCCAACGCTGGAGAGGATTTTCCCTTCCGAATCGGCCACTTTGCGAACCGGGCGGGCCTGCGTGCCAGGCAGTTGCTGCTCGATTTCGTATGCGATGGAAGTAACGTAGTTGGTGCATTCCCATCGCTCGAGCTCTTTACCCGACATAGTCTTGGGATTTTTACGCGCGAATTCGTCCTCGGGTTTGGTAAGTGCCGCAACGTCGATGCGCTCGACCTGACCCGCACGCCCGGTGAGTTGCTGCAGGCGGTCTAAAGGGATGAGAATGCGATCATCGACCGTATCGCCGGTGGACAGAATTCCCGCGATGCGGAAAGGCGCTCCGAAAATCGTAATGGTGCTGCCTGTTTTCCATCCATTGCGCCGAGCCACAGCTTCGCCCGCTATGCAATCGTTATCCGCACCCTGCGACCAGCGGCCCTGGACGATCTGCCACGACGGATTCACTTTGCCGATGCCGGTCACCTGCGTTTCGCCGGACGGAGTTTTGTACGGGTGCGCGAACCAGACCCCTTCAACCTGCAGCGCGCCATCCTGCGCTGTCAGCGAGGGCGAGAATCCGGTGATATTCAGGCCCCAGAAAATCTTCTTGATATTCGGAACCTGAGATTCCGCAATATAGTTCGAAGCGCTGGCTGCCTGCGCGTTGATGGCGCCGATACCCCCAGTCAGTGATGCAGCGCTCGGTGTGACCACGATATTCGCTCCCACAGAGCGCAGTTCGCGATTCACCTTATCGCCGATATCGAGCATCACGCCGAGCATCGCCGTAGCGACGGCGGACCCGAGGGCGATCGCGCCGATGATGAGCGCTTTCCGCCGGGGCGCGCGCCAGATCGATTCTTTGACAAAGCGGAAAATCACTTAGCCGGCTTTTCCTTTGCGGAAGATCTTTGCCCCTGGATCGAGCGCGTCCTCGTTGATCACGAGTGTTGAGCCCTCAACGTGCGAGTTCAAAGGAATGGGATTGCAGCCGCCTTTAGTCCCAATGCTGGAAAGTACGATCTCCGACCCGCAATTCCGGCAGATGATTTCCGGGCCTTTTTGATAAAAGCCCTGCGTGCCGCAGATCTGGCAGGCATCGAATGCGGTCGCGAGCGTGCGATCGGGTTTTTCGATCACGATGAAGCGGACGCTTACGCCGTCGTCCTGCAACTCAAACCGATGGAGAATACCGTCGTTTACGGAAGCGACCGGAATTCGGACCGCGCCATTGTCGAAGGTCACCGGGGTGGATTCCGAGAGAGCTGTGGCTTGGCGCGCGTAAATGAATTCGGCGGTGATCAGAAGAATAAATACGCAGGAAGCCGCGCACGATGCCGTCATCCACAAGCGCTCACGCCGCGCCGACCATTGCACCTTCCTGAGAGCGGCGCCCGCCAGTCCTTCCGTGCGGGGAGCGCGCCGTTTGCGCCATTCGAGCAGGATCATCGCCGCGGCGAGCGCAACGATAGTGATGAAGAAGAAAATGTCGTTCTTGACCACTGGTCCGACAATCGCCATCTCGCGGCTGCTGGACGGCAGAACCTGGCTCTCCGACAATTCGTGCAGTCCCGTGACGGCAAGTTGAACCACGACAACCATCAAAATGGCCGAGGTCATCTGGAAAAATTGCCGCAGATTGACGCGGATGGTTCCGCGCACGAAGCTGATGCCAAACAGGACCGCGAGGCCCACGCCGAGAATCGCACCCACTGCTGTGAGAATGCCCGAAGTATCGAGGCGAACAGCGCCGTAGAGCATGAGAACGGTCTCCACACCCTCGCGGAAAATCATCAGAAATACGAAAAGGAAGACTCCCCAACTGCCGGCCCCGGGAGTGGAGTCCTTTTGCAATCGAGTTTCAATTTCACCTTTCAGCTTGCCGCCGTGGCGGTTCATCCAGAGGACCATGGAGAAAACAAAAACGGCGCTGACGAGCAGGGTCCAACCTTCGTACGCGTCGTCGTTTAAACCGATTTTGGTAAATCCCCAAGCCGCCAGAAAGCAAGCAATCACGGCACTTATGAGCGCCCGGTAGACCGCCGGCATCAAATCCAACCGGCCGGTTTTGCGAAGATAGGCGACCGCAATGGCTATCACCAGGGCGGCCTCGACTCCTTCGCGCAAGGTGATCACGAAAGTCTGAAGCATATCGGCAACTGAGTTGCAGCAACTCGATTGTATCACCAGGACCGTTTTGGTCGTGATTCAGATTTTGAAGCGGCCCAGCCTGTTCATTATGCGTTTGGAAACCCGCGGAAGCACAGGTTTGTCGGCTTCGTCACATAGAGTCAAATACAGGGTTGTTAGAAGTGCCACGGCGACGGCACTATACTCGGGCACCCAGTTCTGGGGCGGCGGCGGGCGGTGCCGGGTCGGGCGCTGCGTGACGCGTTGAAGTCATTTACGCTTGGACCATGCCGCGCTGGCTGAACCGGAACATCTGGGGCATGACGATCACGAGCATGCTCTCGGACGCCTGTTACGAGATGGTGCTCGCGGTTCTTCCGGGGTTTCTTCCGATTATCCACGTAGCCGCCGCGGCCCTCGGGTGGATTGAAGGCGCTTCGGATGCGTTCTCCAGCTTCCTGAAGCTCTTTTCGGGCTGGTATTCGGACAAACTCGGCCACCGTAAGTGGATGATCGTTTTGGGATACCTGTTCACCGGAACGGGCCTGTCGATCTTCTCCGCGGCGGTCACATGGATTCCGATTCTGCTGGGACGCGTGGTCAGTTGGTTCGGTAAAGGGATTCGCGGCTCGCTGCGCGATGCGATGCTTTCGGAGTCGGTGGATCCGGACGTACGTGGGCGTGCGTTCGGATTTCATCGTGCCGGCGATACGGTTGGCGCGATCATCGGACCCCTTGCGGGCGTGGCGCTGCTGTCGTTTTTGCCCAAGGTGATTCCGAATGCGGGAGCCGACCGGCCGTTTCGCCTGATATTCCTTCTTTCGTTGATTCCGGGTCTCGCCGCACCGTTGGTTTTCGCGTTTCTGGTACGGGAAACGCGTCGGCAGCCGCGGCCGGGGATGAAGTTGATGGCCTCGATCCGTCAACTGCCACGCGCCTTCCGTCAATTCCTGATGGCAGTGGGACTATTCGGAGCCGGGGACTTTTCACCCACTCTCCTGACGCTTGCCGCCGCGACGTTGCTCCGGTCCACGCATGGGCCGGTTCGCGCGGCCCAGCTTGCAGCGCTGCTGTATGTGCTGCGGAATATCGTTTATGCGGGCGCATCCTTCCCGATTGGCGCGCTGGCAGACCGCGTGGCGAAGCTGCCGCTCCTTTCCGGCGGTTATTTCTGTGAAGCGCTGGCGGCTGGGGCTACCGCGCTGCTTTTTATGAGAAATTCGCCGGTTTTTCCCGCGCTCATAGCGGTATTCGCTGTGTCCGGAATTTTCGCGGCGGCCAAGGACACGCTGGAAGGGGCGATTCCTCCTGAGTTGACCGATTCGGAGAAGCGCGGAACGGTATATGGGACGCTCGGCGCAGTCAACGGCGTCGGGGACCTGATCGCCAGCGCGCTCACCGGAACGCTGTGGACAGTGGTATCACCGGAGGTCGCGTTCGGAGTTGCGGCGGTGTTGATGGCGTTCGGCGTGATGTCTCTCTTGTTTGCGTAGAAAGCATCATAAACAGTGCGAAAATGATGCTTAGAGGACAATCATGATCGACGTCAGCCAGGATATTCAGTCAATGACGACCTTTAAACGGAACTCCGCCGGCCTGGTCAAAAGGATGCGAAAATCCGGACGGCCGCTTGTCCTGACCGTAAAGGGCAAAGCGGAGGTCGTCGTGATGGATGCGGGCACTTATCAACAACTGGCGGACCGCATCGACACTGTTGAAGGCATACGCCGAGGCCTCGCTCAGGCGAAGAGGGGTCAGGGCCGCTCGGTCGATGAGGTCTTTGACGACTTCGAACAGCGCGTGTGACTTATCGAGTCATCATCACTCCGAACGCGGAAAGTGAACTCCGTGCCGCTTACCGGTACCTTCGCGATCAGGCTCCGGATGCCGCGCGCGCCTGGGTTAAGGGTGTCCGGCAGAAGATCAGGAGCCTTGCGCATAACCCGGAACGCGCGCCGCTTGCCCCTGAAGGCATTTCCTTCGACGATCCGATTCGCGAAGTGTTTTACGGCAGAGGCAATCGCGGTACCTACCGGATTCTGTTTGCGGTGCTCGGACCTCGCGTATACATACTCCACGTGCGGCACGGCTCAATGTTGCCAGTAGAGCCGGATCAGTGAACGGACGCCGCAGATCGTTTTCGGTGTTGCGGCGATATTGACGGCGTTCGGCGTTAGCGCTAACTATACTCGGGTTATGCCCGGCCTGCTCTACGTGGTTTCCACTCCCATCGGCAATCTGGAGGACATCACTTATCGGGCAGTTCGCGTATTGAAAGAGGTCGATTGGGTTGCGTCCGAGGATACACGCACCACCAAGCGCCTACTCGACCATTACGGGATTCCTACTCACTGCATCAGCTATCACGAACACAATGAGGCGAATCGCGCAGAGGAGCTGATCGCCCGTTTGCAGGGCGGTGAGACAGGCGCATTGGTTTCAGACGCCGGCACGCCACTCCTTTCCGATCCTGGTTACCGTATCGTGCGGGGGGCGGTGCAGGCGGGAGTCCGCATCGAAGCCCTGCCGGGGCCCTCGGCGCTTCTCGCCGGTTTGGTGGTCTCCGGGCTCCCTACCGATCAATTCCACTTCGGCGGCTTTCTGCCGCACAAGCAGGGGCAGCGGACGCGAGTGCTCGAAGCATTGCGGGATGAGCCCGCGACACTGGTGTTCTATGAAGCGCCTCACAGGATTCTGGAATCGCTGGAAGACATCGCCGCGACGCTGGGTGAGCGCGAGGTCGTCGTGGCGCGGGAACTGACTAAGATGCATGAAGAAGTTTTGCGCGGAACGCCGGCGGAAATCCGTGCGGCGCTGGAATCCCGTGAGTCGGTCCGCGGCGAGTTTGTGGTGCTGATCGCCAAGGCCGGCGAACCGGCGCATGACGATACGCCGCCGGAAGAAGCAGTCGACGCGCTGGTGCGGGCGGGGGTTAACCGCATGGACGCGATGAAGACGGTCGCTCGACAGCGTGGACTTTCGAAGCGGGATGTTTACCGGATCGTGAACAATCTTTCCGGTCGAACTTAAAATAGATCTTGGCATCACGCGTTACAGTGATCGGCGGCGGCCTCGCGGGGACGGAAGCTGCATGGCAGCTCGCACAGCGCGGCGTGACGGTTACGCTCTACGAGATGCGGCCCGTCCGAACCACGGACGCCCATCAAACCGACCGCTTTGCGGAACTCGTCTGCAGCAATTCGTTGAAGAGCGATCAGGAGCCTTCGGCGTCATGGCTGCTGAAAGAAGAACTGCGGCGCCTGGATTCGCTGCTGCTGCGGGCTGCCGAAATAGCGCGCGTGCCTGGTGGGCAGGCATTGACCGTGGATCGCGTTGCATTTGCGGAAGAAGTGACTGCGCGGATCGAATCTCATCCGCGCATTGAGATCCGGCGCGACGAGATTACCGATATCGATCCGGAACAGTTGACCATTATTGCCACCGGTCCGCTGACGAGCGATGCTCTCGCCACGGCCATTGCCCGGCTCACCGGGTCCGGCAGGCTCTTTTTTTACGACAGCATCAGCCCGATTGTCGATGGGCGCACGGTGGACCGGACGATTGCGTTTCCCGCTTCGCGCTATGACAAATCGCTGGACGGCACGGGAGACTATCTGAATTGCCCGTTATCGAAGGCGGAGTACGAGCGCTTCGTCGATGAGTTGATAGCCGCGGAGATCGTGGAATCGCACATTCCGGACGACACGCCTTACTTCGAGGCGTGCCTGCCTATCGAGGAAATCGCCCGGCGCGGCCGCGATACTCTGCGCTTCGGGCCGATGAAGCCGATGGGGCTGACCGATCCGCGCACCGGCAGGCGACCCTATGCGGCGGTGCAGCTTCGTCAGGAAAACCTGCGTGCCGACAGCTACAATCTGGTCGGCTTTCAAAACCATCTTCGTTTCGGCGAGCAGAAGCGGATTCTGCACCTGATCCCGGGTCTCGAGAATGCGGAATTCCTGCGCTTCGGGCAGATTCATCGCAACACCTACATCAACGCGCCTGAATTGCTGGATGCGACGCTGCGGCTGCGGAAACACCCCAGTATCTTTTTCGCCGGACAAATCTCCGGCGTGGAAGGATACGTGGAGTCGATCGCGACCGGGCTGGTCGCGGGAATGTTTGCGGCAGCCTGGACGAGCGGAGAGCCGATTCGTCCTTTCCCGCGCGAAACGGCGATCGGTTCGCTTTGTCATTACATTTCTCACGCCGATGCGCGTCACTATCAGCCTGCGAACATTGCCTTCGATCTTTTCCCGCCCCTGAATCCGAACCCGCGTGACCGCAAAGAACGGCAGACCGAGGTTTGCAGACTGGCGCTCGAAAAGCTGGATGCCTGGTGCGGAGTCCATGTCTGAGCTGGCTTCCGCAATCGAAGATTTTCTGGGCGAAAGAGCGCGGCGAAACGACTCTGAGCACACTCTGCGGAACTACGGCGCCGATCTGCGGGAGTTCCTTGCCTATTTCTCGCCGCCGGGAAGCGAACCGCCTGTGTTGAAAGAAATTGACCTGCTGAGTCTTCGCGAATGGCTGGGCGATGTATATGGCCGCGGTCTGAAGCCCGCGACCATCCGCCGCAAGCTCGCCTCCCTGCGCGCCCTGTTTCGCTTTCTCTCACGGGACCAGCGAATCGAACGCGATCCGGCCCGCCTGCTTCGACTGCCGAAGATGCCCAAAATGCTCCCCGAAGTGCCGAATATGGAAGTAACCAACGCGCTCGTCGATGGTGCTGCTCGCGACGATCTGGGTCGTCCGTTTCCGGTGCGCGACCGGTTGCTGTTGGAGATGCTTTATGGCTGCGGGCTGCGGATCAGCGAGGCAGTTGGCCTGAATCTCGAAGACTTCGATCGCGGACAGCGCTGGGTGCGGGTCCGTGGAAAGGGCCGGAAGGAGCGGCAGGTACCCTATGGTTCAAAGGCGTCGGCAGCGCTGGATGCTTATCTCGAAGCGCGACGCGCGGAAGGTGTGCCGAATGCGCTCTTCCTGAACTACCTCGGTAAGCGTCTGACCGATCGAGGCGCCCGCAATATCGTCAGGTTCTACGCGACGTACGTGGCCGGAGATTCGTCCATTCACCCCCACACCCTGCGCCACGCATTCGCAACCGACTTACTCAGCCAGGGCGCAGATCTGAGAGCGATCCAGGAACTGCTGGGACACGCGCGTCTTTCCACAACGCAGAAATACACGCAGGTGTCGTTGACCGACCTGATGCGCGTCTACGATAACGCGCACCCGAAAGCGAAAGCGTAGAGCGAAAGCGGAAAAATAAAGCGAAAGTCTGACTCGTGGGGCGGGCATTCCTGCCCGCAGCGGACTTTCAGTCCGCTGGACTCCCTGGAAAGCGAGTCCGCAGCCCGGAAGGGCTGCCCCACGGCGTTACTTAACGCTCTTGATCCATTTCAGGATCGGTCCGGTGACGCTGGTATCAGCCGTATCGGGCGACATGACCTCGGAGATGTGGCTGTGATCCTTGAAGGTGACGTAAGTCGGACAGCGCCCCGCTTTGCATAACTCGTCTTTCAGGGTCCCGGCGAATGAGGTGATGCTGGGCGGGTCCAGTTCCGCAACGGCGACCATGAATGGCACCTTCGAACTGATAAGCCCCGGCAGATTGGAACGGGCGAGCTGAGTCGCGGCATCCACCTGACCACGCCCCGGTCCGCGACCACGGCCACCTCCCGCGCCTCGTCCGCGTCCCTCGGCTGCAGGCGGGGGGGCAGTGTAGCCGGCAGGCTTACCGCACGCGCCGAATCCACCGCCACCCTGCACCGGAGGCGGAGTGGCCGGCAAAATGTCGAAAGCCGGAGGAGACATAAAGAGCACGCCCTTAACCCCCACTCCTTTCGGACCCCAAAGATCGGAGTGGCCGATATAAGTGCTGGTCGGAATATTTCCGGCCGACTGGGTCCAGATGAAAACGCGGTCAGGGTTGCCCTTATGGCTCGCGATATTCTGATTTACCCACTGCACCGCCATTCCGACGTCTTTAGCCGGACCGTTCCATTCCTGACCCGGATGCCGCTGCATGTTGACGCCGACCATCCCGTTTTTCACCGCCCACAGCATGACGTTGTCATAGAAGACGTCGCCATTGGGTCCACCCTGCAGTTTGTTGCCGGCGCCACCCGATATGTAGAGAAGAACCGGGCGCTTGCCTCCGCCCTTCTCCGGCGAGAACACGTCAAGCACGTCCTTCGGATCGGGGCCGAAGGAAATGTCGCGCAGAATGGTGACGCCCGTATACGGAGGATTGGGGTGCAGCGGCCGGTAGAGAAACGCCGTCTCCGGGACGCAGACGCTGCGGCCCACGGTGACCAGCTCTTTCGCAATTTGCGGCGGTACCGCGGCCTGCCCCATCCCGGCCGCTCCGGCTGCCCCTATAGCGATTGCGGCGAATAAAACGGCCCTTTTCTGCGTGTTTCTCATTCCAAACCTCCTGCCAGCAACCGAGTATATTACAATCGCCCCAGCACGTTGCGACCAATCGATCTCGCTATCATCATCGCCTATCTTGCCGGGGTAACGTGGTTTGGCGCGCGCTTCCGAAAACAGCAAAAATCGCTCAAAGACTACTTCCTCGGAGGTCAGAACGCGCCTTGGTGGGCCATCGCGCTTTCCATAGTCTCGGCGGAAACCAGCACTCTGACCATCATCGGTACGCCGCCGCTGGCCTACGGGGGCAGCTATGTTTTTCTCCAGGTGGTCTTCGGCTATCTGCTGGCGCGCATCGTGATTTCAACGATTTTTCTGCCCCAATATTTCAAAGGCCGGATGTTTACGGCCTATGCCCTGATGGAGCGGCGATTCGGGCCGCGCACGCGAAAAGTGACATCGGCAATCTTTTTGATCACACGCTCGCTTGCGGAGGGCGTGCGGGTTTTTGCGATATCCATTGTGATCTCGATCATTCTGCACACCAGCGGCCCGGCATCCATTCTGGTCATCATTGCCCTGACCCTCTTCTACACATTTGAGGGCGGCATGACCGCCGTGATTTGGACGGACGTGATCCAGATGGGAATGTACGTTTTCGGTGCGGCCATCAGCTTTCTTGTGCTGGTGGGGAAAATTCCGGGAGGGTTCAGCCATGCGATCGATGTGGCCGGAGCCGCCGGGAAACTGCAGGTGCTCGATTTTCATTGGTCGTGGACCAATCCTTATACGATCTGGGCCGGTGTTATCGGCGGCTGTTTCCTGACCAGCGCCAGCCACGGGACGGATCAGTTGGTTGTGCAGCGCCTCCTCAGTGCCGGCTCTGAGCGCGAAAGTCGTCTTGCGCTGCTTTCCAGTTGGATTGTGATCTTCGTGCAATTCAGCCTGTTTTTGACCATCGGAATGTTGCTGTGGGTTTACCAAGGTGGGCGCGCGTTCCCGAAAGATCAGTTGGACCGGCTGTATCCGTCATTTATCTGGCAATCTCTGCCGGTGGGAGTCGCAGGCCTGGCCATGGCCGCGATCATCGCCGCGGCGATGGCGAACCTTTCCGCCGCCCTCAATTCGCTGGCATCGGCCACGGTCGTCGATTTTTATCAGCCGCTCACGGGATCGCGACATTCGCCGGAACACTACCTGGGAATTTCGCGTTTTTCGACAGTCTTGTGGGGCGGAGTGCTTGCCGTTATCGGCCTGGTTGCAAGCCAGTGGGGTTCGGTGCTCGAATCCGGGCTCTCCATCGCTTCGGTGACCCTCGGCATATTGCTCGGCGTTTTCCTGCTGGGCGTGCTCACCAAAAGACCGGGCGAAAATGCGGCCATCGCAGGTGTGGCGGCGGGCGTGCTGGCTATGCTTTTCGTAAAGTTCGCGACCGCGATTCCGTTTACGTGGTGGGTTTTGATCGGCAGTGCCGTGACATTTACGGCGGGAAGCCTGGCTTCCTGGATACCTTCATTTGAAAAACAAACCCATGACTGAGCTGAAACGGGATCTGGGAATTTGGGCATCGCTGGCGATTGTGGTCGGCACCGTGATCGGAAGCGGAATTTTCCGTGTTCCGCAGGCCATGATTCTGAATGTCCGCAGCGTGCGGCTGGTATTCCTGGTTTGGGTCGTAGGCGGTTTGCTGTCGCTCGCGGGAGCGCTCACCTACGCGGAACTGGCCGCGGCCATGCCCGGTGCGGGAGGTGAGTACGTCTATCTCACGGAGGCTTATGGCCCGCTGTGGGGGTTTTTATACTCCTGGACGCAGATGTGGGTGGCCAAGAGTGGCTCAATTGCCACTCTGGCGACGGCATTCTTCGAATATACGGCGCACTTTGTTCCACAATTCGAACAGGTCTGGTTTACCGTCGGGCCGTTTTCGATCCGATACGGCCAAATCTTTGCATTGGTGCTGATCCTGGTATTGGGAGGCGTCAATTATCTGGGAGTGCGGATCGGCGGCGATGTGCAGGTGGCCGTTACCGCGGTCAAAGTGGGGCTGATCGCGTTTCTGATCCTTGCCGGTCTGCTCTATGCTCATCCGGCTCCGGCTGCGACGCCCGTTCCGCTGACGCAGCCGGTGTTCTCCGGATTCATCGCGGCCCTCGTGGCCGCCTTGTGGGCATACGACGGCTGGAATAACGTCGGCATGGTGGCGTCGGAGGTTAAAAATCCGCAGCGAAATCTGCCTCTGGCTCTGATTGGCGGAACCCTTGGTGTGATCGCCATCTATATGGTTTCAAACTGGGCCTATTTCCGGGTTCTTTCTCCGGCCGAAGTGGGCGCGCATAAACTCGTCGCGGCGGAAATGATGCAGCGTGTCGGCGGATCCATCGGCGCGAGCGCTGTTTCGATCGCGGCAATGATTTCCATCTTCGCCGCGTTGAATGGCTCCATTTTGACCGGCGCACGTGTTCCTTATGCAGCCGCGCGCGACGGATTGTTCTTCCGCTCCGCGGCGCGTGTGCATCCGGTATTTCAGACCCCCGGAGGTTCGATTCTGATACTCTGCGCGTGGTCTTCCGTGCTGGTGTTGTCCGGAAAGTACGAAGAATTATTCGATTTCGTTATTTTTGGCAGCTGGATTCTCTATGCGATGGCCACTGCCTCGGTTTTTGTGCTCAGACGCAAACGCCCGGATCTTCCCCGGCCTTATAAGACTTTCGGCTACCCTGTAGTACCAGTGTTATTTCTACTGGGCGCGACAGTACTGGAAATTAGTGATCTTTGGACCAAACCACGCGAGTCGATTGCCGGAATTGTATTGATTTTGCTGGGATTACCGTTTTATTTTTATTGGAGACGCCGTGCTGACCGGAAATAATTTAAGAATGGACAGCTCATCGATTTAAAGCCGGATCCGGTACGAATGGTCCCTTTTGTTCGGAAATTGGAACAAAGGTCTTGCGTTACTGTTCCAATTGAGGTAATCATCATATTTGGCAGGGCGCTGTTTCGGGCGTTTTTGTTCCGGATGTGGAACGGAGGCGCCGGGCAAAATACACTCTGTAATGGGAGAAACAGGAGTTAAGCGATGGAAGTTTCGAAGATTCTGGACGAATTGCGTCAGGAACGTGAACAGTTGGAAGAAGCCATTCTGAGCCTGGAACGCCTGGCGCGAGGTCGTGGGCGTCGTCGCGGGCGGCCGCCATCATGGATGGTCGAGGCAAAGAAACGCGGGCGTCCGCCGGGGAGCAAGAACAAGAACGGTCAGGCCAAGACGTCGTCCGCCGCTGCGTAGGGAACGGCGGCCCGCCGCATGTTCTCTGATTAATGGTAGAGCAGGAATTTTTGGCGCAGTTCCAGAAATTGCCCGCAGTTGGCGTTGGCGGCCGGTAAAGGATCGCTTCCGGTTGCCAATGCCTGGACCACTCCGCTGTTGCCGATCAGCTTTCCAACTACATTCACGGCGATCTTTTTCGGGTAGAGCGTCTGTAATGTCGCCGCTACCGCCAAGCCAAGCTGCGCAGAGGAAAAAGCGTCGCGGTTGGTCAATTGGAAACGGACGCCGCTGATCGTTTTCCCGCTGAAATTCGATGAATCAGGCGTGAACTGAGCCGGGCTGATCTTTACGCCCGCTATATGGAGTTCGTTCAGGCGCCTGGCCAGATCCGTCCCCCGAATCCAGTCCGCGCCGATCTGCTCGAAAGGCGCGTCCGTTCCCCGTCCGACCGAATAATTGGTCGCATATTCCAGCATTGCAATCCCCGGATAGAGAATCGCCTCGTCAAGATTACGAATGTTGGGCGACGGATTCACCCAGGGCAGGCCCGTTGTGTCAAACCAATATTCCCGATGCCAGCCGGTCATTTCGATGACGTGAAGATCGGCATGCGGCCCGGCTCCGCTGTTCATCAGCCCGGCCAGTTCACCGATCGTCATGCCGTGCCGCAGAGGCAGTGGAAAAGAGCCGGTGAAAGAGAGTTTGTCCGGGTCCAGCATCGGGCCCTCCACATGAACGCCGGTAATTGGATTGGGCCTGTCGAGCACGTAAAACGGCAGCTTCGCTTTTGCCGCTTCTTCCATTGCGTAATGCATGGTCGATTCGTAGGTATAAAAGCGTGTTCCGACGTCCTGAATATCGAACACCAGCGCGTCCAATCCATGCAGCATTTCCGGTGTCGGGCGGCGCGTTTTTCCGTATAAGCTACGGACGCGGATTCCCGTGGCCGTGTCGATGGCGTCTCCGATATTCTCCCGGTCTTCCACGCCCGCGAGGCCGTGTTCGGGAGAAAACAACGCGACGACGTTGATTCCCGCGGCCTTCATCACGTCCACATTTCGTCTGAGGAGACGGTCCACGCCGGTTTGATTCGTGATCAGTCCGATTCGTTTTCCCTGAAAGATTTTGAAATCGTTCTGTTCGAGAACATCAAGTCCGGTTCGCACCGCGTGGTAGCCGACAGAATCGGCGACAATCGTCGCCACTTTTCCGCGCAGCGGCGTGATCGCTTTTCTCTGGTGTGGATGGACGGAGTTCGTCAGCAAAACCACATATGTTTTGGAGGCCGGATCAATCCAGATCGAAGTACCGGTGAAACCCGTGTGGCCGAACGATCCGACCGGGAATAAGTCTCCGCGCACACCCGAATAAGGCGATTGAATATCCCAACCGAAGCCGCGCAGCACCGGCTGATTCGGAGGTGTGGCGGGTGTGGTGAATTTCCGTATCGTCGCCGGACTGAACAAAATGGAACCTGAGGGGCCGCGGCCTTCGTCCAGAATCATTTGGCAGAACTTGCCGAGGTCCTCCGCCGTGGAGAAAACGCCCGCGTGACCGGCCACTCCGCCCATGTACCTTGCGGTGGGATCGTGCACCACGCCGCGCAGAATTTCGCCGTCTTTCTGCATTTCAGTCGGGGCAATGCGGGATTTAAGAGCGGGTGATGGTAGATAAGTCGTATCCTTCATCCCGAGCGGGTCGAAAACAAGCTGCTTCACGTATTCGTTTTCGGGGAGGCCGCTCAATTTGTGGACGATTTCTCCAACGAGGATGAAATTGATGTCGCTGTAGACGAACTTTGTTTTCGGCGGGCCGTCGGGCTTGTCGGAGAGTGCCTTGCGAATTCCGGTTTCATAGCCGTTCCAGGGCGGGTCGAGGGTGAGGTCGGGGCGCAATCCGGAAAAGTGCGTCATGAGATCGCGCACGGTAATTGGGCTCGATCCGCCCTGAAATTCCGGCAGATACGCGGTAACCGGATCGTCCAGGCGTACGCGCCCCTGTTCGAACAACTTCATCATGCCGCTGGTGGTCGCGACGATCTTGGTCAGCGACGCGATATCGAAGATCGTGTCCACGGTCATGGCCTCTTTGACGGGCAGGAGAGCGCGGTAACCATAGGCTTTGCGGTACACAACCCGGCCGTCATGACCGACCAGAACAACCGCGCCGGGGATCTTGTCTTCGCGAATCGCCTGGTTGATGGCGGCATCGAGGTCGGACGCGCCGCGGAAGGTTTGCCCAGAAACGCTCTGCCCGGAAACGCTCTGCCCAGGAGCGCTCTGTCCAAAAGCGCCCTGCGCAAACGCGGTTATACAGGAAAACGCAGTGCAGGAAAATGCCGCGAACCGAAGCCGTTTCATCAGCTGTTTTGAGATTAGCAAGTTTATGCTTTAGGGTCTCCGAATCGACACAAACCGGGATTCTATATGCCGTGAGAGAATCGGTGCTGAAACTGAGAGCCTTGACCGGGACCGAGAAAGTTGCCGGACAGATTCAGGTGGGGGGTTGCAGCGGAGTGATCCGTTCTGTTATAAATCCACCTACCGAGTGGCGCTTGGTCCGCCACCGTTTATGACGACAAGGAAAAAGACACCCGTGGCGGCACCCAAAAACAAGATTGAGCCGAAAGCCCCGCCCGCGAAGAGAGGAGCGGCTGCACCCGAGCCGCCCAGCGCGGTGGATCTGCAAATCAAAATGTACGAGCAGGCTGTTCAGCTTTTCTCGCATGGCAAGCTGACGGATGCGCGCGTACGCTTTCTTGAAGTGACGAAAGGGCCGGCGCCGCATATTTCGGATAAAGCCCGGGTCTACGTTCAGGTCTGCGAACGAAGAACGAAGAGCACAGAGGTGAAGCTCTCAACGGCTGAAGATCACTTCAACTACGGGGTCGAACGGCTGAACGCGCGCGATGTCGAGTTGGCAAAACACCATTTGGGCCGCGCCCTGTCCCTTCAACCCGACGCCGATCACGTCCTTTACACGTTGGCCCTTTGCTGCGGTTTCGCCGGAGACGGCAACGGCGCGTGTGAGAACCTGAAACGTGCCATCGATCTCGAGCCGCGGAATCGAATTCTGGCGCGTCAGGATCCCGAATTTTTGGCGCTCGCCACGCAATTTCCAGGGTTACGCGCTCTCCTCTCGCCCGGTTCCTCAGGAATCTGGTAAGCCTGCACTGGCGCGGAAGCCGGGAATTCTGTGAAGGAACCACTGCGGGTGGTTTCGATCGGCGGCGGGCACGGTTTGGCGGCGCTGCTGGAAGGTCTCAAGAAATACAGTCACGGATCGAATCGGGACGCGGGTCCGCGTGTCGATATCACTGCCATCGTGACGGTGACAGACGATGGAGGCAGTTCCGGGCGTCTGCGGCGTGAATTCGATGTGCTGCCCCCGGGAGACATTCGGAACTGTATGGTTGCGCTGTCGGAAGATGGCGCGCTGCTCTCCGAACTCTTTCAATATCGTTTCAAAGCCGGGCATGGCCTTAAAGGACACAGTTTCGGCAATCTCTTCCTGACTGCTTTGACTGAGATTACAGGCGATTTTTCGTATGCCGTGCGCAGTTCCGCGGAGGTATTGAAGATCGCGGGACGAATTTTTCCCTCCACAGCTGCAAATGTGGCCCTGGAAGCGGTGCTCGATGACGGACGGTTTGTTCGCGGAGAAAGCCGCATCAGCCGAAGCCGCCGCCGTATTCAGGAGATTCGGTTGAGGCCGAACCGCGTCCGTCCGTTGAAGGAGACGCTGGATGCGATTGACCACGCCGACCTGATTACGTTCGGACCGGGGTCGCTCTTCACCAGTGTGATTCCTAATTTGCTCGTTTCCGGCATTCCGAAGGCCGTGCGCCGATCGCGCGCGCGAAAAGCTTACTTTGTGAACCTGATGACGCAGCCTGGGGAAACCACAAATTTCAGCGCTTCGGACCATGTGAAAGCGGTTTACGCGCATGCCGGGCACAAATTACTGGACACAGTGGTGGTAAGCACTTCGAAGATCTCGCCGGCGGTCCGGCGCCGATATGCGGAGCAGAACTCGGCTCCCATCGAGAACGATATCCGGGCTTTGAAAAGTTTGGGCCTTGCGATTATCGGCGCTGACCTTTTGCAGCGGGGCCCGAAAGTGCGCCACAATCCGGCCGCGATCGCTGAGGTGGCGGTCGAATTGGCGCTTGAGGCGCGCAAACGCCGGTCTCGTTAGTGTGGTATTTCGGAAGTTCGTTCAGCAAACTCGGTACACGCGGCTTCAGCCGCGTCGGTTCTGCAGCCGAAGGACGCGGCTGAAGCCGCATGTACCGTAGGACTCATCTGGAAGGATTGATCCAGGAACTTCCGAAAACACGACACTAACCAGCGCGAGCGCCGGTCTCGTTAAGGCCGCGCGAAGGCGCTCGGCCCACTAAACTGGAAGTCAATGATAGAAGACGCCGCGATTGTAATTCTTGCCGCGGGGCAGGGTACACGCATGAAGTCCCGGATGGCCAAGGTGCTGCACAAAGCCGGAGGCAAGCCGCTCGTCAGACACGCGATCGACACTGCTCTGCGGATTGCGTCGCCCGATCGTGTTTTCGTAGTGATCGGTTATCAGGCGGACGAAGTGCGCGCCGAAGTGGAAGCGGCGCGCGTTCAATCCATCCATCAGACTGAGCAGTTGGGTACGGGTCACGCCGTGATGTGCGGGGAAGATCAGCTGGCCCGGCTTGGCGGCAGGCTGATTGTTTTTGTCGGCGATTGCCCGCTGATTCGCGCGGACACGCTCGAACAATTGGCGGCGATGCAGAAACAGGGCGGCGCCGGCGCAACGGTTATCACGACTGAAGTGGACGATCCCACGGGGTACGGGCGCATCGTCCGCGGCCCTGAAGACGATGTATGCGGGATCGTCGAACACAAGGCCGCGACGTCCGGGCAGCGTGCCATCCGGGAAATCAACTCGGGCATTCTGTGTTTCGATGCGGAATCCCTCTGGAAGCACATCCATGAGCTTCGGCCCGATAATCCGGCCCACGAATATTATTTGACGGATATGGTTGCGATCCTGCTTCGTGCCGGTTCGCGGGTTACCGCGCTGAAAATTCCGGAGTCCAACGAGTTACTGGGTATTAATAACCGCGTCGAACTCGCCGACGCTGATCGAATTCTGCGCGCGCGCAAAATTTATCAATTGATGCTGGACGGAGTCACCATTGAAAAACCCGAAACCGTTACCGTCGACGCGGACGTAGAAATCGGGATCGATACCGTAATTGCGCCTTTCGCGCAGATCACAGGACGAACCGTAATCGGCAGCAATTGCCGGGTAGGCGCGTGTTCGATCATCCACAGCTCAGTGCTGGCGGACGACGTCGAAGTGTTCCCGTTCTCTATGGTTTCCGAATCGAAGCTGGACAACGCGGCACACGCCGGACCGTTCGCCCGCTTGCGGATGGGAGCTCATCTTTCGGAGCGCGCACACGTGGGAAATTTCGTCGAACTGAAGAAAACGAAGATGGGCGCGGGTTCGAAGTCGATGCATCTCGCTTATCTCGGCGATTCGATCATTGGGGAAAAGGTGAACATCGGCGCCGGCGCCATCACATGCAATTTCGACGGTCATAAGAAACACGCTACGGAAATCGGCGACGGGGCGTTTGTGGGAAGCAATTCCACTTTGATTGCTCCGGTTGAGATCGGAGCGGGCGCCTATATCGCGGCGGGAAGCGTCATCAACCAAAAGGTGCCTGCGAAGGCATTGGCGGTCGCACGCTCGCGTCAGCTGAACAAAGACGGCTGGAAGCGCCGCGGCTGAAGCATTTTTCACAGATACTGTAGACGCGAAGAATTTGTACCGCCGGCGATCTTGTCGCCGGTGATTTTGGTTGCCGCTCCGGCGCCCGGTTGCATTTCTACAACACACCTTGACGCAGCGAGCCCGGCTCTTACCAGCTATTCTTCGGCATCGCCGCGACGAGTTCCCGCGTGAACGGATGTTGAGGTTGGCGAAAGATTCTTGCCGGGTCGCCTGATTCCACAATGTGGCCCTCATGCAGAATCTCTACTCGATGGCTGAGCGATCCGACAGACAACAGGTCGTGCGAGATGAACAGCATCGCAGTGCCGTGGCGGCGGTTCAGGTCTTCGAACAACCGCAATACCGCGGCCTGCGTGACCGCGTCAAGCGCGCTGACCGGCTCATCGGCAATCAGAACCGGCGGCTGGTGCATGATCGCAAGCGCGATCAGCAGGCGCTGCCCCTGGCCGATGCTGAGCTCACCGGCGCGCTTATGCGGAAAGTCCCGGTCTCCCGGCAACTGAACGCTTTCCAGCAGCCGGGCGTGAAAGCCCTCCGGCGCGGGCTGTGCGGAATGCGCACGCCAGGTTTCCTCCAACAAGGTAGAGACACGCAACCGTTCATTCAGCGCTGCCGCGGGACTCTGCGGCACATAGCCGATGAGCCTGCCGCGCACCCCGCGCATCTCGCGCTCGCTCAGTCCGATCAGTTCACGCCCCGCCAGACGAATGCTTCCGGAGATCGCACCGCCCCGGTAATGGAGCAGCCGCAGCAGCGAGAGCGCGAGCGTACTCTTGCCTGCGCCGCTTAGTCCCACGAAGGCGACGATCTGACCGGGCGCGATACTCGCCGCGACCTCATGAAGCACGGTCGTGCTTCCGTAACGAGCCGAAATCCGGAACTCGAGCGCCGGATTACTCAACCTGTCACTCAAGACTGGTTCACTCAAGCGTCAGATACTCGATATTCCAAAGTATCTGCGGCGGGGCGGTCACCGGTTGCACGCCCCGCAGTGAAGGCGAGATTGCGGTAAGGTAATCGGGATTTACCAGATAAACGATCGGTTCCTGCTCGGCGACGATTCGCTGCAATTCATCGACGGCTTTCTTGCGCAGCGTTCGGGACGGCTCGGATGCCTGCCGGAGTTCCAGTTGGTCGATCTGGGCTTCCCAGGTGGTAGCCGGCTTTTTTTGCAACGGCCACCAGGGGTGCTGCTCACCGGAACTCAGCCAGATATTCATCTGTTCCATGGGATCGATCGCCACGTTGACGAAACCCAGCAGGCAGGCTTCATACTGCGAGGTTTTCGCGATGCGCTCGATCAGCGAACTGAAATCGATTGTAACGATATTGACCTGAATCCCGATCTTGCGGAGGTCGTCCTGAATCACCGTTGCGGTTGCCTCGCGGGCGCGGTTACCGGAATTGGTGATCAGAGAAAATTCGACTGCATGGCCGTCCCGGTCACGGAGAGTTCCGTCTTTCAGGACGAAGCCTTCCGCGGCGAGCCCGCGCAGCGCCGATTGCGGGTCGAACGGAAGCTCCTTAAGAGACGCATTGAACCAGAATCGATTCGCCGGCGAGATCACCCCGGCCGCGGGATGCGCGTGGCTCCGGAAGACGACGCGCGCAATATCGTCGCGATGGATCGACGCGCTGACCGCGCGCCGGAAGGCGACCGAGGTAAACCACTTCCTCTTCCACTCCGGAACGGCGGGCGATGGCGATTGATTAAACCAGAGGAATTCGGAATCGAGAGAGGCGCCCAGACTCCGCGCCGCCGCCGGCTTTTCCCGGACAATACGATCGAATGCCTCCGGCGTCAATTTATTCACGAGGTGAGTCTCTCCGCGCAGAAAGCGCGTAACCTCGATTTCACGATTGGGCTGGATATCGAGCCGGATCGAATCGAGGTAGGGCATCGGCTTTCCCGCGGCATCGTGCTTCCAGTAATGAGGATTGCGCGTGAGTTGTACGTAGTCGCCGGGCCGGTATTCCGAAACGAAGAATGGCCCAGCCGACGCTGGAAGTTTGCCGGCCTTCTCGGGGACGATCGATAAGGTGTCGAACAGACGATCGATTCCAGGCTTCGGTTGTGAATAGCGGATCGTGACATCGAGAGGCGAATCGACTCGTACCTCGGTATTTCCGGTCGAACGGAAAGTGTCCCCGGCGGGCGATGCCTGCTTCGGATCGAGCGCGGTTTTGAGAGTGCGCGCAACGTCTTCGGCATTCAGCGGCGAGCCGTCCGAAAACTTGAGCCCGGAGCGCAGATGGAAAGTAATCGCGCGGCCGCCTTCGCTCAACTTCCACGATTCCGCGAGTTCGGGCTGGAGTTGATCCGTAACCCGGTTGATACGAAGCAGAACGCCTCCGGTCAGAAATCGGACAAGTTCCGAGTTGTCATCCGACACATGGAGCGCGTCGAACGTTTTCGGATCGCCATTGAGACAGAACCGCAGCTCGTGTGGCGCTGCCGCGGCGGAGAGCCCGGCGGAGAACAAAGCCGCCAAGGTCAGAACCCCTGCGCCGCAAAACACTGCGGTCCATCTCACACGGCCACCTCGCGTGTGGTGTGCAGGAAGGTAGTAGGATGCAACGACTCCAGCGAGATCATCACCAGCATCAGCAATGCCAGCGGAGCCAAGATCCAGGGATTATCGTGAATCCGATCCGGGTGCTGCAGTTCGGCGAGCAGATTACCCCATGAGGGAAGAGGCTCCGCGACCCCGAGACCCAGCAATCCCAGGCTCGCCTCGGAAAGAATGTACGCGGGAATCAGCACGCGGAACTGGGCGATGGCAATAGCGCGCAGATGTGGCCAAATCTGGATACACGCAATCCTCCAGGGAGAGATTCCCGCCGCGCGGGCCTGAAGCAGCCAGCCCGAGTGCATTACCTGGCTTATGGAAGCGGTGAAGATCCGTGCCGGCCATCCCCATCCCGCTACTCCCATCAGGCCAAAGGTTACCAAAATAGACGCAAGCGGCCTTGTGTTTAAAGGCAGCACCGCGCGCAGGATGATGAACAGAAACATCCACGGCAGGGAAAGGCTCAGTGTCGTGATTCCGGAAAGAGCCTGGTTGGCCCATTGCTTTCGCAGACCGGCCGCGGCGGAAAAGAAGAGCGCGATCAAAATGGAAACCAACGCGGCTGCGGGAGCCAGCACTACGGAAACACGCGTTGCGTAGAGAAGCCGCGAAAACCGGTCACGCCCCAGGTCGTCCGTGCCCATCGGAAACCGGTGGCTGGCCGGAGCATTGGGTGTCTCACGGAATTGCCGGCTGTAGTCATAAGGAGCGATTGCGGTAGCGAGGAGCGCGCAAAGCCCCACCAGAATCAGCACGCAGGCCGCAGCCCGCCGCAACGCACGCCTCATGCGTGCTCGCCCGCAAAGCCTGTTGAGACATCGCCCACGGCATGCACAAGCGTGACGAGGAGCGTGACGATGAGCGCCATGCCGCAGAGCAGGGGCATATCGCGGGATACAGCGCCCTCCAGCGCCAGTGCTCCGAGCCCCGGAACGCCGCATAATGCCTCAATGGGAATCGCCAGTCCGAACGCCAGCATCAGTCCGGCGCCAAACAGCGCAATCAGTTGAGGCGTAATAGCGAACACCACGTACCGCGCCATGATTACGAAAGGTCCGACGCCCCGCGATCGCGCGGCAAGCAGGGCGGGAGACGAGTAGCAGTCTTCCAGAAGTACCCGCAGTGTTCCGAAAATACGCGGCAGCAAAGCCAGGCTGAGCGCGGGCGCGAGCGGCGCCTGATAAAAGAAGAACGCGAGCGCAAGCACGGCGGGGGGAATCGCGAGGAAAAACCCGCTGATGGAAAAAGCGGCGGCTTCCAGGCCGGTGCGGCGCGTCCACACCGCCATCCACGCCAGCGCTCCGCCGAGCAGCCAGCCGCCAACGGTTCCCCAAAAAATGAGTCGGGCGGTGACGGGAATCCGCTGGCGCAACAGTTCGGTGACGGGTTGCTTCAGGTTCTGTGAAAATCCGAAGTCGCCTCGGATAGCGCCCGCAAGGTAGCGGGCGTAAAAGACGGGAAGAACATTCTCGCGGTCGTGCTGCTGATGCAAAGCCCGCAGGGTCTCCGCGCTGATCGCCGGATTCAGATCTTCGGGAATGGAATCGAATCCGGGGCTGTAGCGGACCAGTGCCGCGGCAAGAAATCCGCCGGCAAGCACAACAAGGACCAGAGTGATCAGATTGGATAAAAGCCGGTTGGAAAACGGCGAAGTCAAACCCGAGTGTATCGCGGATTCCCGATGGGCTACCGCTTGCTGGCGCTCGCGGTTCAGTAACCGCTGCGGAATCAGCAAGAACTTACCGAGCCGCGACTGTAAAGGAGTCACCCATGGCCGTTCGGGCCAACAAACCAGATGAAGACGCTGACAGCGGATGTGGGGCAGGGCTTCGGCCCTGCGGCCGGGCTTTCGCCCGGCCCGGAGCCTCACTTACCCCCGGGAGAGCGCGTCTTAAGGGAGCGGCAAGAAGCGTTTCGCAGCTGCCGACTAAACCGCAGCCGCGGGCACCTGCGACGGCTCCGCGGCAACCACGGGTGCCGATTTCTTGCGCAGACGTTTGCTCTTGTACATGCGCCGGTCCGCTTCGGCCAAGAGGTCCTCCGCATCCGAACCATCGTCCGGATAAGTCGCCACTCCGACGCTCATAGATAAAATGCTGGGCTCCGGTGTGGTATCTCCTGCGCGCTTGGCCACTGTGCGCAGCCGCTCGATCTTGAGATCCAGTTCCTCACCTTTGGCTCCCGGAATCAGCAAAACGAATTCATCGCCGCCCATGCGCGCCACGTAATCGGGAGGACTGCACTGTTCGCGCAGACCGTTGGCAATCAGCCGGAGCACCTTGTTGCCCGCCAGATGGCCGAACCGGTCGTTTACGGCCTTGAATCCGTCCAGGTCGCAAACAATTACGGCCAGTGATGACCCTGTTCTCTGAGCGCGGGCCAATTCATTGTCGAGCGACAGGAAGAGTGAGCGCGCGTTGGGCAAACTGGTCAGGTAGTCTGTCGTAATCGACGTTTCGAGCAGCCGGTGCGTCAGCGCGGTTTCCACCGCCAGCGCCACCTTGGGGCTGATCGCCAGCAGGATGCGGAGGTTCTCCTTACTGAATGAGTCCCGTTCCGCCCGGTAAAGGGCCATCACGCCAAGCAGTCCGTTGACGCCGCTCAGCGGCACGGCAAGCGCGGCGCGCAGCGTGCTGTATTTGCTGGCGTCGTTCAAATACCCTGCTTCCACCGAGGGATTGCCGTTCAGGAGCGGTTTATTATTCTCCGCCACCCAGCCGGAGAGCCCCTGACCCATGGGGATTTCGAGCGCGGTGAACAACCGCAGATTCTCGCCGCTCACGTATTCCGGCATCAATTTGTCGTCGCGGCGAATGTAGACGGCGATCGTCTCGTAGGGGATCAGGCGCTTCATGCGTACGCCGACAAATGCCAGGGCCTCCTGCAGGCTGAGCAGGTTGCCCAAGTCCTGCGTCAGCTCATAGAGCATCTGCGCTTCCTGCGTGGCAGCGGCGATCGAGGACAGCGGGTCGCCCGAGTCCAGGCCAGAGACCACCTCATCGGCGGATTCCGCGAAGCCGGTGGCCGGAGCGAGACCGCGCTCGACCTTGACATCCATCGAAAGCTTGATCTTTTCCTTTTCAGCGCCGGAAGCCGCAGCCATGCGCTCCAACTCGATGTAGCGCCGCCGCATGATGTCGACGATGACCGGATCGAAACTCTTCCCGGATTCCGAGCTGACGATCTCCATCGCCTGATCGAGAGGCAGCGCCCTTCGGTATTGGCGATCGGAAGCCAGTGCATCCAGGCAATCCACGACCGACAGGATGCGTGCTCCGATGGGAATTTCTTCGCCCGCGAGTCCGAACGGATAGCCTGAGCCATCCCATTTCTCGTGATGCGCGCGCACGATCGGGACCACCGGATAGGGGAATTTGACCTCTTCCAGAATCTCCGCCCCCACCAGCGGATGGATCTTCATCTTTTCGAACTCTTCCGGAGTCAGCCGTCCCGGCTTGGAAATGATGTGTTCCGGAACCGCCAGTTTGCCGATGTCGTGAAGCAGAGCGGAAGCCTGCAGAGCATCGAGCTCGGTCTGGCTGAGCCCGATTTCCTTGCCGATCTCGGTGGCGTAGACCCGCACCCTCTGCAAATGATCGGCTGTGGTGCTGTCCTTGGCTTCGATCGCCAGCGCCAGCGCTTCGATGGTTCGCAGATGGAGACCGGCGATTTCCTCCACGTGCGTCTTCGCGTTCTCCAGCCGTTCCAGGTACATCTTGTACGACCGGTACACAAAGTAGACCAGGGGGAAGAGCACGAGGGCGGCATGCCAGGAGTCCTGTTTGGTCAGAACGACCATCAACCACCCTACGGAAGCCGCGGCCAGATGATAGGGAAGAATCCAGAAGTAAGTCTGATACCAGGTCTTGTAAACGGACTTGCGTTCGGTAAGCGCAATAACTCCGGCCACCAGAACGGTGTTTACGACGAAGTACGTAGTCGCTGCGAGACCGAGCAGCAGTGGATGCAGTTCGCCCATCATCCGAAGGAGCGGACCGTGAAACACCGCATGAGCGGCTATAACCGCGAGCGCGATGGAACAGGCGCTGAAAGCGATTCGGATTGCCTTGGGCCTGGAGCGCGGACGCCAGAGGCATTGAACAACGGTTCCGGCAACGCCAAGCACAATCGCTTCGGGCAGACTGAACTGAACGATGCCCACCAGGATGAAAAGGAAATTCACCGAAAGCGTGGCAAACACCATCGGCAGCCGGATCTTGAGACCCGAGGTCAGAATCGTGGTGAGAAAGTAACACCAGAATTGAAGCGGATGAGCTGAGCTGAAATGGGCTAACTGCGCGCCGACTCCGATGATTCCACCGGCGAGAATGAGCGCGATATATATTCTGGCTCGAGTCGGCATGGAAAGGATTCGGTCCGCACGCACGCGGAATTCCAAACAACGGTCAAGACTAAATTCAAATAATAGCAACGAAATGCGGTTACCGTCTTACTTTTGCCCCAGTCCAGTCGTCAGCGGACCCTTCGCCGGTTCCTCCCCTATTGCCAAATTGACACACGGGCAATATCTCACCTAACGAGGAGATAGGCACCGTTCCCGGAGGTTAGTATTGACAAATCAACAGGTTGCCGCAAAATGAAGGCATGGTGGGTACAACGGAAACGATTCGCCCGGGAAGTGACGAACTGACGCCCGTTAGTATCACGTTGGCCGATTTATCGGTTCTGGTACGGTCCGACAAACGCCCGGTGGCGGAGTCCCGCTGCGAGGAGTTTTTGGGTATGCCCGCGGTCATCGCCTCACCGGCAATGAGGCGTCTGATCTCCCTTGCGGCCAAGGTCGGACGCACGAACCATCCGGTTGTAATTACCGGTGAGAGCGGGACGGGGAAGGAAATCATCGCCCGGGCCATTCACCATTACTCGGCGCGTGCATCAAGGCCGTTTATCGACGTGAACTGTGCCGCTCTTCCGGAACATCTGATGGAGAGCGAACTCTTCGGCTACGAAAGAGGCGCTTTCAGTGGCGCCGAAAGCATGAAACCCGGGCTGTTCGAGGCCGCGCACACCGGGACGCTCTTCCTCGACGAAATCGGCGAGCTCGACAGCCGGATGCAGGCCAAGCTGCTGCGGGTGCTCGATGGTCAGGCATACTTCCGTTTGGGCGGCTCGCGAAAGGTCGCAGCCGACGTTCGAGTCGTCGCTGCAACGAATCTCAATCTGGACGACGCTGTCCGAACCGGCAAGTTCCGGCGGGATTTGTTTCATCGCCTCGACTCCTTTCACCTGCACCTGCCGCCTTTACGGGAGCGCGTGGAAGACATCAAACCGCTGGCCTTTTGGTTCCTGCGGGAGTCGGCGCTGCATTTGAGCGACGAAGCGCTCGCCATCATGGAAGACTATTCCTGGCCCGGCAACATTCGGGAGCTCAGGAATTCGTTGAACAAAGCAGTCCTCTCCGCATCGGGTTCGGAGATTGAACCCCGTGATCTGCCGCTGGAGATCATGCAGGGTCAGAACGAATCGGCCGATGACGAATACTCTCTCAACGGTCTGGAGCAACAAACCATTCATCGCGTATTGGCGCAAACCGGCGGACACCAGCAGAAAGCCGCGGACCTGCTCGGGATCTCGCGACGGACGCTGATCCGTAAGCTCAAGCTCTATCGCTCGCCGGAACACTTCGCCAAACAGAACGGGAAACAAGCCCCCGGCCCGAGAATCGTAGCCTGACCGATTGTGGGGCCGGCGCTTCTGCGCTGCCGCCGAGCTTCCGCTCGGCGCCTTCGGATTCCCGGAGTTGTCTCTCGTTTTATGAATGCCTCACATTAATTGTGAAAATGCTCTGATTCATCGCGTCTGCAGAGCCCGGTACTTCCGAAGCAATTCATACAAAACCGCGGCGCCTGCTGAAGCCACATTCAGGGAGTGCTTCCGCCCCAGCATGGGAATGCGGATATGCGTGTCGGCCAGCGCCGCGGCCTCCGGCGTCAGGCCATCCGTCTCGTGGCCAAACAAAACACAGACCGGGAAGCGCGGCTGCCATTCGAAGAGATCGATTGCATGCGCGCTCGTTTCAATGGCGGCAATCTCATAGTTTGCCGACCGCAATGTTTCGATGGTCCTGACTGTTTCCCGGTCGTGCTGCCATGGCACAGTCTCCTCCGCGCCTAGGGCTGTCTTCGCGATCATGGACTGCGGCGGATAGCCGGTGATGCCGGTGAGGTACAGCTTCTCCAGCGATACGGCGTCAGCGGTTCGGAAGAATGCGCCCACGTTGTAGAGGCTTCGCACATTCTCCAGCAGCACACAGGCAGGCAGCGGCCTTACACCTTCCCACGTCGCCGCGGCCAAAGTCGCTCGATACGGCACCCGGGTATTGCCGTTGTCTTCCGAGCTATTCGACATCGGCAACTTCAACCGCTCCATTCCCCCAGACGGTGTGCCGGCCGACGCCCGTCCACCAGGCGGCGCGCAGCCAGGGAACAAATTCGGTCAGGTCTCCTTCGTAATCCACGCGGCCTGTGACGCCCCCGATACCATGCACCACTCCCGTGCGCGAGCTTTGCCGCTGCACGTCCTGGTATCGCAGCTCTGAGCGGATGGTGCGCACAAGGTCGGCGCGCCCCGACAACCCCTGAAAATCGACCTGCAGCGGACCCTCCCCATAGAGGTTGGCTAACGTGGCCACGCGGTCTCTCACCCGCGCAAATAGAACGCCGAACGGCATCTCTCCACGTGAGGGATTGCCCTTCAACTCAGTCGGCGTATGAAATAACAACGAGCATTTCGATACTTTCTGCCCGCTTTCGAGATCGACAGTAATGTCTTCCTCGGTCGAGTTGACCAGATCTACCGTACCTCGGCGCGGTCCCAAACCGGTTCGGGCCCATTCTGAAAAAGCCCGCGTGAGAATCCCGAACAAGGGCCCGCGCAGGTCGAAAATATTCACGTCGAGAGAAAAAATCTGATCGGGTGCAAAGCGCTTGCCGTCCAGATGCGCCGCGCGAAACACGAAAGGTTTCGGAGGATCGGCCAAGCCACTCGGGCGTGCCGCTTCCGCGCTGGCCAGGTCCTCAAAGCGCAAAATCGTTCCCAAGGCGCCGCGCAGAATATTGCCTGCCTTACCCGGCGGAAAATAAACGCTTTCAGTCGCCCGGAAATGAAAATGGCAGCGGCAAAGCCGAAAAATCAATGCGGGTTTGGAAGGGAGTAAAATAGGGGTTTGGCGATGCTGTCTATTGTCGTCCCGATCCATAACGAGGAAGACTCTATTCTTCCACTCTATGACCGGCTGACGTCAGTGCTGTTCTCGATCCGCAGGCCTTACGAGATTCTGTTTATCGACGACGCCTCCACGGATCGCAGCTTTGAGCTGCTTTCCAATCTCGTCGAAACCGACCCGCATCTCAAGGTGGTCCGTTTGCGCCGGAATTTCGGCCAGACCGCCGCGCTCTCCGCGGGTTTTCATGAAGCGCGGGGTAAGGTGATCATCGCCATGGATGGCGACATGCAGCACGCGCCCGAGGATATTCCGGCGCTGCTCAGCAAGATCGACGAAGGCTATGACATCGCGAGCGGCTGGCGCAAAGAGCGCGTCGACAATGCCCTCACCCGTCGTATTCCCTCCCGAATTGCCAACTGGATGATGTCCAAAGCTTCCGGCATTGACCTGCGGGACTTTGGGACCACCTTCAAGGCATACCGCGCGGAAGTCCTGAAGGATGTGCACCTGTATGGCGATCTGCATCGCTTCATCCCGGCGCTTGCCAGCATCTATGGCGCGCGGGTGGCGGAGGTTCCGATTCAGAACACGCCGCGGATTTCGGGCGCCTCGCACTACGGCCTGAGCCGCACATTCCGCGTGCTGATTGACATTCTGACCATCCGATTCCTGCTGAAATATTTCACCCGTCCGATGCACTTCTTCGGCGCGATCGGTCTGGCAGGCACTGCCTCTGGTTCAGCCCTTTTGGGATATTGCCTGATCGTCAAGCTGTTCACCTGGCGGCTCGATCTGATCCGGGCGCACGGACCGCTGATGCTGGCGGGGGCCCTCCTGCTGCTGGCTGGCCTGATGATGTTTTCGACTGGGCTGATCGGCGAACTGGTCATCCGGACCTACTTCGAAACACAGAACCGGCGTATCTACGCCGTTCGTGAAATCCTGACTCAGAAGCGCCGTGAGCGAGTCGACGAGCGGCGCTAACCGCGTTCAATGTGGGGCGGCCTTTCCAGGCTGCCGCCGGGCTTCTGCCCGGCGTGTGCGGTCTTCCGGCAGGTTACTCTATCGCCAAAACAGCTGACTAATCCGCCGCCGTAGCCGCCTGTTCGCCGAACTCCGTTGCGCGCTGCCAGCGGTCTTCAAACAAGTGCTTCATGGCTTCGCCCAACCCGGAATGGTCGAATACAAGCGACGTCCAGGTAGGCCTGCTGATCACCGGGTCGAGGAGCGCAATCAGGCCGCTTCTGTCGTCGAAAAGAGCCAGTTTGAGCGGCAGGGATGCCGCCTGACGAATTTCCACTCCCGCAGCCGCATACTCTGCCAGCCTTTGCCGGTGGTGTTCGTCCAGCGTGCCGGTCTCGATGAGCAGGCGGCATAACACGCCATTTGCGCAGGCCTGTTTCACCAGCATTTCATCCAGGGGATCCACCGCGTACGGAGGGCGCGAAAACTCCAGGTACTCCGCTTTGACTTCCGCCAGCATGCGCCGGTATTCGGACGCCGTCTGGGCCGGCTCGGCTACGATCCTCAGGAAATCCAGCGTCCCGCGGCCGCCCTTGCCCTCGGAGTACAGCTCATTCAGGTCGTCCATCAGATTGTTGGCCGACCGCGCCTGATCGGTCAGTTCCTGTTCGGCGAACTGTCTCGCCCGCGTCAGATAGGCGGGAATCGCCAGATTCGGCTCGACCGCGGAGAAAAGCTTGGTCCGTTCCTGGATCACGCGGGCAAAGCCCTTTTCCACCAGGCTGTCCAGGACCTCGTAAATCTTCTGGCGGGGAACGCGGGCGCGCGGCGCCAACTCCAGCGCCTTGAACCGGGAGTGCCCGAGCAGCACCAGATACGACCGCGCCTCATAGGCGTTCAGCCCCAGTTGCTGGAGCGCCTTCCAAAAACGCTGATATTCAACTTCCGCCAAATCCTGTTTCATACACCCCGTACGACGGACGACGACTTTTTACCCTCTCAACTTTATCCAAATGCCGGGCCGCATTGCAGAATGAATACACTTTTTCTCTAATGCAAGTGTTTTCAACAGTTGATATTGACTTCGTAGTACTAGAACCCTAAAATTGTCATGAAGAATACTGGGGATGAGGTCAACGGGATGGCGGTGCCGATTTTGACGGAAGTAGTGGGAACGCCGAACGATGTGAGCACCACGGACGCTATCCGTGTCCTCATCGCCGACGACCAGAATCTCTTCCGGGATGGCATTGCCAAGTTATTGAGTACACAGGTCGGAATGGAAGTAACCGCCTGCTCGGACACGGCTGTGGCTGCCGTTGACGCCATTCGCAGGCTCCGCCCCGACATCGCGTTAATTGGTTGGTCGGCAAATTCGGTCAACAGCCACAAGGTTTTCGCAGCGATTCAGGAGTTCAAGCTCCCCACACGTGTCATTCTGCTCGTAAGCGACGACGCCAAAGAGGACTTTCTGGACGCGGTCAGGCAGGGCTGCTGCGGAATTGTTCCCAAGCAAACCTCCACCGAACTCCTGGTCAAGAGCATCCGCAAGGTCCACGCCGGCGAGTTCTGGCTGGACCGAACCACTACTGCCGAGGTCATTCGCCGCTTGGCCAAGAAGGGCGCGGGCAGTGCGAATGCCGGGGCCCGGCTCGGTCTCCGGGAGCAGGGCGGGGCATTGAGCGCGCGTGAGCGTGAGATCGTGATTCTCGTCGCACAGGGCTTCAAGAACAAGGAGATGGCGGAGCGGATGTTCATCAGCGAGCAAACGGTGAAAAACCATCTGCACAACATCTTCGACAAGCTGGGCGTTTCGGACCGTCTGGAACTCGCTCTCTACGCCATCCACCACAATCTGCACGATCAGGGCTGATCTGTCGAAGCCGACCTGTCGGAGCCGATCAATCGGAGCTGATCCCGTCCGGAAACGAAATATTTCAGCCCCCCGCTACACTGATTGGATATTGAAAGGTTGGATATTGAAACCGCTCGGGTTTTTCGTCCGGCTCACTGTGTGCGGCGTCCTCGCCATTGCTTCGTTGCCGGGGCAAACGACCCAGGGACTGATCTCAGGCAGTATCGTCGATTCGGTTACCGGTCAGCCTCTCGCCAACGCGACGGTAACCTATACGAGCGCGACGCTCGCGGCGAGCGGCACGATCCGGAGCGATGCCGGCGGCAATTACTTCCTGCCGCTGCTTTCAGCCGGGACGTACAGCATCCGCACTACCGCCGATCGTTATCAGGCACAGCAATTGGAACAGTTGGATCTGCCGGTCGCGGGCCGCATCCAGATCGACTTCCGGCTCCGGCCCTTGAGCGATGTCTGGGAAGCGGGACAGTTTCGGAGCGTCTTCCTTCCGGGCAGCAAAACAATAGTCACCTTTTACGGACCGGACGTCGATACCAGCCGTTCCGGCTCATTTGAAGGCCAGCAGGGAACGCGGAGCGCGCTGGATACTTCGGTTTCATATGTAATCGATCCGGCGCAGATCGAAGATCTTCCGCTGCAGGGCCGCGATGTCTATACGATGCTGATCAGCCTGCCCGGCGTCACTGCGGACAACGGCACCGCGCGTGGCATCGGCGTGAGTGTTGCCGGCGCGCGGCCGTCCTCGTCGAACTACCTGCTCGACGGCGTTGAGAACAACAACTACCTCGTCACCGGGCCGCTCAGCCCGGTCGCGCCGGAAGCCGTGCAGGAGTATCGCATTTCGACGAACAATTACTCTGCGGAATACGGACAGACCGCCGGATTTGTGGCCAACGCAGTCACCAAAGCCGGTGGCAATGCGTTTCACGGCGTCGCATATGACTACCTGATGAACACAGTGCTGAACGCCGCCGATTTCTCCGACAATCTCTCCGGCTTCGGACGGCTCCCCGATAAAGAGCAGCAGTTCGGCTATCAGGTGGGAGGTCCGATTCTGAAGAACCGGCTGTTCTTCTCCAGCGCATTGGAGCAATTGATCAGTCACAGCAACCAGAATCCGCAGACCTACATCCTGCCGTCCGCTAACTTTATCTCCGCGTTCAATCTGTCGAGCACCAATCTTGCCCGCCAGTTGCTTACGGAGTTTCCCGGACCCGTGATCGATACGCAGAGTGTCACCGGCAACTACACTGTGGCCCAACCCGTCGTTGTGGATCGGCTTATTGCGCTCGAAAGAGGCGATTACACGATGAACGGTGGCCGCGACCGCCTGATGGCAAGGCTCGCCATCCAGCGGCTCTCGGAGCCCGATTTCATCTGGAGTCCCTACACGGCCTTTATTTCGGGATTGAAGCAAAACACCACGGGCATTGCCGGTAACTGGATGCACACCTGGACGCCGCGAGTTACCAGTGAGCTGAAGGTCAACTATAACGACGACGACCTCTATTGGAATCGAGCCCATCCGGAAATTCCGACGCTGGTGTCCGGGGACGGCACGCTTTTGCCCGGCAGCCCCGCATTCTATGCGTACAAGAATCACAACCGCACTCTGCAGAGCATTTACAGCATGATCTGGACGAGGAACAAGCACATCGTCACGGCCGGAGTCGGCGTCCTTTTTCGCTATAACGACGGCTATCTGACCGCGGGACAGGACGGCGAGTATATCTTCCCCGGCGTTGTTAACTTCGCCTTCGGCATCCCCCAGTACTTCCGGACATCCGTCGAACAGCCGAGTCTGACTCCGTCCGGCGCACTTACCCAGCCCGATTTCAATCGCAGTTATTACTACCCTCAGACGTATTTCTTTGTGCAGGACAGCTTCCGGCTGATGTCCCGCCTGACGCTGAACTATGGAATTCGCTATGACAACTTCGGCGCCCCGCGAAATACCGGCGCAACGAAGGATGCCCTGCTGCAGTTGGGGACAGGCTCTGACTTCAATGCCCGATTGGCTTCGGCAACCCTGGTTCAGCCAACTTCCGGAAGCGAACAGATTTTCGGCGTCGACAACGGAGACTGGGCGGGACGCTTCGGATTTTCCTGGGACCCGTTCGGCAAGAGCAAAACCGTCCTGCGCGGCGGCTACGGTATTTTCTACGACTCCCCCTTCGACAACCTTTGGCAGAACGTTCGTGACAACAACATCGTGCTCCCCTTGTACACCGTTTCCGGCAACACGAACTATCTGGCGCCCATTGCATCCGTTCTGCCTTCCTATGCCAACCAGTCGCCGACCTCCGATTTTCCGTCCCTTACGCTCATCGATCCGAACCTGCGTAACGGCTACGCGCAGGACTTTTTTCTGGGAGTGCAGCAGTCGATTGGCGACAACTTTACGCTGGAGGTCAATAGTACCGGCGCACTGGGCCGTCGTCTCATCACGACCGATATCGTCAACCGGCAGTTCACCACCACGTTTGGTGATGGGCGTCCCAACGAATCGTTGCCCGATGTGGCGTGGCGAAGCTCCCAGGGCAACTCCGACTACACCGCCCTCAGCGCGATCGCAAAGTACCGCTGGCGTACGCTCATGTTTCAGGCGACATACACCTGGAGCCACGCAATCGATAATCAGAGCGATCCACTTATCGGCGACTTCTTCGATCTCGACTTCACAACAATCAACAATGCCGGCTCGACGGCGCTGAAATCCTCTTTCGCCCAGCAATTCAACAGCAGCGCGGACAGGGGAAATTCGGACTTCGATCAACGGCAGAACCTGTTTCTCCTCGGGATCTGGCAGTCGGACGCACGGCGGCTCCTGACGCGCGGTTGGCAGGTGTCGTGGATGGCTGCGTTCCGCACCGGCTTTCCGTATACCGTCCAAAGCATTACCACGCAGGCCCCGGTTTTCGGCAGCGGTGAGATTGTGAATCAGCGTGCCGACGTGATCAATCCGGCGGCCGCGTTCCTCCCGAACCCGGTGTCCGCGCCGGGCGGAGTCTATTTGCTCAACCCGGCCGCCTTCGCACAGCCGTCGAGTGCAAGTATTGTTGGCAACACCGGGCGAAACGCTTTCGAAGGACCGGGGCTTTACAATGTGGATCTTTCGCTGGCCCGTTCCTTCAATGTGCCCCATCTGCGTGAAGGGACCCGTCTCACCATCCGGGCGGATGCGTTCAACATCCTGAATCATGCCAATCTCAACAATCCGGACAGCCTGCTGGGTTCGCCGACCTTCGGTCTGGCCACTTACGGCCGGCAGGGCACGGCTTCCGGATTCCCGGCTGTTTCGCCGGTCAATGAGACCGCGCGCCGGATTCAGATGCTGCTGCGGCTGGAATTTTAGAATTCCCTCACTGCCCGCGGATCATCGGCAGCACCGCGCTCACGACGGCGATGGCAACGAGCAGGATAAACAACAGGACAAGGATCAAAATGGTCCGGCGGTCGGATTTCGGCTTCGTCACTGCTGTTCTCCGAACTGCCGCCCTCCGACCGTTCCCATTGGGGCGCCGGCGCGCCGCAGGGCGCGCCGAATCGTCACCGATTGCCGCTGTTCCCAGAAAACCTTTCGCACGTAATCCGCGGTTACCGGCGGACTTTGCCGGCTGGCGATCCATTGAAAGACACCCCGGTTTGAGCGGGACCAGACCCATTTTCGGAAACCGAAGGTCTTTGCGGTATCGTGCGAGTTGTGGTCTGATCCAGACAAAATACTAGCGCTAGTATAACGCTAGTACAGATGAGAGTCAATACATCCTTGGAAAATATAGTGGATTCAAATGTAGTCCGCAGGTTGAGGAAGACGCTGCGTATGAGCCAACAGGCGTTCGCGTCGGAACTGGGAATTTCGGTCGGGTCGGTGCGGGCATACGAAGCCGGCGCGCGGTTGAGCGATGGCGCGCTGGAAAAACTGAAGTCGCTGGCGGCGCGGAAAATGCTGCCTGATTATGCGATCGCGCTGGATGGGCGGCAGTTTGAAGTACGTCAGGTTTTTGCGCCCGGCGGTAAGGTGCGGTTGCCGCGGAATCCGGGTGAGCGGGATCTCGGCGACGATCTGCATCGCCTTCTCGATGAAGTGCTGGAGAGCGGCAACGCGGAGGCTGTGACCGCCGTGGAATCGGTGCTGCAGATCTGCGCCAGCGCTGTCGCAAAGGCCGTGGGGCATCCCCGGCGGGGAAGTGCGGGGAAGACGAAATGACTGCCGGTCGCGTGGCTGAATTCGTCGATGTATTCGCCGCCTCCCCCGGTAGCTTCTGTTGGAATAAACGCCTTCTCACCCGTGAATGAAACCGCCCGTCGGATTCGGTTGCTGCTGCGGCGGCTGGAATTCTAAGCGTGATGTGAATTGTGGGGCGGCCTTTCCAGGCTGCCGCCAGGCTTCTGCCCGGCGTGTGCGGTTTTGCGGCATGGTTAGTCTGTTGCCGAAACAGCTCACCAGCAGCCTGCCGGAGTTTGGTTTCCCTCTCGGCATGATATATTTGCGCCGATGGAACGAAGAACATTCTTAACGGGCCTGACGGGCGTCGCTGTGCCGCTGATTACAGGGACAGCGCTTACAGGGACTGCCCCCAGCCTCTCCGCGCAAACGCCGGCAACCTCCCGTGGACGCCTTAAGCAAAGCGTGATGGCTTCTGTCTGGACCGGCTCGACGGCCTCGTTCGAGGAGAGATGCAAAATTCTCGCGCGCATTGGCTTCAAGGGCGTCGATCTCCCCACCGTGCAGCAAATGCCGATCCTGAAGCAAAATGGCTTGTCGCCCGCCATGATGACCGGCACGGGAACCAGCTTCCAAAACGGGTTGATCCGCAAGGAACTCCACGACAAGATTGAAGCCGCCACTCATGCCGGGATCGACACGTGCGCAAGCGTGGGATGCTCCGTTCTCATTGCGATTCCCGGCGAGTTGCGGGGTATGTCCCGCGAAGAAGCCGCCGATAACGCAGTCGCGATACTGAGCCGCGTGAAGGGCTACGCCGAGCAGAAGAACGTCAACGTCTGCATGGAAATCACGAACTCCAAAGTCGCCAAGGACCAGCGTACCGATCAGGCCTTTAACCATACGGCATGGGGTCTTGATGTGTGTAAGCGCGTCAATTCCCCTCGCGTGAAAATTTTGTACGACATCTACCACGCTCAGATCATGGATGGCGACATTACGCGCACGCTGCGCGATAACATTGACCGCATCTGCCACATCCATGTCGCGGGGGTGCCCAGCCGCCAGGAAATCGACGACAAACAGGAACTCAACTTCCACTTCATCGCCGGCGCGATCGCCGATACCGGATACACCGGATTTGTGGCCCACGAGTGGCGACCTGCCAAGGGTAACGATTCGGTGAAGAGCCTGGAGCGCTGCTTCGAGATCATGAACGTTTGATTCAGCTGGGTGCGGGAAGTGATTCCCGCATGCTCAGTTCTCCGATGGACTTTCGACGCGATCGATAACTGGGGTCCGCACCGGCGCCTTCGTGGACTCGAGTTTGAGCCCGAGTTGTTCCCGCAGGGCTTCCGCGAACGACGGCGCGTCGCTGTCAGGCGCTGGTGCGGGGCCGGTCGGCAGCCACTCGATCGTGAAATCGAACTTGCCGCTGAGACCTGTCTGATCCACCACCGGGCGGCCGAGAGGGGTCAGCGTCGGAATGCCCTGCGCAAGATAATCCATCGGCACATCGCGCGCTCCTCCGATGCGGGTATTATCGGGGCGCAGCATCAATGCGAGATTGCGGCAACGGCCCGGAAACAAGTCGGGCGCGGGTGTGTCGCAGGAACGTCCCTCTTCATGTGGACGCAGCTTCGGCCCGAGCTTTCCCGGCGTGGCCACGACCAGCGCGTAGACAGGCATCTCGCGTGTCTCGAAATGTATCTCCAGATGAAAGCGATCGGCCAGCAGTGACTGCATCATCAGTCGCAGCTGGTCTTTGGTTGGATTCGACATCGGCGCTTTCGCCTCAATCTCGAAAACGTCGCTGGAAACCCACTTCGGCAGACCGGCCAGGATGGACTGGCGCTGCTCCGGCGTCAGCATCAGCTTGTAGGCAAATGTGATGTAGGTGGTTACCGGAAAGTCGGCGTAAAACCGTCCCCCCGTGGCAGTGAAGGAATCGCCTGCATCGAGCGGGAAGAGGGGTGGCCGGAAGGAGCCGGGCGGCTGCTTCTTCACGGACGCCACATCGAACGCAAAGTTGCCTCCCGCGGCGGCCTGCCAATCGGGCGTCGGCGCCTGGGCAATCAGAGAAAGCAGCGCGGCAGCGGCAATCCAGCTCACCTCGTTAGAATAACGGAATCGCGCCCTCCGATCCTGTTCGTAAAGCCTTTCGCGTTTTTCTCCTCGATATCGCGCTGAACGCGATCGTCCCGGTGCTGCTCTACCGCCTTTCGAAGCGCTTCATCTCGCCCTCGGAGTTTACGGCCCTTGCCATCGCAACCACGTTTCCTCTGGGCAGGAGCGTCTTCGAACTCGCGAAACGCCGGAAACTCGATCCGATTTCTTTAATCGTGCTGCTCGCCATCGCGGCGAACGCAATTGCCGTTCTTTTCGGCGGCAGTCCGCGCCTTCTGCTGGTGCGTGAATCGCTGTTCACCGGGGCTTTCGGAGTGGCTTGCCTGGGATCGCTTTTGCTGCCTCGCCCTTTAATGTTTTATATCGGCGCGCACTTCCTCGCCAGTGGCGATTCCCTGAAGCGCCGCCGCTATCGGATCAGTTGGGCGCTGCCCGAGGTGCGGTTCACCAGCCGCCTGATTACTTCGGTTTGGGGTGTCGTATTTGTGGGCGAATTTGCCATTCACCTGGTGTTCATTTTCCGGCTGCCGGTCGCGTGGGTGCTCGTGCTTTCGCCCGTCTTGCTCGGGGGGCTGACGGTGGTCACGATTGTCTGGACGTTCTTCTGCGCCAAACGCGCCCGCGAGCGTGCGCTGCCGAAAGTCGATGCCCTGATGGTCGAACAACGGATGCGCGAGCAGCAGGATAATGACGCGCGGTAGCTACTTCTTCGGCGCGTAAACCGCGCCACCCACGCCGTCCGTGCATGAGATAATTTCTCCCGATCCGGCAATTGCTCGCCGAAACGGAAAAACGAATTAATGCGGGAGACCTTGGATTCGTGGACGTTTTTGCGAAGGACGCCGTAATACGCACGATGTACCCGGCGACCTCGCCTACGAGCATGGCACGTATACGCTCCGGCTGGCGGATGATGGTGAACAGTGCCGACGCCCGCGAAGCATTTGTACCACCGGCGATCTTGTCGCCGGTGCTTTTCTACGGTTCACCCGCCAGCGGCCCAAACTCCGGTGGCGGTCTCCTGTGTTTGGTCGCCGCCTCATACGCCGAAGCAATCCGCACCAGCAACCCTTCATCGAACGGACGCGCGAGGAAGTCGACCCCCACCGGCAGCGCAGCCGCCACCGGATCGGCCAGCCGCGTCCCGTTCCCGTCCCGCACCCGATCCCAAACCTGCGTCGTAAATCCCGCGGGCACGGTAATCGCCGGAAATCCCTGCTGCCCGATAAACGACCACCCGATCGGAGGCCGCCCATTCACGTTCGGCTCGCGCGGCGACGTCAGCTTGCGCGGCGGAACCGTCGACATCGGCGACATCAGCGCATCGAGCTTCTGCTCCTGCATGCACTGCAGCAGCATGTTCCGATAAGCGAACCGCGTCTGCAGCCGCGCGGAAGTATCGAGCGTGGTCGCCCGCTCCGCCGCTTCCCTCGCCTGCCTGCGATCCGGAAAGTTCGGATCGTTGTAAAACCGCGCCTTCGTGATCAGGTCCGCGCCCGTTTTGACGTTCGCGTCGCCGCGCTCCCGCAGATACACGTCCATTTCGTATTTGCCCTCGCCCGCCACTCCCGGCGAGTTGAGGCTGCGCAGCGTGAGACCTGCCGGCGCCTGCGCGGGATCGAAGCGCATATCGAGAAGCGAGGTGATGAGGTCCGGCGGTTTGTCGGCCGGAAACAGTTTCCGGTACTGTCGCGCCAGCGCGCTGTTCAAAAGCTCTGGCGCATAGCGCGCGATGCAGCCCTGAAACAAAGCCCCCTCCGGACCCGGATCGATCACCGTCGCCCCCAGCTTGCGCACATCCGCAATTGCGCGTTCGACGATATCGATGCTTTCCTCGTCCGCCTTCGAGAACAGCTTCTTTGACATGTATTCGCGAATCACGCCGATCCGGACTCCGTCCAGCCGCGTCGCCGCGAAACCGGCATACGGCTTCGCCGGCTTGCGTCCGTTACTGAAGACAGTCTGCGGATCCTTCGGGTCATACCCGGCGATTACGTCGAGTATCTTCGCCGCGTCCCGCACATTGCGGCAGATCGGACCGGTCCGCATGCTCAGTCCCGCGCCCATCATTCCCTTGCGGCTCACCAGTTCCTCCGTCGGCGCCAGCCCCACAAGGCTGTTCACGGAAGCCGGCCATCGGATCGACACCACCGTCTCCTCGCCGATCGCGCACGTCACCAGATTCGCCGCCACCGATGACGCCGAGCCGGCGCTCGACATCCCCGGTTCGCGCTCCGTGTCGTACGGATTGCAGAATGTTCCGCCGAACGAGCTCCGTGCGCCGTCGACCGCATACTCCGCCAGATTCGCCTTGGCCACAATGATCGCCCCGGCGTCGCGCAGCCGCTTGACGAACGTGGCGTCCTCCGGCGGACGGTCGTTCGCATAGTCCACATCGCCGCCCGCGGTCGTCCGCATATCGAACGTGTCGTACTGGTCCTTGATCGCCATCACGACGCCGTGCAGCGGACCGATCAGCTTGCCGTTCCGCCGGAAATAGCGGTCCTGCGCGGCGGCAGCTTCGAGCGCATCCGGCATCTTCGGGTCATTATCTGTGCTGTCCGTCAGGCTGCGCGCCTTGCGTTCGTCGAAGCCCCATTTCGCGCGCGCCGCCGGACGCAGGTTCAGCGTCGACAGCGCATTGATCTGCTTCGCGTGCGGAATCGTCGTGATCGGGCCGAGGATTCCGGCCGACTCGTTGACGCACGCATTGTTGTAGGCTTTGATTCGTTTCAGGTACAGCTCGACAATACCCGTGCTCGTAATCTGTTTCGCGAGGATGGCGCGCTGGATATCGGCGATGCCGGCCTCCTGCAGATGAAACGTCTGCGCGCCGGGGCTCAGGGCCGCGAGCCCTAGCGCCGGCAACAAGGCAAGCCATGCCTGTCGTGATGTCTTCGCCCGCCGCGCGCTTGGGCTGGTAGCACAGGCTTCAGCCTGTGGTGGGGGCGAGCTAAGCTCGCCGGTACTCGTGCTTTTGCGTTTCATGCTTTTGGACTTCATGGAGCTGCCGCGGAACCAAGTATATTCGGAGCAGTCCACGGCGTCCACGAGCGGGCCGCGCTCGGCGGGCAACACAGTGAGGACGGCTCATGTCCGGTAACGGGACTTGCCGACAATTACCGGCGAGAAGCCGACTTGTTGGGGAGCAATCACCATGAATCCGGGATACCGCTCGCAACGCGGCTGATCGCGACCGCTTAATCGGCCAGCGGTAAGATAAGACGGGAGTGAAAATGGCGGCGACCGTCAATATTCTCGGCGATGATTTTGCTCGGGCAGCTGCCCAGGCAGGTCTCCGAGCCCGGATTGACGCCCTGACTGCAGGCAAAGTGGTCGTTTATATCGACGATCTCAATCGGTACGTCGAAGAGTTGCCTAACGGTCGGCGTTTCGAAGTCCGGCTGCAAGCCGAAACTCCTCGCGACTCCCACATCAGTATTCTGCGTGAGCTCCCCGCCATCGACGGGTGATGCCTCCCACATTATCCGTTGTTGCTGGGCCGAATGGCTCGGGCAAGAGCACTTTGACTTCGTCCATTTGGTTCGAAGGCAACTCGAATCTGATCGATCCGGACATGATAGCCCGAAGTATTGACCCGGTTCGGCCGGCGCGTGCTGCAATTCCGGCAGCCCGGTGGTCGATCCTTCGCTGCAGGACACTACTCGCTGGCGGCGTGAGTTTCACCCTGGAGACAACTCTTGCTGGCCATGGGGCAATAGCGATCATGAAAGAGGCCAGGAAAGCGGGGTACAGGATTGTCCTCGTTTATGTTGCGTTGAAAGACCCCGAACTGCACATTGAGCGTGTTCGCCTTCGGGTTTCGAGGGGAGGGCACGATATTCCCGACGTTGATATTCGCCGCCGATACGCCCGGAGCCTGATGCACGCTCCTGAAGCTCTGAGACTTGCCGACGAGGCGGTCGTGCTCGACAACTCAGGTCTCCATCCCGTACGGATGCTTCTGTTCGAAAACGGCGTTGTCGTCTGGAGAGCGGAAGTGCTGGCGGAATGGGCCGGGCGGTTGGTCCGAGTCCAGGAGCCCAGGAACTGACCTTCCAACGAGAAGCCGACTTAACATTCCTGATTGCCCGGATCGCAGTATCTGTGGACGTCTCCGCTCTTCTCACCCTCTACAGACGGCCGGCGTGGCGGAAGTGTAGTCTGCGTTCCGGGCGGATCGACCGACGCGATTTCGACGTCCAGCGTCTCCAGTGCGACCAGGCGTTCAGCCGCGCGTCGGCTTCGAATTACGTGAGACGCTCCGACGTTATGAACGACGCGATACACCCATGTGCGAAGCGAACAGCGATGGTCGAACGATGCCATACTCCGCCAAAGTTCGACATGCATCTCCTGCAGCAGGTCGGACCGGCGGTCGGGGTCCGCCTCATAGGCTCGGGCAAGCCGGCCAGGGAGTCGCCGGCAGAGGCTGTTCGCCTCTTCGTACAATGCGCCTTGCTGGCGGCGATCCACAGGCTTCCCGGTACCCTATTGTGAATAGTCGCGCGACAGAGGAGGATTCTTACACGCGGACTGTCAATACGGACTGTCAATTAAAAGAACGCGCCATCCTCTTCCGCAGCGCTGACTTAGGATGGCCGCGATCGAGAACAACATGTTCAGCTTCGGCATCGTCGCAAACGAGCACGGCGGTTCCGACAACGAAGATCGCATCGAAGTCATGGGCGCGCAAACCAGAGCCTGGACTCAACACGGTCCCCTCATCGACGTCATGGGACGCTACGAAGCCCGTCTCGCGCGCCAACTTCTCAAATATCAGCAGGAATTCGAGCGGCTCCAGGCCGTGAGGAAACGTCAGGAACGCATCGACGAAGATAGGTTCGATCCAGCTTCGTTTCTTCAAAATTCAAAAGACCCCAACGCCTGGCGGCTCCTGAGCTACCTCAAACCGCCCAAAGGCTGGAAAAAACCCGATGAAATCGCGGACCAGGTGGCCGAGATCGCGGCGAAGCCGGATGAAATCACAGAGACGGCCCATGAAGTAACCGAAAAGGAGCCGGACATCGAAAAACAGGCGGCCTGACCTCGAACCAGCACCGCATGGCCACAACCCACACTCGAAGTGTCTTTTAAACTTGGCGTCTTGGCGGCTTTGGTGTGCCAGTGAGACTGGCGAATCTTGTGGAATGAAAGGAATCCACCATGTGAATTGCCCGTTCAACATGTAGCTGCGCGAGCGAGCATCGGAGCAATCCGGTGAGTCGAAGCCTCGCAAAGCG